>JAKPQA010000083.1 GCA_029547025.1 Armatimonadota bacterium
GTCGGCGGCACGGTGAAGTCGACCGCGGGCACATCGAGCCAGATGCCCCTCAGAGGTGACGCACCCGCGTCACGCAGCTCGAGGGCAGCTGAGGCCGCGAGGTTCGCTCCAGCGGACTCCCCGCTGAGCGTCACCGTCTCCACGGGAACCCCGAGGTCCACCAACTCGGTCGGCGACGTGGCAACCCAACGAAGGACACCAAGGACATCGTCCAGACCCGCGGGGAAGGGATGCTCCGGGGCCAGTCGGTAATCAACCGACAGGACCGGCATCTGCAGAGCCGCCGCGAGCTCACGACACATGGGATCCGCGGTCGCGATGCTGCCCATCCACCAGCCGCCCCCGTGGAGATGGACATGCAGTCGGCCCACCCCATTTCCATCGCCCGACGGGCCCTCGGCCTCGTGTCCGACGCCAGCCGGCACGTAGAGCCGCACCGGGACCGGCACCGACTCCCCCGACAGCGACTCCACCGGCACCGACAGGTCCTGGGTGGTCACGTGGTCACTGCCTCGGACGAAGCGATGGAGGTCGATCACGCCCGCATCCGCAGCGGCGCGCAACTCGGCAACAGATGCGGAGGGGTCCAGCTGCGGGCGCGCTGCTGCCTCGTCGAGCAGTGCGCGCACGGATGGGAGCAGTTCAGCCACGGGATCCTCCAGCATTGATCGGGCGATGACGTCATCCTGAGGCAGCGCGACACGCAGCGCTTTCTCTTGACACTTACACGAGTAAGCATCACCCTAACCATGTGGGGGTGACAAGTGCCGACATCGCCGAGCGGGCTGGGGTGTCTCGGGCCACGGTGAGTTATGTCCTCAACGACAACCCCCGCCAATCGATCTCACCCGCCACCCGGGCGACCGTCCTCCAGGCAGCCAAGGACCTGGGCTATCGACCCAACATCGCCGCCCAAGCCCTACGGTCGGGCCGCGGGCGCGCCGTGGTCTTCCCGCTCCCCGGGCTCGGCCACACCCACATCGTGACCCAGCTCATCGGGGCCTGTCAGTCGGCCCTCGATGACTTCGGCCTGGCCCTCGTGGCCGACCACACG
>JAKPQA010000087.1 GCA_029547025.1 Armatimonadota bacterium
GGAGCACCGCCACGGCCACCAGCACCCGTCCAGCCATCTTCCGCTCCACCGGCTCCCCCTCGCCTCGTCCCGCCAAGGTATCGCCCCGCACCTCGTGGCCGCACTGGGAGCGAGAACCAGCAGAGCCGGCCCTCTCGGACCGGCTCTGACCAGGTTGCGCTGGCTCGGAGGGTGGGGCTCGAACCCACGACCCGCTGATTAACAGTCAGCTGCTCTGCCAGCTGAGCTACCTCCGAAGGCGAGGGGTCAACCTAGCAGCGGGCACCACGGCCCACGAACCCGGAACGGGGCCCGTTCAGTCGTTGTCGAGGTAGTCGCGGAGCTTCTGGCTGCGGTTGGGGTTGCGCAGCTTGGCGAGGGTCTTGGCCTCGATCTGGCGGATGCGCTCGCGGGTGACGCCGAACTCCTTGCCCACCTCCTCGAGGGTGCGGGCCTGGCCGTCGTCGAGGCCGAAGCGCAGCCGCACGACCTCCTTCTCCCGGTCGCTCAGCTCCGAGAGGGCCTCCACCACGGCGTTGCCCAGCATCTTGCGGGCGGCCATCTCGGCGGGGGCGTCGGCCTGGGTGTCCTCGATGAAGTCCGACAGGTTGGAGTCGTCGGTCTCGCCCACGGGCGAGTCGAGCGACAGCGGGTCCTGGCTGATCCGCATGATCTCGCGGACGCGCTCGGGGGTCATGTCGACCTTGGCCGCCAGCTCCTCCACGGTGGGCTCGCGCTCGAGCTCCTGCATCATCTGGCGCTGGATGCGGTGGACCTTGTTGATCGACTCCACCATGTGCACCGGGATGCGGATGGTGCGGGCCTGGTCGGCGATGGCCCGGGTGATGGCCTGGCGGATCCACCACGTGGCGTAGGTGGAGAACTTGAAGCCCTTGGTGTAGTCGAACTTCTCGACCGCACGCATCAGCCCGAGGTTGCCCTCCTGGATCAGGTCCAGCAGCTGCATCCCGCGGCCGACGTAGCGCTTGGCGATGGACACCACCAGGCGCAGGTTGGCCTGGATCAGGTCGCTCTTGGCCCGCTCGCCGTCTCGTGACGTCCGCTCGAGCCGACGGCGCGCCGCCACGTCG
>JAKPQA010000131.1 GCA_029547025.1 Armatimonadota bacterium
CAGGTGCCGGGCGACTGGACCCTGGTGGGCTCGGCGAGCCGCGACGGCGGCAAGATCGTCATCACACCGGACGAGGGGGAACAGATCGGCGCCGCCTGGTATTCGAACCCGGTCGACCTGAGCCGCGATGCCGACCTGCGGTTCCGCGTCTACCTGGGCGACAAGGACGAAGAGGGCGCGGACGGCCTGACCTTCATCCTCGCCGCCGAGCGAGGCGGAACCGATGCCGGCCAGGGCCTCGGCTATCAGGGCGTTGAGAAATCGCTAGCCATCGAGATCGACACCTACCCGAACGACGGCGAGCACCTGGGCGACGATCTGGCCGACCCGGCGGCAGACCACGTGACGGTCGACATCGATGGGTCGGTAGACCATCACGACTCCGACCGCCCCCTGGCCGAGCTCGACAACATCGAGGACGGGCGGGAACACGTTCTGCGGATCCAGTGGGTGGCGGCGGAGAAGATGCTCCGCGTGTTCATCGACGACATGGAGACACCGAAGATCGAGTACGGTGCGGACATCGTGGCCGATCGGCTCGGCGGGCAGTCGGCAGCCCGGCTGGGCGTCGCCGGGTCCACCGGCATGGCGACGAACCGCCAGTATTTCATTGTGCAGAAGCTGGCGGTGGGAGAGATCGATGGCGGAGGCGGCCAAGCGGGCGGTGGCGAGGCGGGTGGCGAGACCGATGGCTGGATCGTCTGCCCCAACTGCGGGCATCGGTTCAAGCTCGACCAGTAGCGATGCGGGAACCGGGTCCTTCGCGCCGGTCCTCCCGGGCGTCAGATACTCGGGAGAGTTGGCCATGACAGATAGACGGGTCGATGTACTGATCGCCGGGGCCGGGGCGGCTGGTTTGAGGGCCGCCCTGGCCGCGCGTGAGGCGGGGGCCGAGCGGGTTCTGATCGTCTCGAAGACCGAGAGCGGCGTCGACAACTGCAGTGGCATTGCGTGGGGCGGGCTGAGCGGCGCCGTCGGCGGGGCCGATGCCGACCACTATGCTTCGGTGCTGGCCGAGTACTCTGAGGGGATCGCGCAGCCGGAGCTGGCGCGGAAGCTGGCCGAGGCCAGCGGTCCGGCTCTCCAGGAGCTGGCGTCGCTGGGTGTGCAGTCGCAGGTGCATCGAGCGCACCTGACGGTCTCGGCCCGGCCCCGGCATCCGGGAGAGGGCCTGACGCTCCCGCTGCTGAGGCGGTGCCAGGAAGCTGGGGTCGAGTTCGCCGAGCCCGCCATGCTGGTGCAACTGCTCCGCGATGACCGGGGCTGCCGCGGGGCGATGGTCCTCGATCTGGCCAGCGGCGACTACTGCCGCGTCTGGGCGGGGGCCACGATTCTGGCCACGGGCGGCTTCGCCGGACTACACGCGCGCAACGACAATCCTGCCGGTACGGTGGGCGACGGCGTGGCGCTGGGGCTGCTGGCCGGGGCCCGAGCCATCGACCTCGAGTTCGTGATGGTCTTCGAGCTCGGACTCGCGGAGGACGGTTGCCCGCAGGACGGGTGCTACTTCGGGCCGGCGGTGTCTGCCGGACTCGTGACCGACGACAGCGGGCTGCCGCTGGATCGTGCTCAGCGTGACGAACACTGGCGTGCTGCCAGCCTCGATACCGCACGCCGCGATGGTCGCTACGACCTGTGGCTGGATCTGACCCGGGTCACACCGGAGCAGTGGCGCGAGGAGAAGCTCGCGCTGGTGCGCCGCGAGATCCTGCTCGATCTGCCCGTAGCCGACCGGCCGGTCCGGGTCTCGCCGCTGGCTCACTTCACACCCGGGGGCCTGATGATCGACGAGCGGGCACGCACTGCTGTGCCGGGTCTTTTCGCGGCGGGAGAGGTTGCCGGAGGCGTGTTCGGGGCGGGTCGACCCGGTGGG
This sequence comes from Armatimonadota bacterium, assembly GCA_029547025.1. Taxonomy (GTDB): domain Bacteria; phylum Armatimonadota; class Zipacnadia; order UBA1398; family JAKPQA01; genus JAKPQA01. The sequence goes on from JAKPQA010000131.1 coordinate 1,874, forward strand.
GGAGCGCTCACCGATGCCATCGTGTTCGGTGCCGTTGCCGGGCGCGAGGCTGCGGAGTACGCTGCGGCGCGGCCGCAGGCTGGCTCGGGCGATGCGGTCCTCGATCTGCCATTCGTCGAGCCCGGCGAGAAAGGCCGCCTGCCGTCCGAGGTGCTGAGCGAGATCGGTTGGGCGCTGTGGAACTACGTCTCGCTGTGGCGCAATGGCCGCGGGCTGGAAGCCTGCCTGGCGTGGCTTCGTGCACTGGAGCTCCCCGCGTCGGCGGGATCGGTTGCCGAGCTGCGGGCCCTGCATGAGGGCCGTCTGGGCCGCATCGTCGCCGAGGCGGCGGCGCGGGCCGCACTTCTGCGCGAGGAGACGCGCGGCCGGCACCACCGGCGGACCGACTTCCCGGAGCCCGATGCAGCGTGGCAGCGGAACATCATCTGGCGTCTGAGTGAGGACGGGCAGCTGGCACACGAGGAGGTGTAGGGGAATCCGGCGGCGCCCCCTACGGCTTCGGCGCTGGCGCTGTGCGCTCCAGAACCAGCCTACGCGCACGCCGGAGCGCGGCGCTCTCACTGCCCACGGCGCCCGCCGGAGCCGGCATGGCGGCCGTGTTGCCCCCAGGTGCTGGCACAGGCGAGGCGCCCTCGCACTGGGCGGTGCAGATGATCTCGCCCGGCCACGGGTCCACGAACGCGCTGCGGTCAGGCACGCAATGGAGGGGTCTGTCTTTCGGGCCGAGCTTCACCATGACGTTCCACGCCGGGCCTCTCCGGGTCGCTTCGGCCTCCGCACAGAAGTCCCTGGTCGTCTCGATCCAGCCGCCCTTCAGGTCGCCCAGCTTCGGACGCACGATCTCCTCGGCTGGCTCCGCCGTCACCGTGGCCGGCCGCCGAGCACATCCCGGGGGCACGGCAGCCGTTCTCAGCGATCACCTGGCGCCATCAGGCCCCGACGTCGGCCGACCTCGGCGGCACCATGGTGAACCACGACTCCATCTCGGCTATGTCGAAGTCGGGGAGGACCTTGGCCACCAGGTCCCGGCCCGGGGCGTCGATCTGTTCAGACGTGGGTTGGGTCTCGATCCGGTGCTCGGCGTGAACGGACCTGGGAAAGCCCCGGTCTGACCCGATGGCCGGCTCACCGTCCATGCGGTTCACAGCCACCCACCAGCCCCCATCGATGTTGAGGGTGTAGCCCCTGCCATCCCGCTCCCGCGAAGTGACCGCGCCGACTGGTGCTCCCATGCGCTTCGCGGCTGAGACCGCAGTGGCGACCGCCTGCTCCTCACTCGCTCGACACATACGGCGAGTACCGCGAGTGGCAGTCCTCGTCGACCTCAGTCGCGCTCTCGTTCGGGGCATAGATGGGCGGGATGACTGGCGGCGGGATCAGAGGACCCGTGTATTCGCCTCCCCCACCGAGTTGCCGGCTGGGCCATGCTCGGCAGTGCCGACGCGGTGTGATGTGCGCCCTGAGCCTTGCTCTATGGCTTCAGCGTCACGCGGATGTGGGTGACGGGTGGCCTGGCATCGACATCGGCTTGCGCGTAGCGACTGCCCTCGATCGGCCGGACCGCTGCCCCCACTCGCTCGCCGTCTACCTCGACCCGAGACAGCTCCCGGCCATCCGGCAGCAGTGCGTCGAGGTGAATGTGTCGCGCGTTCCCGGCCACGGTCAGGTCGATGGCATCTGGCCCGGCGGAGTACTGCAGGGCCACGTAGGCTTTCGAGGGGCCATAGGGGAGGCACACCGTGGCCTCGGACACGCCCGCGGCGGCGAAGCGTGGCGCCACGGTGATGTCCTCGTACTCCGTGGCGTCGTCGACGATGCCCGCCAGCCCCTCGGCCATGGCCGAGAGCACCGCGGCGGCGCTCCAGCCCGATGGCCCGCCGCCCTGGTCCTGGCCGTCACGCGTGTAGAGGAACCCGAGCATTCCGCGCTCCGCAACGAGCTGGGCCACTCGGTCGATGATGTCCGCCCCATAGGCCTCGCGGCCATGGGCGAGGGCTGCCTTGGCCAGTTCACCCGCCACGAAGCCGGCTACGCCGCCGTTGATGTACGCCCCGGCCGGATAGGGCCCGAACTGCGGGTACGGCGGGTCGAGCGCGTACCACTCAGCGAACTGGGCCGAGGCCTTCCGCGAGTGGTAGGCGTCGATGATCCTCACCGCCATCTCGTGCGTCGGCATGCCGCGGTTGATGTCGTAGGTGTTCGACAGGCTCAGGATCTGCGACTCATCGACTCTGGTATCGACTGGCTGCAGGTAGAGCTGGTGGAGGTAGTGATCGCCCGTCCAGAGGAGTGCGTTGGCACGGGCGCGGATGGCCTCGCCCTGCCGCTGCCACTCCTCGGCCCGTTCCTCGTGCCCCAATGCACGATGCATCTTGGCGAGCTGCACGCAGGCCTGGTAGAGCCCGCTCTGATCGCCGTGCATGATGGCCATGGGCGTGTAGTCCGAGACGGTGCGGTCCTGATCCGAGAGCCCAAAGGTGAAGTCCCACGTGTCGGGCGTCAGTGGACGCTTCATGAGCTGGTGCTCTGCATCCCACCGCATGGGATCCTCGAGGCAGAACTGCATCCCGGCCTCGAGCGCGGCGAGGCGCCTCTCCATGGCTGCGTCATCGCCGGTGGCCTGCCAGGCGGTGTAGACGCCCTCGACCATCAGATACTCCACATCGGCCTCGAGCTCGAGCCGGACGAACGCCAGCGAGTCGCCGGGCTCGATCCGCACGAACTCGGGGTGCACGAAGGTGGTGTGGCTGTCTGTGGGCACGGTGAGGATCTCATGGAAGAACCCGCGCGCGGGCTGCAGCTCGATGAGAGTGTCGATGAAGCTCGTCAGGTCCTCGGCCCACCACTTGTAGGCCTTCATCTCGTGCACGTGGTCACGCACCCATGTCGGGTTCGCACGGATGCGCCCATCCTTCCACCAATAGAAGGACTCATCACCCTTCACCTGGCTGACGAGGGTGTCGAACAGCCTTTCGTGGCCGCGGTCGGTCCGGAACCTCGGCTGTGGCTGCAGGAGCACCGTCGCCCGTGCCACCTCGTGGTCGCCAACGGTGAGAGTCAGTGTCATCGGACCCGTGGTTCCCGCGGGTAGCAGCTCGATCGATCCGGCGGAGAGGTCCACCTTCTTCCGGTCGATGGTGCGGCCGCCAGTGTCCAGTAGGGCCACGTGGCCGCGCCCCTTGCCGCCCCGGACCACCACTCCGAACGGCTCAAGCGGCTGAGCCCGATCGGCGGACTCGATGGTCACCGTCCGGCCGTGGACCTCCGCCGACAGCCTCAGCGGCTCGGGCTGGCCTTGTGCGGACATCGAGTCATAGCGGCTCATGGAATCGCCCACCTCTCGGACACTCAGGTCGTCATAGAGCGTCACCGCTCGGCCCACCCGCAGTCCGAGCCGACCCGGGTCCGCGATGGGGTTAGTGGCACAGAGCAGGGGCTCACCATCGAGCCCGGCGGCGAGCCTTCCGCCGGCGCAGACGATCTCGAGCGTGTGCCACTCGCCGAGCCGGACTCGTCGCGGTGCCAGTGCCTGGCCCAGTGGCTGCCAGACGCCACCGGTGGCCGCCACCACTCGGACGGCGCTGCTTCGACCCTCCAGGTACACTTGCACGAAGCGCGAGCCATCGTCGGAGGCGCAGACGATCACGGGCGCCTCGCACTCACCCCGGTCCTCGGCAAGCAGGCACCGCACGGTCAGCGAGAACTCGGCAGGGAGCCGGAGGCCTTCGGCATAGACTGCTGTCGCTGGCTCGAGCCGGAGGCAGTGATTGGCCGGGTCTATCGGGTCGCCAACCACGGTGGCCCCGGGCGCGACCAGCAGCGGCGCGGGACCTTCAAACGTCTCGGCCACAGCCAGGCCGGGCGCAGCGATGAGCAAGCAGGCGAGCGGGACGATCCGAACCACCTCCGCTGGCGGCCACAGGAGTGCCCCCTGCGGCCGCCGAATACACCGGCCAGGTACAGTGCGGCGTCCCGCGGAACCTCGACTCCCCCGGAACGCGGCGCGAGGAAGGGGACACGAATCCCGTGCGTCGAAACGCCCTCAACTACTGGATCGACCTGGCCATGTTTCTCTTGATGATCGGGATCGCGTTCATCGGAATCCTGCTTGGGTTTGTGATCCCCAAGGGGGAAAGGTTCTCGGACAAGGCCAAGTCGTTCTGGGGCATCGGCCGCCATGACTGGGGCGACATTCACCTGTGGCTGTCGCTGACCTTCGTGGTTCTGTTGATCGTGCACCTGTGGCTGCACTGGGGCTGGATCGTGGCGACCACCAAGCAGGTTTTTCGGCCGAAGCGGCCATCATGAGGCGGGCTCTTCGTGGGGGGGTATATGCTTCCGGACCATCTCCGCCAGCGCCCGGTCCTTGGGAATTCGGCCGCTGACGAGAACCTGACCATTCACAATCAGCGCTGGGGTCAGTATGGGGCCGAACGCGGCAATCTCGTCAAGGCTCTTGATGTAGCGGAGGTTGATGTCCGGCCGGTCGAGTGCGGACAGGATGCGCGACACCGTCGCGTGTAGGGCATCGCACCGGCGGCAGCCCGGGCCGAGCACGAGGACCTCGCAGGGAGCGTCGCCTTCCGGCCCCAATGGGCGCACTTCCTCTCCGATGGCTCTGGCGAGGTACTGGGCCATCACCTGCAGCGACGCCGAGAGCCGCTCGACCTCGCTTTCGAGGTCGGTCACCCAACGCTCCAGGAGGGTGATTCGGCAGGCTGGGTCATCGGCGTCGCTGCCGGCCCACCCTTCCGGGGAGGCGGTGTGGGGATCCAGGAGCCTGGCGACCTCGCTCTCGGCGATCCGGTGCCGCCCTCCTGGCAACTTCGTCGAAGCGATCTTGCCCTCGTAGATATACCGCTTGACGGTGGGGACACTCACGTTGAGCGCCTCTGCCACCTCGGTGCATGTGAGATACCGCATGGGGGCCTCCATACCATCGGTCCACGCTAGGCACTCCAGATGATATAGAAGCCGACGGCAATCAGCAGCCACCCACCGGCAATCTGTAGCCCGCGGCCATAGGGCGCGAACCGCTCAAGCCCAGCCAGAGACGCGGCCAGGAGCCCGACGAGTACAGCCGGCAGGGCGTGCCCCACGGCATAGGCCAGCATCAGAAGGGCCGCCAACCCCACGGTCCCCTGGGCCGATGCGACCGATAGGATGGCGATCAGCGGCGGGGTGGCGCACGGTGTCGCCACGAGGCCCATCAGCACGCCGATGACCAAGGCGCCCGGCACACCGTTCATCCGAGCCCAGCAAGACACCAGCGCCGATCCGCCGCCGAACTCGATGTGGATCAGGCCGGCCATGATGGCACCGGCGGCAAGGCAGATGCCGCCGGCGATCCACGACCAAGCCGCTCGGGATAGCCCGAGGCGAGGCAGCACCAGGCTCCCCACTACGCCCATGCCCACATACACGGCAGCGAGTCCAACCACGAAGGCAATGCCCAGGATTGCCGTCCGGCGGGGCGAGCGGTCGCTCCGAGACCACATGTAGCCCGCAATGGCGCCGATCATCGGGTACGCACATGGGTTCAGAGACGTGCAGAGGCCGGCGATGAACGCCAGGGGCACCAACCACGGACTGCCGGAGGCGAGCCCGTCCGAAATGGCCTGAGCGATGTCGGACTGCACGACTACTTCGTTTCGCCCTGCCGAGTGGCACTGGCCGCCACGGCCTGATCGATCTCCGCCTTCAGTTCATCGAGTGGGATGAACCCCTCGTGGCGCCAGAGCTCCTGGCCCTTCCCATCGACGATGACCTGGGTGGGGATCAGCCGGAGACGGAAGCGGCTCACCACGTCGGTGTGCACATCGGTGTCGACGCGGACCACGTCCACCTTGCCCGCGAGCACCGGCTCGAGCTCGGCCAGCACTTTCTGCATCTTCTGGCACTGCTGACACTCGTCCGAGCCGAGCTCGACGAGCGATGGTCGATCGGGGTTGGCCGGGATCGCCGGCGCCGCAGCGGTGTCCGCCGCCGGTCCGCCCACGGGCACGCATGTGTCACAACCCTCTGCCCCGGCGGCAGCTACCTGCCGGCGCGTGCTGAGCTGCGTGCCGGCCACGAACCCCACGGCCGCGGCGATCACAACGAGACCCACTACGCGATATGTGCCCACGGGTGCCTCCTAGTCGAGGTTCTTCCACATGTTGTGCGGAGCGAGCGTGCTCGAGTACTTCATCCACTTCGCGTGGCCATCGAAGAACGTGTAGTTGCTCCCGCCCTGATGTCGTTCCTGAACGGGCCACACCGGGGGAGCACTGGGCGCGCCGTGCGTATGGTACTTGGGGCACACCCGGCATGTGGCCTTCTCCGATTCGCCGAGCATGATCATCTGCGAGGGATACCGGATTTCGGCGAGCGACCCGATGCCGCGGTACGGCAGACCCGTGTAGTTCACATCGTTCGGGTCCAGTGTGAACCCGTCGCAGATGTAGCCGTAGCTCCCGAGTATGTTGTGTCCGCCGATGGCACCCGCGTGTGAGGGGCACACGTTGATCTGGATGTTCTTCACGTACGGTTGCAGGAGCTCGAACCAGTAGGCGGAGACGGGACCCAGCGTGTCGAAGTCACGCAAGCAGTGGGGTACGAACATCTCGTCATAGTCTCCCGCGTACATCGTCGCTGCGAGCCCCCACTGCTTGAGGTTGCTCAAGCAGGACACGGTGCGTCCCTTCTCCCTGGCCTGGGCGAACACGGGGAACAGGATGGCGACCAAAATGGCGATAATGGCAATGACGACAAGCAACTCGATGAGGGTGAAGCCCGTTCTCCTCACGGTGATCCCTCCAGAGAATCGGATCATGGCGCTCCATCTAGTACTGAAGCGCATCACCGTGGATCATAGCGTATCATTGCGAGTCAGTCAATGCATTTGGCACCTGCCGTTGGCGCATCTCCCAACCGGAGCCTGACAGGCCAACGCAGAAGCAGACTTAGTACTCATCTAGTGGAGACGTGACCATGCCTCGTGGACACTGCCATCGACACGGCGCCCAGTTCGGGCCCTGCTCCTGCTCGCTCGGGAGGCTCTCTCGCCTTGTCGAGCCCGCCGTTTTGTACCTCCTGGCCTCGGGCCAGGCCCGCTACGGGTATGAGCTTCTCGATCTGCTTCGCGAGGAAGCGATGACCGATTCTGAGATCGACGCCGGCGTTGTCTACCGCACCCTCCAGCAGGTGGAGCGCGCCGGGTGTGTGGTCTCGGACTGGGAGCCCGGCCACGGGGGGCCCAAGCGGCACGTGTACCGGATCACGGAGCTGGGCCGGACCCACTTGGCGGACTGGACCACCGTGCTCCAGCGACGCGCAGAGCAGATGCTGTCCTTCGTTGAGCGGTGCCGCCCCCTGCTGGCGGAGCCCGGCATCGCGGCCACTGGGCCGGACGAGCGGAGCTAGACGGGCCCCGTGGTGCGTGCCCGGCCAGAACGCGCCGTTCCTGCACCGGATTCCCAAGTGGAGCTTCACGAACGTGGCGTCCATGGACGGTCACGTGAGGGCAATGAACGTTCGATCGGTGACCGCCTTCAGGCCTTGGCGGTGACTTGGGACTCCCGCGGGCCCTTGGGCCTGGTTGTGGCGCGTTGCCATGGGGGGAACCAGACGGCTGTGGGCATGACCCGGGCAGACGCAGGGCGGGGGTTGGAGGGTAGGAGCGGGCCGCGTGCATCTCCGCGGTGGCCAGGCGAACGGCGGCCGCGGGAGATGCGTCATCCCGCGGCCGCCCAACCCCATGCGCTACGCTCCATTGCCCAGCATACCCGTGAAGGCGTCCTCCGAAACGCGGATCGTCTCAGTGGGCCGCTTCTCGAGGCCCAAGGCCTTGGTGGCTCTGCGCTGGTTGGCACGCAGCAGCGTCAGGGGCACCTCCGCGAAGCTTGTGCACCTTCGGCCCCTCACGGTCGGGCCATCCGAGGGGAAGGTCAGAGGGACCTCGGTATCGTGCTCCCTGGCGAGTGCCTGGACCTGGCTCGCCGGCTAACCTGCTTTTTCGCGAACCCGACGACGGCACGGGCCTTCTCCGCCTCGTGCTCGGCCACGAATGCGTCGATGGCCTCGACCCAGCTGGCCGAGTCGCCGTCCCGGGACGGCGCGGACACGATGGCCTTGGGCGCGCCCCGACCCGGGCTTGTCATCCGCAGTGGCCGCGACCACGCAGCAGAGCCGCTCACATGCTCCAGCTCACTTCTCTGCCGGGTCTCGAAACGTTCCGGGTGGCAAGGAGGAGGGGAGGATGCGTGGCCGCGCCCCGGGCGTTCACGCGCACCCTCCCGCGTCTGCCTGTTGGATGCAGTGCTTCGCCGGTCCGAAGGCCGATCCTCTCGCCTCAGGCTTGGCCGGGAGGCTTTCGTGGACGGCTGCCGGAAGAGCGCTGCGCAAGCGTGCATCAGGCTCATCCGTGATGGGTGGAGGTTCACGATGAGGCTGTTGGTTCTCGGGAGTGCGGCGGCGGAGGCGATCCCCGGCGTGTTCTGCCGGTGCCGCGTGTGCGACACGGCGCGCCGCGAGGGGGGCCGCGAGATACGGTCGCGGACCGCCTATATGCTGGGCGACGAGATTCGGATCGACTTCGGGCACGACGCCTTCTGGCACACCGTGCGGTATGGCTTGGACCACACGCGCCTCAAGCACCTGCTATTCACGCATAGCCACGGGGATCATATGGATACGCCCGACCTCTGGTACCGCAAGCCCGGCTTCTGCCAGGTCCCCGACGATGCCGTGCTGCACATCTGGGGTAACGAGCACGTGATGCGGCGCGTCGAGAGCGAGGTGGCGCCCATCGACGCGCTCAGGGTCATCCCCCACCGGCTGCGGGCCGGCGGGGCCGCCGAGCTGATGCCCGGGTTCCAAGTCATGCCGTTGGAGGCGTCCCACGCCTCCGAGGACGAGCAGGCGCTGAACCTGGTGATCCAGACGCCCGGGGGCACCGTGCTGATCGGCAACGACACGGGCTACTACCCGGAGTCGACCTGGGCCCGGGTCGCGAGCCTGAAGCTCGACATTGCCTTCATCGACTCGACCTACGGCACCGTCGATAGCTGCGGGGGCCATATGGGCCTGCCCTGGGTGGTGAAGACGCGCGACCGCATGGCCAAGTTGGGCGCACTGAACCCCGGGTGCCGCGTGATCGCCAACCACTTCTCACACAACGGCGGGGCGACCCACGCCGAGCTCGTGGAGGCCTACGCGCCCCACGGCATCGAGGTCGCGTACGATGGCATGGAGATCGAGCTGTAGCAGAGGGATGGCGCATGGTCAGTGCGGCACTCGCGCTCACGATAGCCTTCGGCGCCGCTGTTGCGGTGGACGAGCCGTTCAACTACTTCCGAAACCCGTGGACACTGGTAGGGCTGCAAGACTACCCCGATGGCACGCGCATCTCGCCGCGCGGTTCGCTGGTGTTTGCCTCCGGCGCCGAGGTGTCATTGCTGGCCGGAGCGCCGCCGCGAGTGCTGGGCGCGGAGAACCTGTGGACGCTGACTCGTGGCCGCCTGCCGATCGCGAAGCTCGCGCTCAAACGCGACGGCGTGCGGTACGCCATCGAGGTGTTCGCGGCGCCGATGCCGCAAGGCGGCGAGTGGCGCTACTCGGGCGGGGACACGAACTATGTCACGCATGTGTGGGTGCGGGCCGCGAACCCGGGCCGGGAGGCGGCCGACTCGGGATTCGCCATCCGGTGGAATGAAGTGGGCGCGCCGACCCGCTGCGACATCCGCGGGGACCGTGCTGCATTGACGAATGAGCGGGGCGATGTGGCCTATGCGATGCCCGCGCGAAGTCTCGAGACGAGCGTGGACCGACGAGCGGCGTCGTGGAGGCTGCGACTGGCCCCCGGGCAAGCCGTCGATCTGGCCATCGCGCTCCCTGCGCAACCCGTGAGCCCCGATGCCGGGGTCGTCGAAGCCAGCCCGTTGGCCTGGCGCGAGCAATGCCTGCGGTACTGGGAGCGGACCCTCGCCCGGGGCTCGCGGTTCTCGTTTCCCGAGGCCAAGGCCGAGGAGACCTTCTACGCTTCGCTGGTGTACCAGCTTATCGGCAACGACGAGGGTGTCGTCAAGGCGGGCGAGGGGTTCTACGACGCCTTCTTCCTGCGTGACGGGTCCTACCAGATCTGGTCATACCACCTGGCGGGATTTGGGGCCGAAGCCCATCGAGCCATAGAACATCTGCGGACCTACCAGAAGCCCGATGGGCAGTTCGTGAGTCAGGAGCCCGAACTGGACGGCAATGGCCAGGCTCTATGGGCGATCTGGAACCACTATGCCTTCACACGAGACCGCGCATGGCTGGCGGCCGCGTATCCGCAGATGCGTCGAGGCGTCGAATGGCTCCGGGCCAACCGGGTGACGCAGGCCTCGGGCGACCTGGCGGACGGCGTGCTGCCCAAGGCCGCCGCCGATGGCGAGAACCTTTGGGCCGGCAACAACCAGATCGTCGGCTACGATGTGTGGAACCTCCGCGGTGTTCAGGCCACGGCCTGGGCGGCCGAAGCACTCGGCCGCAGGGAGGAGGCCGCCGAGTACGAGGCGCTGTTCGAGGAGTACCGTCAGGCGATCATCGACGCCGTCCGCCGCACTGGTTTGGGGCGCTTCCCGCCCAGCTACCAGCCGGGCGGGACCTCATGGGACAACCTCTCGTGGCTGCACCCAACGGTGTTGATCGACCCCCAAGACCCGCGGGTCGGGTACACCTTCGACCACGAGCGCTACGGCCGCTACGGCTTCGTCGAGGGGACCATCCGCTGGTCGCCCTGGGCCGGGCCTCTCATCCACCCCTACATGTCGACCTTCCTCACGAACAGCGCGCTGGTGCGCGGCGAGCAGGAACGGGCGGTCACTGACTTCTACTGGTACTTGCTGCACACCACATCGGCCCACGCGTTCTGTGAAGGGCTGGACTATGTAACCAAGCTGGGGTGGGGTGACGTCATCCCGCATCTCTGGGCGGCCGCCGACTACATCATCCTCGCTCGGAACATGCTCATCCGCGAGCAGGGGGACGACCTGCACCTGCTGTCGGCGATCCCGCCGTCATGGCTCGAGCCCGGCAAGCGAACAGCTGCCGAGCGCGCGCCCACGCAGTTCGGGGAGATGAGCATGGCGGTGTCGGCCGAAGCGGTGGGGTTGTGGATCACGCTGGATCCGCCGCGGCGCAATCCGCCGGGTCGCATCATTCTGCACCTGCCTCCGCAGTTCGCGGTACGGTTCGTGACCGCCGATGGCCGGAGCATCGTCCGCCAGACCGATGGCTCCTATGTACTCAACCCGGCCACGCGCAACGTGCGGGTCACCGGCCGTCTCGGCGCCGGCATGCCGCTGCGGACCTTCGCCTCCACCGTGGCCGAGTACCGCGGCAGAGAACAGACGAGCGCGGTCTTGCCTCCACTGGTGCGGCTTCCGCTGGCGGAGGCCGTGCCCGAGTCGGCCTGGCAGTCGCTCGACCTGCGCGCCCAAGCCACCACGGACCCGTTCCGCGCTCCGTTTGGCGTGACGGTGGCGCCGGGGCCGGGCGCGTATCTGTTCACCGGCTTGCAGACAGGGCAGGTGGTGCTCGAGGGCGTGCCCTTTGAGGTGATCGATCCGTCGACCAACGATGGGCGGGGGCTGGTGGTGCTGAACGGCGCGTCGGCCTGTTCCGGCCTGCCGCGGGTCGCCGAGATACCTGTCAATCAGCCGGCCCGGCGCGTGTTCCTCCTCGGCGCCGTGGGCGGATGGGCCCCGGCCGACTCGGGGTCCGACGGGCACGGCCTGGTGGCCCGGATCGTGATCGACTTCACCGACGGTAGCGCCAGGACGATCCCACTGATCAACGGGAGGACCATCGACGACTGGGCCTCGGCGCCGACGGCGACGGACGTATCGACGGTGCTGCACGGCCCCGAGAGGTGGCACCTGAACGTGCTCGGAGTCGAGACGGGCGGCAAGCAGGTCCGCCGCCTCCGGTTCATCGATGAGGGCACCCCGACCAGCCCCGTGCTGGCCGCGGTGACCGTGCAGAGATAGGCGGCCCGGTCGGGCGCGCTATCCCGGCGGCCAGCGCATGGGGCGTCCGCCCAGGATGTGCAGGTGCAGGTGATCGACCGATTGCCCGCCGAAACGGCCCACGTTGGCGACAACCCGGTAGCCGTCGACGGCAAGCCCCAACTGAGCGGCGACCATCGGCGCCGCGGAGACCAGTGCCCCCACCAGGCCCCTGTCGTCCGGCGTCAGGCCGTTCAGGTTCTCGATGTGTTTCCGCGGGACAAGCAGCACGTGTACCGGAGCCTGCGGGTTGAGGTCGCGGAAGGCGACACACTGGTCGTCGGAGTAGACGATGTCGCTCTCGAGCTCGCCTGAGGCGATCTTGCAGAAGATGCAGCTGGGCGGTTGGTCTGGGCTCACGGGCGCAACTCCTTCGAGCGCGGGGCCACAATCTACCCCATCGAGTTCCGCATCTGAACGAGCTCCTGAGGGAGAATATCCCCGATCAGCGTAAGGCTCAGGTTGCCGGATGTCCAGGACAGCGCATGGGCCCCCGGCCCCCCCGGGGCCCAGCCCGCGCGGCCGCGAGAGCGTGTGGGCTCCTCGAAGAGCGAGATGGTGCTGAGGCCATCGAAGTACATGAGATGAACGGCCTTGGCGCCGTCCGCGCCAATGATGTGTGCCCCAGCGAACACATAGCCCGCGGGGACGTACTGGGGCATGACGGGCCGGAACCCCAGCTGAGCGCTGAGTGACGCATCGGCCTGAAGGGCGCCACTGCGATGCACGGGATCGGACTTCACCGTGGTACCCGGGGGGAGGCTGAAGAACCCCTCCGGGGGCCGGAAGGCGTAGTCCACACTGGTGACGGCCTTTGTATTGACCAAAAGCCCCGCGCCATTGGCGTTCTCGATGCGTAGCGGGAAGGCCGTGCGCTTGTCGATGAACAAGCGGCGCCATGGGTTGCCGGCGCGATCGGCGTTGGGCATGATCTCGACAATGGCGCACTCGCGGCCCGCGATGACCCGCGTGCCCGCGATGGTTGCCGAGTAGTTCCGTCGCAGGAGGTCGATACGGGAACCTTCGACCGATGGCAACATACTGCCCGCGGCCGCCGACTGCTTGAGGGCGATCCGGCGCTTCTTGTCGACTTGGTAGATGAACTCACGGTCTTCGAGCACCATGGTGTTCACCAACTCGGGCGGCGCCATGTACTCGGTGCGCGTCCGGCCCGACGGCCCATCGCAGCACTCGACGAACTGGGCTTTGAGGGCCCGGGCGGCCGATTGGGTGAATGGGTCATGGTTCTCGGCGACGCACTGGGCGCGATAGGTCAGTAGATCCCCCGCCTGCAACGCCCGCTCGAGCCAGGCGTAGACATCGCCCGACTGGGCACGGGCTGGGCCGGCCCAGGCACCGCCCAGGACGGCCAGACAGGCTAGAAGACCGCGGTTCGTGACTGGCATCGTGCGGTGGATCCCCCTGTTGATGGTCAGCTTTGCCCGCCAGGACCTACTCCAGTAGGGACAGGCTCTCGAGGTTCACGGCCACCGTCCACAAGTTGCGGTCGAAGGCGGTTCCGGCACGGGCGAAGAGTGCGTGCTCACGTCCGGGCACGTCCACGTCTGGCAGAACCTCCTCGAAGGTTCGCTGCGGCGCCCCGGGCGCGAACCGCGCCACCGAAAGCGGTTCACCGGCCCTCCCGGGACCCCGGAGGCTGGGGATGACCAGAGCGCCGGCCGCGGCCAGGAGCAGCACGCCGCAGACGGCGGCAACTCGCAGCGCGGGCGTCGACCCGAGGCGGCCCCAGAAAGGGACGCGTTGTCGGGATGCCGCGTAGGCCACCTCGGCCGCCAGTGAGCGGGGCATGGCGGGCCGAGGGATGGCCGAGAACCCGGCGCGGAGCCGCTCCCACGACTGAAGCTGCCGGCGGCACTCGGGGCACTGATCTGTGTGCGCGCGCACATAGCTCGCACGGGCCTCGTCCAGAGTGCCATCGACCAGATCGTAGATCAGCTTCTTGTAGTCTTCGCACCTCATGGTCCTCACGCCTCAACATAAGGGGCCAGGAGCGCCTGAAGGCGCTCTCGGGCGCGGAAGAGCCGCGACTTGACCGTTCCTTCCGAGCAGCCGAGCACTTCGGCGATCTCCTCGATGGCCATGCCCTCGATCTCGCGGAGCACCACCACCGTGCGGAGCTTCGGCGATAGTGAGTCGACCGCCTCGCGTATCTTCCCACCCAGCTCCCTGTTCTCAACTTCCCGATCCGGCGGCATCGACGGATCCGGGAAATCCCGGGACAGCTCGCCGCCTTCGGTCTGGAGAGGGTCGTCGATGTTCTCGATCCTCAGGTTCTTGGCTCGCCGGGTGAAGTCGATGCTCTTGTTGATCGCGATCCGGCAGAGCCAGCTCGAGAACCTCGCCGTCCCCCGAAACCTCCCAATGGACCCATAGGCCTTCAGGAGCACGTCGCGCGTAATGTCGAGCGCATCGTCCTGATTCTTCACGTACTGGTAGACGATGCCGTAAATCCGGCCCTCGTGCCGCCTCGCCAGCTCGGCAAATGCCTCCGCGTCTCCCCGCTGGCTTCGCAGGACCAGCTCGTCATCGGACTGGCGCGCCGGCCGTCGATAGGTCGGCGGTCCCTGCGAGTCAGTTGAGCCAAAACCCCCGGACGAGCCAGGCCCGCCGGCGAACTGCGCCCACAGAAACCGCTTCGCCTTCCGTCCTACGACGAGTACCGTCACATCGGGTTCCCTAAGCGCGCAATGATTCCAGCCCAATGGGGCCGGTGCCCTGTTCCCAGTTGCCTAAGGCGCCAGCGGCCAGTGAAGGGGCCGGCCGATCTCGTCCATCTGGCGCAGGCCGAGGTACCCCAGAATCGACACAGTAAGCATACCATTACTCTCTGTGCGGCCACAGCCACCCGCCGGGGCGCGATCGAGGAAGTCCCGCCAGCCGCGCTCCACGCGCCAGCGGCGGTCCAGAGTTGTCAGCCAGTCCTGCAGGCGTGCGTCCGGGCCGATGGCGTCCTGGTACTCGGTGAACAGCCAGTACACGTAGGGCCCGACCCAGAACTCGAGCGGGTACTCGTACTTGGTCCCCTTGATGTAGCAGTGGTCGGTCACATAGTGGTAGGCCCTCAACGTGGCCTCGGCCGCCCGGGCCGCTGCTTCCTCACGGCCGGCCACCTTGCTGGCCAGGTAGCAGCCGAACAGCCCCTCGCCGATGTAGATGTTCCCAAGAAACGTGTGACAGCCACCCTCAACGATGTCCTCGCACTGCCAGTCGAACCAGCCGTCGTCCCTCATCTTCCGCGCCGACCACTCGACGGTGTTGTCCAGCACCGGCCACCAGTCATCGGGCACGCGCTCGCCCAGAAGCTGCATCGCATAGGCGTAATACGAGAGCCCAGAGAGTGCCCGGCCGAGATACACATCGCACTGCCGGCCCTCCTGCCGGTAGATGGTCTGCTGCACCGAACCGTCTTCCCTCTCCGCCAGCGCGAGATGGCGGATGACGCTTGGCAGGCCGTCGGAGTCCTGCGTCGAGTGGGCCACCAGGTAGTCGGCGGCCCGCCGGCAGGCGGCGCTCAACCCTCGGGCATAGGGCTCGCGGCCGGGCACGTCGCGGTAGTAGATGATGCCGTAGGCCAGCGGGCGCATCCACTCGCCGATCTGGTTCGAGTCGTACACGCCGAACGGATAGCTCCCGCCCGAGCCGGCCGCGCCCATCCCCGCGTCGGCCAGCTCATCGGTCCACATGATGGTCGCCCCGGAGGGCGCTTGCATGCGGTCGACCATGTGACGGAAGCTATCCTCGATCAGTCGCTGGGCATAGCGACACCGTTCGGCATCGCCCGACTTCCGGAGTGCCTCGGCGGCCAGGAGCAAGCCGGTATCGCCGGCCTCGTTCCCCTCGGTGTGCTTGCCGGTGGCGTATGCGAACCGCCGCACGAACTCGGGATAGGTGGACGTGTCGAGCGGGTCGTACACATGCGGCAGCGCGATGCGCGTCGAGCACATGATGTCGCCGAAGATGAGGTCGCGCACCCACTCGACCATGCCGAGGCGGATCGAGAGCACCGAGTAGGTCATGCTCTCTCCGGCACGGCGGATGTAGAGGTCATCGCTCCCCACTCGGCCCCCGAGAAGCGAGCGGCCCCCGCGGCGGATGTCGGCCACCACCAGATAGTAGCCGGGAGCGAGACCCGCCGTCGGCAGTGAGGTGGTGACTCGGGCCATCTGCCCGGGCGCGACCTCCTGGCCGAGCCGGAGTGAGGCCGTCCGGTCCTCGCCCGAGAACACGCTGTGGTAACGCACAGCCAGCTCGTCCGACGCGCGAAAAGCGACCGCGCTACCGGTCTCGACTGCGAGCAGGCCGGGAATCCTGGCGGTCCCCTGGTCGATGATCACGGCCTGGTCGCCCGTGTCGGCGCGCTCGCCGACCCAAAGCCCCGCGGCGGCCTGCCCGGGCGGAAGGCGTGAGGCCGAGCGGTCGAGGTCGCACAGGCGGAAGCCGCCGACCTGGAAGCGGAGCTGGTCGCCGTGGGCATAGTCGCTCTCGCACAGGAAGAAGTGGATTCGGTCGACCCGGTCCATGTGGGGGATGCCGTCCAACCTCTGCGTCACCTGAACCCACTCGCCTCGGCGCAGCCCCGCGATGGGCTGATTGACTCGCCCCGCGCCATCCGTCCAGAGGATGAACCGCAGCGTGAAGGGCTTGGCCGTAGCCCCCTCGCAGCGCACCCAGTACTGCAGGGCATCGTAGCCCGATAGGTCCATCGGCGGGTCGGGCCGGAGCTCGAATGAGGGCCACCCCATGGGGTATGCGCCGGCATCGAGGTGATCGATCTCCACTCGGAAGTCGAGGAACCGCCCGCCCCAAGGCCCCGGACTCTCTGAGACCCCAAGCCGTCCTTCCTTGCCGCCCGAGTTCTGCCACGGGAGATTGGTGAGGGTGCCCAGATCGCGCACCTCGGTGGTCGAGGGCTCGTAGACCCACTCCTGCCAGGGGAGCAGCGTCTGGGCCGACCCCGGGACGACCGACAGAGCAAGTACGAACGAGGTCAGTTGCGCCGGGCCGCTCATCACGCATCGCCTCCAAGTGCACGGGTAGCGCAGGGCATTGTGCGCGCCGGTCGAGCGCAAGACCTCCCTGGGTCCGGCCGACGAGCAGACACCCCGGGGGTTCCGCCCCAGAACCCGGCCCGAGGAGCCATCGGCTCCCGCCGCCCTTCGTCACGCCGCGTGGACGCGGCGGCTCAGGGTCGGCGGGTTGGGGGCTGGCGCGGCCCCCCGGCGCGGAGACCGCGAGCTACGGCAAGGGGTTGTCGCATCACGCCCGCCGCTCGCGCAGC
This sequence comes from Armatimonadota bacterium, assembly GCA_029547025.1. Taxonomy (GTDB): domain Bacteria; phylum Armatimonadota; class Zipacnadia; order UBA1398; family JAKPQA01; genus JAKPQA01. Next base: position 19,202 of record JAKPQA010000131.1, read on the forward strand.
GGCCTACCACGTGTCGCTCCTTCGGCGGCTTGAGGCAGGCTGATGTCAGCCCCATAGGGTCGGTACTGGCCGACTACCTGGCCGGGTACGCCTTCAGAGCATCGAGCCACACGTTGCGGTCCTCGGGCGGGCTGTAGAGGTCATTCACGAACCGGACGACTAGCCTGTGGATCCCCCCGGGCAGCTCGGCCTCGCCCAGTGTGTGGCTGGACAATCTCGTGCTCGCCACAGCCACCCTGCCCAGGAGCCGATCGTCGAGCAGGATCTCGACGATGGGGAACTCGCCGGCCGCGGGAGTCCCCCAGCCGGTGATCTCCAGCGCGTAGCGGCCGGCCCGCACGACCTCGATCTCCCCCGACGCCGCTCCCGAGGAGCCAAAGTGCAGCGTCCCGCCATCGGTGCCGCCATAGGCCACGCCGGGGTCGACGGTCAGTCCGCTAAGCTGGACCGATTCCGCGTCGGCCCGCGCCTCCATATCCGCATCGAGAGCGGTAAGAAGCCCGCAGAGGTACCGCTGCGCACGAACGCGGTTGCTGCCGGGCGCATCCCAGCGGACACAGTCGAGCACAACGCGTCCCGCACCAACGGGTATGACGGCGACCCCTGCTGGCTCGGTGATCGCTTCCATTGACGCGTCGCCGAGCTCGCAGGCTCCCCACAGGACCTTGTCGACGAAAAGGTTGCGGTCCTCGGTGCCACTAGACCCGTCGTTGACGAAGCTCAGCGTCACCCGGTGGGTGCCACCGGGCACGCGCATGAGGGCGACGTAGTCGTCGTAGGCTTGGCCGGCAGTCGAGATCTGGACGGCGGCGGCCCCGTCGACGGAGATCCGGCACTGGGGCCAGGTGCCGCCCGCCGGCGTGCCACCCAATCGGCCGCCGATGAGGAGCGGTCCGCCCGGGCCGAAGTCGATCTCGGCAGTGAGGTCGCCGTTGGTGAACATGCCCACGGCGCTGCCATTCTCGATAAGTTGGACGATGGGGCCAGACACGGGTAGCGTCTCGGCCTCGATGGCGTTCAGGTTCCGCCCGCGAGAGGTCGGCACCAGGGCCTGGTCGATGATGTTCGGCGCCGGTGGGGCCTGGCTGTAGCTCGCACCGACATGCGGGCCCAGCCAGTAGAGGTCCTCCCGAGCCAGGTGCTGAGCCAGATGACCCTCGGACACCCGGGCCAGTGGGCCAGAGGCCGGCCGGAAAGACCACGGCCCCAGGGCATCGCCGGCGGTCTGGGCCAACAGCTCGGGCGAGGGGCAGTGGAGAACGACGGTGCCGCCAGAAGCCGCCAGGGCGTGCAGGGCCGCGCCATCGGCCGTCGGTCCGTCCGCGATGGCCAGCCCGGGACGCTCGAGGCCGGCGGGTGGGCGGCTCAGACGCTGGTCTGTGTAGCGCAAGCCTGCGTCGGTCAGCGCCGCCGCGGCCTCGTCCGACCCGGCAACCAGAACGGCCTGGCGAGGCGCCGGCGAGTAGTTGGCTGCGTAATCCAGCAGGTTGGTCAGCAGCTGGGCGGCCACGGGTTCGAAGGCGCTCTTCTCCTGGACGAGCATCTGGCACAGAAGCACGGTGCCCTGGCCGCAGGGCAGCTCGAGCAGCGGTGCATGCGCGATGCCGCTGGCGCTGCCGGACACGACGATGGCCCGGAAGGCCCCCGACTCGGGACGAGCACACTCCTGGCCCGTGACGAGGTGATCGGCGGGCGCGCCGGGGGGTGAGGCCCACCACTTGAGGTCGCGGTCAGTGATGCCCCGCAGGGCGGGGTGATCCGGCATCTGCGCGAAGGTCATTGTCGAGGCGTGGCTCGTGAGGCGGCCAGTGCCGATCCAGCTTGGATAGGCCCGTTGGTGGAGCACGATGACGCGCCCGCCCTGGCGGACGAACTCGACCATGGCCTGATCTCGGTTACTCAGGACGCCCAGCCGCTGGCGGCCTTGGGGCGGCGGCGGGAAGGCCTCGGCGCCGACCACGAGCACCGCGGGTGGCGCGGGAACCGACTGGAGCGACGCAATGCGCGGGACGTCGGGGCCGATGACCCCGTCGAGCCCGCCCGCGGGGTCGTATACGACGACGCGGGACCCCCTCGGAACCGCGATGCCGCCGCGCGGCCATGCGGTGCCCGGGTGGTGCTCCTCGAAGCGCAGTTCACCGTCGCGATGGATCTTCAGCACCAGCTCCAACGGGGTCCGGACGGCGACGCGTGGCACACGGAATCGGATCCGCGTGTGCATGCGCTCGCCGGGCGCCATGTTGAGGCGCTCGTGCCCCGAGGCGGCGCGCTGTCCGTCGAGGAGGAGCTCCCATGTGAGCACCAGGGTAGAGGGCGAGAGGATGTCGTTATAGACGGTCAGGAGCCGTTCGACCTCGTCGTCGGCGTAGAAGCGGGCGTTGTACTCACGAGGGAAGGCGGCGATGGGGCGGAAGGCCTGCCGCTGAGCCACATAGAGTGGATTGGTGTCATCGAGAGCACCTCCCTCCACGAGCGTCCATGGACAGATGCCGTTCACGCCCTGGTCGCGGTAGGCCTCGATCTGCATCGACCAGGCCTGAGCCTTGGCCAGGTTGTGGTACCGAGGCGGGTCCGAGTAGGCCTGATCGCCCACGAAAACCGTGTCCCACGACGGATCGGGCGACGGGACCCACAGGAACTCACCGATGTACAGGGGCTTGAGCCGGTCCCAGCGCCACAGGCCGTCCGTCTTGCCCCCGTACTGCCCGACTCCGCGGGTTCCGTCTTCAAGCCACCAACCGGTATTCGGGTACTGGGTGAAGTCGGGATACTCGTGCGGATAGTGGATCCCGACCACATCGGCCACGCCCAGAGGGTCGCCATCGGACTCGTAGGTGATGGGTCGCGTGGGGTCCCAGCGCTTCACGCGCCGGCCGAGCTCGGCGAGCTGTTCGGTGGCGAAGACGTTGCGCTCGTTCTGCCGAGCGCCATACATCTCGTTCTCGAGGCTGTACATCACCACTGATGGGTGGTTCCGGTACTGCTCGACCATGGCGCGGAGGTGCTCGGCATAGTTCTCCCAGAATGCCGGATCGTTGACGCGGTACGACTCATCGTCATTCCAGACAGCGCCTTCAGGGATGACCAGGATGCCGACCTCGTCGGCAACATCGTAGAACACGCGGCGCCAGGGCTGCGTGTGAGTGCGGAAGGCGATGTTGTTCCCCGCCCGGATGCGTGTCCAGAAGTCGCGGACGGCGTCGCGATCCTTCAGCGAGTGCATGGGCCAGGCCGAGCTGGCCAGCAGGTGAACCTTCGAGCCGTTGAGGTACAGCTCGGCCCCGTCGACCCAGAACTCGCGAAAGCCGAAGCGAGTCCGGAGCGCGTCGACGTCCTCGTTACCGCGGCGAAGCTCGGTAACGAGGTGATATAGCTGGGGGTCCTCATGGGACCAAAGACGGGCATTCGGCCACGGTGCACCGGCCTGGACGCGAGCCGAGCCTCCGGGGCGGATCCGTATGCCTTCTGCCCTCAGGCCCTGGGGGCCCGATGGGTCCTCCACTCGGGCGGCCAGGTCGACCGTGATGGCATCAGGGGTGGCGTTGCGGAGCGTGTACTCGACGTCGATGCGCCGCTGGCGGACGGACGTGGTGATGGCGACGCGATCGACATACACGAAGGGCTGGGCCCGGAGCTCGACGTCATCCCACGGGCCGAACTCGCTGAAGATGCCACCGATGGGGGCGAGGATGGCGTCCTTCGGATACGCTCGGAGCGAATCCCAGTCTGCCGGAGCCTTTGCGAAGTCGACTGGGTGGCTGAAGATGCCGGTCCAATCACGGCATCCGACGAGAAGCTCGTTCTCCTCGCCGACCCATGCCACGGCGGTGATGTCGACGTCGAACGGGTCGTAGCCGCCGAAGTGGCCCCCGACGTGCTGACCGTTCACGAGCACGCGGCTGTTGTACTTAACGCCACCGAAATGCAGCAGCAGGCGGCGGCCTGCCATACTCGTGGGTATGGTGAACCGCGTGCGGAACCAGGCACACCGACCGTCCGTCCCCGAGATGGTGCCCGGAACGGTGACCGTTCCCCATGCATCGGTGACGGGCAGACCGAGTGCCGGGACCACCTGCACGTCCCACTCGCCATTGAGCGAGATCGCCTCGCGCAAGAGGGCAGCCTGTACCTCCAGCGCGAGGCAGAAGGTGAGGGCAAGAGCCAAGTGGATGGTCCGTGTCATGGCAGGTCCCTCCCGGGGGTGTGGGAACTGAAGGGGGATTCCCCCGGGTGGCCCAGGCTCCTGCCGCAAGACGAGTGGCCCGGCGATGAGTGAGGGAGAGCGATGGCCGTGCGAACCGTGCCCAAGATCGAGCCCCCGTTCCCGGGGCTAGGCGAGATCGTTGCCGTGATGGGTGAGGCCGGCCATCGGCTGGCAGAGATTGGAGCCAGCGAGGGGGCCGCGGGGAACATCTCGGTCTACATCGGGTGGCCCCTTGACCCCCGGCGGCGCTTCCCGGTCGAGGAGGAGATCGAGCTTCCTGAACCCGCTCCAGAGCTCAGCGGGGGGCTGCTGCTGGTAACGGGATCGGGCCGACGGCTTCGGGAGATCGCCCAAGACCCGGAGGCCAACATCGGCGCGCTGATCGTGAACCCCGACGGTCGAACGGGGCGGTTCTACGCGTCGCACCGACGGCTGTTCGCCCGGTTCACGAGCGAGCTGAACTCGCACCTGGCCGTGCATCGGCAGCAGGTACCGGCCGACGACCTGAACTTCCACGCCGTCATCCACGGCCAGCCGATCCACCTGACCTATCTGAGCCATCTGCCCGAGTACCAGGACAGCCTCTACCTGAACCGGCATATCTTGCGCTGGCAGCCGGAGCTCATCGTGAATCTGCCCGAAGGGGTGGCCGCGCTACCCTTCCGCGTCCCAGGGTCCCCCGAGCTGATGGAGCTCACGCTGGCCGCCATGCGTGACCACCGTGTCGTGGTGTGGGGCAAACACGGCGTGATGGCGCGGTCGGCGTTGTCGGTGAAGCGCGCGGCCGACCTGATCGAGTACGCCGAGACCGGTGCCCGATACGAGTACCTCAACCTGGCGAACCACGAACGAGCCCAGGGTTTGGCCGTCGAGGACATCCAGGCCATCTGCCGGGCGTTCTCGATAGAGCAGAGCATCTTCGGCTGACACCGACACGAGGGGGAACCACTCCTATGGCTCCGACACGGGCTTCGCGAGGACTCGCGCTTGCCGCTGTCCTGCTGGTGGCCGGGTCGGCACTGGCCCAACAGGCGCCCGAGCCCACGATCCAGGTGCTCGACAACGGGCTCACAGTCATCGTGCAGGAGCAGCACGCGAGTCCCGTGGTGGCGGTCCGGTTCCTGGTGGGGACGGGGAGTGCCTACGAGGGCCGGTACCTCGGGGCCGGGCTCTCGCACCTGGTCGAGCATGCCATCGACGGCGGCACGCCAACCCGGAGCCGCACCGACATCCAGAAGCTGATCGAGTCCATCGGGAACGCGTCCAACGCGATGACCGAGTACGACACGACGCAGTATTACATCACCACCAGTGCTCCGTGCTGGAGCCAGGCGCTGGAGGTGCTGGCCGACTACGTCCTTCATCCGACCTTCCCCGAGGAGATCGTCCAACAGGAGCAAGGGGTAATCCGGCGTGAGATGGCCATGTCGGATGACAATCCCGCCGACCGCGCGTGGGACCTGGCGCTGGAGACCGTGTTCCTGGTGGACTCGTCACGCCACCGCATCCTGGGCTATCCCGCCCTGTTCGATGCGTTGACGAGAGACGATCTGGTTGCCTACCACCAGGATCGGTATGTACCTGAGAATGTCACCATCGTCGTGGCGGGGGACGTGACGACCGCTGACGTGATCGATCGAACCCGGGAGCTGCTGGGCTCGCTGCCACGCCGGGCGCTCAAGGCCGTGGCTCGGGAGAGCGAGCCGCCGCAAACGGCTCCCCGACGCCGCACCATAGTGGACCCCGATCTCGACACGGCGTACCTCATTATGGCGTACCGCAGCATCGACCTACTCCATCCGGATCTCTACGCCCTTGATGTGCTGTCGTATGTGCTCTCGCAGGGCGCGAGTTCGCGGCTGGTGCGGACCCTGCGGGATGAGCAGTCGCTGGTGTCGCACATCGAGACCCACTCGTACACGCCGCCGCGCCGGCCCGGCGTGTTCGCCGTCGAAGCGATGGTAGACCCGGCGAACCTGGTGCCCGCCGAGGCGGCCATCGCAGACGAGTTGCTCCGCTGCCAGACTGAGGAGGTAACGCCAGAGGAGCTGGACCGGGCCAAAGCTCAGAAATCGGCCGAGCTCGTGTTTGCCCGCGAGACCGTCGAAGGCCTCGCGTCGCAGCTCGCGTTCGACTACTACGCCACGGGCGATGTGCGTTTCAGCGAGAGGTACGTCGAGGGCATCCGCCGGGTTACGGCCGAAGATGTGAAGCGGGTGGCCGCGACGTATCTGCGCCCGGAGGCGCTCTGCGTGGCCCTGCTCACGCCCACTGAGTCCGAAGCGTCCCAGGAGGCCGTCGGGGCGCCGTCGGCCGCCCCGGTTCAGAAGGTAACACTCGACAACGGCCTGACCCTGCTCTTGGGCGAGGACCACGCGGTGCCCATGGTCTCAGTGGTCAGTGCTACGCTGGGCGGCCTTCGCGCCGAGACCAGGGAGAACAATGGCATCTGCAGTCTGACGGCCCAGACCATGCTGCGGGGCACGGCGTCGCGTAGTCGGGTGCAGATCGCCCGGGCGCTCGAGGACGTGGGCGGCCATCTCGAGGTCTCCTCTGGACGCAACAGCATCACCGTGACGGCCACGGTGTTGGCGCAGAACCTGGACACGGCGCTCGACACGGTGGGCGACGTGCTGCAGCACGCCACATTCCCCGAGCAGGAGCTCGCCGCCGAGAAGCAGCAGGCACTCGAGGGCTTGGCCCAGGAGCAGGATGATGCCTTCGCCGCGTCTGAGCGCCTGTTCCTGCCCTACGTCTACACGCGGCACCCGTACGGCATGGAGCCGTCCGGCACACCCGAGTCCGTGGGGGGACTGACTCGCGAAGCAGTGGTCAGCTTGTATGACCAGTTGGTAAGGCCCGAGCGAACGGTTCTCGCTCTCTATGGGGACTTCGATGCGACCGCCGCCCGCGCGGCCGTGGAGAAGGCGTTCGCAGGCTGGGCTCGGGGCGACCATGCCTTTGTTGCCCCCGAGCCGGAGCGGCCGCTTGCGGAGTTGCGGTCGGCGACGCTGACTCGGCCCCAGGGCCAGACGATGGTGATGTTCGGGTTCCCGGGCCCTCGGCTGGCCGACGACGACTTCTATGTGCGCGAGGTGCTGGACGCCATGCTCTCGGGGAAGGGGCTGCCGGGGGGGCCGCTGCACAACACGCTGCGGGAGCGGGGGCTGGTGTACATGGTGCACGCGTGGTCGGCAGACGGTCTGGAGCCGGGGCACTTCACCATCGTCGCTGCCACGGCGCCGGAGACCGCCGACCAGGCCAAAGCGGCGATCGAGGAAGTCGTGATGAACTTCCTTTCTACGGTACCTTCGGAATCAGATTTGGCTGCAGGAAAGCAGATGTGCATCGCCGAACATACTCTGTCCTTACAGCAGCTCTCGAGCCGTGCGCAGGAGGCGGCTCTGAATGAGCTCTACGGCCTGGGCTTCGATCGGTCAGCCCACTACGCCGAGCGGATCCAGGAGGTCACTGCGGACGACATCCTGCGGGTGGGCAGGCAGTTGCTGGACCTGAAGCACTGTGTGACTGTGGTGGTGGGACCGGAGCGGGCGGCACCCGCGCCGTAGCAGTAGGGATAGGCGCGGCGGTGAACAGCCTGAAGGAGAGCGTCGCTTAAGGCGCGGAGCTGAGGTCGGGTGAAGAAGCCCAGCAGGAGCCCGTTGTCCGAGATCCAGCTTCTCATGCTTGAGGAGATCCTGGCCGATCTGGACGCGTACATGTTCCAGCAGCGCAGTATCCATCGCCTCGACCCGGAGACGGGTGCCGCAGAGGACGAGATGGATCTGGGTGACCTCGAACCCCCATCGATGCGCGAGGCGGGGTAGCCGGCAGGGACTGAGCACTTTGTCTCGCGTGTCGTGTCCGACCGAGGGGGCAGAGCCGTTGGCCACCCAGGCCGTGCCGGAGGCCAGACGGGTGCGGGCGAACGGCTGAGTGCCCGGGCGAGAGGGAGTCCCCTGCCATGACCAGTCGTGAGCGCGTCATTCGCACCCTCCGCTTCGAGGGCCCTGATCGGATCCCGGTCGATCTGTGGTCGTTACCGGCCGCTTGGGACCGGCACGGCGAGGGCTTGCGCCGACTTCTTGAACGACACCCCACCGATTTCGGCGGGTCGGGCTATGAGGATCCGTTCTACGACCCCCGCGCCTATCAGGTGGGCGAGTACGAAGACGTATGGGGCTGCCACTGGCTTCAGCTCCGGCCGGGTATGATCGGCGAGGTGAAGCGGGCGCCGCTTGAGGACTATGCCGCGCTCGAGTCGTACCGGCCGCCCGTGCACTTGCTGGACAGGGGATTCGAGCGCGTGCGAGAGACGCTGGCCGCAGACCACACCCGGTTCGTCAACGGCTGGGGCGGCAACCCCTTCGAGCGCATGCAGTTCCTCCGCGGGCCCGAGAACCTCTACATGGACATCGCCAGCCCCTCGGACCAGTTCGTGGCGCTGCGCGACATGGTCTTCGGCTTCTTCGAGGCGCTGGTCGACCGGTGGGTCGAGACCGATGTGGACGGCATCACGTTCCTGGACGACTGGGGTAGTCAGAGGGGGTTGCTGATCCGGCCCGAGGCCTGGCGCAGCCTGTTCCGGCCCAGTTACGAGCGGCTCATCGGCCGTGCCAAGGCGGCGGGTAAGTTCGTCTTCTTCCACAGCGACGGTCACATTTTCGACATCTACGGCGACCTCATCGACATGGGCGTCGATGCCATCAATTCGCAGCTTTGGTGCATGGACGTCGGGGCCATCGCGGCCCGCTACGCGGGGAAGGTCACCTTCTGGGGAGAAGTGAGCCGCCAAGACACGCTGCCGCGGGGCACGCCAGACGACGTGCGCGCGGCAGCGCGGAGGATGCGCGAGCTGTTCTTCGCCAACGGCGGCCTCATCGGCGAGGGCGAGGTAGGCGGCGATGTGCCACTCGCCAACGTCGAGGCCCTGCTGACGGCGTGGAATGAGCCCTAGCGCGTCGCGCCGGGGGCGGGGGTGCTGCCCTGCAGGCCGCCACCCGTGCGCTTCTCGTTCAGGTCTAGCACCTTGGCGTCGGAGTCCTTATCCCCACCCTTCTTGCATCCGGCGGCCAGTGGGACGGCCACGACTAGCAGGGCGAGACATCCGGCCAATGCGATACGGGACCAGTTCTTCATTCGTGCCACTTCCTGTCGTCTGAGTTCGCGGAACCGGCAGCCCTTCTGCGGCGCCGGGCACGAAGGTTCCAGTTGGGTAACTGGTTCGGGCGGGCCTCGCACGACTCCTTGCCGCCAACACTACGCCCTGAGCTGTGCGGTCCCCATGTGCGGCGAGTGGGCGCCGCACGACTCGGTGTCGGCGCTGGTCGCCAGAGCCGATACGTCGTCGCGGATGTAGAACCCGAACTCCTGGAGCACCGCGAGCTTGGGCAGTACGTTCCCCGCCAGGTCGTAGTGGAAGAAGCCGGGGAAGATGTCCTTGTGCTGGCCGATGAAGTCGAAGATGGGCCGGTGCGAGTCGGCAATGCGCACCCGGCTGCCGCGGCACTCCTCGTGCCCGGTGAGCATGTACTCGGGGAGGAGCTCGTCGCAGAACTCGAGCGCCTCCGGGTTCTCCAGCTCGGCGTAGATGTCGGTCTGCGGCAGGAAGCACAGCAGCGAGGGGAGCACTCGAGCGCCCAACATGCGAGCGGAGACCATCTGGAAGACAGTCTGGTGGAAGTCGTCGAGAGTCTCGAAGGGGAACCCCCACATGTAGAAGGCATCGGTTCGCGGGAACACGCGGACAGCTTTCCCGAGCACGGGGAGCACGTCGACGGCGCGGAAGCCCTTCTTCGTCCGACGGAGCACTTCGTCCGAGCCCGACTCGATGCCGAACCGCAGCTCGACGCAGCCGGAGTCGGCCATCATCTTCATGGCGTCCTCGTCGACCAGATCGACCCGCCCGAAGGCCTTCCACATGACCTGCAGGCCCGAGGCCATGAGGTCACGTGAGAAGCTTCGAGCGCGCTCGGCGCTGGCCACGAAGAACTCATCCTGGAAGAGGAACAGGCCCACGCCGTGCTCGGAGTTGAGGTAGCGCATCTCGTCGATGACATCGGCGTTGGACCGGACCATGGGTTGGCGGCCCCAGATGGGCGCCACGCTGCAGAAGGTGCAGGGGTAGGGGCATCCGCGCGAGGTCATCATGCCGTAGCCTGCGTACTTCGACAGGTCGACCTTGTGGTAGGCCGGGCGCGGGGCCGAGTCGAGCGGATCGATACGCGCCGCCGCGGGTGTCCGCACGATGCTGCCGTTGCGGCGCAGCACCAGGCCCGGTTGCCCTACCAGATCCTCGCCGGCTTTGAGTGCCCGCAGCCAGGCGGGCACGCTGCGCTCGCCCTCGCCGTGTGCGATGAGGTCAATCCACGGGAAGCGCGTGAGGAGCTTCTCTTCGACCCACGCAGGCCCCACGCCACCGAGAACGGTGGTGACGCCGGGGTAGGCCTCCTTGACCTTCTGCAGTGCCAGTACGGCGAAGGGGAGCAGGTTGGCCATGCAACTGAAGCCGACCACCGGCGCCGGGTCACGGGTGAACTCGAGAATGGCCTCGGCGGAGAAGGGCTCTGGGTGGTCGTTGAGCTGGTAGTCGCGGAAGTCGACCTCGAAGCCCGCCTGCTCCAGCGCGCTCGTGAGGTACAGCGACCCGAGCGGCACGTGCAGCTCTCGCTCGACCTTGTCGTAGTAGCGCATGTAGAGCATGTTGAGGTTGACCAGCGTGATGTCCGCGCTCATCCGAAGTACCTCCGTTGCCATCTGCCCACCGTCGTCGACAGGCCATCGTCCATGGCATCTCGCACGAAGTCCCAGGCGAGGAACCCCACGAGCAGCCCGAGCAGCACGCCGGTCAGCAGAGCCGGCTCTGCGGAGAGTTCGAGCGGGCCATCGCGGTAGTTCCTCTCGGTGCTCTGGATGATCTGCACCATCCAGAAGAGCGCCAGGGCATCGCCCAGGAGCGCTCCCACGATGTCCGATGCGTGCTTGTTGTACCAGACGTGGCGGTCCAGCAGCTCGCGCCCACAGTGCGGACACCACCGCGTGTGCAACGGGATGCGCTCCCCGCACATCAGGCATTTCGCGAACGCCTCTTGCCTCAGTGGCACCTCGCGGCTGGCATAGCCATCGCAAGCATGGTTGCCAACCCCTACGAGCACGCGGGCCAGAGGACACGGCGGCACGATGACCTACTCTCCGGCCGGCCTGTCGGCGGGAGGCGCGTTCGGGCCCCGCTTGCCCGATCCGCGCAACGGGTCATCAGGCCGGATGCCCTGCAAGCGAGACATGTCGGGGCTGATACCCATGGTTGCCGGGAAGTCAGGGGTGATGCCGAGCGTGGTGGTCTCCCTCTTCCGGCACCCCATCTGACTGGTCGCGCCGGCAACGCCGAAGAGGGCAATGCCCGCGGCCGCGGCCAGCCTTCGGAGCAAGCCACGCCGTGCTGGGCTGCTCGGGGCAAGCTGGGCGATCATGGCCTGCAGGTGCTTAGCCGGTATGGCCAACAGGATGGCGTGCTCGGAGACCGAGAGCTCGAGACCGGAGCGCTCCAGCGCGCCGGCGCGGTCAGACATGAGCCGCGTGCGGAACCGGCCATCGGCCGCGGCCTTGCGGAGCACGCGCTCGATGCCCATGGGGACATCGACGACGGCGTCATCGCCCGGTGGCCGTCCGCCCACAATCGTCGTCCGCACGCCGTTGCGCAGCCGGTCGATGGCGTCGCCAGCCTTCAGCTCCTGCAGTGCGTGGCGCAGGTCGCGCGACTTACGTCCGAGCCAGCCTGGCATGTCCAACCGCCTCCTGGGGACGGCGTCCGGTTGAGAGAGGCTATCACCAGTGTGTCGGTGGCTCTCCGCGCGCGAATCGTTGGGTCAGCACTGCGTCAGGGGTCGCTGGAGTCCGCCGTGATGCCTCGGGTCTTGGGCGGCGCGCTGGCGTCGGCTGCCTCGACGCCCTCAGGCAGATCGGGCTGCGCTCCCGTCGCGACCGTCACCGCGCAGCCCGGCTGGGTGACGGCGCCGAAGATGACGATGCCGGCGGCAGCCACCAGTCGGCGCAACCAGCTTCGTCGCGACGGGCTGGTGGGTGCGAGCTGAGCCACCATGGCTTCGAGCTGCTCGGCCGGGGCGGCCAACAAGATGGCGCGCTCGGCGGGTGTCAGCGCCAGGCCGGACGCGCGCAGTGCGCCGTCGCGGTCAGTCCACAGCCGCGCGCGGAAGGCGCCGTCAGCCGCCGCACGGCGCAGCACGCGTTCAATGCCGATGGGCACCTCGACCCGGGCATCATCGCCGGGCGGTCGCCCCCCCACGATAGTGGTGCGCACGCTGCGGGTACTCCAGCCGACTCCGTCGCCGACCCGGATCTCCTGGAGTGCGTGGCGCACATCGCGCGCTTTGCGTTGGATCCAAATCCGCATGGCCGACACCCCCGCAGAAGGTAATGGTGCCGGAGCATTCGCCAGTGGGCAGGAAGGTCCTCGCGCGGGAGGAAAGGGGGACGAGCGCCGCTTCCTGGAGGGTGGGAGTCTCGCCATGCGTACGGCATGCCTTGTGATAGCGGGCCTCGCCTGCGCGGCCGTGGCGGCCGCCATCGATGTGCCCAACGCCGGTATGGAGGTTGGAGCCGAGGGCCCGGAAGGCTGGACTTGGGCGCCGGGCGAGGGCGGCCAGGGCCATTTCGCCGTCGACACCGAACACGCCCACTCGGGTGCCCGTTCGTTCCGGGTCACGCGGGTCGGAGCGGCGGGCTACCTTGATCTCACCAGCCCTCGTCTGGCCGTCGAGCCGGGCAAGACCTATGAGGTGGCGGCCTGGGTGTATCCGCTGTCGCGCGTGAAGCGCGGGGTCTACTTCATGGTGAACCAGTTCGCCCAGGCTGACGGCGCGCTCACCCTCCCGAACACCTTCGGCTTCACCGGGCAGACACTCGCGGTCGGAGAGTGGCAGCGACTAACGGTTCGAGTCACCATCCGCGAGGGCATGGATCACATCGCCATCCATTGCATCCACGCCATGGCGCCCTCGGATGTGTGCTGGGACGACTTCACGGTGACCGAGGCCGGCGAGCTGCCGCCGCCACGGTACGAGCGCCCGGCGCCGGAGGCGCTTCCCGACCTGGCGCCGGCGGTGGAGACGGTGCGCCAGCGCGAGCGGGCCCGCGCGGCCATCGAGATCCGTCAGGGCCGGCCGCGGCTGGTGATCGACGGCCAGACCGTTCCGTGGAACTTCTACGTCGGGCCGGTGTGGGACACCAACCAGTGCCAGATCGCCGACTTCCGCGATGCCAACATCCGCGTCTACTGCGTCCCCCTGGTGATGGGCCGCAACGTGTGGGGCGACCGAGGCCCGTGGCGAGGACCGGGCCAGTTCGACTTCGCCGAGGTCGACGACCTGCTGTGGCGTGTGCTGCGCGTCGATCCTGAGGGCTACATCATCTTCTACATGGGCTGCGACCCCTATGCGAGCTGGGGAGCGGAGCATCTGGACGATGTGACCCAGGACCAACACGGCCAGCACGCGATTGTCGACATGCACCCCAAGCGCTGGGGCGAGGACCCGGGGCCGGGCGAGCGGTTTGGTCCCTCGCCCGTGTCGCCGACGCTGCGGGCCGACATGGCCGACGCCATGCGGCGACTGGTGGCGCACGTCGAGTCCAGCGAGCCGGGCAAGGCGGTCATCGGCTATCACGTGGCCGGCTTCAACGACGGCCAGTGGTTCCAGTGGGAGCGCCTTGTCGAGGGCGACCTGCACCTTTCCGATTACTGCCCCGGCGCCGTGGCCAGCTTCCGCGAATGGCTGCGGCGGCGCTACAACCACGACGAGGAGGCGCTGCGGCGGGCGTGGGCACGTCCGGACGCCTCCTTCGACACCGTGACGGTCCCGAGCGAGGCGCGGCGCATGGGCCCCGGCTTCTTCCTCGATCTGCCTCAGGATCAGGACATCGCCGACCACACACGCTTCTACAGCGAGGGCGTGGCCGAAACGGTCGAGATGCTGGCGGGAGTGCTCAAGGCCGAGACGAAGCGGCCCATCATCTGCGGAACCTACTATGAGGACATCACCTGCAACAGCGCCAACCACATCGCCCTGGGCCGGCACCTCGACAGCCCGGCCATGGACTACCTCACCGGCCCGGCCGCGTATGGGATCCGCATGGCGGGCCACCAGGGCGCGGTGCGCAACGTGCACGGCTCGACGCTGCTGCACGGGAAGATGTACCTGACGGAGCAGGACTGGCGATCGTGGCACTCCGAGCCGAATGAGCCGGAGCAGAACTTCGATTGGGGCCGCGCCGAGGACGCCGAGACGCACAACGCCATGGTCCGCCGCGAATCGGGCATGATGCTGGCCTTCGGCCTCGGCACCTGGTGGTATGACATGGGCGGAGGCTGGTTCCACGATCCGGCCATCATGTCGGCCGTCGCTGAGGCGCGGCGGGCCTTCGACCGGGATCTGGCTGTCGGTCCGAACCGGGCCGACTTGGCCGTAGTGGTCAGCGAGGAAAGTGACGCCGTCGTCAGGCCCGGCGCCGGCGGCTTCGCCCGGTTCCGTGGCGTGCTCGAGCAGATCCACGAGATCAACACGGCCGGGGTGCCCTACAAGGTCTACCTGCTCCCCGACCTGGCACGCGACGACATCCCGAAGCACCGCGCCTACCTGTTCTTGAACGCCTATCAGCTCACCGAACGCGATCGCGCGGCCATCGACCAGCTCAAGGGTGAGGGGCGCCTGCTCGTGTTCCTGCACGCTCCGGGATACGCCGGCGCGGCGGACCCGGCCGCGACCATATCGGAGTTGACGGGCATCGGCGTGCGAAGGTTGCCGGAGGATGCCCGGCTCTCCTTGGAGCCTATCGGAGCGACGCACCCGGCTGTTCCCGGTCCGGCGAACTGCCTCACGGTCTGGCCAGGGCCCATCGCGCCGGCATTCGAGATCGCGGACGAGGCGGCCACACCACTGGCCAAGTACGCAGGCCTTCCGAACCTGGCCACGGCCGCGAAGGACATGGGCGAGTGGAAGTCGGTCTTTATCGGCGGGCTCGGGCTCACGGATGAGTTCGTGCACGCCATGGCGCGATGGGCCGGGTGCTGGTGCACGGCGGAGCCGGGCGATGCGGTATACGCCAACGAGAGCTTCATCACCATCCACGCGCTGTATCCCGGCCACAAGGTGCTGACGCTGGCTCGGCCGTCGCGGGTCGTGGACCTGACCTCGGGCGAGACGCTTGGCGAGGGGCTATCGATCATCGAGCTGGACATGGAGCGGGCCGAGACACGGTGGTTCGCGCTCGAGTGATCGACCGGGGGCGTGCCGGGGCTCCACTGCCTTCTGGGCAGTCATGCACGCCCGTCTTGGTCCTAGCTTCCCGTCGAGCGGTAGTGACGGACGCCGAACTGCCAGGTCCAGAGGGATGCGAGGAGGAAGCCGAGGCTGGCCACGGCAATGGCGCGGCACTGCAGCAGCATGCGGAACTGGGCGGTGAAGACGAAGAGGTAGGGTCTCAGAGAGCCGCGCCCCATCCGGTGCTCGCCTCGCCCTCGTAGAACCGGCCGATGATCCCCTCGATGGGCGGGCTCTCGACGAGGATTTGCGGCATGGGTGTCAAGGTCGAGCTGCCGAGCGAGGCGCGGGCGCGATTCTCGGTTCGGGGCCCTTCTGCTATACTCCCCCGGGGCCCGCGCGGCCCTTTCCCAGTGTTCTGTGGAGCCTGATCGGGCTGTCTCGCGTCTAACCAATGGCGTCGGCCCTGGACGACCCGGCCGCTTCGCCATCTCACCCATATCATGCTGCCGCGCGGCAGCCAGGAAGAGGGACGATGACCGTGACGAGACACTGGGCGGCGCTGCTGGCTGGGTGGTGCATTCCGCTGGTGCTGGCCGCGGCGCCGGATCCAGCGGCCGCCGTCAACGTGGCACTGATCACGGAGAGAGCGGGGGCGAACTCCGTCGAGGTGGCCACTGAGGCCGGACTGGGCCGGAACATCGTTCCGGCCTGCAAGATGAAGGGCTTCCAGTGGAGCTGGGATGGTACCCGTCTGGCCTACGTGACGCCCAAGGACGATTCGCTGGAGCTCCATGCGGTGGATATCCCTGCCGCCATCGACACAGTTGTCGCGGCAAGCAAAGACCTGGTGTCGATGCGCTGGGCACCCGACTGCAAGCATCTGGCCTACGCGACCTATGATGCCGCGGCGAAAGTGGGGCATATTCGGGTGACCGATGTCACCGCGCCCGCGGGCACGGCACCGTTGGATGCGAGTGGTACACTGAACCCGGGGATCTCTGGTGACTACGCTTTCTCCCACGATTCACGCTTCCTCGTGTTCGGCGTGCCCAAGGCGACCGATATCACAGTCGGCGAGCACAAGATACCGCAGCGCACGTGCGCCATCGCCGACCTGGCGCGGGGAACGGTGTTGGAGCTGCCCAGGCTGAACGCCCTCTACTGGGCCTGGTCGCCAACGGCCCCCGAGTTTGGGCTTCTGGCGACCGTGGGCGAGGACCTGACGCGCCAACTGATGATCGTCGACGTCACCGATGGCCAGGTGAAGCCCCCCGTGCGAGTCAGCAAGCTCGGAGATCAGCTTCTGGCGGATGTCACGGCCTTTGATTGGTCGCCGGTGGGAGGGCACCTTGCTTTCCGGACGGCGCTGCGGACGTCGAGGGAAGACGAGAGGGCCACCGAGGGACGCGTGTTCCTCGTGAACACGCGAACCAAGGTATCGACCATGGTGCAAGGCACCAAGAACGCCATCAACTTCGCCTGGGCGCCCAACGGTCAGGCATTCCTGCTTGAGGACGCGGACCCCGAGAGTGGAGCGGGCAAGGAGCGGCTTCGCATCGGCCAGCTCAGCGATCCACTGACCGGCGACTCGTGGCTGGTACCGGAGGCAGTGGGGATCGCCACCACCAAGCTGGCGTGGTCGCCCGACAGTTCCGCACTGGGGTACATTCGGCAAGGGGCCATCTACGTGGTCGATCTGGCGACGCGGAAGACCCGCCTGTGGTGTGACAGCGTCAACGTCGAAGCGATTTCATGGGTGCCGGACGGAAAGTCTGTGGTGGCGATCATGCGCAGTCCGAAGGGGGACTCGCTCAGCATATCGCAGGTGGTCCCCAGGGAGGCCGAAGGCTCGGCCACAGTGCGCCGCGTCAGCGGCGAGTTCCGATGCTCGGTGAGCATGGACTGGGCCCCCGACGGCGTTCACCTGTTGGCGCTGGCGCATCTGAACGCGGATACGGCCAAGGGGCTGCTGTTCTCGTTGCGTCGCGAGGGGGAGCGGCCGCTCGAGGTGTCGCTGTCCAACGCGGTGGTCTCCGCCTCGTGGTTCCCGAAGGTTAAGCCATAGCCTGATGTCATTCTGCGGCTCACCGACTCGTGGGGATTCGTTCATGACTAGACAAGGTACGCGCTGGCGCAAGGTGCGCTGGCTCGCGGTCGCGGCCATGGCCTGGTGCGGCGTCCACGGCGTGGCCACGGCTCAGACGGCCATGCAGCCTGGTCCGCCCTTCGATCTGCGTTACGTGGCTCGCCTCGCGAGCCAGCGCGGCGGGCAGCCCATACAGGACGTCGCTCTGATCAACCCGCTCAACCAGAAGGAGAACGCCATCGGCTGGGTGGGCACGCCGACCAACCGGGATGCCGTGCTGAACTACGCGGTGGAACTGCGCCGCATCGACAATGGCGGGCAGTACCTGGCCGTCTTTCACCTGCGTGCCATTCGGTATGAGGGCGTCGACGAGCCTCCCCGGGCCATCGCGACGGTCAGCGGGCCGGATGGGCGCGAGCTGGTTCAGCAGGAGCTGCAGACCACGGGCAATGTGCAGCTCGCCGCGGTGCCGGTCAACGCCCCCATGCCCGGGGAGTATCGCCTTCGGTTGCGCTGCGGTGGCGCGCGGTACTTCATGGGAGCGGCCGCTTCGTGCGCCTACCTGCTGCCTGCAGAGTCGCCCTCGGACTCGCCTTCGGAGGGACTGGCACGGATGGGCATCAGTGCCCGGACGCTCTACCAGGTCGCAGAGGGTGTCACGGGTGAGGTCACGCCGGCGAGTCTGCGCGAGCTGGTCGACCCACTCAAACAGGCGCAGAACGCGCTCATGTGGTCCTACAGGGGTTTCGACCGTCACCGCTTCGGCGTCCACTGGCGGTTCACGGCCGATGCCAACATCGCTGACAGGAAGCTACGAATGGGTCTGCAGATCCGGGTGCCGGTGGGCACGCCGCAACTGGTTCTGCGTGGCCCAGGCAGGGCCGAGATCTGCCGGTGGGAGGTCTACGCATCGCCGGAGCTACGCACGCTCTGGTTCGAGGTGCGCTTCCCCTCTGTCGGCGAGTACACCCTGGAGCTTCTGGATGAGGGCGTCGGGCGCGCCGATGTCTGCCTGTACAACGCGCTAATGTTCGACGGCTAGCCGGCGCGGCGGGTGCGAGCCGGGGCCTGGGGTAGGGGGATGGTGGCGCCGATGCGCCTGCTGGTGGTCGGCGACCTGAACGTTGATCTGATCATCGCCGGACTGCCTGCGCTGCCGGCTCTTGGTACCGAGCAAGTAGGCACCGATTGCAGCCTGTCACCGGGGGGATCGGCAGCCAACGTGGCGGCTGGACTGGCGGCCCTGGGGGCCGAGGTCTCATTGGCGGCCCGTGTGGGTGAGGACCTGTTCGGTGATTATCTCGTTCAGGCGGTTGCGGAGCTGGGCGTGGGCACCGCGCCGATCTCGCGGGACGCAAGGCACCGTACCGGCATCACCGTGGCCCTGGCGTGCGCCAGCGATCGGGCCTTCGCCACGTACTCGGGCGCCGTTCGGGAGTTGGTGCCCGAGCACATCGCCGACTCCGCTCTGGCCACGTCCGACCATGTGCACGTGGCCAGTGTGTACCTCGTTCCGGGCGTGGGGGGGCGCATCGAGGAGCTCCTGGCCCGGGCGCGCCACTACGGCTGCACGACGAGCCTCGATACGGGCTTCGACCCAGCCGAGGAATGGGAGGCGGAGCGGATCCGGCGGGCACTGCGCCACTGCGACGTGTTCCTCCCCAACGAGGTCGAGCTCCGTGAGTTGACGGGAGAGTCTGACGCCGAGACCGCAGCAGGCGGCCTTGCCGCGCTGGGCCCCACTGTGGTGGCCAAGCTGGGAGCCGAGGGATCCCTGGCGTGCTCCCCGGATGGGTGCGTGCGGCGAGCTCCGGCGAAGCCCGTGCGGGCCATCGATACGACCGGCTGCGGCGATACCTTCAATGCGGCATTCCTGCTGCGCTGGCTCGAACGCGCTCCGCTGGACGACTGCATGCGCTTCGCCAACGCGGCGGGGGCGCTGTGCGCCACGCGCCTGGGCGGAAGCGGTGTGCTGCGCGGGCGTGACGAGGTCGAGGCATTTGCTGGGTGAGGACGGCCGTTGCGCCTCAGTCGACCGGCCCCGGGCGAACCACCCGCGGCGCCGTGGCGATGCGCGGACGGATCGCCAACCAGTCGATGCCCTGGAAGTCCGGATCGGGAATTGCCCGCACTTCCTCCTCGCCCAGATAGGGACACATGGTGTCGACCCACAGGATCAGCCGCAGCAGGCTCTCGGCGTCGACCTTCACCCCGTGGTGCTCGCCGCTGCTGGCGCGCTGGATTAGACGGCTCCGGTAGGAGAGCCTCTGCATCGGCTCGGGTGTCACGTAGGCCTTGGGATCCACGGTGCTATAGGCCTCGGTCATGATCGTGTCGGCGATGCCCCATCCCGGGGGCTCGGGGTCGGGCCTCTGGTAGGGCGCCGCCCAGGTTGGATGGCCGGTGAGGGTGACATAGGGCTCATCGAAATCGAGGAATCCGGGGCGCCGCGTAAGGTCCAGCACCTTGCGGGCCTCGCCCTCGCCCTGGTGGCACGCACCGCAGTAACGATCGAGCACCGGCTGCACGTACCGGGCGAAGCTCACGGTGTCCTCGCCCCATGGCGGCGGCGTGATCCGTTCGGGCTCGCTGATGACCGCATCGGCCAACGACTCATAAGCGGGGGCCGTGCTGTGAAGTTCATGGCAGCCCAGACAGCCCCTCTTCTCGCCGGGCATGACGCCGACGAAGCTACGCATGGTCTGCAGTGCCCGTTGCTCACCATCGAGCAACTGGAAATGCAGCGGCCTGCCCGACGGGGCCCAGAACGATACGGAGCCATCCGGGCGGATGGGCACGGTGCCGAGCACCCTCTTGACCCCCTCGGACTGGAGGATCGACACAACCGGTCCGGTGGAGATGTATGGCCGCCGGTTCCAGTAGGTGTATGTCTTGGCGTCCACCTGGAGGACCCGAAGAAACTTGGCCTTGCCGCGCAGCGCCTCTGGCGCTCCGCTGTACACGTTGCTGCTGTAGATGATGCCAGGCTTGGGGTTCAGCCGCTCCTCCCGTGACGGCCAAGCCACCGAGTCGGGGAGTACTGGCGGCCGGGTCCGGGGCCTCAGCGGGATGGCATGCAGAATGTGGTGAGTGCCCTCGTAGATGAGCTCGCGGTTGCCGTCGACATCCATTAGATAGAGCACGAACTTGCCGTTGCGGTTGGCCGAGACCAGAAAGTCCTTCTCGGTCAGCGGGTACGGCGAGTAATAGGCGCTGTAGACGCCGCTCGAGTGGTAGTGAGGTGACTCGACGGGATCGACTGGGCCGTTTCCCGACTCGGGCCACTCGACGTCGGCCGTGACCTTGGTCAGACCATTCGGGAAGTTGAACCCCTTGCTGGGATCGATGATACC
Organism: Armatimonadota bacterium; assembly: GCA_029547025.1. Taxonomy (GTDB): domain Bacteria; phylum Armatimonadota; class Zipacnadia; order UBA1398; family JAKPQA01; genus JAKPQA01. The sequence goes on from JAKPQA010000131.1 coordinate 40,121, forward strand.
CACCGAGCCACTGAACCAGCCATGGTGCGCACTGCCGGTGAACATGACCCGCGAACTCCCGGGAATGCTCCTGACATCCTTCAACAGATCCGGCCACACGCTCTGGTTACCCCACAAGGTGCTGGTGTGTGTGCCATCGGGGTTGATGGTCCAGAGCCCCTGAGCCCGCCACAGAGGTTTGTCGGTGTACTCCCATCTGGTGTACATCACACGGCCATCACTCGCCACGGCGGGGAGGTACTCCGGCTCGACATTCGGGGAAACCAGATAGATGTTACGACCGTCCCCGTCACACCGGGCCAGCATGTAGGCGTTAGTAGGGGGCATACACCGAACATACGCGTTGCCGCGAGTCGTGCAGAACATGATGTGGCCGTCGGGCAAGTAGATGGGGTCCAGGTCGTCATAGGGGCCGTCCGTGAGCTGCCTCAAGCCCGTCCCATCGGCGTGGATCTCGTAGAGATGGAACGACTTCTCGTTGTGCGGCTTGAAGCAGAACAGCACGCGCCGGCCATCGAAGGACACATCGGGCCGCCAGAACGACCCGTGCAAGGGCGCCTTCGGCATGAGCTGAGTCGGCACTCCATGGGGAGAGAGGCCATCGAGCACCATCAGGCGAGCTCCGGGCACCGCCATGTAGCCCAGGCGATGCCGGGTCTCGTGTGCCCACTCGGATCCCTGCGGGTAGGGCATGTCGACGAACAGCACGCGGGCGAAATCGAGCGCCGGGTTCGCGAACACGATGCGGCGCTTCGCCGCGCGGACCCGGAAGTAGAGCTCCGCGTTGGGCGCAGGCAGGTCCCGCGCGGCGTCCTCGCACTCATCGAGCTCGGCCACAGCCGCGTCGAGGACCCGAACGTCGGCCCCTGACCACCGCAGGCGCTGAGCCAGGTCACGGGCCCAGCCGATCTCCTGCCGAACCCGATCAGGGGTGGGCGCGCCTCCGGCCTGGTGGAGCCAGTCGCGCTCGAGGGCCTCCCGCGCCTCGCTCTCGCTCAGCCGCCCAGTCTTGGGCGTCTCGGGCTTCACGTAGGGCGCCACGGGCTCGGCGAGGTATGGGCGGAAACTCACCCGGCTGCCGAGATCCAGTGCGACCTCGACCCACTCGGCCCAGTCATGCTCGCTTCTGTCGTCAGCCAGGAGTCTGTCGACGCGCTCCTTGATGGCGTCGACCTGGGCCCACCGGCGCCGGTCTTCATCGGTCTGGCGCGACCACTGCTCATCGGTAAGAGGGCGATACTCGACCGCCAGATCGGCGAGGCGCTCGACGGCGCCGGCCAGGGCATCGCCCCGGCGAGAGGCGACGCATTCCAGGGGCGTCATCCCGGTCCACGCGGTGAAATCGCGAACCTCCCGTGGGAACGCCGAGGCAAGTTGCCGCGATACGGCATCAGCGACGTCCTGGTCCACAGGCATACGCTCATCGATGATCCGCCGCCTCAGGCCGGCCAAGGTCCGGGCGAATGTGTCCTCCTGCGTGTACAGGGCCTGGAGCCGACTCTGGATCGCCACGTCTCGTTGCTGCAGGACCCGAGTCCCCGCACGGTACAGAGCGGCCACGTCGTCGCCGGTGAGCGCCTCGGCGTAGACGCGAACCTCGTCGAGGTCTCCCTGGAAGTGCTCCGACTCACCGCTCGAGGATCCAATGAACACCGGCGCATCGGCATCGACGGACACGGGGCCCGTCCGCTCCAGCGATCCAATCTCGGACCCATCGAGGAACACCCGCATCGTCTGGCCGTCGAACGTGCCTGCGCAATGGTGCCACCTGCCGTCAGCGACACGGGCCGGGTCAATGGGGGCGTCGCACTCGATGTAGCCGCCGACATTGAGGCCGAGCGAGAGCACCGTGCCGCCCTCCTGGAACGAGAAGAGCAGACGCCGAGCGCACTCCTGCCGGAGGATCTCACGGAAACCGCTCAGGTCCGTCGGCCGTACCCAGGCGGAGCAGGAGAGCGCAACCACCGGTTCGGTGAGGAGCCCCCGATCCGTCGACACGGCGTGCGGACCGTGCAGGGCCAATGCGCTGCCATGAACTCCTGGCGCGCGGAACAGTGGAGTGCCCGGCTGTGCGGCGGCGGGATGGTCTCCCTCGGCATCGCGCAGCTCGGCCGCGCCGCTGGGCTCATCCATGGTCCAATGGGCGGCAAGACGTTTCGCGATGACGGGCCCAGCATCCGGCTCTGCTGAGCCCTGGCGAGCGAGAGCATCGGTGCCAGAGCGGTACAGCTCCGCGATCTCGGCGGCCGAGAGGGCCTCGGCGTACACCGTTAGCTCATCCATCTGCCCCTGGAAGCACTCGCCGCCATCGGACGAACCGATGCAGGTGGGCGCCGGACCGCCTGCAGCGATGGTCCCAGGCCGATCGAGCGACCCGATCTCTGCGCCATCGAAGTAGACGCGAATCGTCCTGCCGTCGAAGGTGGCCGCGCACAGATGCCATCGCCCGTCCGCGACTTGGCTCGGCTCCACTGGGGCATCACACTCGACATAGCCGCCGATGTTCAGGCCCAGAGAGAGGATGGTGCCGTCAGCCTGGAAAGAGAAGAGGATCCGCTGATCAGCATCCTCCTTGCGGAGGATCTCGCGGAAGCCGGTGAGGTCGGCGGGCAGGACCCATGCGGTGATAGAGACAGCCGAGGTGCCGCCGACGGCCGGCCCGCCGACCACGCGCAGCTTGTGGTTGCCCGAGAAGCCCTGGGCCGAGCCGAACACGCCAGACACACGGCGCAGACCGGGCGCCGGATACTCGAGAGCCGCGTCCAGAGCCGCAGGGCCGTCGTCGAGGCACAGGGGACCGATGGCGTCGTCAAAGGCCCAGTGCGCGAGGACCGTTCGTCCAGGGGCAACGGCACCCGCAGGGGGGAGATCAGCGCCGGGAAGAGCTGTGGCACCCGCCACAAGACCGAGACCCAATGCCAATCGCGCCACGAGCCGGAACCATGAGAGACGCATGGGTTACCTCCGAGACATGCGGCGGCCGAAGGCGCCATCGTACCGCCAAGCTTCGCTTGGTTCCCCCTATCGGGCCGCTCCGTAAGACGAGGTAAGGCGGCGCCAGGAGCAGCCCCCTCCCCAACCCTCCCCGCGGACGGGGAGGGAGCCGGCTCCTCACCTCCCCCGTTCGCGGGGGAGGCCGGGAGAGGGCTTCCCCTCCTACAAGCCCAGGACGAGTGCGCACCAGCCCGGCGCACGTCATCGTCAGCCTCCGACCTAGCCGATGCCGGGCGACGGCGAGCCAGACCGCCCACCTCACGCGGCAGCCCCCGCCCCTCTACCGCGCCCTGTAGATGGCGGCCGGATCCACACCCAGGTCGGCGAGCCACTCGCCCGAGGGCGACAGCGCGAATCCGCCGAGCCCGCCCGGAGCAGTGGCTCGCGGCCGCGCGTCGCGCATGCGCCAGAGGGGCTGCCCGTAGATATCGTAGCACACCAGTAGGCAGCTGCCCTCGGGCTCGACACCGGCGAGAACGTACACGCGGTCGCCCGCCGAGTTCTCCTGGCCCGACGGTCCCGGGAGTAGGACGACTGCCCCGTCTTTCCCGTAGAAGCCCGTACAGCCGCCCTCGACGGGCGACACGATGACCGCCTCGGCCGCGCCGAGGATGCTGAACTGCACGTGCAGGCCCGGGGCGCGTGTGTCCGGTGTCTGCCAGAGCACGCGCCCGTCACGAGCGTCCCCCACGATCACCCACGTCGAGAAGGGGCGGTCTGGATAGTCCGATGCGGCCACGCCCCAGTACTTGCCGTCGGTCGTGAGCGACATGCGGAGGCCGGCCTGCTCCACTCTGGCCGACCAGGCCCTTTTCCACTCCACATCGCCGCCCGGGCGGAAGAGGGCGATCTCGCGCAGGTCGAAGAAGTCGGCATTCGGGGGACGCGGCAACGGCGTCACATCGCGGGGCTCCGCCCCGCCCCCCGCGCGAGGGGCCAGCCCCTCGCGGCTCCCATCCGGCTGCCGCCCGACCGGCGATGGCCCTGCCAGAGCATGAGGGCGGCCGTCCCGCTACGCGGCCCGCCCCTCACTCCGCGGGCTGCGGCTGCCCCTCCCTCGCCCCCTGGCGCACCTCTTCTGGACGCAGCGCCCGCTGGTAGATCCGCACCTCGTCGATAGCGCCTCCGAACGCCCCGCCGTGGCAGCTCGGGTACTCGAAGTTGCCGATCATGACGGGGTATGGGTTCGGGTTGGGGGAGCCCGAACGATCTACTTCGCCCTGCGCGTCACCGTCGACGTACAAGCGCAGCTTGCGTCCGTCCCACGTGCCAGCGATGTGGTGCCATACGCCGGGCGAGATGGGGCCCACGCTGGACACCCTCGGCTCCCACGTCACGCCGGGGCTCCCGACGTGGACGAAGAAGGAGACTCGCCCGCCCTCGGAAGCCTTATCGATGCGCAGCAGGTACTCATCGTTCTTGGCGATGATGACGCGGGACTCGTCGGAGATGGGGCCGGGCAGGACCCACGCCTCGAGGGTGATGGCCCTGTCGAGACTCAGGCTCGGGCGCGACGCGACCCGGACGACGGATCCGGCCTCGGCGAAGCGCAGCCCCCACCCGCCGTGCCCGCGCACCCGCTCGACGCCGGCGGAACGCGCCTGTTGCCCGAGCCCGGACGCGTCGACGGGTCTGCGCGCTCCACCTTCCTCGAACTGGAACTCGGCCACCAGGCCATCGACCGGGACAGCCGGGGCTGCCGGTAGCGCCAGGCAGGCTAGCAGCACCCACGTGTGCACGGGCCACACCTCCAGATAGTGGCATGATACGGCGGCCGAGCCGACAAGCCTGCCTGGGAACACAGGCCAGGCGCCTCTCGTCTCGCGGTGCCGGAAAGGCAGGTAGCGGCGACGCCCTTCCGCCAGCCCACGCCACGGAACCAGGCGTCGCTCGTTCCCACGGCGAAGCAGCCCGCGCGGCTGGGCCCCAAGGGCCCGACGCGATAGGGAGTTCTGGACATGAGCGACACGATGAGCCGCCGGACCTTCATCAGGGGAATGGGCGCGGCCGCCGCCTCGGCTCTGGCGGGGCGCGCCCATGCCCAGACAAGGGAGGCCACAGTGGGTAACCGGCCCAATGTGCTCTTCATCATGACCGACCAGCAGCGCGCGGACACCATCGCCGCGCTGGGGAATGACCGGATCTACACACCGAACTTGGACCGTCTGGTCCGCCGCGGCGTGTCCTTCACCAACGCTTACACGACATGCCCGGTCTGCGTCGCGGCGCGATTGACCATCCGAACGGGCCGCCAGCCGCGCCGTACCGGCGTCTATGGGAACTCACCTCCGACGCTGGTGGATGGCGAGCCGCTCGCTCCGGAGGAGCGCTGCGGGCCGTACCTCGCCCGGACCATGCGGGGTCTCGGCTACCGCACGTTCGGGATCGGCAAGTTCCACTCGATGCCGTGGGACGAGGACCTCGGGTATGACACCCAGCTCCACAGTGAGGAGCTCTACGGTTCACCGGACCAGCGCGGCCGCGATGCCTACGCGGCTTTCGTCGCCAGAGAGCACCCGGAGTATGACTTCATCGAAGGCCTAATGGGCGAGCGCACCGAGATGTACTACATGCCCCAGATGAGCCCCATGCCCAAGGAGTGCACCGTCGAAGCCTGGGCGGCCGACCGGGCCGTCGAGAGCATCGGTGCCGACGACGACAGGCCTTACTTCGGCTTCGTGTCCTTCGTCGGCCCGCACCCGCCTTTGGCACCGCCGATACCGTTCAACCGCATGTATGACCCCGACCGGATGCCGAACCCGATCAGGGGTGACCGCGACACCGATCTGGCGGACGAGCAGATCCGCTGGATGAACTACGCGATCTGGGCGGAGGACATCAACGACCCGCACGCGCGCGTGCTGAGAGCACGCTACTACGGCGAGGTGTCCTACATCGACTGGTGCCTGGGGCGGATCCTCGATGCCGTCGACGCACGATCGGACGCGGACAACACGGTCATTTGCTTCTTCAGCGACCATGGTGACCACCTGGGCGACCACCATGCATGGCAGAAAGAGAGCTACTTCGAGCAATCGTGCCGGATCCCGTATCTCGTGAGTTGGCCGGCCCGGCTCCCGCAGGACACTCGCCGTGCAGACTTGGTCTGTCACAGTGACCTGTTCGGGATCGCCACCGGCGCCGCGGGGGCACGGGACACGCGGGACGGCGTGGACCTGCTCGGTGCCATCGAGGACGGGGCGCCCACGAGGGAGACGCTGGTCGGGACGTATAGCGACCCAGGGACACCGGAGTTCAAGACCATGGTTCGGCACGGCCACTGGAAGTACATCTACATGGCCAACGGCGCGCGCGAGCAGCTCTTCGACCTGGCGGAGGACCCCGGTGAGCTGAGGGAGCTATCGGCGCGCCACCGGAGCACGACGAGGCGCCTGCGTGAGCTGGCCGTCGACTACCTGGCGGGATCGCCCAACTCCGCTCGGGCGCTCGACGGCGCGGACCTGCTCGGCTTTCCCCCCACCGAGAGGCCCCTGCAGCGGATCTACCAGTTCGACTACTCGCGCGGCGTTCGAGGGTTCCCAGAGAGCCCCGCCGACGTGCTGAAGGGGCTCTAGCGCGGCGGGCCGAGGCCTCTGCACTCACGGGTGGAGTGGCCTGGAGTGCCAGCGCGGCACGTGGGGCCGGGCACTGCGGGTCGGCTAGTACTGCACGAACAACACCTTGCCGCATTCCTGCCGCGCCATGAGGTCGTAGCCCTTCTGCGCTTCCTCGAGAGGGAACCGGTGGGTGATGACCCTGCGGGGCTTCAGCCCGCGGCTGCAGAGCTCCACCATGGCGGCGAACTCGCTCAGGCGGAAGTACCAGGCTCCGAAGACGCTCAGTTCCTTGTGGATCAGGTGACCGCTGGGGCTGAACGAAGCCAAGGGCTGCTCACCCACGATCCCCACCTTACCGCCCTTACGGACCGCATCGAATGCCGCTTCGATGGCCAGGGGGTTGCCGGAGCACTCGAGGCAGGTGTCGGGCCCGGCGCCCCCGGTGAGCTTCCTCAGCCGGTCGACGGTACCGTGCTTCCCGGCGGCGACGGTCCGCCAGGCGCCGAGCTTGAGGGCCAGGTCGCGGCGGTAGGCGCTCATATCGACGCCGATGACGCGGGCGCCCAGGAAGCTCCACAGCAGCACGGCCCCCAGACCGACGGGGCCGCAGCCGAAGACCGCCACTGTGTCATGCGCCTGCAGACCGACTCGCCGCGTCAGGTGGTAGGCCACGCCCATGGCATCGCCGGCGACCATCACCCCGGTGTCCCAGTCCATGCCGTCGGGGACTCGAAGGCAGTGCCGTGCGGACAGCGCGATGTATTCGGCATGGGCGTATCCGCTGGGCAGCATGTTGGGACAGAACACGTGGTTGCCCTCTTGGCAGTGTGGGCAAGTGCCGCAGCCCACGATGACGTGCGCGCCCACGCGGTCGCCCACGGCGAACTCGGGGTGGCCGTTGGGATCCACGACTTCGCCCACGAACTCGTGTCCGGGGTTGCCGTGCCGGCCCTCGGGGCTCCGGAAGACGCCCATCTCGCTCCCGCAGAGCGCGGAGACCTTGATGTCGATGACGACCTGGTCGGCTGTCGGCCGGGGCTCAGGCACATCCTCGATCTCGACCTTCGAGTAGCCCGCGAATCGCAGCGATTTCATGGCTCGCCTCCGGCTGCCGGCGTGGTGGGACGTGGAGTATGTCGTTCTCCGCGCTGCCGCGCGGGCCTGCCGCGCAGGCCGGCAGAGGACGGCGGAGAAGCTAAAGGCGGCAACCGTGCCTAGCCCCTAGGAGGTCCCCATGCGCGCTCTACTCCTTGTGACCGCCCTCTGCACCCCCGCTGCACTCGAGGGTGAGAACCTGTTGCGCAACGGCGACTTCGAGTCCGGCCTGGAGGGCTGGGCCCTGCTACACCCTCCAGCGAACGCCGTCACCATCGAGCCAGGCCCGTCGGGCAACTGCGCCTGCCTCAGCGCCACCGACCGCAGTGGCTCCACGTACATCACACAGGCGCTTGATCCTGAGCGAATCCGGGGACGGACCGTGCGACTCGAGGCCTCGATGCGGGCCGAGAACGTCGTCCTTGGCACCTATCCCTACTCACAGGCCAAAGCGACGTTGGTGTGGACCGACGGGCTGGGCGACCACAACCCCGAGACGCGCTTCCTTTACACATTTGGCTGGCGGCGCATGAGCGCGACGTGGGCCATCGGCCCCGAGTGCACGCAGGCGACGCTCTACCTCGGCATGCACACGACCACCGGCACGGTCTGGTTCGACGACGTGGCACTGACGGTGTGGGATACCGGGACTGGCGAACCGTCGCCCGATGTCGTGAGAGGCACACCCGGCACCGCAACGGCTCTGGAAGTCGACGGGCGCGAGTTCGTCCCGGTGCAGGTGAACGCGCCGGAGGAGGCAACTCCCTTCGCGGCGACGGCGGACGAGAAGGCACGAGGGTTCGTGCCATTCCGCACGCCAGACCCCAGCGCCATCTTCCCCGGTACGGTGCCCCTGCGCGGTGAGGTGGTCCGGTCGTTCAGGCTCCTGGCGGCGCCGGGGCAGTACGAGCCGATCGCCTTCGCCGTGCACGCGCTGCGTCATCTGCGACGACTCACCGTGACTCCCGGACCCCTGGCCGGGCCAGGGGGGGCGACGATCCCGGCCACCGCGTTCGACCCGCGGATGGGGCGGTACGTCATCCAGCGCATCGGGTACACAAGCTCGGACTACTACATCGTCCCGAAGCTGCTGGTCCGCGCCGCCGAGGTGCCCGTCGCGCCTGAGCGCCCGCAGCTCTTCTGGCTCACTCTCCATGTTCCCGAGGACGCGCGCCCGGGCGAGTACCGGGGTGTGGTGCGCATCCGAGCCGACGGCGCCGAGCTCTCCATCCCCGTGGCCGTGAGTGTCCCGGCAGTGCGCCTGAGCCGCGGAAAGCCGTGGATGCTGTTCTTCTACGACAGCAACCCGAAGGACGCGGAGCGGTACTTCCGCGACATGCGCGAGCACGGCATGACCTCGGTGATCCTGGCCCAGGTGCAGGCTCCACTGCGGCGCGAGGGCGACCGCGCCCTCGTGGACTTCGCCACATCGGACGCGTTCGTCGATGCGTATCGCGAGGCCGGCTTCACCGATCCCCTGGTGTACAACCCGTTCCACGACCGGCTAGCAACGCTCTTGCTCGAGCAGTTCGGGCTGGCCGAGCGCTTCCCGTCGATCGAGAACTACGGCGAGACGATCCGCGTGTTCGGCGAGGACGAGTACCCGCCGGTCCTGCACGAGATCTACCGGCAGGTTGTGCGGGACATCCGCAACCACGCACGGGAAGCCAACTGGCCGCCGATGCTGTTCTACCCGGTGGACGAGCCGAACGAGCTCGGTGACTGGCGCATCCCTGCCGCGCGCCTCGAGTACCGCCTCACTAGGGAGGCGGTGCCAGGGCTGCGCACGTTCTGCACGGCGTACTCAGTTCCCGCGATGGAGCGGCTCGATCCGTGGCTCGACGTGCGGACGGTCCCCATCAGCTCACTCATCGCCGATGAGAGGACGAACACTGAGTTCCGCGACTACCTCCGTCGCGCTGGCGGAGAGATCTGGGGGATCGAGTGGCCGGCCATGTGGGACGACTTCTGGCGCGCACGGGAGATCGCCGGGTTCCTGCCCGCGAAGGCAGGTGTGACCGGGATGACATCCTGGACCTACTACACCCCGGCGCCTGTGGCGGATGAGTACGATGACCTGCGTGGGGAGTTCAAGCACTGCCTGTTCGTCTACCGTGACACCGATGGGAGCCTCGTTCCGACCGTGACCTGGGAGGGCATCCGGGCCGGCGCCACTGACTGGCGGTACTTCGCGACGCTCGAGGAGGAAGCCGCGCGGGCCACGGGGTCGGAACGTGATCGCGCGATGCGAGCGCTTCACGAGGTGCGCGATGCTGTGCCGTGGAGCGTCGACGGCCGGGAGGGGTGGGGCGACGACCGCGCCACGCAACTCCGGGCGAAGCTGGCTGAGGCCATCGCGCGTTTGCAGAGGCGGGCGGCGCGGGAGGGGTGACCTCCGGGGCGCCCCGGGGCTTGGGCGGAGTTCCCGTGGATGCCCGCGAAAGACACGAGAGAGGATAGGGAGCGACAGGGCAGGGCTTGGTGGGTGTCGGGGTTCCTTTCGTGTGTTTCGCGTCTTTCGTGGACAAGAGCGGAGCAAGCGCGGCAGCAGACAATGGCTCCGATCACCTGCTCCCCGCCGCACCCAACCCGATCTCCGCGGAGTCGGCCACCTCCCTACCTGCCCACCATCTCGGGCTCACCCGCCATCCGAATCCGCAGCTTCGCCGCCGGCGATGGCCCTGCCATCGGCGACGACGAAAACGTGACCTTCTGCGCGCCCGAACGAAGCATGGGCGGCGGGGTGTCGGCCTCCACCGTGCCCACTGGCTTCCAGTTCGCATCGCAGATCGTGGCCGCGCGCTCGCCCTGGCACACCAGATACCGGCCCGCGCTCAGGCTGCAGCGAAAGGTCACCGTTCGCCCGGCGACCTGCAGCGACGGGTCCTGCAACGGCCCGACGGCCGTGGGCGAGGCCTGGAGTGCGAACCACAACGGCTGCTCGGCGAACGGGTTCGTGACGTCCCACACCGACTCCATCGGCTGCCCCGGCTGGCCCGCCTGCGGCGTGTGCGCCAACGAGGCAAACACCAGCGGCACGAGCTGCCATCGGCCCTCGCCCGCCGGTTCGAGGTGCCACTCGCCCGCCCCGCGGAGCCGCTCCCGCTGCTCGGCGCTGAAGGCTCCGGCCAGGCGGGCAGTTTCCCATTCGCGGACGGCCGCGAGGATGGCGTCGGTCTGCCCGTTGGCATCCATCTCGGCGAGGCTGCTGACCAAAGCGAATCCGGCGTCATAAGCGGCCGCCTTCGACAGCACCCACTCGATGTCATCCAGCGAGGTGGCCTCGACGCCATCGCCCGCCAACCTGAGCTGGAACCACCCGAGCATCTTCGGCCACAGGTTGCGCTCGAAGTAGTCCTGGTTGGCGAATCGGTACTCCGCCATGCCGTCGCGCGTCGCCTTGCCCCACGGCTCGCCCCAGTTCATCCGCGTATGGATGTGCCACAGATAGTGCAGAAGATTGCTGGCGTCGCTGATGACCTCGCCCTGCCAGCCGTCGTAGCACTGCTTCACGAACCGGTTCCGCGCGTACTCGCCGTAGCCGTAGGTCGAGAGCCCCTCGAGGCCATCGAACGAGATCTGCCTTAGCCCGGTATCGTTGAACAACCGCACGAGCCGGTCGGTCAGCTCGTCCATCAAGCCGTTGTCGATGCCCGGGTAGAGCGTGCGGTATGCGTGGTCGGCCAGGTGGCCGATGTCCGCTCCCGCTTCGTGCGCGGCTGCCATGGTCCCGAACGCTCCGCGCGCGCAGTCGAGTAGCCGCCACGGCTCGGTGTCCGAGACCGAGCCGTACTGCACGAGCTCCGGGCCGATGATCGCCGCCCCGAGCGTGCCCCTCTCACGGAAGGACGCCGGGTCGGCGATGGGCAGCTCCGTGGCCACGGCGTCGATGGCCGCCGTCAGCGTCGACGAGCCCCACCGGGCGAGACGCGAATCGGGCACGGGGGACACATAGGGGTCGTTGGTCGTGATGAAACCCGTCAGCGTGTGCACCCCGAGCCGGACCCCGCGCTCCGCCGCGGTCTCGACACAGCGGTTCATGCTTGCATCGCCTTCCGGGAACTCGACCTGGTTGAGCTCGAAGTGCCCCCAGTTGAGGAACGGTCCCGGGTGGTAGACATAGGTCAGCCCGGCAGCCTCGGCCCGATCGAGCACCGCCCCGATGGTCTGCTCGCCGAAGGGCGAGATCAGATACGAAAGCTTGGCGGTCCGCGACACCTTGCCCCATTCGCCATCGAGCATGGGGTGGGGGAGGCCCTCGGCGACTTCTATCTCGCCGATCCGCGCCAACGCATCGGTCGCCGGGCACGCAAACAGGGCGATGGCGGATCCGACCACCCCGCCGTCGTGCTCGATGGCGTAGGCGAATAGCGCGCTGCCGCCCCCTTCGGCTCGCGCGCCGCCGATGGTCTCGATGCCGAGACTCTGGATGCCGACAGCGATCTGGCTGTCGCGGACCACACCCACCGTCTCGCCGATGGTATCCGCGGTCGTGCAGGGAAACGGCCCCCAGTGCGCCTGCTCGGGTCTCTCGCCCTCGAGTACCTCCAGGCGGAACGTCAGATGACTGGGCTGGACCGCGACGACCACCGTCGCGCTGATGCCGCCCTCGAACTCCAGCGCCAGCTGGCTCTCTCGCTCGGCTCGAGTCATCGAGACCGGTGCGAGCTGGCGGTCTGCGAACACCAGTCGCAGCAGGGGCGGTGTGACGCCCGCAGGCAGAAGCTCGCGGCCGCCAGCGCGGTCGAGGAGGCTGATCAGGCGCCCGGTGTGGTCCAGGCTGAGAGAGAGCTCGGTTGTGGCGAGCACCAGTTCCTCCCGGGCCTTGGCCGTGCCCGAGCCTGCCACGACGCCCATGACCACCACCCCCGCCGCCTGAATGAACTCCCTGCGTGTCGAGCCGGATTCCATATGGGCACCCTCTTCGCCGCTGTCGGGTCCGGTGAGGCAGCAGAGGGTTTCGGCAGCGGCCCTGGTAGTCCTCGCAGGGCACTGGCGGCAGCTTGGGCCAGGGCGGTGCGCGCGACGGCCCGTACAACGACCTGCCCTGTCTGGTGGCGGGGCCGCACAGGGGTGCGCCCGAACGGCGCGTAGGTGGAGCGTCCCACTCCACACCTCACAGCCGACCGGTACGGCCGGCCTGGGGCCGACCAGCTGGGTCTCGCGAAGGTCGCGCGGACCGCCCGCCTGGTCTTTCGGAGGGGCCGCACAGGGGTGCGCCCAGAGGGCGCGGGGCCCCTGACCGGCCCAGTC
>JAKPQA010000132.1 GCA_029547025.1 Armatimonadota bacterium
GTCGTGGAGCACGTGGGGGATGCAGAGTCCGTGGGGGAAGGCCCTTCGGTCCATGGCCCGCACATGCCCGGCGGCCTTTGGCTCACCTTCCGATTGCCTCTTTTTGACCCGAGGATCGAAGCGAGAGGAGGCATCCAACGATGACTACGAAACCGTGCCCATGTTCAGGCTGCCAGAGCGGACGGCACCCCAAGACGGGACTGCCGTGCAGGTACTGCAGCGGAAAGGGCTACGTCATGGATGGGGACTGGCCCAGTCCTTGCTGGGAGGGGCACTGGTCTGGGAACCTGCCCCCGGCGCCGGTGGGCCACCAACCGGCGGCGTCGACTCGCCCAACCCTCGATAGTGAGCTGGCCGAGTGGCTCCCAGTTCGGAATGCCGTGTCTCAGTGGGAGAGCAGCAATCGAGAGGACTTCATAAGGGTTGCGGGTGAGATGGATGGTTGGACGGCGTGGCTGAAGGACGAGCTGAGTGCAGTCGATGAGGGTGCCGAGGAGGCCACGTTTAAGATGAAAGACCTGGACGATCTTCTCGCGACCATCGATGAGTTCCGACGGTTGAACGGCGAATATATAGGGCGCTTGACGGGGCTGTTCCAGGCAACCGATCGCATGTTCCACGCGTTGGCCTGGACTGAAGCCAAGACCAGTGGCTAACGCACGCGACTTCTAGCAGGAACACGAACGACCATATCCACCGGAAGCCCCCTAGAGCCCCCGCTCCGCCCTGCTGACTCACTGGGCGCGGGCCTCGTTGGTTGAGGCCGCGCGGCAAGCGGCGGATAGACGAACGTTGGAAAGCCCTTTTGTCAGCCAGTTCGGCAGTCCGTCGCGCCAGGGCGGTTGCGCCGATCAGGCACCTTGCGCCGGAGGCGGATGGGACACTCTGCCGGTGAACGGTTGGCGGCGGTGGCTGTGGCTCGGCGTCTGGTTCGCTCCCGGATTCTTCCCGTCCGTGGAGCTCGGCGGGTGGGGAGCGCTCAGCGCCTTTGTCGTGGGGGCCGCCGTGGGGTGCGCCTGGCAGGTGCTGGCTCGACGCGACCCCACAGACCGCCTGGCCTGGCTCGCGGCGGGCGGGATGGCGGGCAGCTTTGCCTGGCTCATCGTGCCGCTCATCGGCGGAGATTCGGTCGACGTCACGACTCGGCCAGGCCCTGCCCTGTATTTCCTCGCCGTCGTATTCTCCGTGCTGCTCACGGAACAGGTACTGCGTCGTCGAGCCCGCGGGCCGGTCACGCTCGACATGGTGCATGCCAACGACGAGCCGGCTGCCGGCGAGCGCCGACCCTGAAACGCCCGCCAAGCTCTTGGCGGGCGTTTCACGCGGCGCTGAGACGCATGTTGATCCGCCCGGATCTGCCGAGTGTGCGCGAGCGGTACTTGGGATGGTTCGGCGGTCAGACAAGGACGCCCTGCTTGATGCCGTACTTGGTGGCTACCGGCCCTCGTGTCCGGCACCAGCCTCTTCCGGCCAGGGAACGTACGCCTCGGCGTCGGGTTGGTAGATCCAGCGCTCGGTGACGTCCTGGGATCGAGCCCAGCGGCACACCGACTCCTGACTTCCCGTGAATCGGTCCACGTGCGGACCCCAGCGCACATAGGCGAACCAGCGGTCCAGGGGCGGGTCGAACGGGGCCATGAACAGCACCCCACCGGGCCGGTCGGTGGGCGGCGGGGTGGGCGCGACCTGGGCGAAGAAGTCCTCAAGGTCTGGCTCGCCCTCGGGAAGGTAGTGGCCGCGCACGGGGTCAGTATCGACCAGGACGCGCGCCCGCATATGGCCGGTTCCGGTCAGCAGAATGAAGTTCCCGCGTTGACGGGCGGTCCCGCGACGGCACCGTCCCCGGTCCACCACGTCCTGTGGGAACCGATCAGGCGGCGTTGTGACGCCCGACCGACAAGGTGTGACAGCCGGCGGTAGGACTCACGTTTCCGGAAAGGCGCAGGGGGTGCTGAGCATCGCTTGGGGGGTCGAGGAGTCAGCCAGTGGCGGCGGTGGCGAGGTCTGCGGTGTCGAAGCCTAGGATCGTGTTGCCCGCTCTGCCGACGACCCAAAGTCGGTCGCCGGCGAGGGCCGTGGGGCCGCCGCCGTCGAGCAGCTCGAAGGTGCGTGTCACGGACTTCAGGGCGGGGTCGAGCACGGCGAGGGCGGTTCGGCTGGTGACCAGCTTCCCGGCCTCGTCGGCCTCGACGGCGATGGAGGCCCAGAGGCGGTCATCGACGAGGGCCAGGCTCTCGCCGAACCGGTCGCCGAGGTCTATTCGGCCGGCCGGTTGCAGGGTCTGGGTGTCGAAGCCGGCGACCCATGGGCCGGAGAAGCAGCCGGTTCCCCACACGATCTGACCGACCTTGGCCATACCGCCGCAGGCGAAGACCTCGCCTTGCAGCTTCTCGACGGTCTCGGTGGCCGCGTCGATCCGGTAGAGGGCCTTGTCGCGGGAGACCGCGACGAAGACGCCTCCGTCGTCTGCGAGCAGGCTCTGCGGCCCGGAGCTTCCTTGCGTGACAATCTTGATCTTGGTGTCCTCGCCAGTGACCGGGTCGATCCTCAGCACGCTCCCCTGATGGTGATGGTGCCGTGCGAGGTGTGACGGAGGATTCCGGCGAGCAAGTAGCCCGCGCCCCCGATGACAGCCAACGTGGAGACGGTCAACAGCCCGAGCCCGAACTCTCCGCGCCGCTGTTGATGCTGGGCGTATCCGAGCACTGCAACGATCAGCGCGATTCCGCCAACGACGAGCACGAATCCCGTCAGGCCGTAACGGTAGGCCTCGTCGTGAAGGAACACGAGAGCATCGTCGGCGCTGTCAGGGTCTCCGCGGTTCGTCCCACGACTTCAAAAGCCGGCGCCACACCGAGCGCGAAGCCCGCGACCACCAACGCGATGGCGGGTGCGCGGTCCATCAGGAAATCATCGCGGCCCGCGGCTCGGGTAGGCAATCCTAGATTCCAACGATTCCCGGCTGTGGCAGGCCGCTTTCGACGCACTGGCCGCCCCAACAGGGTGCGGCAGGACGCGCAGAATCGTCCGCCGGTGCCGCAGAACGGGAGAGCGGACAGGCGACGCCACGACACACCCCGATGTTCGCGCATATGCCTCGACTCGACTTACGCCAACGGACCTATTCCTTGCTGGCCCGGTCCATCGGCCGGCCCGAGCGCGCGCACTGTCCCTCAAGCCGAACCTCCACCGGAGGTTCGACGTACCGGCTCCTTGGATTTCGTCGCCCGGGACCACCAAGGATCGCCCCTTGTACGTGCAGGATGGTCCTGTGATCAGGCCTGCGCCCCCGAAAGAACAGTCCATCGATGCCAGGAGGGCGAGACCAGCAGCGTCCCAGCGCTACGGTCCCGCAGTAGGTGAGCCCCCGCTCCTGGTCGACCCACGACGCTGGGGCAGCCTGATTGGCGTGGCCGGCGCCGTGGTCTTCATCGCCAGCTACTCGCCTGTCTTCGGGCCCGTGGTGTCCACGTTCGCGTGGGTAGCTGGTCTGGCTGGCGTCGCGGCGGTCCTGTTCGCTCACTACCTCCGCCCGGTCTCGCTTGGGCCGCTCGCTCGCCCCAGACCACTGGCGCTGGCGGCCTACTGCGGCTGTGTCCTGGGTGAGCTCGCCCTGATCTCCCTCGGTTCGCGGGCCTTGGTCGCGGCAGGTTACAGCCAGCTGCGGCCGGCTCTGATCGCTGCGGTGGTCGGGTTGCACTTCATTCCGTTCGCGTGGGCCTTTGCGGAGCGCATGTTCCTCCACCTCGGCGGGGTCGTGGCCCTCATCGGCGTGACCGGGCTCGGGGTGGGTGCGCTTGGCGTCCGGCACGCAGCTCACGCGTCGGCAGTGGTCGCCGGTCTCGCGATGCTCACCATCCTTGCGCTGTACGCCCAAGGTCGCTTCGCCCCCCAAACGCTCGAGCCCACGGCCGGCTCGTGACCTCGCAGGCGCCGCATGGGTGCCAGTCAGCGGGGTAGCCCGCGGTGCTGGGCCGAGCGGGTCGGGGTCTGTGGACTTATCCCAGGCCGCGCTCGGCGAGCCACGCCTCGGCGCGCCGCCGCGACGCCCTGCTCAGCCACGCCTCCTGGACCAGCTCGACCAGTTCGTCGCGTGGCACTTCGCCGAGGCGGCTCGCGCGCACCAGAACCGACGGGTGTCCATCGAAGTGCGGCGTGGTGAAGAACGGGGTGGCCGGATCCTGGACGAGCGCCTGCTTCTCGTCCTCGCCGCCGACCCAGATCACGATGACGTCGTCGTAGCGCTCGCCCGTTTCCGGGTCGAGCGCGTCCTGGCGCGGGTTGCGGAAGAAGACGAACGACTTCCCGCCCACCTGGTAGACCGGGTTGTCCTTGGCCCGCTCGACGCTCACGTGCGGCATCGCCAGGGCGGTGTCGTGCACGTCCTGCGCGCGGGCTCCCCGAGGCCTCGCCATCCAATCAGGCTCGGGCGTCGCGCGGGCGCATGGTGGCGCCCAGAGCGACGCCGGCGATGGCCGGCACGAGGACGAAGCTCGCGATCATCGGCGCGACCAGGGTCAGGTCGGAGAGCGCCGCCTCGGGCTCGCGCACGGCACCGAAGACCCAGAAGCCGAGGGCACCGAGCACGCTGACGAGCATCCACCGCACGGCGACCGGACCGAACGCCATGCGACTGGCGTCCCGCAACGCCCACAGGAACCCGATGAGGGCGCCGACGGCGAAGGCGAACAGGCCGGCGCCGATGTTGGCGTCGGAGCCGCCGGTGACCATAGCGAAGAGCCATCCAGACAGCGGCATGGCGACCGCGATCACGACGGCACGGACGAGCACGGCTCCGATGATGCGCATGACGTTCAGCATCCTCCCGCCGGGCACATGCCGGAATAGGCGCAGATACCTAGACGTCAACGGCGCGAGCGGCGGTTCGCCAACCTAAGAGGTTGCACGGATAGGTGCGGATGTTGCGCTTGGGGTGCGTGTTGCTGAAGGGGTGCAGGCACGGACGCGAGTAGGAGAGGAGGTGTCAAAGCCAATCGCTCCTGGGAGGCGCCCGTGCCTGCTCTGCCATCCTCGC
>JAKPQA010000134.1 GCA_029547025.1 Armatimonadota bacterium
CCCCAAGCTGGCCTCCGTCGGCTACACCTTCACCAAGGGCCAGCTCTACTGGATGGCCGCCATGCCCGGTCTGGCCGCCGGTCTGCTCCGCATCCTGTGGATGGTCATGCCGCCCATCCTGGGCACCCGCAAGCTGGTCACGATCACCACCCTGCTGCTCATCCCCTCCACCCTCGGGTGGGGTGTGCGCGTCATGGAGCCGACCGCTCCCTACTGGGAGCTCATGGTCCTGGCCTTCCTCGCCGGCATCGGCGGTGGCGCGTTCTCGGGCCTGATGCCCTCGACGTCCTACTTCTTCCCCAAGTCCAAGCAGGGCACCGCGCTCGGCCTGCAGGCCGGCATCGGCAACCTCGGTGTCTCGATCGTCCAGCTGCTCACGCCCTACCTCATCGCCATCGGTGCGCTCGCGGTCTTCGGCGGCAGCCAGCAGATGAAGTTCCCGGGCAAGCCCGACCAGACCGTGTGGTACCAGAACGCGGCCTTCGTCTGGATCCCTCTCATGATCGGTGGCGCGATCCTGGCGTGGACGATGCTCAAGTCGGTCCCGATCAAGGCCAACATCAAGCAGCAGTTCGACATCTTCAAGAACCAGGACACCTGGTGGATGACGATCCTCTACATCATGACCTTCGGCACCTTCTCGGGTCTGTCGGCGCAGTTCGGCCTGCTCATGATCAACCTCTACGGCGCGGGCAACGCGGAGATCGTGTCGGGCTCGGGTGCGGCGGCCAAGGTGCTTGTCGCGGGGTATGCCGTGCCTGAGGCCGTGAAGTTCGTCTTCCTCGGCCCGCTCATCGGTGCCGTCGCCCGCTTCGCCTTCTCGCCGCTGACCGACCGCATGGGTGGCGCGATCTGGACCCTCATCTCCGGTGTCGGCCTGATCGGCTCGATCATCTACACGATCCCGGCGCTCACGCCGGACACCTCGTCGGCCGCTGCGTTGGATGCAGGCTTCAACCAGTTCCTCTACGGCATGCTCGCGATCTTCCTCTTCGCCGGCATCGGCAACGCCTCGACCTTCAAGCAGATGCCGATGATCTTCGAGAAGCGTCAGGCCGGAGGCGTCATCGGCTGGACCGCGGCGATTGCTGCCTTCGGGCCGTTCCTCTTCGGCATGGGCATCAACTTCCTCGGTGCCGTGCCGTTCTACTGGATCGGAGTTGTCTGGGCCGTCGGTTGCGTCGTGCTCACCTGGTGGCGGTACGCCCGCAAGGGTGCGCCCAAGCCCAGCTGAGGTTCGCCCCGCTGGCTCGTGTCCACCCTCACTGGGCTCCTACTCCACCCGCACCTGGGCCCTGCCCACCCCCACGGGTCGAGAGGGAGCAAATCGCGGGCAGCGCAACGCGCTGCCCGCGATTTGCTCCCTCTCGACTGGCGCCTCGGCCGGCTG
>JAKPQA010000014.1 GCA_029547025.1 Armatimonadota bacterium
ACCAGGAGGAATGTCGCGACCGCCAGGACAGCGAGCCCCAGCATGGACCAGTGGTCCCGTGTCACTCTCACTCGTCCCATCCAGACAACCGTACACAGAGTCGGCGTCCTGCTGCACTCAGGGTGTCTGCCCGACCCACGCCCACCGACGTTCCACAGCCCGAGCCGGGGTCACGCCGACGGGCGGAAACCCCATCAGCGGATCGAGGCCTAGGCTGGGCCGCATGAACGACCCGGTCTATCGTCCCGTCATCTCGGCGGTCAGGACGCTGTTCTTCGTCCAGGGAACGCGTTTCACCATCATCGGGCAGGAGCACGTGCCCGCTGTCGGTGGCGCCATCATGGCCATCAACCACACCTCCTACCTCGACTTCATGTACGCGGGGCTGCCGGCGTGGCCGAACCGCCGCTACGTACGGTTCATGGCGAAGAAGTCGGTGTTCTCGCACCGGGTGACCGGGCCGCTGATGCGCGGGATGGGGCACATACCGGTCGACCGGCACAAGGGTGGCGAGGCGTTCGCGGCGGCCATCCGGGCACTGCGGGCGGGGGAGATCGTCGGCGTCTTCCCCGAGGCGACGATGTCACGCTCGTTCGAGCTCAAGGAGTTCAAGCCCGGCGCGGTGAAGATGGCGCAGGTGGCCGGTGTGCCGGTGCTGCCCGTGACCATCTGGGGCGGGCAGCGGGTGTGGACCAAGAACCTGCCCAAGCACATGCGGCCGTTCTCGCGCATCCCGGTCAGCATCACCGTGGGGGCGCCGCTCGAGATCGCCCGCCGCGAGGACGTCAACGCCGCCAACGAGCGGCTGCGTGCGGCCATGCAGGCGCAGCTCGACGCGCAGCAGGCGGCCTATCCGACGCTGCACGGTGAGGACCTGCGCTACGTCCCGGCGCGGCTCGGTGGGCTCGCGCCGACCCCGGAGCAGGCCCACGCCGCCGACCACCACGACATGAACCGCACCCGGGACGAGTTCACCGGCTGACCCCCGCCGACTTTTCCTCCCCATGAGGGAAGCACGAGGTTCGCAAGGGATGCCTTCCCTTGCGAACCTCGCGCTTCCCTTGCCCAGCCCCGGGGAGACGGGGCTCAGCCACC
>JAKPQA010000015.1 GCA_029547025.1 Armatimonadota bacterium
CCCCATGTGCAGTGACCCGGATGCCGTGGGCGGCGGGGTGTCGATGGCGAAGACCGCCTCGCGGGGGCCGGCGAGGGCCGCCTCGCGGTCGAACGCGTAGGTGTCCTGCTCCTGCCATACGGCCGCCCACTTGTCCTCGAGACCGTCGAGGGACGGCTTGTCCGGAACGGAGGCAGCGCGAGATGGCAGGAAGGACTCGGTCATGGGCGCCATCATCCCAGACCGGGAGTGGTGACCCGGCACCCGGCCACGTGGCGCGACGGCATCCGGCGACGAAACGGGGCGTGTCCCGCCCGGGTGAGGCACGGCATCCACGATGCGTGCCCTCTGGCCTAGGGTGGGGGCCATGAAAGACCCTGTCTACCGGCCTGTGATCTCGGCGGTCAGGACGCTGTTCTTCGTCCAGGGAACGCGTTTCACCATCACCGGGCAGGAGCACGTGCCCGCCGTCGGTGGCGCCATCATGGCGATCAACCACACGTCCTACCTCGACTTCATGTACGCCGGGTTGCCGGCCTGGCCGAACCGCCGCTACGTGCGCTTCATGGCGAAGAAGTCGGTGTTCTCGCACCGGGTGACCGGGCCGCTGATGCGCGGGATGGGGCACATCCCTGTCGACCGACACAAGGGTGGGGAGGCCTTCGCCGCCGCGATCCGGGCGCTGCGGGCGGGGGAGATCGTCGGCGTCTTCCCCGAGGCGACGATGTCACGCTCGTTCGAGCTCAAGGAGTTCAAGCCCGGCGCGGTGAAGATGGCGCAGGTGGCCGGCGTCCCGGTGCTGCCCGTGACCATCTGGGGCGGCCAGCGGGTGTGGACCAAGAACCTGCCCAAGCACATGCGGCCGGGCTCGCGCATCCCGGTGAGCATCACCGTCGGGGCGCCGCTCGAGATCGCCCGCCGCGAGGACGTCAACGCCGCCAACGAGCGGCTGCGTGCGGCCATGCAGGCCCAGCTCGACGCCCAGCAGGCGGCCTACCCGACACTGCACGGTGAGGACCTGCGGTACGTCCCGGCACGGCTCGGTGGGCTGGCCCCGACCCCGGAGCAGGCGCACGCCGCCGACCACCACGACATGACCCGCACCCGGGACGAGTTCACCGGCTGACCCCCGCCGACTTTTCCTCCCCATGAGGGAAGCACGAGGTTCGCAAGGGATGCCTTCCCTTGCGAACCTCGCGCTTCCCTTGCCCAGCCCCGGGGAGACGGGGCTCAGCCACC
>JAKPQA010000168.1 GCA_029547025.1 Armatimonadota bacterium
CACGCAGCTCGGCGCGCAGGAGCTGTCGTGCACTGTCGCGCCCGACCGCCGACTCGTCGTCCTGGGCCACGAGCCAATCGCAGGATTTGCCCGCGACCATGGCACCGTCGCCGATGAGGCCGCGATGCTCGCGCTCCACACGCTCGATAGCACCACGCTCCTCGCCGAGCCGCGCTTCGTCGCGCCCGGCGATTCGTGTCTCCGCGCCGACGATCCCGGCTGGCGCTGGCACTGCATCGCCAACCACGGGCAGGCCCTGTCCGACTGGGAGCGCCGCCCGCTCGGGAAAAACGCGCTGGGGATCCAGCGCGCCGACATCGGCGACGCCTCCAAAATCGGTCGCGCGCTCATGGCTCTAGCCACCCCGAGTGCCCCCAAAATCCCGCAGCTCAACGCCGATGGGACGGTTACGGCGATCGACTCGCCGAGCTGGAGTGAGTCGGTCGGCCCGACCGGTGTTGTGAATTTTTCCGCTGCCAACCCCAGTGGTGCGACGCTAGCTGGCACTGTGACCCCATTGGGCAGCGGGTTCCGCGTCGAATGGGAGTGGACGTACGTGGACCCGTGGGTGTACTGGATACTCAAAGTCGGGACTACGGCCGGAGACTCCGACCTCCACCTCGAGTCGGGGACGCAGACATCCAATACCTCGGGGTCATTTACGGTCACAGCAGAGACCGGCTACCTTCAAGCGATCGTGCAGCATGTGACCAATGGTTCCGATCTCACGGTTGTGGAGGCTACCTGCACCTCTGGGGTCTCGCTGCCAACTGGGGCGACGGGATGGCTGTCGGATGGGGCAGGGCACTTCGTGCCGTATTGGGAGAGCTGACCTACCACCCAATTGGTACGCACCGCGGTTGCCCCCAGCCCAGGCTGATGGTCTACCTCGCCTAGGCCAGTCGGTCCTGGTCGTGCGCTGTGGGGGCAAGCACTGGGGCCGGCTGGCCTGCCTCTGCGAATGTCCGGCCCGCGTGGTAGAGTGGGGCATGCGCCTCCGCCTCCTCCGCCCGCGCCGATCATCCAGCCGTTTTGGTGGGATCCGGCATAGCGTCCTCGATCAGCTCGATTATGGCATCCGTGCGCGATCCGCGCCCGTAGGCGAGTCCGGCGAGTTTATCGGCCGTGCTCATAGGCAGGCGCACGCTCAGCGGCACCGTGCGCGGCTCGCCCTTGGCTGCGGCCTTGTTGCCGCGGGCAAACGATCGCCCGCGGGGCTTGGGTTTGCGGGCGGTCATCTTGCGACCTCCGTCGGCGGTTGCGGCAGCGGCATCCAGTATGTCGGCGTCGAGCAGAGCGCGCAATCGTCGGCGCCCCACCAGTCGCCCATGATGTCGAGCCAGTACCCGATCGAGATCGAGTGTCCATCCCACGTCAGGATATTCGTGCCGTCGCGCGGGGCTGTTGCTATCGGATGCCAGCCGGCGGCTGGCGCTTCGGTGTTGTTGCTCATGGTCGTCTGTGTAGCCCCG
>JAKPQA010000183.1 GCA_029547025.1 Armatimonadota bacterium
GTCGGCCGGACGACGACAGAGCGGCCCGGGATGCGGCCTCCTGCCGCATCCCGGCCTCCAGATCGGGCGCGTTGGGGGCCCACCACGCTGAAGCCCGCGTGGTTCCCCCCATGGCGCCCCTCCGCAACCAGGCTGATGGGCCACTGGAGCCCTGAGTTACCGCCGATGCCCTCCATGGGCCTCGGGACCCGGGGGAGGCGCCCAGCCGCACTACTCGTCCCAATCATCCCCACGGAGCTTGTACGCCGTCCGTCTGAGCGCCGCGGCGCGCCGGACGGGCACGACCAGGGAGTGATGCAGGTTCGAATGGAGGCTGGCGACGGCATCACGGATCGCCTTGCGCGTCGCATAGGCCCCCCGATCCTCGAGCCGCAGCACGAACAGCAGAGCGGCGAGCCGCAACCCGCCTGAGATAAGGAACAGCAGCCCGTGGTATGTGAGGGGCCACCAGAGGAACTGGCCGTGCCAGTCCTTCAGAGCCCCGGCGACGGCGGCACCAAACACGCCGCTGAGCGCTCCCGCGATGGCCACCACAATGCTGTTGGCCGCCACATAGGCGCTCCCGTGATGGTCTGAAGAGTGTGAAGCCGTCAGGCCCAGCAGCAAGTTGAAGTTCGCGAGGTCCACCCCCGGCCAGGCGAACACCGAGATCAGGATGAGGATGTAGCTCCACCAGAGGTTGTCCTTGGTGACCAGGATCCACACGGCCGCGCCCGGGGTGATGAGCACCCCCGCGATGATCAGGATTGGCCGCCGCCCCATCCGGTCGATCAACCGGCCCCAGAACGGTGTGCAGATCAGGGCCACGATGAGTGGCGCGCCGACCAGCACCAGGTTGGCGACCGTGTTGTTCAGCTTCACCACATCGAAGGCATACAGCCAGACATACTGCCCGACATAACCCAGACCGAAGGTCAGCGTCGCATTGTAGGCCAGGTAGCGCCGGAAGTTGGGGTTCCGCAACGGCCCGCCCAGCATGCCCCAGAAGTGAACTGAAGGGTCGGGCGCCCGCCCCGGCGGGTCCGGCACCGTCGCCAGGATCGCGAAATCGGCCACCCCGCAGAGAGCGGCAACCACGAGGCCGGCCGAGATCGTGCGCCGCAGCGCCACGTCGCCGATGACGCCGGCCTGGTCCAGGACCACGCCCACCAGCGTGGTCACGGCGAGGCCGACAAGCTGGCCCACCTGCATGCGGCGGGAGAAGTACCTTCCGCGCACCTGGCGCGGCACCAGATCGGCGAACCAACCGTAGACGCCGGGTGTCGCCACATGTCCCGCCAGGGATGAGATGGCCAGCAGGCCGAGCAGGGACATCCACCACCAGGCCTCAGGGATGAACCACGGGATGGCGGCCACGAGCACCCACATCGACCGATGGAACAACCCGGCGGCCAGGAACAGGCGTTTGCGGCCTCCGTAGTGCTCCATCACGTAGCTGGCCGGTAGCTGGGCAAGGGCACTGACGAACGGCACGGCAGCCAACAGGCCGAAGCCGTACTCAGGCATGTGCAGTAGTTTCGCGTAGCGAGTGAGCGCGGCGCCGGTGGTGATGTACATCCACAGCGAGCCAAACGCCCACGAGAGTGTCACCCGGCGCAGGGAACTGCGCAGGTTGTAGGGGATCAGGCGAGGAGGGACGTAGGTTTCCGGTCGGCCGTCATCCGACCCGACTGGACGCAACCGGGCCACGCCTCCATATCCATGATGATAAGTCCATCATCGACTCGACCCGGCTGGCTGTCAAGACACGGACGGCAGCCGCCAGGACCAGACGCGGGCCCCCGGACCGCACGGGGCCGCGCCTCAGTCTCTCGCCCATCGCCGTTCGACCTCGTCGGCCTTGTGGGCGACCTCGTCGCGCTTCTCTGCATCACTCGGCCATGCCTCTTCCTCCTCGCATCGGGCTGGGTCTAGCCGAACCCAACCAGGCGGGCGAGCGCGCGCAGCGCCGTCGGGAGCGGACACGCGAACAGCAGCCAGCCGAGGGTGACGAAGTGGAAGGTGATGGTCCACCATACGAGCCGACGCAGCGGAGAGGGCCGGGAGTGAGGAAGGACTTTCAGCGATACGGGCAGCACGGCGTAGATGCATAGCCCGAGCCCGTGGTAGAGCCCCCAGAGCAGTAGACCCGCGGTATCGCCATGCCACACGCCGCAGAAGGCGAACGTGACCAGGTAGCCGACCGACGCCACGAGCTTCGGATGACGGCGGAGTCGAGTTCGCATGAGCCGCTTCGAGATCGGCATGAAGATGTATGCCTGTAGCCAACGCGTGAGTGTGATGTGCCAGCTCCGCCAGAAGGACTGGATGTCGAGCTGCAGATAGGGGCGGGCGAAGTTCTCGGGCACGGCTACGCCGAAGGCGGCACCGAGCCCGATGGCGATATCCGAGACGCCGGCGAAGTTGATGTAGATATAGGCGGCGTAGCCATAGAGCGCGAGCCACAGGGGCCCGGCGCCGTAGGCCGCGGGCTCAGCCAGGACTGGCAGAACCCAATCGCCCAGGTGAGCGGCGAGGACCGACACCTAGAGGGTGCCCCAGGTGATGCGCCGGATGGCCGTGGCCCAGTCGCGCGCTCGAGCGCCCGGAAGAGCGTCGAAGCTCCGAGCGAACTCGTCGTAGCGGTGCACGGGCCCGCTCGCGTATGTGGGGGGAAAGAAGACCATCGCCATGACGGTGGTGGCCCTGGCCTCAGGCGGCCTGGGTCCTGCGGCGTCGGCCAGCAGATGCACGAGCTTGAGGACCACATACGATAGCCCCATCACGGGCATGCCGGCGGTGCCCAGTGCCTGGGACAGGGCGGGAACGTGTTCGCGGAGCACCGAGAGTTTGCACACGGTCCACAATGCCATCACGGCGCCGATGGCGCACGCAATGATGGCCCGCCGCCGACCGGGTACCCGTCGCGCGACGGCTAACGCGCCACACGTCACGAGAACACACAGCAGTGGCACGGCGAACTGGACGGCCATGGCGCCCGCGTCTGAAAGCTCGTTCTCGACCCCGGTGGTCCATCGCCAGCGTGAGACGATAGCCGCGACCATGGCGCCGTAGACAGACAACTGCCACGCGCGTACTCGCCAGAACGAGGCCACCACGGCGAGGGCGAACACGATGTGAAGCGTGCCCTTGGCAGTCCGGAGGAGCACCCTCGTCGCGAACAGGAAGTGCTCCAACATCACCGGCAGACACACTCCAGTGTGGGCACCATCGCTTGGGCGAGGCGGTCATAGACGAGACCCATGTGCTGGCGACCAAAGTGCACGTCGTCCGCGAAGCTCTCCGGCGGGAGGACGCCAGAGAGGTCTGCCAGGACGGCCCCGTGGGCCTCGCACCACGAGCTCAAGGAAGACCGAAAGTGCTGGAGCGCCCCCGGCCCGAAGCTCTCATCGGCGTAGGCCGCGGGGAGGATCGCGACGACCAGCCTGCACCCCGCCGTCTGGATACGGGGACCGAGTTGGTCAAGCGTCTTGGCCGCTTGGCTGACCGGGTATCGGGAAGGCGGGTGGACCGGTATCGAGGTTCGGGCTCTCGCGTCAGCCTCCATCCGCATGGCGGGAGGAGGTACCGGGATGACGTGTGGAGCGAAGAGCTGCAGGACCCCCAGGTAGCGCTCGCCGGGCACGATGTAGCCGTACAGGTTGTGCACGACATTCCAGCCGTTGTCCCAGTTCAGATAGGCCAGATTCCGGGCCGCGGCAACGGGGCCGCTCCCATAGCGGACGGCGAGGGCGGGAACCTCGTCGACGAACACGCCGCGGGCGGAACGGCAATCGCGCATCGCCATAGCCCAGACAATGACGTCGGGGCGGTAGGCGAGGGACCGTTCGAGAAAGTGGGCCTGGTCTGACACCGAGAGCGCGCCCCATGCGAGCCAGTAGAGCTCAGCCCGAGGGCAGCGGGCGGTCACGGCCCGGTGGAGGCTCTTTCTCGCCTCGACTCCCTCCACCATACAGTTGCCGGAAATGACGATACGGACTTCACCGGGGCGCTTGGGCCGCGAGAGCGCGTGGCTCTCAAAGAGCCCACTGAAGTCGCGAGCGTAGATCACTCCGAGCGCCTCGGGGGCATGCAGCGTGTGTTCCTTGGGCAGCCGTGAGGTCAGCCGCGGGCCGATCCAGGCGAGCGCCAGGTTGGCTCCCACGAAGGCCACGCACCAGATGCGCACGAGGGCCACATCGCGCTGAACTTGGGTGACGTCTCTGGAAGCGCGCATAGACGTTGGCCGGGTCGGCCTTCTGGTACATGAGACACAGCACCCAGATGAGGACCAACAGGATCGCTTCCACTGCGGGGTGTCCCAGGAGCCTCACAACCATCCCCCCGTTGGCGGCACCCGAGCGGCGCGGCTTCGGTAATGCGACTCCTACCGGGGCCGGTTCGGTCTGCGCCCGACGCTGCCACCCCGTCTCCCCATTGGCGGTAACTTGGGGCTCCAGTGGCCCATCCGCCTGGTTGCGGAAGGGCGCCATGGGGGGAACCACGCGTCTCCCAGCGTGGTGGGCCCCCAACGCGCCCGATCCGCACGTCTCAGCCTCGGGCCGGTCAGGGGCCCCGCGCCCTCTGGGCGCACCCCTGTGCAGCCCCTCCCAAAGACCAGGCGGGCGTTCCGCGCGACCTTCGCGAGACCCAGCCGCCCGGCCAACAGCCCTATGTTACCGCCAATGCCCGGTCTCCCTCCGCGCACCGCTCACTGGAACCCGAACCCAAGCCGTTGGCGCGGAGTTCAGCCTGCAGCAGGCGCGGCACCCCTGGGGGCCGCGCCCGTTCGGGTAGGTGATCATCGTGAACCCTGGCGCGCTGGTGGAGCAGTTCGGCGTCGGCGGCCTGTTTGGAATTGCCGTGGGGTACACGGCCAAGAAGGCTACGAAGGCCATGGCGATCCTGCTGGGCGTGCTCTTCATCTGCATCCAGCTTCTGGCGCACTATCACCTCATCACCCCGCACTGGGACAAGGTGGGAGACCTGGCCAAGCACGCGACGGCCCCGGAGGCGACGTCGCCTCTGCGCAGCCTCATGTCCCTGCTCACCGCCAACCTGCCATTTGGGGCCGCCTTCATGGTGGGGTTCACATGGGGGTTCCGCCGAGGCTAGGCCCGGAGCGAGGCCGGCCTCGGCGCCGATCATGGTCTCACTCCTTCGCTCGAAGGGGGCTCTGTGCATGTACCGCACCGATCTCGGGAACGTGCGGCCAGCCCTGGCGTGGGCGCTCGCCGTCTTGGCCGTGTCCGCAGCTACCTCGGCGCAGGAGGGCCGGCCGGACCGCCCAAACGCGCCCTCACCCTTCGTCACCGCAGCCGCCGTTCTTTCGGAGGCGCCCGCGCCGCGCCCCGGCGCCATTGTGGCCGACCCCCGAGCTGCCCGAGTCGAGGCATGGCTGGCGCAGGAGGACTACAGCGAACTCGCGCAGGCACTCGTGGCCCTTGGTGTTGAGGTGGCGCTGTTCCAGCCGGGCGGCCAGGTGAAGGCGGCGGACGGGACCGTGGCGCTGTCCGGTTACGCGCCGGACCGGGCCAGGGCGCTGGCCAAGTTCCTGGGCGAAGCCGAGCGCGCGGGGCTGCAGGTCATGCTCGGCCCCGTTGACGTCTCTCTCTCCGGCGCAACCGCACTGGCCAAAGCCCTGGCGTCGGCCGAGCGGGCGGTGCCAGCTCAGGGCAGCCTCGCGGGCCTGTGCCTTCGCCTACCCGCCCTCCCTGCTCCCCAGCCGGCCGCCACGCCGGAGGACTCGGACGCCGCCCTGGCCTCCTGGCAGACGCAAGTGCGCTCGCTGGTGGGGGAGGCCGCGCGGGCCTCTGGGCCGCTGGGCCGTCGGGTCTACGTGCTCAGCGACTCCCCCGAGCTGCTCGGTTTGGCGTTGCGCGATGCGCCCGAAGGCGTCTCTCCGATGTTCCACGCCGAGTTGGGGCGTGAGCCGACGCTGGGGTACGGCTATCGAGTGGCGGCGGTCTCGGGTAGCCTGGAGCCGCCGGGCGTATGGCTCGACAGTCCCACGGCCAGCGCGCACGCCATGGTCCGGGCCATGGCCCTGGCGTGCCTCCGTGGCGCTCGACTGCTGTGCCTGGGCGACGCGCGCTATCTGCTGGGCGAGGCGCTGGACGGTCGGTATGTGGCGGACATGGCGGCGTCGCTCAAGGAGTTTGCCTCACTGCCGGACCGCAAGGCCCGGACGGGCGTCGCTCTGGTCGTCGATGCCGAGGCCCAGGCCCGCGGTCTACTGGGTCCCGCTAGCGGACTCCCGTCGGAGACCCCGTCGAACCTGGCCGCGGCAATGGCTCTCAACTCATCCGGTTACCCGTGGTCGCTGGTGACCGATCCCACGGTGCTCGAAGCGCTGGACCCCGACGCGGTGGTCGTTCCTGCCGGCGCGGCGATGCCGGAGCAAGCCATCGCGGCTCTGGAAGCGTACACCCGCGGCGGGGGCCGGCTCGTATGCTTTGCCGAGTTCGGCGCGCGCCAGCTGTCGGGAGAGGATCGACTGAAGGCGGATCGACTGGGTGTCGACCTGATGCTGCCCGCAGCCCGCGTCCGGCGTGTCCGGCACCCGCTGACCACCATCCGCATGGCAGCCGCCATCCCCGGGGCCCGTCACGCCAAGGGAGACGAGATTCCGGTTCGCCCCGGTGAGGGCCAGAGTGTGTTCCTTCCCGAGGCCCACAGCGGATCGGAAACGCTGGCCGTGTACCCTGCTCTGGGCGCGCCAGCGGTTCTTGCGTGGGCGCTGGATGCCGGCCGGGTGGCGTGGGTCAACGGTTCTCCGGAGATGCTCGGGGGCAACCTGCTGGCCGACGTGTTGGCGCATCTGGGTGTCTCACCCGTGGTTCCCGACCGTGGCGGTGACCTGCGGGCGCCGACGAATCTCGACGGTATGCACGCCGAGCAGCGCGGCCGGGTGCTCGACTACCGCACCGTGGCACTCAATCCGGAGTGGACCCCACTTCCCGCGGCCCCCGACGACGGCTCCATGTACGATATGTACCTGGCGGGGCCCAACCTAACCGCCGTGTCGCTCGGGTACCGTCATGAGAATCTCGCCGACGGATCGGTCATCGGCATCGGCATGTCGGACATCGGGCTGCACAGTTTCCGCACCGCCGTGGTTGCCGATGGCGGCCGGACGGTATGGACCGATGCGGTCGGCATCGTCGAGTGGCCGCCGGACAGCACGGTCGAGCACTTCGAACCCGCGACCGGGCAGTACGTCACCTGCATGTTCGCGCCGGGCAATCAGTGTGTTCGCGCCACCGAGCCCGGTCTCTATCGGCTGGCCGTCAAGCCACCCGGATGGTACCCGGCCGTCATCGACGACGGCGGGGCGGGCATTGCCCGTTGCGTTCAGGCGGCGGACGGCTCGTGCTCCCTGCGGGTCCGCGAACCCGGCGCGGTGGTGATCCGGCTGAGTCCGGACATTCTCGAAACCAAGAGCGTTGAGGTCCGGCGGACGGAAGACGTGTCGGGTGCCGGCCCCATGCCTGTTCCGGAGGGGCCGGCGTGGCATGTGGACCACACCGGTGTGCTGCAGCTTGCCGCAACTCCGGGCGGGGAGTACACCCTCGTGTTCCCGGAGCGAGGCCCGGAGCCCCTCGAGTACGCCATCGAGATGGACCGTCTGTCGGGAGCGTCGGTGGGCACGGTCGACGGCACTCGGGCCGTATGGATGGAGCGGTACCAGGAGACCTCCTGTGAAGCGGTGATCACCCGCTGGGGTTCGCCCGGCCAGGGCGCCGATCTGATCCTCCATGCGGTCACTGGCGACCTCTACGGCGCCCAGGGTGCCGATCTCGTGAACCCGCCAGCGCGGCTGCGCGTGTTCGTGAACGGACAGGCCGTCAAGGAACTGGACTCGACGGCCCCCGCGTGCGTGCCGGACGGCGAGCCGTCGGAGTGGGGAGAGATCCGTGTGCCAATCCCGGCCCACTGCCTTCGACGGGGCACCAACACGGTGCGCCTAGTGAACCGGGGGCCGAACTGGTTCGCTTTTGACTCGTTGGTTGTCCGGATGCGTCCGGCACAATAGCACGGTCTCAGTGGGTACTGGCCTACCCCCTTTCAGGGCTCCGAGTGCTGCCTCCAAGCGGCGCGCGGGGCCCTGAGTGTTCGTAGGGGCGCGGCAGCCCGCCCGTGCAGGTGCCGGTCTGGCATCAGGCCGAACTGGTCTCGCCGCGCGGCATCGGGAAGGGCGGAGAGCCATGTGGCGAGTCGCGACGGTGCTGGTTTGTCTTCTGGTCACCCACGCGGGAGCCGTCGACGATGGTTTCGTGCCGCTGGCGGGCGGCCCGGATCTGCGTCACTGGCAGACCATGGGTGCGGGCACGTGGGACTGGCAGGATGGGGCCATTCACTGCGATGGCCAAGGGAGCGGCTGGTTGCGGTCGGAGCGGGTCTATGAGGATTTCACCCTCCGGTTCGAGTACCGCATCGCGCCGGGCGGCAACAGCGGCGTGTGGCTCCGTGCCCCGGCCCAGGGACGGCAGTCGGCCGTCGGTCTGGAGTTTCAGATCATGGGGGACGTCACGGCCACGCCCGACGTGGGCTCGACCGGTGCCCTCTACGACATGCTCGCGCCCCGGGTCAACGCCGCGCACCCGGCCATGGAGTGGAACGAGGTCGAGATCTCGTGCATCGGCCCTCGGGTGCGCGCGGTGCTTAACGGGCAGGAGCTCTACGACGTCGATCTGCAGGATCCGCTTTTCAACGCCGCCGTGCCGATGGGGCGGCGGCCGTCCGAACGGCTCACCCGGGGCTTCCTGGGCCTCACGAACCACGGCAGCGAGGTGTGGTACCGGAACCTGCGAATCCGCGAGGAGCCCGAGGAGGGCTTCGAGCCTCTCTTCAATGGCGTCGGTCTGGAGGGCTGGCGCGCAGTCGGCGACGGCTGGAGTGCGGTCGGGGGACTGCTGACCGGCCGTGGGGGTGCCGACCAACGGCTCGTGCTCGGCCGTGAGGTTGAGAACTACGTTCTCCGGCTCGAGTACCGCTTGTCGCCCGGAGCGGCCGGTGCCGTGCGTCTCCGAGCGGCCGAGGACAGCACGCGCCACCGAATGGACGTCGTGCTCGCCGATGACGCCGGCCGCGAGCCAGGGTTGAGCACTTCCGGCGCCCTCCGGGGCCTCGGGGCGCCTCGGGTGAATGCGGCCTTCGTGGCCGGCGAGTGGAACGATCTCGAGATCGAGCACCGGGACGTGTGGCTGGCCGTCCGGCTCAACGGCGTGCCCGTTCTCGACGGCAGCATCTACTGGCTGTCAGGCTTCTACCGGCCGCCGATGCGGGGCACGGTCTCGCTGCTGGCATCGACGGGCACGGTGGAGTTCCGTCACATGCGGCTGAAGGCGCTCCCTCGCGAGACGCGGATGCCCGGGTGAGTGCGGCCCAGGCCAACCTGCGCGCGAGACGGGTCGTTGGAACCACGGTACTGACACGCGCGCAGAATGACCTAGGAGGCCGTCGACCTTGAGCGAGAGACCGTCTATCGTCGCCATCGGTGCCCACGCCGCCGACATGGAGTTCTCGGCCGGGGCCCTGCTTGTCAAGCACGTGCGCGAGGGGTGGCAGGCGCACATCGTCCATCTCACGCTCGGCGAGAAGGGCAGCGCCACACTTTCGGCATCAGACTACGGCTCGCAGAAGCGGCGCGAGGCGGAGGCAGCCGCGCAGTGCCTGGGTTGCACCCCTCACTTCCTCCCCTACACCGACGGGGAGCTCACGCCTTCGGGCGACGTGGTTCGCGAAGTGGCGGTCCTTTTGCGGAAGCTGAAGGCCAAGGTCGTGGTCGCCCACTGGCCGGGAAGCATTCATGGCGATCACTCAGCCGCTCACGATGTGGTCCATAAGGCTATCTTCATGGCCGCCAACCGCCACTTCGACCTAGATGGCCTCCCCCCGGCGGGTGGCATCCGCCTCTACTATGCCGACAACTGGGAGGATGCCGAGGGTTTCGAGCCCCTGGTCTACGTCGACATCAGTGAAGTGGTGGAGGACTGGGAAAAGGGTTTCAAGTGCTACGCCATTGGACGAGGAGAGGGAGGCTATCCTTACTGGGACTGGTACCAGGCCCGCACGCGGCTGCACGGCATCAAGATCGGCGTGTCCCACGCCCAGGCGGTATCAGTGGACCGGTGGCGAATGATCCAGCGGCGGGACACGCTGTAGAACGGGACGGGGGCCACCGCCATGGCCGGATTCGAGGTCCGAGGGTACCGGTGCGAGGACGAAGAGGCCCTGCTGAGAGCGTGGGCCTCGGCGCTCCCTCTGGACGCCATCGACCATGTGACGTTCTGCCGCAAGGTGTTACTCGACCCCAACTTCGACCCCGAATGGCTGATCGTGGCTGAGGCCGATGGGCGTGTGGTGGGCTTCTCATTGTGTCTGGTACGGCGAGCGCCACTCGAGAAGGTGGGGCTCGAGCCCCATCGTGGCTGGATCACGGCCTTCGGGGTCGTCCCGGACTCCCGGGGCCAGGGCGTGGGCTCGGCGCTGCTCGAGCGGAGCGTCGAGCTCTTCGCCCGCGAGGGGAGAACCGAGGTCTCGATCGCGCCGTACACACCGAACTACTTCGTGCCGGGTGTCGACGAACAGGCCTATGCCGATGGGCTGAGGTTCCTCACGGCTCGGGGTTTCGAGGTCGTTCAGCGCCCCTTGAGCATGGACGCGAACATCGTGAAGCTCGATGAGAGCCCCTACGCAGGGCGCGCCGCGCGGCTGGCCGAGCAGGGGATCGAGGTGCGGACGCTCCGCCCCCACGAGATCCCCCTCCTGCTCGGATTTCTGCGCGATCACATGCCCGGCGACTGGCTTCGGCACGGCCGGGCCCTTCTGGACGACGCATCGCGCGGCCTGGCGCGCTTCGAGCAGTTCACCATTGCCGTGCACGCCGGCGAGATCCTGGGCTACTGCCAGTGCGATGGCGACCACTTTGGCCCGTTCGGTGTTCGGGACGATGCCCAGGGCAAGGGCATTGGCACGGTGCTGCTCGCCCGGTGTCTGTCGGGGATGAGGCGTCGAGGCCACCACGCGGCCTGGGTGCTGTGGACCAGTGATGACACGGCCAGCAAGGTCTACTCACGCTTCGGGTTCGCGGAGACGCGCCGGTTCTCCGTGCTCAGACGGCGGCTGGGCTAGGGCGTTCCGGCAGGTGGGTCGTGCCCGTGGACACGCTTCGAGAGCCACGATCCATTGCCATCATCGGTGGCGGGCCCGCGGGTGCCCTGACGGCCCTTCATCTGCTGCGGCTCGCCCGCGAGAAGGGTCGATCCATCGATGTGACCGTGTTCGACCGCAAGGAGTTCGGCGTCACGGGGCCGCGCGGGTGCAACATGTGCGCGGGGGTCGTGTCGAACTCACTCATCGTGCGGCTGGAGCGTCTGGGAGTCTCCATCCCCTCGTCGGCGGTGCAGCGGGCGGTTGATGGCTACTGCATTCACTCGGGCGGCCAGGTGGTTCGGCTCGAGAAGCCGGTGGGATCGCGCATCTACACCGCTTTTCGCAGCGGCGGGCCCATGGGCGAGGAGTTCGGAACCGCCCGGAGCTTCGATCACGCGCTGCTCGCCGCCGCGGTTCGAGGAGGCGCGCGCCATATCCGCCGCGTTGTGATCGGCATCGAGCGTCCGGCTGGCGCGCGCGACCCGGTGGTCATCACGGATGCCCGAGGCGGCCGCCACCTGGCTGACGCGGTGGTCGGCGCATTCGGTGTGAACAGCCGCACGGTCCTGACCTTCCGTGCGCTCGGGTTCGGGTACTCGCCTCCGCGAACCGCCATGGCGGCCCAGTGCGAGATCCCACTGCCATCGGCCGAGATCGATCGGCGGTTCGGCAGCGACATCCACGTGCTGGCCGTCGGCATGGAAGGCGTCATCGTGGCCGTGATGGTACCCAAAGAGCGCCACGTGACCGTGTCGCTGATCGGTCCCTGGGTGGGGCAAGCTCACCTGGAGCGATTCATGCGACAGCCCGAGGTGGGCCGTCTTTTGCCCGAAGGCTTTCACATGCCCGAGCGGTACTGCCACTGTCATCCGCTGTTGCCCATCACGGGGGCCCGGAATGTGGTCGCGGACCGAATCGTGGTGGTCGGCGACGCCCACATCTCGCGCTACCTCAAGAACGGCCTGGACTCGGCCTTCACGACCGCCGAGCTTGCCGCGCACGCCATTATCGAAGGCGGGGTCGACAGAACGAGCCTGGTCGAGTGGTACGTGAAGCCCTGCCGGCGCGCCTTCGTGTGGGACAATCGCTCCGGTCGCATTCTGTTTTCTGCCTATCAAGCTCTGGGCCGGCACCCCAGCCTGACCCGGAGGATCTGTGCGGCGGCCCAAGACGAGTCAGACTCGGCGGCGCCGCTGCGGTCCATTGCCTGGGGGTTGCTCACCGGCGATGAGCCATACGCGGCTCTGCTGCGCCAAGCACTGAGCCCGCGCCTTCACTGGCACTGGGCCATCGGCGCGACTCGGGGACTGCGGACCCGCGACACTGGCGCTGCCGACCGCCCCAAGGAGGGACCGTCGTGAGGATGTCGAGGGTTCTCATCGTGGGCGGCGGGCCGTCCGGCTGTGCCTGTGCGCTGGCTCTCCGGTGCGGCGCCCAGGCCCGGGGCGAGTCGGTGGAGGTCATCCTGCTTGAGCCCAAACGCTTCGGCCGCCACTTCAACCAGTGCGCCGGGGTCGTGATGCCCTCGCAGATCGACGAGGTGCTGGGGGAGTGGGGGACCTCACTGCCCCGGCGTCTGATCCAGCGCGAGGTCGGCGGCTATGTGCTCCACGCCGAGCAGGACCGAATCGAGCTACCCCCACGGCCGGGTGATCCCGCGTCGAGCGCCACGCGGCGCGTGCGGCTGGACCAGCATCTGCTCAACGAGGCCCATCGGGCCGGCACCCTCATCGTCCCAGACCGGGCGAGCGACATCGAGATCGGCGACGACGGAGTCGTGGTGTACACCGATGGCGACACCTACCACGCCGACGCCGTCATCGGCGCCTTCGGCCTCGACCCCGGGACGGCGGGCGTGTTCGCCCGGTGCACCCGCTATCGACCGCCCCCGGCCCTGAGCACGCTGGTCACCAAGGTGCATCCCCATGGACTGGAGCCGGTGCCAGGCCTCCTCGGCGACCAGATCCATGCGTTCCTGCCCCGCCTGCCTGGTGTCGAGTTCGGTGCGCTCATACCCAAGGGGAACCACGTGTCGATCATCGTGGCCGGCCGCCGTGTCACCGAGGCGGACATGCGAGCGTTCATCGCAAGCCCGCGGGTTCGGGAGCTGCTGCCCTCGGCTGCCTCGCACGGCGACTGCTTCCGCGGGGCGTTCCCCGCCGGCCGGGCGCGTGGGATCTTCAGCGAGCGCTGCATCATCGTCGGCGATGCCGCCGGCATGGTGCGTCCCTTCAAAGGCGGGGGCATCCGCGCGGCGTTGCTCACCGGCCGGGCCGCCGGACGCGCCCTGCTCGAGTTCGGGCCGTGCAGCCAGGCCGGGGCCTCGTACGTGGCGGCATGCGGCGATCTCGCCAGCGACGTCGCCTACGGCCGCCTGCTGCGGGCGCTCGTAGCCCTGCTCTCGGGGCCCTTCCGGCTCGAGGCCGTGATTGCCCTGGCGCGGCACTCACCCGAGCTCCAGAGAGCGCTCTATGACTGCGTTTCCGGTCGCACCTCGTACCGCCAGGTGTTCCGAGAACAGCTCACGCCCCGGCTGCTCAGCCGGATCGCCTGGGATTGCCTCACCTGGCCCCTGCGATCACGGGGCCCGGGGCGGTGAACCGGCCTAGCGGTTCAGCCACCGGAGCACCTCACTGACGGAGAGCCTCTCGCGCTCCGCTCTCAGGTTCGCGCCGGCATCCGCGGCCGCGTACGCGGCGCGGGTCATCGACAGGTCGAGGTCGGGGCTCACATGGTGGAGCAACAGCGCGCCCGGTGCGGCCAACGCGCCGGCGGTCTGCACGCCGCCGGCCCGGAGGAGTAGGGGCACGTAGAGGTCCGACAGATACGCCTCATCGGTTCCCGGGAACCCATCGAGGTCGAGAGCCGCACGACTCACGGACGGCGCGAATGCCCGCGCCAGCAAGCACCACAGGCCGGCCTTCTCGAGTCCCACCAGATCCACCCGATCCACGTCGACGCGCGACTGCAGATAGGCGATGGCGGTAAGGACATCTTGCACGCGCTCTGCCGTGTCGGTGCGGTTGAACGTCGTGAAGAACTTCACTCCCTCGCGCTGGCTCGCCGGATTCGCGGCAACACTGGCCCCCGTGCCGAACGCGTCGATGGCCAGCACGAGCGCGCCCGCATCGAGTAGACCGCGCAGCAGAGGGCGAGGATCCCCCCCTTGACCGAGCAGGGACGCGATGCCACGCTCGGCCACCACGAGGGCAGCCCGGCCGGATCGAGGCCCCCGTGGGGGCATCCAGGCCACCGCAGGCACCGCATCGCCCCGGGAGGTGGATCCAAGCACCAGCCGGTCGCCGCGGAGCGATCCAGTCGTCACAGGCCCCAGCGACTCGGCCCTCACATCGCCCGGGGCCGGTCGCGTCACGTTCAGGCTGTGGGCCAGCGTCACCCCCAGGCTCCCGGGCAGCGCGGCGAGCTCCTTGGCGTCGCGGGGCACTGACGCGGCAATCTGCGCTCTGGCCTGAGCTTTGAGGGCCTCAATGACCCCCCGTTGATCGAGC
This sequence comes from Armatimonadota bacterium, assembly GCA_029547025.1. Taxonomy (GTDB): domain Bacteria; phylum Armatimonadota; class Zipacnadia; order UBA1398; family JAKPQA01; genus JAKPQA01. The sequence goes on from JAKPQA010000183.1 coordinate 14,646, forward strand.
GCCCCCGCGGGTCTCTCGTGGCCGGCCCACACGAGCATGGCTTCGTCCGGCTCGAGACCGAACGGGGGCTCGCCGAGCTTCGACTCGTCGTCCTCGCCGAGCAGCCACTTGCCCAAGTGCTTGTAGACGGCCAGACGGCTGGCCTGGTTGTAGTTGTGCGGCGCATCGATCTGGACCCAGCCCACGCGGTCTTCGGCTCCGAGCAGGCGGTAGACGCTCTGGATGGCGGGGAACTCGACCTTGGGCGTGTTCGCCGTCCAGTCCCCCGTGCAACTCACCATCAGCAGCGGGCGCGGAGCCATCAGGGCGCCGATCTCGACGTTGAAGGTGTCGATCCGGAGGTTTGGGGCATTCTCGCAGATGCAGCCGCCCTGGAAGTGCGCCGAAATCATGTTCACGGGCGCGGCAGCCACGATGCGATCATCGACGGCCGCGACCATGAACGTCTGCGTACCCCCTCCGGACGCCCCCGTGCAGCCAATCCGGGCCGGATCGACGTCGGGAAGTGAGCGCAGGAAGTCCACGGCTCGAATGCTGTCCCGCAGCTGAAGTCCCATGGCCGAGATGCCCCAGAGGTACTCAGCCTCGCCGCCAATGCTGTGGGCGACCTGGTCGCTGTCGTTGTAGCCGATCATGTCATAGGCAAAGACCACGTAGCCCTGCCGTGCCATGGTGATGCAGCGGCCGGGAATCGACCCAAGGTCCTCATCGTGGATGCGGCCCCGGGCCCAGTGTCCGTGCGGGCTGATGACCCCGGGGAACGGCCCCGTACGGCCCAGGGGACGGTACAGATTGCCGGTGACGTAGAAGCCCGGGAAGCTCTCGAAGTAGACCTTCTCGATGCTGTACCCATCGCGCTCGATGCGGCCGAAGACCTCGGCGTTGAGCGGCGCCGGCTCGGGCGGTGGCCACAGCCCCGTGCACGCGAGTATGTGCTCGCGGAGCTCGGCGGCCCGGGCCTCCCACTGGGCGACCGACACCGGCACGCTCAAGGTGTAGGCCGTGTTTCCGTCGCGAACCTGAGTGAAACGGCGGTCCGCCAAGCGCGGCAGAACATCACCAAAGACCTGCACGGGGCCACCCGCTCCCTCCGACGATTCGAGCATGAGTACCAACAGGACCAGACCGGCCGCGAGGGCACGGCCCCGAACGAGCTGTGGGGGATACGCCGAGCGATGCACCGGGCCCACCTCCACCCCCCTATTCGGCCCGCGCGGGTCCCGTGCCTCGCCGGCAGTCCCGAGACTCTTGGACTCCAGTGACGGCAATCCATTACCGGCAACCATCCGTCAACAGACCAGGCCCTTCCGCGACAGACCCATCCGGACACCGCTGCCGTTGAAACGCTCCGAATGCAGAAGTAGAATGACATCATCTCTCAGACGCCAGGTGAGGAGGATCACGGCTTGCCGGAAATTGACCGGAAGCATGTAGCAATCCTGAGGGTACTCGAACGTGCCGAACGCCCTCTCGGAGCCGGCAAGGTCGCCAAGGAGCTGCTGAGCCATGGCGTCGAGCTGACCGAGCGGGCGGTCCGCTACCACCTCGAGTACATGGACCGCCTCGGACTCACCGAGCCCATGGGACGCCCCGGCCGCCGGATCACCGACGCGGGACGCCGCGAGCTGGCTGAAGCCCGCGTGGCCGATAAGTCCAGTCTCGTGTTCGCCCACCTTGAGGCTTTCGCATATGAGACGACGTTCGATGTCGAGACCGGCCGCGGGCGAGTGGCCGTCAATGTGTCGCTACTCCCGGCCGACGCGGGGCGTCAGGCGCTCCGTGTGATGCGCCCCGTACTCAACTCGCGCATGGCGACCAGCCGCCGTATCCGGATCTACCAACCGGGCGAATGGGTCGGCAACCAGGTGGTCCCTCGTGACTCGGTGGGCATCGGCACCGTATGCAGCGTGACGATCAACGGGATTCTTCTCAAGCGGGGTATTCCCGTGCAGTCACTGTTCGGGGGGCTGCTGGCCATCGAGTCCCACACGCCCCGGCGGTTCACCGAGATGGTCCACTACGGGTGGACATCGCTCGACCCCATCGTGGTCTTCATCAAGAGCCACTCAACCTCGGTGACGCAGGTGATGGCCACAGGCACCGGCATCATCGGCGCCAGCTTCCGCGAGTTCCCCACCGTGGCACGCTCCGAGGCCATGTCTGTGCTCGAGAAGATCATCCCGTGGGGGCTCTCGGGTGTCGTCGCGGTCGGCAGCCCCAGCTGCCCGCTCTTCGAGGTCGAGGTTGGCCCGGGCCGCTGCGGCATGGTGATCAGTGCGGGGCTGAACCCGATCGCTGCGGTCGAGGAGGCGAGGATCCCCACCCGGAGCCACGCCATGGCTGCAGTTGAGGACTTCGAGCACCTGACGGACATCAACGAGCTCAGCCTGTAGGTTCGCTGGATTGCCGGGGCTTCAGCGGGCTCTATACGGGCACGCCGAGCTCTCTGGCCCGAGCCACGCAGAACTCGAGCACCTGGGCGATGTGCTGTTGGCCCCATCGGCCCGACAGCCCCCGGCCGAGCGCCTGACTGGGCGGCATCAGGGCGCGCCCGGTGACTTCGCCCCGCTCGCCGAGTGGCGCGAGCCGAGACACGCGAGCGAGGTACACAAGCAGATAGCGCCGCCGGCCTTCATCCTCGGTAAGCACCTCGTGGGCAATGGGAGCCAGCCAGTCGGCCTCGGCGGCCGCTTCTTCCATCAGCTCGCGCCGCACGGCCTGCTCCGGCAACTCCCCGAGCTCGACATGGCCGCCCGGGAACTCCCATCCCGACTGCCCGCGCACCTGCACGACCACCAGCCGGTGATCGAAGACCGGTACGGCGACGACGCCGAAGGGCTGCACTCCATCCGGCAGCCCCGGGTCGGGCACGAACTCGATGCGCATACCAAGCCGGCTGTCATGGACGATGGCGAAACCATATGCGTTGGTGCCGCGCCACGCCAACTCCGGCCGATGCGGGTCGAAGCACGCGGTCACGCGCCGCGGCGCTCCCACTCGCGCAGCGCGCCGAGGTTCTCCTCGACCTTCCAGAAGGCCGCGGCCAGCCGCTGGATCCTCTCTGGGTCTTCCTCGATGTAGTTCCAGCTCATCTCGAGCGAGCGCGCCACTTTGGTGTGCGCGTTCGGACACTCCATGGTGCGGTAGTCGACGCCCGACTGACGAAGCGACTCGGTCCACATGACCCTGGGGCCGGTGTACGTCTGCCAGTTGAGGCGGGGCCACGTCGGGATGGGCGAGGGCACATAGGCGAAGATGCCGACGCCCTCGGCATGTAGGGCAGCCAGATAGGTGTCGCGGGACACGCCCGCGACCTCGGGGCAGAAGTTCATGGTGAGCATGTGATACACCGGGTCGTCGCCCTCGGCGTAGGAGGGGAAGCGCGCCGACTCCACCCCGGCCATGGCCTGGCGGAAATGGGCCACGTTCCGCCGTCGGCCTTGGTTCTCGGCGTCGATCTTGCGCAGTTGCGCCGTCAGGAGCACGGCATTGATCGGAGAGAGCCGGTAGGTATACACGAGGGAGTCCACGTAGCGAAGGAGATCCTCAGGGAAACCGGGCTCCGACGAGCGCCCCATGTGCTGCGTGCACAGCGATGCCTTCCAATAGACATCAGCCCGGGGCGTGACCATATAGCCCGCCTCGCTGGATGCCAGCAACTTGCCGCCCATGCACGAGAAGCCACTCGCATCGCCGAATGTACCCACCTTCTGGTTCTGGTGCAGCGCCCCATGCGCCTGGCTGCCGTCCTCGATGACCACCAGGCCGTGCCGGTTGGCGATGGCGCGGATGGCGGACATATTCGCCGGCTGACCGAAGATGTGGACGGCCAGGATGGCCCGGGTCCGCGGCGTGACTCGTTCCTCGATGGTGGCGGGGTCGAGCAGGCCCGTCTCCGGGCACACGTCGGCGAAGACGGGAATGGCGTTGTTGTGGAGGATGCAGGAGGTCGACGCACCCCACGTGTAGGGCGTCGTGATGACCTCGTCGCCCGAGGAGATCTCCAGGCCCATGAGGCAGCAATGGAGCGCCGCGTGCCCGGAGCTGGTGCCCAGACAGTGAGAGACCCCCTGCCAGGCGGCGATCGACTCCTCGGCCTCGCGGATCTCGGCCACGTGCTTGTTGAGCCCGACGGTGCAGCCACGCCGTAGCAGGTCGCTCACCCGGTCGATGACATCCGGGGTGAAACGGGGGTGTGGCTCGGGGGCGACGGGCCCGGTGGGGGTCCCGCCCAGCAGGGCCAGGGTCGATCCGGATCCAGACGGGCTCATGGTGTGCATCCCTCCGCGAAGGCGCCGGGAATGCTACCCGGGCCGATGGTATGTGCGGAGCGGGCGCCGCGAGCACCTTCTGGTGGGGCGAAGCCAGCTTACCGGGGTGGCTCCTGCCCGGCCGCCTCGTCGTCGATCTGGGCCTTCCCCTGCTCCTCCAGCCGCCGGACCACGGCCTGGACGAACTCCACCAGCATCTCCTCGGTCTTGGCGCCCGCCCGCCACTCCATGACCTCGGCGTCCTCGGGTAGCTCCAGGGCGAAGAAGCTCTCGGGCACCTCGACACCGTTCTCCGCCCCTAGATATGCGAGTGTCACTTTGAAGTCAGTCGTGGGTCCCCCGTTGGGTGCGAACTGGGTGCCGGTGAAGTCGAGACCGCGCACCAGGAAGTCCTGCTTGTCCACGCCGATGTGAACCGCCGACAGCGTCACGGGTTGCTCGCCCAGGATGATCTTGCTCCAGGCTTCGAGGCGCTCGGGAGCGACGGTCATCACCCAGCAATCGCGTCCGTCGAAGGCGCTCTCGCGCTCGATCGACAGCGTCGCCTCCTCGGCCAAGGCGCGGTCCAGCACGCACAGCGGCGGGTTGACGCCCAGGTTGCGTTGCCGATCAGGCGCGGACTCGCCCAGCTTCTCGAAGGCCTCGCCCCGGGCGACCAGCGCGAGCCCCGCTTGCGCGCTGAACAACGTGCCCCCCTCGGGCGACACGGCCAGGACAAAGTTCTGGGTGGACAGATCCGCGCGCAGGCGGTCGTCGCCCTGGTACCAGATCTCCTGGTCGGGCTGTTCCCGGGTCTGGCCCTGCGCCTCGACCTTGACCCGGATGACGCAGTGCCGGACCTTGCCATCGGCCGCGAAGGCCTTAAGCCCGTCCCTGACTCCCGGCAGGACATTCTCGTAGGCCGCCAAGACGTGGCTCGCGAGGATGGGAAGAAGAGCCGCGGCCGCCAGGGCCGGACAGCGTCGAGCCGTCATGAGGTGTTCCCCTCTCCGATGCCCGTGCAGACGACCGGCAGGGCTCCCGGTTGCGGTGGCGATTCCGTCCAGCCCCATTGTACAGCCTGCGAGTGCGGGTGTGCGGGCCGTACGGGTCAAGGACCGGTCCCCTCGGCCGGGGAATCAGCTCCACGGAGGTGCCGCCATGCTTCGTTTCCTCGCCGCGGCCTCATGCCTGGCCGCCGCGCCGCCGGTCTGCGCCGCCGTCTATCACCTGCCTTCGGCTGAGGTCGAGGTCACCGCTGAGTCCAAGGTCGTCGTCCACTCTGCCGGCGCGAGCTTCCGGCCGCTGACCGGTCTGGGGCCGGTCTTCGAGGTCGGTGGCCGGCGCTATGGGCCGGACGACTACGCCCCGCGAGTTGTGGGCCAACGCGTCGTGGGGCGCCGCGTCGTTACCGGCTTCCGCGCTGTCCTGGGACCCATGACCGTCGGGTACCGCCTCGCAGTGTGGCCGGAAGGCGACAGCCTGCGCGTTCGCGTGCAGTCTGACTCGCCATTGGGGCGTGGTGTTACGGCAGGCCGAGTGCTGTGCTCCGGTGCGTGGCGGCGGTACGACCTGACCCGGACACAGGAGGCCTATGGGCAGGACTGGTGGACGCAGACCAACTACCTGGTGGACGAGGACACGTTCTTCTCCGCCGAGTGGATGCTTGAGGGGAGCCGCGCGTCTGGGTCGGAGGCTCCCGACCCAACAGACTCCGGCCGTGGTCCGTTCGCGGCGGCGCCCGTCCTCACATACACGCCGCTGACCGATGGGACGATCCCGGCGATCGATGAGACGCTGGTCCTTCGGGTCGGACACAGGCTGGCCGATGCCATGCCACGCCCGAGGCAGCGTCCCAGCGAGTACAAGGCCGAGATGGCGCGCATGGTGTATCTCGACCTGTGGGGCGGCTCCGCCCGGGACCTGGCCCACACACTGGCCCTGATGGAGGCTGCGACGGGAGGACGTCGGCCCTTCCTGACCATCCTCCAGCCGTGGGAGACCGGTGGCTGGGACGCACTGCTGCCGGACTCAATCCGTCTGCCGGCCTACGGGCCCGACCCCAAGGTGGGGTCGGTCGAGGATCTGCGAGACCTGGCCGACGTCGGGAAACGGCTGGGCCGCTTCGGATTCCGGACCAACTACATGGTTCTCCGTGCGAACAGCCCCAGCTACATCGAGGGCCGGGCCCGGTTCGCTCTCGGGCCGGATGGGGTGCCCAAGTGGCACACCAGCCCGGCAGACTGGGCCCATCTGGCGGCACGGCAGGAGCGGGAGATCCGCGCGCTGTGGCGACCATCGGCGAGTTTCACCGATCAACTCACCTCAGGTGCGGCCCCGGGTGCCTGGCTCGACTTCGACGCCGCCCACAAGCCCACGACCGGCACTCTGGGTGATGCCCTGGAGCGGATGCGGGGCATGGCCAGGGCCATCAAGGAGGTGCATCACGGTCCGCTGGGGTCGGAGTCGCTCATGGACCAGTATCTTCTGGGTGAGTTCGTGGACTTCGGCGACTTCGGGATCATGGACGGCTATCACCGCGTGACATGCCCCGAGTACCATCTACGGGTGATGCGCGACTTCACGACGTTCTTCGGCATGGGGTTGCACTACCGGTTCGTCGAGAACGCGCCGTACCCCGAGTTCCACAAGGGCAAGTGCCGGTTCTGGACGGACCGCGCGCAGCAGGATGACTACCGGTGCATGGAGGTGCTGTACGGCAACGGCGCGTACTTGGCCTACGATGACGGCACGCCCTGGACGTACGTGCTCACCGAGTTGCTGCTCGTCGCGAATCTGCAGGACTATTACGCCGGTGCCAGGGCCTCCGCGGTGGAGTACCTCGAGCAGGGGCGGTGGCAGAGCCTGGAGGACCTGATCCGGGCGGGCTACACCTACCCGGTCTCGCCCTTCGGCACGCAGCCCGACGCGTTCCGTCGCGTTCGTGTGACCTACGACAGCGGGCTCATCGTCGCGGCGAACCGGTCCGACGAACCGCTTTCCGTCGACGCCGGGGGACTGGCATTGGTCCTGCCTCGGTCTGGTTGGGCGGCGTGGATGCCCGATGGGACGGTCCGAGCCTTCTCGGCCCTCCACCCCGACACGGGTCGGCGCGTCGATGCGATCCACGATGCCCGACGCCAGCTCCGCTACATCGACCCGCGCGGTGTGATCACCGAGGGCGCTTCAGTCCCGACAGCATGGCAGGCCGGACATGTGGCCGTCGAGCTCGACGAGCAGACCGATCGGCTCCGGGTGCGCGGCAGAGTCCTCCCGCTGCGCCTCGCGCGTCCGCCCGTCGAGACCATCGATTTCGGCTTCGACGCGGGCACTGACGGGTGGCTGCCCGGAGAAGGCGTCCTCACATTCGGGGCGCACGACGGCCTGCTGGGTCTCCGGGCGGTCACGCCCGATCCGCAGCTTCTGAGCCCGGAGCTGAGGATCAACGGCGACTCCGTGCGTATCCTCGTCGTGCGCCTTCGCACCTCGGCGGGCGAGATGGGCCAGCTCTACTTCGCCACCGGCGATGATCCGGCGATGACCGAGGAACGCATGTTCCGCCTGAGCATCACACCGGGACGGGAGTTCGTCGAGTGCCGCGTGCCCGTGGGCGAGAGCCAGGCCTGGCGCGGACACACCATCACGCGGCTCCGGCTGGACCCGGTGCATGGGCCGGAGTCGGCCGACATCGAGATCGATCGGATCTGGGTCGAATGAGAACAATGGCCCGGGCCTGGCTCGGGCCCGGGCCATGGGTCATGACCACACTGCGCGCTCTAGCGTGATGGCGCCGGCGCTACGTCGAGGCCCGAGATCCGTCCACCCGCCACCGTGGCTAGCTCCTTGAGCTGGTTGTCAGGAAGTGTCACCCCATAAAGCGTCGCTGGCCCGGGCGGTGTGTAGGGGATGAAGAGCACCATGCTGTCGTCCGGCAGCCACACCACGCTGCGGGGGTCGACCATGATGTCGCCGCTCACCTTGGTGGGTGTGCCCGCAATGACCACGTAAAGGGCTTTGGGTCCCGGCTCGGCCCCCGCGGCCGCCGCCGGCCGGGCGATGAACCACACATAGGTCGCGCCGGCCGACCAGCCCCACGACTCCAGGTCCTGCATACCGGCCGACACGATGGTGTCCTGGCCCGCTTTGAGCAGATGCAGTTCCGATTGGCCCTGGTTCAGAGCGACGTACAGGATGGGATAGTCCCCCTTGGCCGCCGCGGTTACCGGCGGGGTCGGAGGTGGCGGCGCCGATCCCTGGGGCGGTGCGGTGGGAGGCTCCTCGACGCCCGGAACCGTCGGGACCGTGGGAGGCACCGAGGGCGGCGCACCGCCCGGCACGACGGGCTGGCCATCGGGCACCGCCGGGGCCACCTCGCGGCCCGGAACACCTCCGCCTCCCTCACGGCCTGGACCGCCGTCGTCGGGACTGGGCGGCGGCACGCTCTCGGTGCTTGGGGGGCGACTCGCTGTTGGCCGGTCGGGGTTGCCGACGGGCGGGACGCGCTGGGCGTCACCCGGATTCGATCCCTCGTGAATCTCACGGATGTTCGAGTACCCATCGCCATCGGAGTCGCGGCCCTCGATGTCCTTGAGGCCCATCTCACTGGCGCCAGCGGTCTTCCAGTCCCGGCCATAGCCATTGAGCCTCACATCGGCCTTGTTGGGTTCATCTTCCCCTTCCGGGACGAGATGGCAGACAGAACAGCGGCCGAGCTCCGGCGAACGCGAATGGTACGTGCGCTTGAACAGCTTCATGTTGGAGCTGGTGGCAGACGCGGCGGTCGCCACGCCCAGAGCGATCAGGACTGCCAACAGCGCCACAGCTCGGGGGCGTACGCGTAAGGCGGCGGTCATGGGCATCTCTCCTCGAGTGCCGAGCCAACTGGTGTCACAGGCCCTGCCCGACGACTCCATAGTTTGCCGTTCGCCGTCCATTACCTGCCCGGCAGGCGAACCGGCCACTCTATCAGACGCTCAAGAGGGCTGAATCGGTCGCGGTTCGCGCACGAGGAGCCAGAGGACGACCGGCGGAGGAGGCGGAATGGATCTCGGGATCGGGAAGAAGGGATCGGATGTGGCCAGCGATGCCTACCCCGGATGGCAAGCAGTGGGGACGCCTGCGCCTCTTCGATCCGCGCAAGGGTGTCACCATCCGCGCACCGTTGGGGTCAGCCCCAGGGTGGTGGGCGGGTGCCAGCTCGTGCGTCCGCGAGCATAGCACGGGGTTCTTCTTCATGTACTATCGCCTCCGCAAGCCGCGGGAACGGGGCCGCGGAGCCGAGTGCCGAATCGCCGCGAGCGCCGACGGAGTCCACTTCGAGGATGTTTGGCACGCGACGCGCGACCAGATCGGAACCGTTTCCATGGAGCGATCGGCTCTCGTCCAGGGCGAGGACGGAGTCTGGCGCCTCTACCTCAGCTATGTGGACCCTGCCGACAACCGGTGGCGGATCGACCTGCTCGAAGCGGATGAGCCACGGCGCTTTGACCCGCAGATCCGGCAGCCAGTGCTCACCGGACCAACCATTGGCGCCGAGGGGGTCAAGGACCCCGTGGTGCTGGTGTTCGGCGGGATCTACTTCATGTTCGTGAGCTACGCTCGGCCACCAGTCGGCCTCGAGCCCCATCAGGCCGCCGGTCTGCATGCCACAGCCGATGTGTTCAACACGGGCCTGACACTGTCCGCCACCGGCCTGGCGCTCAGCTCCGATGGACGCCACTTCGAGTGGCAGGGCGAGGTGTTCGGCCCGGCCCCTTCGGGTTGGGACCGCTACTGTGCTCGGATCAGTACGGTCGTGTACCTCCCTCCCGTCTTCGCCTTCCTCTACGATGGGAGCGCCACCGTGGACGAGAACTACGAGGAGCGGTGTGGACTGGGCATGTCGCTGGACCTGGCCCGGTTCCATCGTGCCTCGGCGAATCAGCCGGTCCTCACATCGCCCCACGGCTCGGGGAGCCTCCGCTATGCCGATGCGGTGCGCGATGGTGACCGGTTGCTCCTGTACTACGAGTACGCGCGGCCCGATGGATCGCACGAACTGCGGATGAGCCTGGTGACGTTCTAGCGGGGAGCCGTGGCACGCAGGCCTGCGGCCATCGGATGCGGGAACTGGGGGTAGTCTGATGTCTAAGGCACTGGTAACGGGGGGCGCCGGCTTCATCGGTTCGCACATCGTGGACCGGCTGCTCGGCATGGGATTCGATGTGGCCGTGATCGACAACCTGTCGACCGGCTATCGGCGGAACCTGAACGCGAAGGCGACCTTCCACGAGCGGGACATCCGTGACGGAGAGGCTGTGAGGGCCATCTTCGAGGCCGAGCGCCCCAGTGTGGTGTTCCACTTGGCCGCACAGATGGATGTGCGCCGGTCGGTGGCCGACCCCGTCTACGATGCCCAGTGCAATGTGCTCGGGAGCCTCAACCTGCTGGAGGCGGCGCGCGCCACCGGCGTGAGCAAGATCATCTATGCCTCGACCGGCGGTGCCGTCTACGGCGAGCCGCTCGAACTGCCGGTGCGAGAGACCCATCCGATCAACCCGATCTGCCCCTACGGTGCGTCGAAGCACACGGTTGAACACTACCTGTTCATGTACCGCGCCAACTATGGGCTCGAGTACACGGTGCTGCGCTACCCGAATGTGTTCGGGCCGCGGCAGGATCCACACGGCGAAGCCGGAGTGGTGGCCATCTTCAGCCAGCTCATGCTGGCAGGTAAGCAACCCAGGATCTTCGGTCGGGGTGACCAGACCCGCGACTACGTATTCGTGCGGGATGTAGTCGACGCCAACATGCTGGCCCTGGAGGGCGGACACGGTTGTATATACAACGTCGGAACCGGCGTCGAAACGAATGTGAACCAAGTGTTCGCCGCTGTGGCGCAGGCGCTCGGGTACTCGGGCCAGCCCGACTACGCGGAAGAGCGCCTGGGCGAGATCAGCCGCATCTGCCTCGATGCCGGGCTGTTGCGATCTGAACTGGGCTGGACACCGCGCTATACCTTCGAAGAGGGGATCCAGGAGGCGACCGCCTTCTACAAGGACCAGGCACAGTCGGGGATCTGAGCTGGCTCGATCTGTGAACGGTTCGGAGTGGGAGAATGGACGTCTGGGTTGGGCGGCAACCGATCTTCGATGGTGACGTCAAGGTACGGGCCTATGAGGTGCTGTACCGGAGCGGGGCTCGTGGTTCGCGCCACGTTGTGGGCGAGGATAGGGCGACGGCCGAGACGATCGTCCACACCTTCATCGACCTGGGGCTCGAGACCATCACCGGAGGCCGCCGGGCTTTCCTCAACTTCAGCCGCGAGATGCTCGTCGGCGGCTTCGCAGAGCTGCTCCCGGCCGACGCCGTCGTCATCGAGGTGCTGGAACACACCGGGGCCGATGACGCGGTCATCGAGGCCTGCGACCGACTCAAGCGGGCCGGGTACCGGCTCGCGCTCGACGACTACGTCCACGGCACCGGGTCGCACGAGCTATTGGTGCCGATGGCCGACATCATCAAGGTGGACTTCAAGCGGAGCAGCGTGGAAGCGCGGCTCGAGGCCGTGCGACAACTCAAGCGGCCCGGACGCGTTATGCTCGCGGAGAAGGTGGAGTCTGAGCGGCAGTTCGAGTGGGCCCGCCGGAACGGCTATGAGCACTTTCAGGGGTTCTTCTTTGCCCGCCCGTCCAACGTGCACGGCGAACAGATCCCGCAGGCCAAGGCGAGTTACATCCGCCTGCTCAGCGTGCTGCGCGAACAGACGCTGGACCTGGACGAGCTCGCGGGCATCATCAAGAGCGACGTGTCTCTCTCGCACACGCTGCTGCGGATGCTCAACTCGGCGGGCTTCGCGTGGCGCCGCCGGATCGAGTCAGTTCGCCATGCACTGGTGGCGCTTGGTGAGGACGCGACGCGCCGATGGCTATCGCTGCTGTGCCTTACGGCCATCGCCGCCGACCGGCCGCCAGAGCTCGTTGTGCAATCGCTGACTCGGGCGAGATTCCTGGAGGCCCTGGCGCCCGGGATCGGCCTCGAGTCACGTCAGACCGACCTGTTCTTCATGGGAGTGGTCTCCCTGCTGGGCGCGATCCTGAGGCGCCCACTGGCCGCCATCGTCCCTCAGCTGGGCTTGCCCGAGGACGTCGAGGCTGCGCTGCTGGGCCGCGGTACCGACATGGGTCATGCCCTGGACCTCGCTCGCGCGTTCGAGAACGGCGACTGGCGCTCCGTCTCCAAACTGTGCGGATCACTCGGCGCCAGCCTCCAGACCGTGCCCGGTCTCTACATCGAGGCCGCCCAACACGCGACGCGCGCGCTGGGTATCGAGGACCGAGGTGACCAGGAGACGTAAGGGGGGCCGGGGTGGACTTCTGGGTCGGACGGCAACCCATCTTGGGGTGCCGGATGAACGTCGAGGCCTACGAGCTGCTGTACCGGTCCGGGTCTGTGGGCGCTGCCGGTCCCATCGATGGCGACCAGGCGACGGCCCAGACGATCGTCCACGCGTTCGTGGACCTCGACCTACCGTCGCTCACGGGCGGAAAGCGTGCGTTCATTAACTTCACCCGCGAGATGCTCGTCGGAGGCATCGCCGAGCTACTGCCGCCGGATGCCATCGTGGTCGAGGTACTCGAGACCGTGGACGCCGACGACCAGGTTGTCGAGGCCTGCACCCGGCTGAAGCACGCGGGGTACCAGTTGGCTCTTGACGACTACCTATTGGAGTCGGAACAGCACCAGCGGCTCCTGCCCCTGGCCGATGTGGTGAAGGTCGACTTCATGGGTAATGACCTGAGGGCCCGGGAGGAGGCCGTGCGGCGCCTCAAGAGTCCGGGCCGCCTCCTGCTGGCCGAGAAGGTGGAGACGGAGCCGGAGTTCGAGTGGGCCCGCCAACACGGTTACACGCTACACCAGGGGTACTTCTTCGCGCGGCCGACCACGGTCCAGGGGCAGCAGATACCGCCTGCCAAGCTCAACTACCTGCGGCTGCTGAATGCTTTGCGCAACCGCGAACTGGACCTCGATGCCGTCGAAGCGGCAGTTCGGGATGATGTCTCACTCACACACAGGCTTCTGAGGCTGCTCAACTCCGCCAGCTTCTCGTGGCGCCAGCGGATCGGCTCAGTGCGCCACGCGCTCGTGGCGCTGGGAGAGGATGCCACACGCAAGTGGCTCTCGCTCTTGTGTACCATGGGAATCGCGACCGATCGGCCCGCCGAGCTTGTGGTGCTCTCGCTGACGCGCGCCCGGTTCCTCGAGGAGGTCTCGGGCCTCATCGGTCTCGAGGCCCGTAGTGGTGATCTGTTCTTCATGGGCATGGTATCCCTGCTCCCTGCGATCTTGGCGCGCGAAGCAGCGGAGGTCTATGCGCAGCTTGCCCTGCCCGACGACGTGCGACAGGCGCTCATGGGGGGCGGCAACGTCCTGGCGAGTGCCCTGCGGATGGCCTTGGTGTTCGAGCGAGCCGAGTGGTCGCGGCTTCCGTCATTGTGCGCGGACCTTGGCACCACTCCCCGCGCGGTGTCGGACGCTTACATCCGGGCCGCTCGCCACGCGACGCGCGCCCTGGGCACTGAGGACTAAGTCTCCAGCCCGAGACCAAGATGGCGAGGCGGTCACCGTGTCGTAAGCATCCGGGAGGGATTGCGTACCGATTCCCTGAAGACGGGCTCTCAGCGGACGCGTCGGAAGCCTGGATGGGCGAGTCATGCGGTTACGCCCAAGCCAGTGGATTGAGGGGCGGTCGCAGTGGACTTCTGGGTGGGCCGGCAGCCCATCTTCGACGGACAGGTAGTCGTTCAGGCCTACGAACTGCTGTACCGCCAGGGCCAACAGGGCCTTCGCTCGTCGGACCAGGGCGACCAGGCCACCGCGCAGACCATCGTTCACTCGCTGCTCGACCTGGGACTCCCGTCGCTCACGGGCGGCCGGCGCGCGTATATCAACTTCACGCGCGAGATGCTCCTGGGCGGCTATGTCGAGCTGTTGCCCAAGGACGGTGTGGTCGTTGAGATCCTCGAGACCGTGGACGTCGATGACGCTGTGGTCGGTGTGTGCTCGGAGCTTCAGCGCGCCGGCTATTGTCTGGCGCTCGACGATTTCACGCCCGGTGACGCCCGGGGGCCGGCCCTCCTCCCATTGTGTGAGCTGGTGAAAGTGGACTTTGTGGAGACCAGCGAAGAGGAACGTGCCGCGCTGGCTCGCGCGCTGCGGCCGTCCGGCCACACGCTGGTCGCTGAGAAGGTGGAGACCGAGCAGGAGTTCGAGTGGGCCCGGGCCAATGGGTTCTCCCTTCACCAGGGGTTCTTCTTCGCCCGGCCGACGACGGTCCAGGGGCGCGTGAATCCGACGGCGAAACTGAGCTACGTACGTCTCCTGAGCACCCTTCGCCAGCCGGTGCTGGATTTCGACGAGCTCGAGCGCACCGTCAAGTCGGATGTGGCGCTCTCACACAAGCTCCTGCGCATGCTCAACTCGGCCGGATTCGGATGGCGGCGCCGGATCGAGTCGGTTCGCCACGCCCTGGTCGCTCTGGGGGAAGAGGCGATCCGCAAGTGGCTGTCTCTGGTCTGCATCGCGTCGATCGCCGCTGACCGCCCGCAGGAGCTGGTGGTGCAATCACTGAGCCGGGCATGGTTTCTGGAGCAGCTCGGCCCTCATGTGGGCATGGGCGACCGCAAGACCGACCTGTTCTTCATGGGGATCGTCTCCCTGCTGGGAGCCCTACTCCTGCGGCCGATGGACGAGATCGTGGAGCAGCTCACATTGGCCAAGGACGTCGAGCGCGGGCTTCTCGGCCAGGATGGCCGGATGGGGGAAGCCCTGGAACTGGCACGAGCACTCGAGAACGCCGACTGGCGGGCCGTCCCGGTCATCTGTGGCGATCTGTCCACGGACCCGGGCATCGTCGCCCGTCTGTACGTCGATGCGGTGCGCGAGACGTCGCGCATCCTGGGTGCCGAGGACTAGCTGGAGTACCTGCCGCCGAGAGGAGGGACCACGGCGAGGATCGATGCTCACTACTATCAGCAGTTCGACGCCGATCTGAAGCGAGAGGTCCCCGGCGAGGGATACGGGGGCTGGAAGCACGCCCGCATCGACCTGGCGCCAGATCACACGGCATTTGTGGTGATGCATGCATGGGACTGCGGCACGCCCGAGGAGTACCCGGGCTGGTACCGTTGTGTCGAGTACATCCCTCGAGCGAACCGCATTTGCCGTGAGGTCTTCCCTCCGCTGCTCGCGGCCATCCGGCGTTCGCCGCTCCCGCTATACCATGTGGTCGGCGGGGGTGATTACTATCGGCATCTGCCCGGCTACATGCGAGCAGCGGCTTTGGCCGGTCCCGCGCCCGAACCGCCGCCTCTCGTGGCCAGTGATCCGGTGCTGGACGGCCTGCACGCCTTCCGCTCGACAACGGTGTTCGTGGGGGAACACAACCAGTCCGACGTCGCCCGGGGGTTCGAGCGGCTGGACTTCGCGCCCGAGGCGCGCCCGTACGGCGATGAGGGTGTGGCCGAAAACGGTCACCAGTTGGGGGCCCTGTGCCGGGCAGACGGCATCAATCACCTGATCTACATGGGCTTCGCCATCAACTGGTGCCTCCTGCTCTCGCCCGGTGGCATGCACGAGATGAGCCAGCGTGGCGTGATGTGTTCGGCCATCCGGCAGGCCGTCACTGCCGTGGAGAACCGCGAGAGCGCTCGCCGGGAGCTGCACAAGGAAGAGGGCCTGTGGCGGGTCGCCCTGGCTTTCGGATTCGTGTTCGATGCCGACGACGTCATCCGGGCCCTGAACCGGTTGTGTGGGCACGGGCCACATGATGAGTGAGCCGCGACTCGCCCCCGAGGACAGCCTGGTGGCTGCCTGGAAGTGTGCCACACGCCAGACCTACGACCGGCTGGGCCTGGTCATGTTCGCCAATGTTGCGTGGGTTGCGGCCACACTGGGGCCACTCGGTGTGTGGTTGGGCTTACCCGTGGTCCCGGCCTGGGCCCGCGCCACCGGCGCAGTGTTGTCCTTGGTGTTCCTGGGCGGGCCGGCGTCCCTTGGGTTGTACCGTGTGGCCCTGGCCGTGAGCCGTGGCGATGATGCTGGCCCTCTGCTGTTCCTATCGGGCTTCGGTCGCCTGTTCCCCCGAGCCGTGCTGGTGGCCGCGCTGAACGCGCTCGTCATTGCCACCGGCCTGAGTGTGGCACTCTTCTGGCTCCGGTTCCAGTCGGTGTATCTGGCCGCCATCGGCTGTGTCTGGGCATGGCTCCTCTCGCTGTGGTGCATCTCGCAGTGCGTTGCCTGGCCGCTCCTGGCCGATCCCGACGTTCGCGTTGGAATGGCCCTGCGCGCAGCCCTGGGCTTGACGATGGCGCGCCTGCCGTCGGTGCTTGCCATGGTCTGGGCCCCGGTGGCTGGGCTGGCCGTGTGCGTCCTGCCGGCTCTTGTTGTATCGCCCAAGCTGCTGGGCCTTCCCGTCCTGGTTGTCGCGCTGCTATTCTTCGCTCACGCCGCCTTCGTCCACACTCACGTGTCATGGTGGTTGGTGGCCGGGCGCCCGGCAGGGGCATCAGAAAGGGTGCCAGAACCCTGCGACGGCTTGGAAAGCGGGGAGTGAGCTGTGCCAGAGGTAACGACACTGGGAATTCTTGTGGCCGACGTGCTGGCGCGTCCGGTGGACCACTGGCCGGAGCGAGGGAAGCTCGAACGCGTAGACCAGATGGCTCTGCACATCGGTGGCTGTGCGGCGAACACGGGTATTGACCTGGCCAGACTGGGGATCGACACGGCGGTCATTGGCAAAGTGGGCGCGGACGGCTTCGGCGATTTCGTGGCCCACGCGCTTGAACAAAGCGGCGTTGACGCCTCTGCCGTGCGCCGCGACGAGCATATCGGCACCTCGGCGACGATGGTCATGGTCCACGGCGACGGTGAGCGCACCTTCATCCACTACTGCGGTGCCAACGCGGCACTGCGCCCCGAGGATGTGGACATGGAGCTGGTGGGCCGCAGCCGCATCCTGCACATCGCCGGGGCGTTTCTCATGCCCGGGTTCGATGGCGCTCCCGCGGCCCAGGTGCTGAAGGCCGCTCGTGACCTTGGAGTTACCACATCCCTCGACACGTGCTGGGACGCCACCGGCCAGTGGATGAGCCTCATCGAGCCCATGTTGCACCATGTGGACTACTTCATCCCGAGCCTCGAGGAAGCCAAGCAGCTCACGGGTCGAGATGATCCCCGCGACGTGGCCCGGGTACTGCGTGATTTCGGCATTGGTACCGTTAGTCTCAAGATGGGCAGCGCGGGCGCCTACAGCATCGGGCCCGAAGGCGAAGTGACCGTTCCGATCTTCCGCGTCGAGCCAGTGGATGCCACGGGGGCGGGGGACGCATTTGCCGCCGGCTTCCTCGCCGGCGTCGTCAAGGGGTGGGACCTGGAGCGGGCCACCCGCCTGGCCAATGCCACCGGCGCCCTGTGCGTCACCGGTCTGGGCGCCACGACCGGGCTGCGCTCGTGGGACGACACCCTGGCGTTCATCGAGACCGCGGAGGTCGTGCGGTGAGCGACTCAGCAGGACCCCGGCTCGGCCTCGCCATGGGCGCGGACTGTAGTGGCGAAGGGGTCTACAAGGGGCCGCTGGAGGCTCTGGGGGCGCGCGTAACCGTGTTCAGTTGCGCCCATGGCCCCGTGCCCGCTCAAGCGCTGAAGGACCTGGATGGGCTGGTGCTCTCCGGTGGTGGCGACGTGCACCCCAGCCACTACGGGCAGGAGCATGGCGGGCTCTCCAGGGGCATCGACATGCAGCGCGACACCTTCGAGATGGCTCTGGTCCACGGGGCTCTCGGGGCCGGGATCCCTCTGCTCGGCATTTGCCGGGGATGCCAGGTTCTGAACGTGGCTCTGGGAGGCACACTGTACCAGGATCTGAGAGCTGAGCACACTGGAAGGACGCTGGAGCATAGCTACGCCGATCACGACCCCGGGCGTTTCCACGGGCTTCGGCTGGACCCCGGGAGCTGGTTGGCGCGGGCAGCGGGGCGTTGTCGGATCACGGTGAACTCGCACCACCACCAGGGGGTTCGCGAGCCGGGCCCCGGCGTCAGGATCGTGGCCTGGGCCATTGACGGCGTCGGCGAGGCGATCGAGTTGGCATCATCGGTGGGGTTGGCCATCGGGGTGCAGTGGCACCCGGAGCGGCTGACACCGGACGAGCAATGGCCACTCCGAAGCTTCGTGCGCGCCTGCGCGCGGGGGCGAACCGAAACGGGCCCTGTCCGGTCCGAGGGAGCGTAGGAGACCCATGCGATCAGTGACAGCCTTGGACCTGCTGTTTGGCCTGTTCCGCCTGACATTGGCGGTGTCCGGACTGGTCTGGTTCGTGCTCGAAGCGGGAACGGTGCCGATCGAGGGCTGGGTCTTCTGGGTTATCGTGGCCGTGTTCGCGCTGTACGCCCTCCTGATCCTCGCATGGTCGCAGCAGCGGCCCGAGAGCGCGGAGCGGGTGCAGGCCTGGTCCGCATTCGTGGATTTGGCGCTGATCACGTTCCTGGTGCAGGTATCCGGTGGCTTCGAGTCCTTCTTCTGGGGCGCCTACGTCTTCGTGGCCGCGTTCCACGCCAGCTACTTCGGTCTCGGACTGGGCCTTGCCGTGTCCGCCGCGTCCATGCTTCTCCTCTCCACCGTACTGATCACGCACCCGGAGGAGAGCCCCGACTGGGTCCGCATTATCTTCCAGGCCCTGCTGCCAGTCCTGGCCGCCTTCTGCTGCGGGGTGGTCAATGCGCGCCAGTCCATGATGCGCCAGCAGTCAGTCCGTTGGGCCATTGGCGCGCGGGGCTCGGTTGCCAGTATCCACAACGCGGGGCTGGCCGTCGCCCAACGTGTCCTGGAACTCCACGCGCTCTCCCGGATGTCCAGCAGCTTTGAGACACTGCGCGACCTTATTGGCGGTGCCATGGGCGCCGCCCGGTCGGTGCTCGAGATCGAGGCATACGGATTGCTCTCCGTCGACCGCGACGCGCGGTGTTTGGTCCCCGTGGTGCAGCAGGGGTTCCCGGAGGCTTTCGAATCGGCTCGGCCGGACCTGTCGCACCCGATGCTGGCCCCCGTTCTTGAGGGGCGGGAGCCCATCGTCTGGCGGGACGGTCCCACCGCGCTGGGGGATATCCTCGGCATGACGGACGTCGAGTGCGGGGCTGCGGTAGCCGTACCAGTCGCCCGGGGGGACCAGGTAGTGGGCGTTCTGATGGCGTGCGCGTCGGCGGGCCAGGAGATCCGGGCGCGGTCGCTGGAGGCTCTCGTCGCCGGTTCGGAGCAGATGGGGGAGGACCTGGCGGCGTTCGGCGAGGGACCCGGGGGCTCGCCAAGTTCCGAGGTGAACGCGTAGGTCACCCTCCGGTCTCGCGCGAAGCGGGGCGCGGACACGAGGGAGGTCGGGTGTGGCCGCGCAGGCTCCCCTGTCAGTCCGTCGCGTGCGCCGGACCGGTCTTCGGACCAAGCTGTTCGTCGCGCTGCTGGTCACCACGGTGCCCGGGTTGTCTGTTCTCGGCCTGTACGCGCATCAGTCGGCCGCTGACCTGATCCGCGATCTGATGGTGGGCTGGTGGGACGGCCGGGCCCAACTCCTCGCGCGCACCATGGGCGAACCCATCCGGATGGCCGCCGACGACGTGCGCATGCTCGCCCAGACGCCCTCGGTGACGAGGCTTGCTGACGGCGCTGTGGGTTCCGCGCCGCGTGCCACCGGTGTGGTCGAGGACGTGCGCCGTGAGTTCGAGGCCCTGGCGGCGAGGCGCCGCAACTACCGGCACATCATGTACATAGGACCCACAGGCGCTCCGGTGGTTCGTGTCGACCCGGCGGGCCCGTGGGGCAGAGGGTCGGGTTCGGGGAGTCCGGTGGCTGACCTCGATCGTGGCCTCCTCGATCGCATGCGAGACCTACCCCCCGGGGCCCTGTACGTGTCCGACCTGCGGCTCTATCGCGCCGGAGGACGCATCGAAGGCCCCGGGCGACCCTCGATGCGGTTCGCCACACGCGTCCGATCAGCATCCGGCCAGCCCGCGGGCTTCGTGATCATCGAGTTCGACGCCGGGCGGTTACTGTCGGGGCTCCGCTCGCCTGATCCGGGTGTGGAGTTGAGGGTGCTGGATGCACAGGGCTTCTACGTCTTGCATCCTGAGGCGACCGCCGAGTGGGGGGGGCCGGAGGACCGAAACACGGGCACCGGCATCGCCGGCGAGTTTCCGCCGCCCACGGTCGAGCGCGTCCGAATGCCGCTGCCGGCCGTGATTGAGGATGCGGGGCGCATCGTGGTAACCCAGCCCGTCGCGCCCTTTGGGCCCCAGGGCACTCAGTGGCGCGTCATGCTGGTGGCCCGATCGAGTCTCATCGACGAGCGGGTCGCGGCTTCGGACTTCCATCGGGGTTTCGTGCTGGTTGCCATCGTATGCTCCGTGCTTCCGTTGGCCGCGGGCATCCTGCTGATCGGTTTCTTCTTACGCGCCATTCCGAAGCTCCAGGAGGCCGCTCGGGCGGTGGCCGCTGGCGATCTGTCGCACCGAGTGGCCATCCACTCTGGCGACGAGATGGAGGATCTGGCTCAGGACTTCAACTACATGGCTACCCGACTGGCCGAGTACGGACAGCTCGAACGGGCCATTGCTCTCGAGAAGCTCAAGGACGATCTCATCCACATGATCGTTCACGACTTGCGCACGCCGCTGACGGGCATCCTCGGCACACTTCAGACGATTGAGTCCTGCGATTACGACGTTGAGGTCACCCGCGACCTGGTCCCTGGCGCTCGCCGCGCGAGCGTGACGCTGATGGGGCTGATCAACGACCTGCTGGACATCAACAAGATGGAAGCCGGCGCCATGGAGCTCGATGTGGCCCGCGTCGACACGACGGCGGTGGTTGAGGAGGCGGTCGACATGCTCCGCCCGTTGGCGGAGGACAAGGGGCTGAAGCTAAGGCTGCTCGAGTGCGAGGGGCTGCCGCCCATGGAAGCCGACGCGGACAAGCTTCGCCGGATCTTCGTGAACCTCATCGGGAACGCCATCAAGTTCACCCCTTCGGGCGGCGAAGTGATCGTGCGCGCCGGAGGCGGCTACGACGGCCAGGCGCTCCACTTCATGGTGGAGGACACGGGCGAGGGAATCCCGCCCGAGTACCTGGACCGCATCTTCGAGAAGTTTGGCCAGGTGGAGACGCGCAAGGCCGGGCGGCTAGTCTCGACGGGACTGGGGCTCACCTTCTGCAAGATGGCCGTCGAGGCCCATGGGGGGCGCATCTGGGTCGAGAGCACGGTGGGCAAGGGGAGCACGTTTCACGTGGAACTGCCCGAGCGCCCGCCCGCTCCTGCCGTCACGACCGGGGAGGACGACCATGTACACCAGGCACCCTGAAGGGGCGATTGCAGTGGCAATGGCACTCGCTGCCTCTGTTGCCGGGGCGGAGCCGGTCTATGGGCCGGGGCCCTATGTGCTGCTCGACGATGCACTCATCGCCCGGCAGGAACGCGTGACGCGGCGGGTCACGCCCCCGGAGCGCCTGTCAGAGCCGGTGGTCACGGGCCCCGAGGATCAGTGCTTCCAGCCCTACATCACCGTCATCCGCGACGCGTCCACGGGGCGTTTCCGGATCTGGTATGGCGTCCCGGAGAACGCGGGCCAGTCGCACCTGGCCACCATGGAGTCGGAGGACGGCATCCACTGGATCCGGCCCCATCAGGTCCTGGCCGATCCGGCACCCATCCAGTTTGGGGTGAGCATCCTCGACGAGGGACCAGGCTATGCCCATCCCGCCACGCGGTACAAGTTCGGGTGGTGGCATGGCGGTGGTCTACAGGTCGCCGGATCGCCCGATGGTCTGCACTGGACGCGGCTGGGCGATGGCGTCGTCTTGCCCCACAACCACGACATCAACTGCATCTATCGCGATGCCGTGCGGGACCGGTACATCGCGCTCGTGTCCACGTACACCGAGGGTGCCAGCTGGACCGGCTCCCGGCGTATCCCCATGCAGAGCAGCAGCCCGGACCTGCTGCACTGGTCAGAGCCCCGGGTGATCATCGCCCCGGACGAGCGGGATGAGGGAGAGACCCAGTACTACTGCATGGACGGGCTTCTGCAGCGGGGCGAGCTGCTGATTGGGCTGCTTCGCGTGCTGCGCGATGACCTGCCCGCCGACGAAGGTGGACCGGTCGCCGGCATCGGCTACACCGTGCTCGCCTGGACCCGCGATGGCGAGAGCTGGGAGCGGGACCGCGAGGCCTTCATGCCCCGGAACCCACAGCCAGGTAGCTGGGACCACGCGATGACCTGGGGCGGCTGTCAACTTCCGGTGGGCGATGAGGTCTACATCTACTATGGCGGGTACGCCCAAGGCCACAAGGTGAACCGGTTCACGGAAAGGCAGATCGGCCTCGCCCGCATGAAGCGCGACCGCTACGTGGCCCGCTCCGCGACTTCGCCCCGGGGGACCTTGGCCACGGTACCCCGGAGGCTGAACGCCGCGGCGATGACCCTGAACGCCTCCATCACTGGGGAGGTTCGTGTTCGGGTACTCGGACCCGACGGTCACGTGTGGCCCGGGTTCGGCTTCGATGAGTGTCGGCCGCTCACGGGGGATGGCGTGGCCTTGCCCGTTTCATGGACCCGGCCGCTGGCCGAGCTGGCCGGGCGCACGGTGGCCTTCGAGTTTGCCCTGCGCCATGCCCGTCTGTACGCATTCGACCTGGTGGGTGCCGAGACGCGTGGAGGTGCGGATCGATGAACCGGGTGCAGAGAAAGCTGGCTGCGGTGGGTAAGGCTCCGCTCCTGGGGGCGTCCATGTGCCGTTACGATCCCGACTTCGTCGAGCTGGCGGCCATCCTGGGGTACCACGCCGTCTGGGTCGACATGGAGCACTCGCCCGTGAGCTATCGTGAGGCCGCCGACCTCTGCCGTTTGGCCTACGCCTTCGACATGGTCAGCATGGTGCGCATCCCGAACGCCGACCGCGACCATGTGCTACACGGCATGGAGTGCGGCCCCGACATCATTGACGTCCCCATGGCCAACAGCCCCGACGTTGCTCGCGCACTGGTCGAGCACGGACGGTATGCCCCCCAGGGAAACCGAGGCTATTTCGGCGCCCTGCGCTCGACTCGTTTCGGCACGCTGGGTGATCCGGCAGTCACCCATGAGCGAACCAACGAAGACGTCTGCCTGATGATCCAGATCGAGACCATTCAGGCAGTCGAGCAGGCTCGCGAGCTGTGTCAGGTGCCGGGCATTGACGCGATCCTCATCGGGCCCGGTGATCTTTCGGTGACGATGGGGATCACGGGGCAGTTGGACCATCCTGCGCTGTTCGCTGCCGCAGACCGCGCGGTGGCCGCAGCACAGGAGGCCGGCAAGCTCATTGCCACAACCGGGCCCATCCCACTGCTGAGCGAGTGGGTCAAGCGGGACATCGACCTGTACTTCATCGCCAACGACCTGGCGTGCCTCCGCACGGCCCTCGAGCGTGCCATCGTCGAGGCCCGGGCCGTGCTGCAGTCGTAGGCGACAGGAGGCTGCTCAAAGGCGAGGGCACCACTCGCGCATCCGCTCGTAGGTGGCCTTGGCCTGACCCAGCGGCTCAGCCGGCATGTTGAAGAGGAAGCGTGTCTCGCGTAGAGCCATGTCGAGCATCTCGCGACAGGCCTCGATGCCGGTCCATGCCACCATGAGCACCGTGCCGGGCGTGAAGGCCTCGATGGCGGGGCGTGGGCCGGGAGCCTGGAACACGCGGTTGAGGCCCCGCAGGTTCGGAATCCGCCGGAAGTTGGGGTACTGATGATCCGCCGTCGCGCAGCAATGAACGAACAGCCCGCCGAAGGCCTCGGACAACTCGATCAACGGAGGCAAACAGAACTCCTCGAACATGGCCGGCGACATGGCGCCCGCCTCATCCTCCGACAGCCAGCAACCGAGCTCGGGCGGTGCCCAGACATCGGGACAGTGAGCTAGAGAGCACTCGCCGACCTCCGCCATGAAGCGGCACAGGAATCGCCGAAGCAGGCGCGTGCACTTGCTGACCAGCCGCTTCACGGCTTCGGGGTCATCGACTACCGCGGTGTACAGGGACTCCTTCCGCCAGATCAGCGCGGCGATGTCGAAGGGGCTCTGGATGTCAGGCACCCGGATGGGGACGTCCGGGCCAAGGCGCTCGCGGAGTCGCGCAGCAGCTTCGTAAACCCGGGCCAGGGGACCGGCGTCCGGCTCGGGCTCCACAAGGGCATCGGCCTGGTGGGCCGTCTCGACCAGCGGGAGGGCACAGGGCGGCGAATCCACGAAGAGATGTACGCGACACCCGAACGCAGCGGCAAAGAGCTGGGTGCCGGTGGTGATGCGCGCCACGGGTACCGAGTCATCGTCCAGTTCGGCCAGCACGCGCAGCTCGGCCTCATACTGACGCAAAGCTCGGTCCACCCAGAGCCCGACTGGCCGATCCGGACAGGTGACATCGCCGGGCAGCGGCGGACATGCCGATTCCGCGCTCATCACGACCGCGTGACCGGGGAAAGACCCCGCAAACAGCCGAGCCAAATGCGAGCGATTGCGCTCGACCCGCGGATCCGCCATGCCGCATCCCCCATCGGTGGGTCACGCGGCAACGATCGAGCGCCCATCGGCGCCCACCACGCCCGTGCCCGCAAGCTCAGCGCGATACGGTGGGCTGGGCCCGCTCGGCCAGAGCGCGCAGGCGGGCCAGTATCACCATCTGCTCAGCATACGACACGGACGCCCGCAGAGCATCCCGCAGGGCACCGACAGCCTCGGCCTGATGGCCCTCGGCGAGCAACGCCTCGGCCGAGGCCACACGCTCCAGAGTCGCGCTCATGGCCGGCGACTCATCGGCCGCAGCGGTGTCAGAAGCGGCCTCACGGGCAGGCGCAGCCCCGCACTGCGCGAACGGGATACGTAGACAACGTGATCGAACCACCCCAACCCCACCCCCTGCACAACCACGCGGCAGGACATGCCTGCCGCTTCTCCATTTCCGTTGTTCCCCCTTGACGTAGCCGAAACAGCACTTCGGCGTAACATTAGTGTAACAGTACCGGGCTCCCGCGTCCACGGCCAGGAGTCTCCTACCCATTGGACGTTCGAGCGAGCCAGAAGGGAGCATCGCCCGCCCACATCCCGGTTGCGTGCGCGCACGGGGAGAGCGTGTGGCCTGAGGGGCCGGGCTGGGCGTTCGGTGTGGGGCGCGCGGAAGCGGGAGACCATATGCCAGGTTCGGCTACCCAAGCACCACGAGTGGTCTGCGACGATCTGCTTGTCGGCGCGGGAGTTGCACGAGCCGCCTCAGACCCCCGGGCACATCGCCTTCAAGGGACGCGGCAGCCCGGGGGGCCGCGGCGGGGAAGGTCGGGATGGCCGGGCAGACGCATTCTGCCCCATGGACCGATGGATGACCTGGGTGCGAGTCGCTGACTACCTCGGACCCGAGACGCCCGCCGGACTGGACCCGCCTGAGACGCCCGAGTGGACCCACATGGTTCGGCTCGCGGCTGACCACGGCTTGGCGCCGCTGCTCCATCGTCGGCTGCGGGATCTCGGGCAACTGGAGTGCCTCCCGGGTCCGGAGGCGGAGGCGCTGGCAGCTCGGCATGCGGATGCGGTGGGCCGCTACGGAGAGATCGGCCTCTGGGCGCTGCCCGAGTTGGTGGCCCTCCGCGACGCGTTCGATGCCATCGTGCTCAAGGGCGCCGCCCTGGCTCATCGGATCTACCCCTCTCCCCACCTCCGGCTGTTCCGTGACCTCGATGTCCTGATCCGGCCCGAGGACCGCGGCGAGTGCCGTCGCATGCTGGCAACCCGCGGATGGCGGCTCATCGGCCGGGGACGGCTCGAGGACCAATGGACGAAAGGACCGGCCGGGCCCGGCAGGATGTCGCTGGACGTGCACACGCACATCGGCGACCCGGCGCTGTACCCCATCCCCGCATGGGCGACCGTCTGGTCCTCACGGGCGGGGTCTCGGCTCTGGGGCACCCCGTTTCCCGTGCTGCCGCTGGAGATGTCGGCACTCCAGATGGCGCTGCAGTTCGCCACGAATCTGTGGTACGGCGCGGTGCAGCTCTCGCAGCTTGTGGACCTCCGCTACCTCATCGCCGATCCGCAGTTCGATCGGGCCCGGGCCGAGGAGGAA
>JAKPQA010000185.1 GCA_029547025.1 Armatimonadota bacterium
TGACCCAGATCCAGCGCAGCGCAACGGTGCTCACCAAGGAAGAGGCCGAGATCGGCAAGCGCTACACCGACCTTGCCCGCGATCGCTACGACCTGCGCGTCGCCACCGGCGTCACGGCCGCGCGCCGCACCGAGTCCGGCACCTGGCAGATCGACGTGACCGGACCAGAAGGTGACGCGATGGTGGAGGCCGAGATCGTGCTGATCGCCGCCGGCCGTCAGCCCAACGGCGACCGTCTCGACGTCACCGCTGGTGGCATCGAGCTCGACGCCACGGGCCATGTCATCGTCGACGCCGAGCAGCACACCACGGCTGAGGGAGTGTGGGCACTCGGCGACGTCTGCAGCCACTGGCAACTCAAACATGTCGCCAACCATGAGGCACGGGTCGTCGCTCACAACCTCGCAATTGCGTTCGGGCGCAGCACTGCTCACCCAATGGAGGCCGATCACCGGTTTGTGCCGCACGCCGTCTTCGGGCACCCCCAGGTCGCCGCTTTCGGACCGACGCGGGCCGAGCTGGAAGCCAGCGGCACGGCATACATCACCAAGACCCAGCAATATGGCGACGTCGCCTGCGGATGGGCTCTCGAGGATACGAGCGGCTTCCTCACCGTCCACGCCTCACCCGTCACCCAGCAGATCCTCGCCGCCCACTGCATCGGTCCGATGGCCTCCACCGTCATCCAGCCCCTCATCCAGGCAGCATCCTTCGGGCAGAAGGCCATCGACATCGCCCGCGGTCAGTACTGGATCCACCCCGCCCTGTCCGAGGTCGTCGAGAACGCACTTCTCGGCTTGGAGTTCCCCGAATCCGACTGAGACTCAGGCCAGTTCGCAGAGGAAGAGGGCGAGGGCGTATGCCGTGCGCTCGAGTTCGCGCGGATCGACACTTTCGTCGGTGGCATGGATCCGTGAGGCAGGTTCCTCGACGCCCATGAGCATGATCTCGGAGTCGGGGTGGAGCTCGGCCAGCGCCACCGCCAGGGGGATGGACCCGCCCTGTCCGGTTGTGACCCGGGCGACGCCGAAGGCCTGCGCCATGGCCCGCTCCATCGCCGCGTAGGCCGGCCCGTCCGTGCGGGCCCGGAAGCCCTGGCCGAGCGACACTGGGCGGACGTCAACGAGACCCCAGGGGATGTGACGCTCGAGATGTTCGATGAGGAGTCGTTGTGCCGAAGCCGAATCCATCGAGGGAGGCACGCGGAGATTGATGACAGCACGGGCCTCGCCCTGCACGGCGGCGGTCACCTGCGCGATCTGCGGGACGTCGATGGCCAGGACTGTGGCCGCAGGCCGCGCCCAGAGTCGATCCGCGATCTCGGCCGCATCACCCAGTGGCGCGACACCCTCGAGCACGGCCGCGTCAGCCCGGAATCGGTCGGCGTCGAATGGCGCCCCATCCCAGACCCCGTCATGGGCGAGTCCATCGATGGTGGTCTCGCCGCTGGCATCACGCAGGCTGGCCAGGCCCATCAAGAGAGCTTGGAGGGCATCGGGTGCAGCACCCCCGAACATCCCCGAGTGGGCCGCGTGCTCCATCGTCCGGACGGTGACGATCACACTCCCTGTGCCCCGCAGG
>JAKPQA010000186.1 GCA_029547025.1 Armatimonadota bacterium
GGGCCCCCAACGCGCCCGATCCGCACGCCTCAACCTCGGGCCGGTCAGGGGCCCCGCGCCCTCTGGGCGCACCCCTGTGCGGCCCCTCCGAAAGACCAGGCGGGCGTTCCGCGCGACCTTCGCGAGACCCAGCCGCCCGGCCAAGGGCCCCATGTTACCGCCAATGCCCTGTGCGGAGCCGGTCGAAGGACCCGGAGCCCCATGGGCGGCAACCTGAGGCTCCCGGGCGCCGCCCGGGCCCAAGTCTCCGCCCCTGCCCTGGAGCCCTCGCCTCCGGGGGGGCTCTGGGCCGCCGCCTCAGGCCCGCAGCATTGCGCCCTCCGAAGCCGGTCGCACCAGCTGCGAGTAGATACCCAGGAAACCGCTCTTGACCGGCGGCTCGAACGGCGGCAACGCCGAAAGCCGTGCCACCACCTCGTCGCTGGGCACATCCAGATCCACGCGCCGCGCCTCGATGTCGATCTCAATCGCGTCGCCATCTCGCACCGCCGCGATGGGGCCGCGATCCGCCGCCTCGGGAACCACATGGCCGATGAACAGACCCTTGTTGGACCCCGAGAAGCGCCCGTCGGTCACCAGCGCCACGGCGTCCAGCAGGCCCACGCCCTCCAGAGCCTTGAGTGGAGTGAACATCTCCCGCATTCCCGGACCACCCCGGGGCCCCTCGTTACGGATCACCATCACGTCGCCCGGCCGGATCTTGCCCGTCAGAATAGCCTCGCAAGCCGCTTCCTCACTCTCCAGCACCCGCGCCGGCCCGCGGAAGCGCCTCATGTGCTCGAGAACGGCCGCGGGCCGAGCCACGGCCGTGCCCGGAGCCAACGAGCCGCGTAGCACCGCCAATCCGCCGGTCCGAGCGAATGGCTCTGCCGCCGGCCGCACGACAGGACCAACCACGGGCTTCGTGTCGGCGAAGGTCTCCCTCACGGTACGCCCCGTCACCGTGAGTGCCTCTGAATCGAGGAGGGGCATGAGTTCATGCATCACGCCGGCCACCCCGCCCGCGCCGTGGAAGTCCACCATATCCCACTCGCTGGAGGGGAGGATACGCGCCAACGTCGGCGTGGTCCGACCCAGGTCGTCGAAGAGCTGCAGGGGCGCGTCAATCCCGGACTCGGCGGCGATGGCCGGCATGTGCAACGCGGCATTCGTGGATCCTCCGATGGCCAGGCACAGCCGGATCGCGTTCTCGATGGCGCCCCGCGTCATGATGCGGCGGGCCGTGAGGCCTCGGCGCACCAGCTCCACTGCCTGGCGTCCGCTCTCGCGGGCCGAGTAGAGACGCGCCGCATCGATGGCCGGAATCGTGGCCGACAGCGGCAGCGCCATCCCCAAAGCCTCGGCGATGCAACACATGGTGTTCGCCGTGCCGAGCATCGAACACGATCCGGGACCGGGCGTCGCATCGATCTCCGCCTGCCGGAGCTGCTCGCGCGTGATCGACCCGGCCCGGTACTCGGCATACGCGATCTGCGCCGATGATGAGTCGCAGTGCTTCCCCTTCACGCAACCGGGCTGCATGGGGCCGCCGACGACGACGATGGCCGGCAGGTCCAGTCGGGCGGCCGCCATGAGCATCCCCGGGATGATCTTGTCGCAGGAGCCCACCAGCACGAGTCCCTCGATCAGGTGCGCCCGGGCCATCATCTCAATGTCGGCCGCGATCAGGTCCCGGCACGGCAGGATGTAGCGCATCCCGTCATGGCCCTGCGCAATCCCGTCGCACGGCCCGATGGTGCCGAACTCCACGGGCATGCCACCACCCTCGGCGATCCCCTGTCTGGCCTGAAGCGCCAGAGCCGGAAGATGGTAGTGGCCAGGACACACCGTGCTCGCCGAGTTGACCACCGCGATCACCGGCTTGGCGAAATCCGGATCCCCGTAGCCCATCGAGCGGTATAGTGAGCGGACGAGAGCCCCCTCGGGGGCCTCCAGCATGCGCGTTCCCATCAAGCCTTCCTCCCCTGCGGGGAGACTGTTCTCGAACAGCGCGCCGAGCGCCTTTCGCTGGCCTCGCAGGATGAGTGCGCCCAGCGCCGAACCGCCCCATGCACTCTGGGCGGGAACGCCGAGAACGGAGCGATCCAATGCGAGAGGCGTTAAGGGCACCCACGCCGGCCCCGGTGCGGACGGTGGGCGAAGCCTTGGCGATCGAACCGGGCCAAGTGGTGGTGTTCACGGGAGGCGGCGACCTCAGAGCCGTGCTCCAGTCCTTGTCCGCCGAGCTCACCCTCCGCGGTCGTGTTCTGCTGACCACCACCACCCAGATGGCCCCGGCCCTCGGCGAGGACGACCCGCCACCGGTGCTGGCGAGCCGCTACGATGACCTCCTGGCCGGCCTCGAGACCATGCTCGCCAGCCAACGCCGGGCCATCGCTACCCGAGGCGTCCTGGCCGGAGGTCTCCTCCGCGGCGTGCCCCGTGGGTGGATCGACCGCTTGTGCGAGGCCAACATCGCGGACTACATCCTGGTGCTGGGCGACGACGCCCGAGGCCGGCCCCTCAAGGTCGCGGGCGCCGACGATCCCGTAATACCCGGGTCGGCGAGTGTCGTCATGCCCTGCGCGGCCGTCAGCGTGGTCGACCGACCCCTCGACGACACCGTCGCCTACCGCCCGGAGGTCCTGGCCGCCCGGCTCGAACTGCAGTTCCGCCAGCGGCTCACGCCCCGGCACATCGCCCGGGCTCTCCTCGGTCCCGACGGGTGCACCCGGGACGCACCCCAGGGCTGCCGCATCCTGCCCGTGCTGCTCGACACGGCCGCTGCGGGTCCGGTGGCCACCAAGACCACGGCGTACGAACTGCGGAAGCTCGGCGCGATGCGCATCGTGGCCTGCGACGAGTCCACCGGCCACCTTCAGGTCGAGGTGTACGCGTGAACATGGTCGCGAGGGGGAGGGCACTTCGGAGCATTGGCGGTAGCTTGGGGCTCCCGTGGCCCATCCGCCTGGTTGCGGAGGGGCGCCGTGGGGGGAACCACGCGTCTCCCAGCGTGGTGGGCCCCCAACGCGCCCGATCCGCACGCCTCAACCTCGGGCCGGTCAGGAGCCCCGCGCCCTCTGGGCGCACCCCTGTGCGGCCCCTCCGCAAGACCAGGCGGGCGTTCCGCGCGACCTTCGCGAGACCCAGCCGCCCGGCCCAGGGCCCTGTGTTACCGCCAATGGCTCTTCGGAGGGACCACACAGGGGCGACTATCGGCCGAGAGGCCGATGGTGGGACTCTGTCCGGCCCGGCCAGTCGGAACGCCTGCGGCCCCAACACGACCGAGTCGCGTTTGGCCCCGCCCGCCGTCGTCGCCATCATCCTCGCCGCTGGCGGCGCCACGCGCCTCGGCGGACGACCCAAGCCACTTCTGCCCGTCGACGGTGTCCCCATGGTCCAGCGCGTCCTGGCCGCCGTGCGAGCCGCGCCGTCGATCGGGCGCATCATCGTCGTCCTCGGCCATCGGGCCGATGAGGTCGCCGCCGCTCTCGCCGGCAGCCCGGCGCGCCTAGTCACAAACCCCGAGTACCGGACCGGACGGACGTCGTCAATCCGGTGTGGCCTGCGCCAGTGCCCGGAGGATGTGGCTGGCGTGCTGCTCCTTCATGCCGACCAGCCGTTCGTCGAGGCGGGGCTCATCGAGACGCTGGCGCGCGCGATCGCGAACGAGCGAGCCCCGGCGGCTGCGGTCGCTGTCGGCGACGAGCTGGCCACGCCCTTTGCCTTCGGAGCGGCCATGCTCCCTCGGCTCCGGGCGCTGGCCGACGGAGAGGGGCCCTGCATGCTGCTGCGGGAACTCGACTCGGCCGTGGCCCGAATCCGCGTCGACGATCCGCGCGTCGTGGCCGACATCGACTGCCTGGAGGACTACCGCACGTGGACCGCAGACACGGGCGAGCCGCGGCTGCCCTGACTCCATGCGCCGTCCTGGCCGTTGCATGGCTCGGAGCGTCGTGCGGCCCATGGGCGGGCCCGAACGGCTCCGCGAACCCGGGCTCGGCGGTCCGGATCCTCGTCGACACGTGGCACTCGCACAAACAGAACCCTACCATCAGCCTGAACCCCGATGACTACGGCTACTCCAGGATGCACGGCTACAGCCGGCTCTTCCGGCACCTGCTGCTCTCGGGCTACGGCTACGATCTCGTCGCCCAACCCCTGACCGATACACTGCTGGCGCGCTACCAGATCCTCTTCATCAACCTGGTCGACGACACACGGCCCGGCTTCGAAGCCTCCGAGATCGACGCCATCGAGGCCTTCGTGGCGCGCGGCGGCGGGCTGCTCATCATCACCGACCACAGCAACTGCTACCACTCGGCCCAGATCATCAACCCGGTGCTGGCACGCTTCGCGCTCAGAGCCACGTACTACACCGCCGTCGAACGCGGGCCCGACAACGCCATCGAAGGCGGCGGCTGGCTCAACATCACACGCTTCGCCGCGCACCCGGTCACCGAGGGACTGCGCCGGGTGAGTTTCCAGACGGGCGGGACCATCGAGGCGTCCTCGAACGATGCCACGGTTCTGGCCTGGTCGAGCGAGAACGCCTTCGGCGACTTCTGGAACGAGAGCCAGG
Source organism: Armatimonadota bacterium (assembly GCA_029547025.1). Taxonomy (GTDB): domain Bacteria; phylum Armatimonadota; class Zipacnadia; order UBA1398; family JAKPQA01; genus JAKPQA01. The sequence continues at coordinate 4,562 of JAKPQA010000186.1, forward strand.
GCACGCCCGGCTACTACGGCAACTGGCGGCAGGATTCGGGGGAGCCCGACGGCCCCCTGGCTCTCGCCGTCGCCCGCGAGTGGGGCCAGGGCCGCGTTGTCGTCGTGACCGACCAGAACGTCTTCGGCGACGTCTGGCTGCACTACGCCGACAACTACCGCTTCGCCCTGAATGCCTTCCAGTGGCTTGGGCGCGATCGCCTCCCGGCCGAGGAGGAGACGCTCCGTTTCCGTGTCCTCACCGACGAGAGCAGCAATGGGAGCCGGGCCGGCCGCAAGGCCCCCGCCGACGGCTTCTACACCTTCTACACAGTCCTCAACCGCCACGCCGACTTCACCGTGCACGCCGACTACGGTCTGACCGAGGGCTATGACGCCCTGCTGCTCCTCGCGCCGGCCGAGGGGCTCTCCGCCGCTGACCTGGCCCTCATCGACGCCTACCTCGCGACCGGGCGCGACGTCGTCCTGATCCTCAACGAGCAGCAGCGCCAGGTCGACGCCTCCCGGGCGCTCCTGGAGCACCTCGCCGGCGACGTCAAGATCACCGGGGCCACCGCGAGCCGCGTGGTATCGGCCGCCGCAGTGCACGGAGATGGCATGCTCGGCGAGACTGCGACCGTCGAGAGCTGGTGCCGCATCCGCGCCACCGGCGGACGGCCCTGGCTGTGGATCGAGGACGGCGCCGAGCGCTACGACATCGCCCGCGCCTACGATTCGCACGGCGGGCGGGCGATCATCTACTTCCAGTCCGCCTTCTGGCGCAACGCGTTCCTCGGCGACGAGTCGGCCGTACCCACCCACGCCCAGCGCGAGGCCTGGCGCCTCGCCTGGCTCATGCTCCAAACCATGCGCCGGGCCGGCTAGTCCGACTTCACCACGCTCGCCTCATCGAACCACGCGTCCCCGCCGGTCACGGACAGCTCGATGCTGATATACGGCGCGTCGGCCGGCACCACGTACTGGCCAGCCACCTCCACCCAGTCGGCCCCGCTCGCCCGCCCGATGTCCACATACCGGCCGGCCCAGGTGAACGCCGTCCTGAACGGCGCCACCTTCACCACTGCTTCGGCACCTGGCCCGCACCGCACCCGGGCCGACACCCGATACGTCGCGCCGGCCTCCCCCGCGATCAACCACAACGACTTCGCGCCGGACTTGTCGGCCGGCACGCGCACGCAGTACCGGCCGGCATAAGGCGTCTCCGTCACCCGCTCCGCTGGCGACCCGTCGTAGTAGGCCCAGCCCCACCGGCGCTCCGCGCCCGGGTTGTAGACCCGATTCCCGCCCTGCGCGGCCACGTCGGCCTCGGTCAGCGATGGAATCTCGTCGAACACCGGCACCGGAACCTGAAGCGCCTGCGGGGTCAGATCCCTGTGCGGACCTGCCGTGGGACAAAACACGCGCCGCATGGCGTCCAGCGAACCGAACCCATACCGCAGCGTCGGCTCGACATAGGAACCCTCACCGAACTCGTTCCAACACTCGGCGATGACCATGTTCAGCTTCGGATCCACGAACTCGAGCGAGTCCCGGCACATGCGCTCGAACAGCTCGGGCGAGGGGTCCGTGCGGACCAGCGTGTCCTCACCATACCACGGCCGCGAATCCCAACCCGGGCTGATCGGCGGGATGTACGGCAGGCCCGACCGCTCCGACACATCCCGCCAGATGGCGCGGATGCCGGTCACCATCGTCGCATAGGGCGCCCGCCGCTCCCCCGGCCCCATGCCCGCCGTCGGGTAGTTGTACGCGCTGACCGCATCGAAGCCAGCCCGGGCGACCTCGTCGAGCCGCTCCGTCGCGTTCGCTACCAGGAACAGTGGGCCAATGCCTGCCTGGGCCAGCACGCCGTTCATCTCCCCAATGACATCCCGCAGCCCGTCGGCCCCGAACCCGTCGATCAGATGCAGTGGGCGCGAGATCCACAACATGGGACGGCCATCGATGCGAAGATAGTTCTCACGCGCCAGGTACCGCTCCACAAGCACCTCGGCCAGCCCAACCATGTGCGCGCGAGTGTAGTCCGGC
>JAKPQA010000192.1 GCA_029547025.1 Armatimonadota bacterium
CATTCCGGCCACTGCGGCAAGGGAAGACACGCTACGGCAACCTGTCGCCCGGTACCGCGAGCACCCGTGTCGGGGGCACCGCCCCCGCAGCGGAGAGCCATGGACGGAATGGGGGATCGTTGGGGTGGGGATGTCGGCTCTTGTCAACGCAGAACAGCATGGCCTATTCGCTCAGCCTGGGGCAGCCCGGTTCGAGCGATCCGTGTTGCGGTTCGTATAAGGTGAGTATAGTACCTCCAGGCATTTCCGCCAGACAGCGCAAGATCGGGGAGCGAGTCAGGCCATGTCGGCCGCGGCCAGCAACGCGATGCTGATGGTGTTGTCCGGGTACGCCATGGACCCGCGGGCTTGCGCCGGTGTGGTCCGGTGTTCACAATGGGTCCGGGATCGCTTCTGTCCCTCGTGTTCACACACCAGGCTCCGGTGATACCTCATGCCCAGTATCTATGATGTCGCCCGCGAGGCCCGGGTATCCATCGCGACGGTCTCGCGGGTGTTCCGTGGCACGGCTCCGGTGAGTGCCGCAACGCGGGAGCGTGTTCTCGCCGCCGCCCGTGCGCTGGGGTACCGCCCCAATCGGATCGCACGGGCCCTGGCCGAGGGGAGAACTCGCGCGATCGGCGTCATGCTCCCCACCGATATCTCCAATCCGTTCTATGCGCAACTGGCGCAGCATGTGGCCAGCTGCGCCCGCACCGCATCATACGACGTTGCGGTGGGCCTGCCCCCCGACGACTCGGTCGAGAGCTTCCTCGAGACCACTGCGGCCCTGGAGGAACGCCAGGTGGATGGCCTGCTGTTGTGTGCCTCCTGCTCGCGAGTGGCGGCCTACGCCGCCCGGCGTCCTCAGGGAGCGTGTCCCGCGGTTGCCGTCGGCTGCCTCCCGACCGTCGACGTGCCCCTGGTGTCGGCTGACGAGGAATATGGGGGATATCTTATCACCAATCACCTCCTGGCCCTGGGGCATCGGCGAGTCGCCTTCCTGTGTGCGCCGGGCCAGCCCGGAACCGCGCATCCCCAGGGGCGCGAGCATGGCTACATTCGCGCCATGGACGCTCGCGGGCTCGAGCCGCTCCTATGGCATGGAGTCGGCACGCTCGAGTCGGGGTACACGAGGGTACGGGACTTGATGGCGGAACACGGCGACCTGACGGCGCTCGTTGCCGTGAACGACGCCGCGGCTCTGGGGGCACTCAGGGCCCTCTACGAGCTGAAGCGGCCGGTCCCCGCGCATGTGTCTCTGACCGGGTTTGACAACGTGGTGCAGGGGGTGTACTCGGCGCCGGCTCTCACATCGGTCGACCTGCCGGTTGCCGAGATGGCCGAGCGAGCTGTGCGGCTCCTCCTGTCCCTGGTCGGCTGCGACGGCACGGTGCCGACGCGCATCATCGTCAGGCCTCGCCTGGTGGTGCGCGAGTCCACCGCGCCGCCACGACCGCACTGACGGACCATCTCTTCGAGGAGGACCCATGGGGCCGGTCACGATCCGCGGCAACCATTTCATCCAGGATGGCAGGCCTCTTCAGATCATCTCCGGCGCCATCCACTACTTCCGTGTGGTGCCCGATTACTGGTCCGACCGGCTGTTGAAGCTCCGCGCCTGCGGGTTCAACACGCTGGAGACCTACGTGGCCTGGAATCGCCACGAGCCCCGCCCCGGTGTGTTCGACTTCAGTGGCATGCTCGACATCGAACGGTACCTGCACCTGGCCCACGAACACGGCCTGATGGCCATCGTCCGGCCCGGGCCCTACATCTGCTCGGAGTGGGACCTGGGCGGCCTGCCCTCGTGGCTGCTGGCCGATGGGAACATGCAGCTGCGCTGCGCGTACCGGCCGTACCTGGATGCCGTAGATCGCTTCCTCGACGCACTCATGCCGCGCCTGACGCCCCTTCAGGCATCGCGGGGTGGGCCCATCATCGCCATGCAGGTCGAGAACGAGTACGGCAGCTATGGTAGTGACAAGGCGTACCTCTCACACCTGGAGCGCGGCCTGAGGGATCGCGGGTTCGACGGCCTGCTGTTCACCTCCGACGGCGCCACCGACTGGATGCTCGAGGGCGGGACGCTCCCGCACATTCTCAAGGTCGCCAACTTCGGCTCTGACCCAGCGGGGAACTTCGCGAAGCTCCGCGAGCATCAGCCCGAGGGCCCGATGATGTGCGGCGAGTTCTGGGCCGGCTGGTTCGATCACTGGGGCGAGAAACACCACACGCGCGACCCGGAGGACGCCGCCAAGTGCCTCGACGAGATGCTCGCCTCAGGCGCGTCGGCGAGCATCTACATGTTCCACGGAGGCACGAACTTCGGCTTCCTCAATGGCGCCAACCACAGCGATCGCTACGAGCCGACCATCACCAGCTACGACTCTGATGCCGCGCTGAATGAGGCCGGCGACCCGACACCCAAGTACCATGCCTTCCGGCGCGTCGTGTCCCGCTACACGCCGCTGCCCGACATCGACGTCCCGTGCCCCTCGGCCAAGGCCGCGTACGGCCGTGTCGAGCTCACCGGGCAGGCCAAGCTGTTCGACGCACTCGATGCCCTGTCGTCGCCGTTGGAGCGTCCGACGCCCGACCCCATGGAACTCGTGGGTCAGGACTACGGCTTCATCCTCTACCGAACCACGGTACGCGGGCCGCGCGAGCCGCTGCCTGTCGTGCTCCACGAGGTACACGACCGGGCCCAGGTGTTCGTCGACGGTGAGTTCCGTGGCGTCATTGAGCGCAGCGGGCCGCAGGAGGATCTGGTGCTCGGGTTCGAGCCGGGCGAGCATGCGCTGGACGTCCTCGTCGAGAACATGGGCCGCATCAACTACGGACCCCTCCTGCACGACCGCAAGGGCATCACCCGCGGCGTGCGGCTCGGGAACCAGTTCCTGTACGGTTGGACGATCTGGCCCCTGCCACTCGACGACCTGACGGGGCTCTCGTTCCGGCCGCGGGCCGATCTGTCGGGTCCGGCCTTCCTCCGCGGCACGTTCCGCGTCGACGACGCACGTGACACTTTCCTGGCCACGCCCGGCTGGAGCAAGGGCGCGTGCTTCCTCAACGGCTTCAACCTGGGACGCTACTGGGAGAGGGGGCCGCAGCGCACGCTCTATGTGCCGGCTCCACTCTTGCGCCCGGGCGAGAACGAGATCATCGTGTTCGAGCTGCATGGGGCTACGGAGCCCTTCGTCGAGTTCCGCGACGTCCCCGACCTGGGCTAGGGGGGCGCCGCGTCGTTCTGTGTCCGGGAGGTCGCCATGCCCCTCGCGATGCTTCTCGCATGGGTGCCGGTCTCGCTTGTCCAGCAGGTTGCGCCGGAAGACGTCTTCGTGGAGGCCGAGTCCGCGGCCAGCCACACATTCAGCAACGTGGCGGACTTCCCCGGCATCGTGAGCGGCGGCCGCATCCTCCGCTTGTGGGAGGGCAACGACCCGCCGGCCGACGGGTACTGGGCGGACTTGCCGTTCGCCGTGGCGGGCCAGGGGGACTACCACGTCTGGCTGGCGGCTTCGCTTCCGGGATCCACGAGCCCCTTCTGGTGGCGTGTCGACGACGGCCCCTGGGGCCATGTCACCGACGACATGCTTCTCGAGGTCGGCGAGACCTTCGGCGTGTCTGGCGTGATGGCGTGGATCGAGCTCACCACACAGCGCCTGGCTGCGGGCGGCCACAGGCTCCGGGTGCGGGTGGACGAGCGCCGCCCCGGACTCGAGAAGGCCCATCTGCTCTACCTCGACGCGATGCTCGTCACGCCGCGGGATATCATGCCTCGCGGCCTTGTGACGCCGGCGGACTTGCCGAACCTGGCGCCCCGGCCCGCTCCGCCGGTGCCCGTTCACCGAGCGGGCACACCAGGCGAGCCGATGATGCTCGGCACATCGGTGATGGGCCACAGCCAGAACCTGCTCGTGAAGTCCATCGGGTTCTCGCTGTCGCAGACCGACTCGGATCACCTGACGGTCAACGAGACCGCGCCCGGTGTGTGGGACTGGGCTGCGGCCGATGCCGGGCTCGAGGCCTGTCGCAAGGCCGGGCTTCGCTGGCAGTACTTCCCCCACTGGCACTGGCCGCCCGAGTGGTACCGCGCCACCGATCGGTTCGTGCCGTGCACGGGCTTGCGCAGCGGCCGGAAGCTGGCCTGCATGTCCCTCTGGAGCCCGGATATCCTACCGTGGTTCGACCACTGCTACACGGCGATGGCCGAGCACTACGGGTCTGGGGCTGATCCGGTCGCCGCCATCTACGTCGGCGTCCACGGCGACTTCGGCGAGACCATCTTCCCCATGGGCTTCCACCCGGTCGAGCGGGAACGCTTCGGCCCCGAGGGCACGGGCGTGGCGGACTTCTGGTGTGCCGCTGAGCCGGACCGGGCCGCCTTCCGTGTCTGGGCGAGCGAACGGTACGAGTCGCTCGAGGCCCTGAACCAGGCTTGGGGCACCGACTTCGCCGGTTGGGATGTCCTGGACTATCCGCCCGCCGCCTACAGCAACGAGGCCGACGTGAAGTCCACACCGGAGGTGCGCCGGCGCTGGCTCGACTTCATCGACTGGTATTTCGGCAGCATGACACAGTTCACGGCCGACGTATGCCGCATCGCCCGACGCCACTTCCCCGAGGCCATGCTGGTTCTGCCGGTGGGCGGCGGCGCCGAGTCCTTGGTGTATGGGCAGGACAACACGGCGCTACCCAAGATCGCCGCCGAACTCGGCGTCCACATCCGGTCGACCCACGGCGGCTTCCAGCCCTTCGCTGACAACTACAGTACGATCAACCGGCGCATCGCCACGGCCTCCAAGTTCTACGGCGCGCCCTTCTGGACCGAGCCCCCGGGCTCGATCTCGGCCACGCTCGAGGTCAGCCGGATCGCCGAGTCCATCGCCTGTGCCAGTTGGGGCTTCTGGGACTGGGGCAGCAACCCGGTGGCGGCCGCCGACGTGTTCCGCGAGTATGCCGCCTTCTTCACTCGGGAGAAGCCCGTCGTCGACGTAGCGCTCCTCTTCCCCACCACCAACTACCGGCTCAACTGGCTCAACGCCCACTCGCCGAAGCTCGCGAAGATGGGCGCCGAGCTGCGCGACGTGATGGACTATGACATCATCGACGAGATGCTCATCGCCGACGGCGCCCTCGACCGCTACCGGGTGCTGGCATGGCTCGAAGGCGACTGGGTCGAGGCATCGACGCTGCGGAAGCTGGCCGACTGGATTGAGGCAGGCGGCGTCCTGTTCCGGGTCGGTGCCGAGCCGATGCAGGACGTCTCCGGCGATGCGGCGCTCGCCCGCGAGTTCCTCGGTGTCACCGACGCCGCACCCGTGCCGGGCGGGGGGTCCGGGCCGCTCGTCGTCGCCGACTTCGCCCGGCACCTGAAGGGCACGCCCGAGCCGGTGGTCGCGGCCACGGCGAGCCCGCTGGCCGAGGGAGCGCAGATGCTGGCGCAGGCCGGCGGCGCACCCGCGGCCTGGGCTGTGCCGCGCGGGCGCGGCTGGGTGATCGTCTGGGCCGGTATGTGCAACGATGACCGCGAACGCCGTACGGCCTCCGAGCTCTTGCGGGACGTGGTCTACAACCTGTCGGCGCTCGACGGGACCAAGGCAGACGCCCTGGAGCTCGATACGGCCTGGGATAGCGTCTACACCACGCTCCTGGCCAATGGCGAGGCGGTGGTCTACAACGACTCGACGGAGCCCCGCGCGGTGACCATCGGCGGCCAGACCCTCGACCTTCCGCCGAAGTCGCTGCGGAGCGCGCTGGCGAAGTAGCGGCAGCGGCCGGGGACCCCGGTCCCCTGGTCTTGCGGAGGGGCCAGATAGGGGGAACCGTGGGCCGGTAGGCCGATGGTGGGACCCTAATCGGCCCGGGTCGGCCGTCAGGCCGACGGATCGACCCAAGGAGGCAACCAACACCATGTGGACCACCGAGCAGCTCCTGGCCGAAGCCGTCGGCGGGCGCGTCGGCAGGCGCTTCGTCGGCATGGACGAAATCGACGGCATGGAGGCCGATGCGCTGAAGCGCGCCGCCGAGCAGGCCCTGGCGCGGCCCCAAGCCTCCGAGTTCGATCCCGGCGCCCGGCCGCTCAGCCGGCGGCTCTTGGCGGCCCAGTGGACGCTGGTGCTCGATAGCGTCGGCCTGCCCGCGGAGCCGAGAGTGCTCGAGCTGTGCGCGGGCGGCAGCGATCCCGTGGTCGTGGCGCTGGATGTGCTCTACGGCAGCCGGGCCACCTATGCGACCATCAACCTCAACCGGAAGCTCGCTGCCGAGCTGATGGACCGCGCCCGGGGCCTCGACCTGCAGGTCCGGCTCATCGAGGACGATGCCCAGAACCTGCTGACGCACTTCCCCAGGGGCAGCTTCGACGCCGTCTGCTTCCACCACGCTGTCAACGACATCCTCCAGACGGCCGTGGCGGCCAAGCACGGCCTCGACACCCGGGATCTTGACTGGTGGCCCAACGAGCGGCAGATGATCGAGTGGATGGCCGTCGAGCACGAGGCTCACGGGCTCAGCGAAGTCGGCCTTCCGGAGCTGCGAGCCATCTTGGAGTCGGCCGCCACCGCGGTGAAGCCCGGCGGCACCCTCTGCTTCGACCACTGGACGTGGCACTACCACCTGGGGCTGGACTGGTTCCCCGGGGCGCTGTTCAACCAGCTCATCCCGATGGCCCGCGAGGTGGCCTTGTCGCTCACCACGCCGCTGGTCGAGGTGACCCCCGCCGGCCTCGACCGGCAGTGGTGGATGGTGCTGAGGAAGCCGTAGGCCGCAAGCCGGCGTCACGGCGCCATCGGTCGGGCGTGAGCTATGTCGGAGCCGCGACGGTGTTGCCTGTGAGAGTGGTGAACGCCACCTCATAGCCGCGCCAGCCGTGCCATCTGTGCCGCTGCAACGCGGATGAGTCGGGCCTGCAGCTCACCGATGGCCCCGATCACGAGTTCAACCCGTGCTGGCTGCCCGATAGCGGGATCGCGTTCGTGTCCACGCGGGCGAAGCGCTTCGTGCTGTGCAACGTCACGCCCGTGGCGACGCTCCACCGGATGGAGCGCGACGGGAGCGGCATCGCGGGCTCTCGGCGAAATCTGGCGTTCTGGCGGCGCCGTACCTGGCTCCACGCGTGCGTGAAGCGTCTCGCTTGGAACCGACGAGAAACCGACCGGGACGGTCGGCCTACGCGGCGGCGTAGCATCCAACCTGGGCCCATGGCGGGTCCACCGTCTGGGCCCGCCCGCTCCCCCTACCGCCCCAGCCCCGCCACGAACTCGACGAAGCGACAGGCGCAGCGGTCGAGGTTCTCGAGCGAGCCGCCGCCGCGCAGCGGGGAGCACATCTCGTAGCCCACGAAGCCCTCGTAGCCACCGTCGGCCAGCACGTGCAGGAAGCGCTTGTAGTCGATGAAGCCCTCGCCCATGGGCACGGCAAGCAGCGTGTCGGTCTGTCGCTCGTAGTTCACCAGTGGCGGCACATAGCGGAAGCGCCGCAGCCGCAAGTAGTCAGCCACAGTGGTGTGGCGGAGCATCGGCAGCACGGCACGAACCGCCTCGGCTGGGTCATCGCCGTGCAGCGCCGGCGCCCACGCGTCGAAGGCTGCCCCGCAGTTCGGCCGGTCGACCTCCACCAGGAGTTCGACCATGGCCTCGCTGGCCACGGCCACATCGTGGTGGTTCTGGACAGCCAGCGAGACACGGTACTCGGCCACGCGATCCGCGCACTCGCGAATGGCCGTCACGCAGCGCGACCATGCGGCGGGGTAGGTGAGGGAATGCGACTCGAACGCCGTGAAGACACGCACCACGTCGCAGCCGAGACCGCGGGCGATCCGGCCCAGCTCGCCAACGTGGTGGATCTGCATCTCCACCGTCGGCACATCCGGATGCTCCGCGTCGGCCGTGAAGTTGGTGTAGCCAGCCAGACAGGCGCAAACGAGCCCGCGCGCCTCCAGCCGCTCGCGGAGTGCGGCGATGCGCTCTGCTGTCATGTCCAGCACCGACGCGTGCGGCCGCTTCGCCATGAGCATGATACCGTCGAATCCAAGGTCGGCCGCCCGGTCGACAATGGCATCGAGATCGAGGGCGGCCTGCCCCCAGAAGCCGGCATACGAGACGGTGTGCAGACAGGTCTTCACCGCATTCGCCCCTATCCCGCCAGTAGCGATAGCCCAAAGCCTCGCACAGCCACCAGACCCGGTTGCGGGGGGGGGCCACATGGGGAGGGCCGTCCGGCGAAGCCGGATGGTGGGCCCCCAATGGGCTCTGGTCAGCCGCAGGCCAACCGTCCAGGACCATCAGTGGCCTCCGACTGCGCTCTCCGGCCCATCCAGGGCCGTCGGGCGCCGGGCCGATTAGGGACCCACCAGCCGCCCGTGGCGGCTGGTTCCCCCCATCAGGCATTGGCGGTAACCTAGGGCTCCCGTGGCCCATCCGCCTGGTTGCGGAGGGGCGCCATGGGGGGAACCACGCGTCTCCCAGCGTGGTGGGCCCCCAACGCGCCCGGTCCGCACGCCCCAACCTCGGGCCGGTCAGGGGCCCCGCGCCCCCTGGGCGCACCCCTGTGCGGCCCTCCGCAAGACCAGGCGGGCGTTCCGCGCGACCTTCGCGAGACCCAGCCGCCCGGCCAAGGGCGCTATGTTACCGCCAATGCCCCCATCAGGCCCCTCCGCAAGACCGGGCGGTGCCGTACCTGAGGCCTTCGGACTGCGCCCCAGGGCGAGGTCACCACCAATGCCGCATCGGGCCCCAATCAGTCCCGCCTCAGCGCTTCGGCACCAACACCAGCGTCACGAGCCTATTCGGCCCCACGGCGACTCGGAGGTCGCCGAGGGAGAGCTCGACATGCTCCCGCGCCGCCTCCTGCAAGTCAGTCAGCCAGGCATTGGCCACAGGGAAGCTCGGACGGACGGCCGCGGTCACGTCGTGTGCGTCGGGGTTCCACAGCCGCACGACGATCGCGTCCTCGCACTCATGCCGCTTGATGGCGGTGATTCGGACCTCGGCCGGCTCCACGGCCACGAGTGGCTTGGCCGCACCCCGTGTGCCCCCATGCGGCGCCGACGTAACGCACCGAAAGCCGGACCTCATCCGCTGGGCCAGCGCGAGCAGTCCCGCTGCATGGGGGCGGAACGAGAACGGCGCGATGGCATACTCGAAGTCGAGGGTCCCGAGGCACTGGCCGCCCTCCTCGCCGGCCGTACCCACGGTGGCGCGGAAGCCCCGGAAGAGCGTCAGGGCGAGAGTGCGCGCGCGGTCATCGCGGACCGCGGCCTCCTTCTGGCGGGGCGCGACGACCGCCAACCCGGCCTCGCCATCGCAGACGGCCGCGAACGACTGCTGAGGCTTGAGCTCCGAGTCATCCTCGACCCAGTCGCATGTGTCGAGCAGGGCGATGGGCCGCCGGACGACGTCGAACTGCATGTCGGTGAACCAGTCCCGCGCGGTGAGTCCGGTGGGGAACAGCACCCGCAGGCGATGGTCGCGGGCTACGTTCTCGACCGTCGTGCCGACCTGAACCGCGCGGGTGTCCGCCAGAAGAGTGACGAGGGACACGATCCGCAAGGGCACGCGGTCGCTGGAACGACGGGCTCCGCCCGGCGCGACGGCTTTGGGAACCCACAAGGAGTGCTCGATGCGGAGCGTTGCCGCCAGCGGGCCGTCCTGTACCAGGCTGATGGTGGCCGGCGAGCCGGAGCTGAGCACGAGCTCGTCGTGCGGCGCCGGTCGAAAGGTCCAGCCGTCTCCCACGTCGGCGCCATCCTCAAACACCATGAGGCCGCGGTACTCCCGCCCGGTGGCCTTGTCCAGGACGTCGAGCGAGCCGTCGCTGGCCGCCTCGACCCGTAGATCATCGTTCTCGAGGACCCGCGGCGCGACGCAGAGGCTGCCCGGATAGCGCACAGGCCGATCTGACGGCACGACGAACAGGTTCTGCGCGCCGAAAGCAGGCACCCTCAGCACGGCCGCGATCGCCAGCACGTCGTGGGCGGGGAACTGGGGTATCTCGCGCACGCCCACGCGCAGCCTCGGCACGGCGCGCTGCTCATCGAGGATCTGATAGGGCACCTCAACACCATCGGCGTCGACGAGACGGAACCAGGCCGGGCGAGGGTGGGGCAGCTCGATGGTCACGATCTGGGCCCCACGGTCCGGGCTGCCGGCCGACGAGAACACGGTGATCGCGTGTGTCGCGCCCTCCGGGCCAGTGGCGTCCATCCGCCCGACCAGACACCGAAGTGCCCGGTCCACGAGCCCCTCGCCGATCAGCCGGCACTGGTCGAAGCGGTAGAGCATGTCCTGGTGAACCTGATCGACGCTGCACCCACAGATGGAATCATGGGGCTGATTGAGCAGCAGATGCCGCCAGGCGAGGTCGATATACCGCGCGGGGTACTCGTCGCCGGCCAACCACGCGGCCGCACTCCAAGGCTCGGCCCAGAGGGTCAGGAGGGATTCACAGGCCTCGTTCTGCTGCTTGAGCGGGGCGCGCGAGGAATGGATGCCCGCGAACAGGTTGCTGAGGCGTCCCCGCCGGTTGGGCTGCCGCAGCTCCCCGCGAAACGAGGGCAGCGGCCCCAGCTTCGGACGGAGCCGGTCGAGATAGACGGCAAGTGATTCCTGGGCGAGCTCGATCTCGTTGCCGTGCGTCGCGTTCCAGCGGTCGATGAGCTCGCCGAGCTTGGGCTCGACCTCGACGTGATCGACACCATCCATCAGCAGGATCTCCCCGGTCGAGAAGCGATTCGCGAACCAGTCCAGGAAGGTCCGGGTGAGCCCAATGGCTTCGTCCACATCCATCTCGCGCCCCATGAACGCCTTGCGGACTTCATACCAGAAGTCGCTGTACGCGATGTCGTTCGAGAGGCGCAGTACCAGCGTCTGCGTGCCGTCGGCCCCGACCCACCAGCACTCGGCGCCGCACTGATCGTCGTTCATGCCACGAAACAGCACCGCGTTGTCGATACCGAAACCCGCCAGGATCTGTGGGAGCTGTGAGATGTGGCCGAAGATATCGACCACGTAGCCACTCTTGAGGGCCTCGCCGCCGAACTCCCGGGCCACACGGTGGCCCAGCAGCAGGTTGCGGATGTGGGCCTCGCCGCTCGGCAGGCTCTCATCGGGCTGCACGTACCACGGCCCCACCAACACCCGCCCGCCCCGGATCAAGCGCTCCAGCCGCCCGCGGTTCTCGGGCCGGATCTCGAGGTAATCCTCGAGCACCACAGCCTGCCCGTCCATGTGGAAGTAGCGGTAGCGCGGGTCGCGCTCCATCACATCGAGCATCTCGTCGATGAGGCCCACGAGCCTCATGCGAAAGCCCTGGAAGGGCAGATACCACTCCCGGTCCCAGTGGGTGTGTGAGATGATGCTGGCGCGCTTCCTGGTGCCAGAGGACTCCAATGCCATGCGGGAACCGCCTCGATCCGGTAGAGTGACACGAACGCGGGGCCCCGGTTCGGCCGAGACGACGAGACGGCCTCCCTAGCGCAGTTTGCCGGAGCGCAAGATGGTCCAGAGGAGCTCGACGCCCAGCACGAAGCAGAGAACGAAAGCGGCGAGCCCCACGATGGGGAGGCCGTAGAACGTCGGCCCCTCGTTGAGCTGGATGAGCATCGATGAGCTAAGCAGAGCGGCGGCGACCATGAGGGCGTAGGCCAGGCGGTTGGCGATCTTGTCCAGCCGGTCGGCGAAGTCGCGGAGACCCCGATGTTCCACGTTGACGCTGATCCGACCCGTCGCCATCTTCGACAGAATGTCGTTGACCATCCGCGGCGAGTTCAGCAGCAGATCGACCGCGTCGGCGCCGGCCAGCATGGCCGAGACGCCCAGGCTGCGCGGGTTCAGCCGGCTGGCAGCGGCCTCGAAAAGCATCCGGGCCGCCAAGTCGAGGATCTCGAAGTCCGGGTCGAGTGCCTTGCACACGCCTTCAAACGACACGACGCACCGTACCAGAAGCGGCACCGCCGGAGGCAACGACAGACTGTGCTTGAGCACGATGCGCAGCGCGTTGCGGAGCGCCACGCTGAGGCGGCCCTCCTCAGGTGGAAGAGCCAGAAACTCGCGCACCACCGCCTCGGCATCCTGACTGAACGCGGTGCGGTTCACGTGCTCATTGCGGTAGCAAAGGGCAAGCAGGTGCTCCGCGAACGCCTCCCCCTCGCCCCGGTAAATGGCCGTCAGCATCTCGAGCAGACGCTTGCGCGAGGCGCCGTCCAGGTGGCCCACCACGCCAAAGTCGACGAACCCAATGGACCCGTCGCGGAACGCCTGGACGTTCCCGGGGTGAGGGTCGCCATGGAACACGCCGTCGATGAAGATCTGGCGCAAGAGCACCGATGCCAGATGCTCGGCGATCCGCTCGGGGGAGAGCCCCATCGCCCTCAGCGCACCCAGATCCGTCACCTTGCATCCGGTCAGACACTCCATGACCAGGACCCGGCGCGTCGTGTGCTCCCAGTGCACCTTGGGGATCCGCACCGGTGCGCCCGGAGCCAACTGACTGCGCAACCGGTCCGCGTTCCGCCCCTCAGCCGTGTAGTCAAGCTCACTACGCAGGAGTGAGGCGACATCCTCAACCACACTCACCACATCGATCCGGCGCGCTCGGGAGGAAGCGGCCTGCAGGGCACGGGCGAGCTGGAAGAGGATCTCGAGATCGGTCTCAACAACCTCCCGGGCGCCCGGTCTCTGGACCTTCACAATCACCGCGCCGACGCCGCGGAGCCGCGCCCGATGCACCTGGCCCAGCGACGCTGCCGCCAGAGGCTGGGGATCGAAGTCCTCAAACGCCTCGTCCGGATCGCCCAGCTCCTCGCGCAGCACCGCCCGAACCTGATCCAGGGGAATGGGCTCGCCCTGGTCCTGGAGCTTCTCCAGCTCTTCCACGTAGGCCGGAGGAATGAGATCGGGACGGGTGCTGAGCAACTGGCCGACCTTCACGTACGTGGGACCCAGCTCGCTGAGCATGGCCCTCAGAGAGCTGGCAGGTAGCGCGGTCTCGTCTTCGCTCTGGTCCCGCCGCCGGAACCGGTCCAGCCCCAGATAGCGCAGAGCGGGATGCCACCCGTGGCGGATCAGTGCTGCCGCGACTTCAGCAACCCGGGAAGCATGGCGGCGAAACCGCAACGAGGCGCCCTCCGTTCCCGGCCGGCTACGAGCGGGGCAGATACGACTCCACGCAGCGTACCGCTCCGTCATCGCACCCGAAGTAGAGGCGGTCGCCCTCGCCCACCAAGCCCCCCGATATCGCCGAGCCAAACCGCAAGCGGCCCAGCACCCGGCCTTGGTCTCGCGGAGCAACGGCCCACAGGCTGCCGTCATCCGAGGCGAAGTATAGCACGCCGCGCAGGAGCACGGGTTGCGACCGGACCGCGCCACCGCACCGGCGACGCCAAAGTACATACCCAGTGGTGATGTCCGCGGCATACAGGCAGCCGTCGTTGGCGCCAAAGTACGCCGTCTGCTCATCGACGCACGGACGACTGCGTACCGCATCGGCCACGACCACATCCCCAAGAACCTGCGCGGTGCGAAGATCGACGCAATGCAGTCGCCCGTCATCACTGCCAAACAGCAGCCGCGAGCCGTCGACCACCGGGTCCCCGTGAATGGCTGCCTGGGCCTCGGCCCTCTTCTCCTCCGGCCTCCATTCGCCGTTCAGGGCGCGGACAGCCGGTTGGGTCAGGTCGATGAGGTGGAGGAAACCATCGCCGCACCCCATGGCCAGAACCCCGTTGGACGACACGGCCAGATCGGCCGCTACATAGGACGGACGCCGGTAGTACCGCTCCAGGACACCCGTGTGGGCCGACAGCACCCGCAGTATTCCATCATCGCCCGCCGCGTAGACGCGGCCGTCATACACAACCGGTGCCGACTGCATGGGACCGCGCGTCTCGTGCTCCCATCGGACCGAACCATCAGAGGCGGAGAGCGCCACCACCAGGTTGGCATCGCTACAGCAATAGAGGGTGCCACCGGCCAGCGCCATCCCGCAGCGCACGGCCAGGCGCGGCGCCGTGCTCACCCAGAGCTCCTGGCCCGAGTCACGATCGAGGCAGCGCACCGTTCCATCCGTCGATGCCGCAAAGAGCCGGTCGCCGGCCAGCAACGGAGGAGCCACCACCGGGCCAAAGGTGCTGACCGCCCACCGCACCCGCATACCCGAGTCACGCGGCCAGGCCGCGACGACAACCACCGCGACCCCCGCCACGGCCACGGCCATCGCCGCCACTACCGGCCAACGCGGGCCGCCTCGAGCCGGGCCGTCTGGTGGCTGATCGCCCATACGGCCCTACTCCGCCTCCAAGGGCTTCCTCAGACCAATCCGCTCGCCGATGCACGACTGGATGATGACCCGGTGACCTCCTGAGATGGCCAGGATGCGATCCAGCGGCATCTGCTCACTCGGCGTCACGTAGATCAGCTGATCGTCACGCAGCCCGGCGTAGTAGTGCGGGAACCCATCGGACGCACGGTCGTTGAGCTGCACGGCTCGAAGCTCCTCCATATCGCGAAACACTGGAATCAGATGCTCGTGCGCCCCACAGAGGTGAATGGAGCCCCCCTCCGGGTACAGGCCGAGGATCTCGCGATCAAGCGGCGCCACATGCTCCTCATAGACGGCACGCGAGACCAACTGCGTCGTGCATCCACAGATGTGGCCGAAGCCCGCAGGGGCGAAACGCGACGAGGCCGCGTAGAACCGCAACGTGTCTGGCGGCACGGCTTGCCGGTAAGCGCGATGCAGCCCGGCGATCGTGTCCGTGACCGTCCTTAGCCCCGTGACCGCCGACTCGGGTTCATTGATGAGGGCTGCCAGAAGCCGCTCGCCCCAGAGGTTCACCCCCACATTCAGTGGACTCGCCAGCACCACCGTGCCCAACCACACTCGGCCGGCCGTCGCCTCGAGGCTGGTGCGCCCGCACTCGATCGCCTTCACCGCCAGCGGGGACTCACTCGGATCGGGGCAGCTCAAATCCACCAGATCCCCCACAAGCTCGCGCGACCAGACCTGCCCCGCACCGGCGAACACCTCGGCGCCGAACAGGGCGTCGACGAAGTGGACTCCATGGGTCCCCGGCTCAAGCACTGGCGGGCGGAATGTGACCGCATCTTCGACCAGTGCCATCGGGCGGCCGAGGTCGTCGACGCATCGGCTAACCCACTGCCGCGGTGCCTCCAGCGCCGCGGGCCCGGTGTCGTAACCCAGCGGCAGTCCGGCGATGCTGAACACATGGCCCGGGTTGTCGCCGCGGTACATGCCCGCCAGTCGGTCCTGATGGACCGCCAACACCTGCTCGGCTCGTTCCGACAGCAATCCGGCGCCTCCCGCAGCCCCGCCCAACAACGGCTCGGCACACTGTACCGGCCGGTCGCATCAGTGTCCACCGCCCTGCCGCACGGACCCTCCGCCTTGGCCCAAGCGGAACTCGCGCCCCCGGGGGCAGACGAGGACGTGCCCGCTGGCAACCACCACCACGGCCGCCTCCATACCGACCACGGTGATCCCCAACGCGCCAGCGGCCCCCTCGTGGATCACAAGGCAGTCATGGCAATCGAGAAGGGCCGCGCTGCCGCGGACGACGTTGCCGGCCTCATCGGCTGGGTACAACCGATGCACCGCTTCCCAACCGTTGATGTTGTCCCATCCAAACTCGCCGGGCACTACCAGCAGCTCGTCCCAGCCCTCCAGGAGCGCGTAGTCGATCGACATGGCCGGTATGCACCCAAACGCCTCCGCGACGGCCTCAACGGACCGGCTGCGCCAGGCCTCTACCATCCGGGCAATGGCCATATCCACGGCTGCGACCCGTTCGCGGACGCGATCACGCAGCACGCCGACCCGGCAGAAGAGCATCCCCGAGTTCCACAGGAACTGGCCGTGACGGAGGTAGGTCTCCGCCTGATCTGGCGATGGCTTCTCGTGGAACCGCCGCACCGTCGCATAGCCGGGTCCGGCGCTTGGCCCCACCTCCAGATAACCAAACCCCACCTCGGGCCGGGTCGGCGACACACCAATAAGCGCCGGTCGTCCCGTGTCGCGGGCGAGCCTGCAGGCACGGAGTGCCGTACCTCGGAACGCCTCGACATCGCGGATGACGTGGTCAGCGGTCAGGAGCGCCAGCACCGCGTCTGCCGGCCGCGCGAGTTCGTCGGCTTCGAGCCGGGCAAGCACATAGGCCAGGCAGCCGAGCGTGTCGCGCTTCCCGGGCTCCACAAGGACCTGCCGATCGGGCACGCCGGTCTGAGCCCCACGGATCGCCTCAGCCACATCCTGACTGGCCGCGATGAAGACATGATCCACCGAGGCCAGCAGGCGCGCGTGACCCACGGCGTCGGCCAACAGCGACGGACCGGGACCGAGGCCCAACAAGGGCTTGGGACGCGACGGCGTGGACAGGGGCCACAGGCGCTGACCCCACCCGCCGGCCATGATGACCACCACGGCCTCGCCGGTACCGTCCAACTGGCTCACCCTCCACCCCGGTGTGTTGGCACCACGGTCTTCGGTGCGCAGGAGCGCTGCTCCTCGGCACCAGGCCCGTTCCCGTCCGGCACACCACTGGACGCGGCGGCCGTCCCGAGCCATGATGGCAAGGCCGCACCAATTGCGGCCACGGCACTCGCGCCGATGGCTTGGCCTTCGTCGCGCTCCGGGACGAGGCGTACGCTCATCGGGGACGCCGGACCCGACGGCGCGAACTGCCGGCCCCGGCACGGGGGCGCGCTGAGCGAGGGGGACTCCAGTTGGCCTTCGATCCAAATCGTCCATTCGACGCTGTCTTCGCCGACTACAAGACGCACGTCAACCCGTCCATGGCCGACCTGCTGCGCTTCATGGGCTTCGAGTCCGTCGAGCACCATGCGCTGGGCGCGCGCGTGTACGATGCCGAGGGCGTCGAGTACATTGACTGCTTGGGCGGCTTCGGCGTCATGAGCCTGGGACACTGCTCGCCGCCTGTGATCGCCGCCGTGCGCGACCAGCTCGAGCGCATGGCCATGGGGACTCGCGTGCTCTTCCCCGGAGCACAGGCAGCCCTCGCCCGTCGCATCGCCGAAGTCACTCCGGGCGACCTGCAATACTCCTTTTTCGTGAACAGCGGCGCCGAGGCCGTCGAGGGCGCTCTCAAGCTGGCGCGTTTCGCCACTCGAAGAACGGCGATTGTCGCGGCACTCGAGGGCTTCCACGGCAAGACCCTCGGCGCACTCTCGGCATCGGGCCGCGCCGTCTACAAGGCGCCCTTCGAGCCGCTGGTGCCCGGTTTCGTGCACGTGCCCTTTGGCGACGTGGACGCTCTGGACGCCGCCGTCGACTCCAGTACGGCCGCGGTCATTCTCGAACCCATCCAGGGCGAGGGGGGCGTCATCGTGCCCCCCGATGGCTACCTGGCCGCCGCCCGGGCGGCCTGCGACCGCGCTGGCGCCCTGCTGATCCTCGATGAGGTGCAGACCGGGTTCGGTCGCACCGGCCGCATGTTCGCGTGCGAACATGAGGGCGTCTGCCCCGACGTCATGACGTTGGGGAAAGCCTTGGGCGGAGGCGTCATGCCCATCGGGGCCTTCACCGCTCGGCCACACCTCTGGACCATGTTCGCCGAGAACCCGCTTCTGCACTCCTCCACGTTCGGAGGCAACCCGCTGGCCTGTGTGGCCGGGATCGCGGCCATTGACACCACCGTCGAACAGGGGCTGCCCGAGCGAGCCGCGACCCTCGGCGCCCACGCCAAAGCCTCGCTCCAGCGCGTGGCGGACGCGCACCCCGACGTCATCGCGGCCGTGCGCGGCCGTGGCCTGATGCTGGGCGTGAGCTTCACCGACCCCGACATCGGAGGCCTGGTCATCGCCGGCCTGGCCCAGCGGCGCGTCCTGGCAGCCTACACGCTCAACAACCCGAG
This sequence comes from Armatimonadota bacterium, assembly GCA_029547025.1. Taxonomy (GTDB): domain Bacteria; phylum Armatimonadota; class Zipacnadia; order UBA1398; family JAKPQA01; genus JAKPQA01. The sequence continues at coordinate 17,867 of JAKPQA010000192.1, forward strand.
TGTGGTGCGCTTCCAGCCGCCCCTCGTGATCGAGGAGGAGCTACTCGACGAAGTGATCCGCCGCCTCGAGGACTCAGTGGTCCAGACCAAAGAGATGCTCGCCGGCCTCGAAGAGTAGGAGCGATCGGCAAGCCGACAGGCTCCTTCTGCCCGCCGCTCCCGCAGCTGCCTGTGGCTGTTCCTTCGGGTCTCGTGCGGGCTGGCGGTTCAGACCCGCCAGGGGCGGTGTGTGTGTGGTAGCCCGGGGCGGGAGCTCCGGGCTACTGCGCGCCAGCCTGGTGCTCGCCGCCACCATCCCCGTGCTTGGCAAGATAGTGCTCCAACACGTCGCTCGCCTCACCCAGCTCGACGATGCGGCCCCGCTCGAGCCACATGACACGGGTGCACAGCGCCCCCACGGCCTCAAGGTCGTGGGAGACAAGGATGAGAGTCCGGCGAGGATCGGCGCGGAACTCGTTCATCTTCGCATAGCACTTGCGCGTGAAGCGCTCGTCGCCCACGGCAAGAACTTCGTCGATGAGCAGGATATCGGGCTCAACATGCACGGCCACGGCGAATCCGAGGCGGGTCACCATGCCCGACGAGTACGTGCGAACCGGCGACTCGATGAAGTCGCCCAGCTCAGCGAAGGCCACGATGCTCTCGATCCGTTCGGACACCTCGGACCGGGACAGCCCCAGAATGACGCCGTTAAGATAGATGTTCTCGATGCCCGTCAGCTCGGGGTGGAAACCCGCGCCCAGTTCGAGGAGTGTGCAGACGCGGCCACAGACCTCCACGGTGCCGCCCGTGGGTCGCAGGATACGCGAAAGCAGCCCGAGCAGCGTACTCTTCCCCGATCCATTGGGGCCAATGAGGCCCAGTACCTCGCCTCGCTCGACCTCAAAGCTCACGCCGTCGAGGGCCCAGAATGCCTCGGAGTGGTGGGTGCGGCGACGGAAAAGCTGCACCGCAGCGGACTTGAGCGACTCGGGGCGGTCCCGGGACACGACGAATCGCTTCCGCAGGTCCCGAACGACGATGGCCGGTGGGATCGATGCCCGCGCCACGTCACACCAGCTCCGGCAAGCGCCACTGGAGGCGCCGGAACACAGCGTACCCGGCCGCCAGAGCGAGAACACAGGTGGCGGCCCCCGCCGCCAACTGCGCGCTGGTCGGCGGCGGGAAGTCGCCCGCGCCCAGGATGGCGAACCGTGTCTGTTCGATCGCGACCGCGACCGGGTTGAGCATGTAGATGGTGAAGTAGGGCTCCGCCAGGTTCTGCTTCACCACACCGGCCGGATAAAGAATAGGGGTCACGAAGAAACCGAGCGTGAACGCGAAGCTCAGCAGGTACTCCACGTCACGCAGAAGCGTGTTGGCCACGGAGAACAGGAAGCTCAGGCCCAGCGCCAGCGCGGCGAAGAAGAAGAAGATGACAGGCAGCCAGACCAGCGTCCACAGCACCGGCGGCCGCACGACGACGAACAGGTACAGCAGGAACAGCAGCATCGTGAAGCCCAAGTGGATCAGGTTACCCAGCATCACGGAGAGAGGGAGCACCTCGCGCGGGAAGTACACCTTCTTGACGATGTCCCGGTTCTTCAGAATGCAGTTGCAGCTCTCGACCGAAGTCAAGTAGATAAAGCTCCACGGGAGCGTGCCACAGAAGAGGTGCGCCGAGTAGTTCTCGATGGACGAAAAGCGCGTCATGCGTTTGAAGACGACGGTGAGCACCGCCACCTGGACGATGGGAACGAGGATCGAGATCGCGAACCCAAAGTAGGAGCCCCGGTAGCGTACACGCAGATCCCGCCGCACCAAAGCACGGAGGAGCTCCCGCGCGGCCCACAGCTCTCGGATGTGCTCTCGCATCGACATCGACCGTCTGCTATAATACGCCATGGCTTGAGCGGCGCGGACCGCCCCATTTGCCAAACGGGCGCTTCCGCCGGAATGCGCGAGGCGCTCGGGCCGCACTAACGCTGCCCGTACGCCCTTCGGCCCAGGCGCGAGTCTGGGCGCTCTTGCGTACCAGCGGACGACACGGATGTCTGAGTGACCCCCATACCCGACGAGCTTCTCTCACTAGTCCAGAAGCCGGCTCGCTACATCGGCCGCGAGTGGAACGCCATCGTCAAGGATCCACGCGGCGCTGCCCTGCGTTGGGCCCTGTGCTTCCCGGATATCTACGACGTCGGCATCGCTCACCTGGGCCTGCGGGTGCTCTACCACATTCTCAATCAGGTCGAGGACGTCGTGTGTGAGCGAGTGTTCCTGCCATGGCCCGACTACAGAGCGCTCCTGGAGAGCACCGGCTCCCCGCTGTGTAGCCTCGAGAACCAGTTGCCGCTCGACACCTTCGATGTCGTGGGGTTCTCATTGCAGTATGAGTTGAGCTACCCTGCCGTTCTCGAGATGCTCCGGCTGGGAGGCATCGCCGCCCGCGCGCGCGATCGCGGCGAGCGAGACCCGCTGGTCATCGCTGGGGGACCGTGCGCCCTGAACCCCGAACCCCTGGCTGATTTCCTCGACGCGGTCTGTCTGGGCGATGGGGAGGATGTCGTCCTCGAGATCACCGAGTGCGTCCGGCAGGGCCGCTCCGCGGGCGCGGGCCGCGGCGAGCTGCTCCGCGAGTTGGCGCGGATCGAGGGCCTGTATGTGCCCGGGCTGTACTCGGTCGAGTACGGGGCCGACGGCCGGGTCCGCTGCATAGAGCCCCAGTCGGGCGTGCCGCCTGTCGTGACCCGGCGGTTCGTGCGCGACCTGGACGCTGCGGCGTTTCCGACGCGCCCCATCGTGCCCTACGTCGAGGCCGTGCACGATCGTGTGGCCATCGAAGTCAGCCGGGGCTGCACCCGGGGATGCCGGTTCTGCCATGCCGGAATGACCTACCGGCCCGTCCGAGAGCGGACACCCGATACCATCGTGCGCCTGGCCAGGGAGTCCATTGACGCGACCGGGTACGACGAGGTCAGCCTGTTGTCCCTCTCGACGGCCGACTATAGCCAGATCGAGCCACTGTGCGACGCGCTTCTGGAGGAGTTCGATGGACAGCATGTCAGCCTGTCGCTCCCGTCGCTGCGCGTCGATTCCTTCTCCGTGGCCTTGTGCGAGAAGGTGTCACGAGTCCGCAAGAGCGGCATCACCCTGGCACCAGAAGCCGGAACCCAGCGGCTCCGCGATGTCATCAACAAACCGGTGACCGATTCGCACATCGAAGAGGCCGTCCGGGCCGCCTTCGCCGCCGGCCACCAGTCCGTGAAGGCCTACTTCATGATCGGACTGCCCACCGAGACGGAGGCCGACCTCGAGGGTATCATCGGCGTGCTCGAACACATCCGGCGTCTCGCTGATGCCATGAAGGTCAGACGACGGGGGCCTGTGGTGAACGTGAGCCTCGCCACCTTCGTGCCCAAGCCCCACACGCCGTTCCAGTGGGAGCCCATGACACCGATTGAAGAGGCAAGGCGACGGCAGCGCTTCGTGGTGAACGGGGCCAGTCCGAAGCACTTCAGAGTGCGCTGGCACGACGCCGAGCAGGGCCTGGTCGAGGCCATCCTCGCCCGCGGCGATCGCCGCCTTGGTCCCGTGCTCCAGCGCGTCGCGGGGGCGGGAGGTGGCATGGAGGCCTGGTCCGAGTACTTCAGCCTGGAGCGATGGCTCGCCGCCATGGATGCCGAGAGGCTGGACCCGCGCCTCTACGCCGGCGAGTGGCCCGAGAACGCCACGCTTCCCTGGGACCACTTGTCGACGGGCGTGCGGCGCGAGTTCCTTCTGGGCGAGCGTCGCCGTTCCCGCCAGGGCGTGACCACGCCAGACTGCCGTGTCGACGGGTGCCAAGGGTGTGGAGGGTTCTGCGAGAATGGTCGTTGACGTGGCGTACGCCAAGGGACCCGCGCTGCGTTACCTGTCGCACCTCGAGCTGATGCGCGCGTTCGAGCGCGCCGTCCGTCGGGCGGGAGTGCCCGTGGAGCACTCGCAGGGGTTCAACCCGCGGCCCAAGATCACCCACGCCAGCGCCTTGGCCGTGGGAATGAGCAGTGAGGTGGAGCGCGCCTGGCTGGTGCTGTCTCGGCCCATGGCGGTGGCCGAGGTCCAGCGCCGACTGACCGGTGCCTGCCCGGATGGGCTACAGATCATTGCTGTCCGTCAGGCACTCACGGGCACGAAGCCGCCCTATGGGCAGTTCGACCGGGCCGAGTACCGCATCGAGCTCCCCGAGACACAACGCGTTGGGCCCGAGCTCGAGGCGCGGATCGCGGAACTCCTCGCTCGTCGGGAAATCAGCATCATGCGCGAGAAGGATGGCCAGGCCAGGTGCGTGGATATACGGCCGTTTGTGGAGAGCCTGCAGGCCACGGACTGCGGCCTCCGCCTTGTGCTCGCATTCGGAGAGGGAGGGCAGGCGAAGCCGGTGGAGGTTCTCGCGGCGCTTGGCCTGTGGAGTCCGGGTGAACCGGTGCCGTGGATCCACCGCACGGCGCTATTCGCTCACAGGCAGCGGTCCAAGGGGTCGCTGCGGCGGCGCTGAGTCGTCCCGACCCACAGTTGGCCCGCCCCACTCGTTGCGGAAGGAGGTGAGTCAAGTCAGTGAAACGTGAAATACTGGTTTCCACAGACCCCCGTGAAACCCGTCTCGCCCTGCTGGAGGACGGCCAGGTCATGGAGGTCAAAGTCGAACGCGAGGCCAGCAAGGTCGGTAGCATCTACAAAGGCATCGTAGAGGCCGTGCTGCCGGGCATGGACTCGGCCTTCGTCGACGTCGGACTCGAGCGTAATGCCTTCCTGCATGCCTCGGATGCGTGTGCCGAGCTGGAGAGCGAGAGCGGTGAGGGAGGAAGCAATGGGGGGCGGGGGGGCGGCCGCCAGCGGCGGCGCCGTGTCCCCCCAATCAAGGACCTGGTCCAGCCCAAACAGGAGCTGATGCTCCAGCTCACCAAAGCCCCTATCGGTGACAAGGGGGCTCGCGTGACCACGCGCATCTCTCTGCCCGGACGCTGGGTCGTGCTGCTACCCGTGGGCGCCAACTACGTCGGGGTCTCGAAGAAGATCGAGGACGAGGAGGAGCGCGCGCGACTCAAGGAGATCGGCCACAAGCACCGCCCCCGCGGACAGGGCATCATCATCCGGACCGAGGCCTTCGGGTGCGACGAGAGCGAGATCGCCGAGGATATCGAGATGCTCAAGCAGCTCTGGAGGAAACTCCGGGCCCGGTACCGCAGCCGCAAGGCTCCGGCGCTGGTCCATGAGGACCTGGGCCTCACCGAGCGCATGATCCGCGACTACTACAACGACGACGTCACCCGCGTCCTCGTCGACACCAAGGCCGAGTACGATCGCGTGCTGGAGGCTCTGCGCAACATTGCGCCCGCGGCGGCCAAGAAGGCCAAGCTCTACCGCGAGAAGGAGTCGCTGTTCGAAGCACACGGAGTCGAGGCGGCACTGCGCGACGCACTTGAACGGAAGGTGCGTCTGCCAAGTGGTGGTAACATCACTATAGACGAGACCGAGGCCATCGTGGCCATCGACGTCAACACCGGGCGCTTCATCGGCTCCAAAGGTCGCGGACTGGCCGATACCATCCTCAAGACCAACCTGGAGGCGGCTCGCGAGATCCCGCGCCAGCTTCGTCTGCGCGATCTGGGCGGCATCATCGTCCTCGATTTCATCGACATGTACAATGCCGACCACAAGCGCCAGGTCATGGAGACGCTCGAAGAGCGCCTCAAACGAGATCGGGCTCGAACGCGAGTCGTGCACCTGTCGCCCCTTGGGCTGGTCGAGATGACCCGTAAGCGCACGGGGCAGTCGCTTCTGCAGTCGTCGTGCAACGTGTGCACCCGCTGCGGGGGGCGCGGCCGGGCGCTTTCCCCCGAGACCCTGGCGGCCCGCGTCGAGCGCGACCTGAAACAGAAGGCAAATCAAAAAAAGGTAACCGCATGCCTCGTCATCGTACCACCCGAGGTCGGCTTCGAGATTGTGGGCCGCGGCGGTGTGGGCGTCGAGGTGCTCGAGAAGGACCTGGGCGTCGCCCTCTATGTGCGCACCGACCCGAACCTCACCGCGGACCAGTACCGCATCGAGGCCGGAGCCCGGCAGGATATCGAACAGCAGCTCCGCATCCTGCGCCACGGGCAGATGTTCCATGTCCGCCCGACCAAAGCTGAGATCGACGCCGACACGGTCACCTTGGCCAGCGTCGACGGGATGATGGTCGAGATCGACACCAACAAGGATCCCGAAGACCTCGGCGACCTTGTCACCGTGTCCCTCTCGGACATCGGCCGCTCATGGGCTCGGGGCACTCTGCTCGAGTAGCTGGCTCGCCGATCCGCGGCGCGCATGGCTGAAGACACGCGCCGCGGATCGGCAGGGCCATGTGCCGCTGGGCGCGAAATCCTCGAGACGACGTTCACCGAAGGGGAGCCCCATGCCTGACTCACGGATCCAAGCCCTGATTGGCCAGGTCGCCTACGACCGGCTGCGCCATGACCTCTTCGCGCTCTGCCAAGACCCTCTGCCCTTCCGCAAGCTCAACTACACCGTGCCCGGGCATGAAAAGTGTTCGCTGTACGAGGCTGATGACTTCATCGCCGCGGAGCTCGCCGCGGCCGGGTACGCTGTCGAGCGCGAGCCCTGCCAAGTCCAGTGCTACCGCTGCGACAGCTCCAAACCCAAAGCGCATCAGTACTCGCCGCCGGAGCCCGATGACCCGTGGTACACGGCCTACAACCTGCTCGCGCGAAAGGCGGGCACGGATCGAGCCGATGAGATCATCGTCATCGTCGCTCACAAGGACTCGCAGAGCTGGGTGGACTCCCCTGGCGCGCTGGACAATGCGGTGGGCACCGTTGGCGCGCTCGAGATCGCCCGGCTCGTCGCGGGCCAGACGCTACGGCGCAGTGTATGGTTTATCTTCTGTAATGAAGAGCACACCCCCTGGACCAGCGCGGCCGCAGCCCAGGCGTGCAGAGACCGAGGCGACAACCTGGTGGCAATCGTCAATCTCGACGCCATCGCCGGCCGCACCCAGGAGGCCATCGACCAGGGCATCCCGGCAGCATTCACCGCCTACACCGAGGAGCCTGGCCGGGCCATCGCGGAGCACATCCACCGAGTGAACGAGGAATACGGCATCGGGCTGGTCCACACCATCGCGCGGCGGGAGTTCGCGAACGATGATGACGGGTCGTTCGTGAAAGCCGGGTTCCCGGCGGCCGTCGTCCACATTGGCTCGTGGCCCTACGGTGATCCGAACTACCACACCGAAGAGGACACGCCGGAGCGCGTCGATGTGAGAGTTGTACAGATGTCTATACAAGCGGTCCTGGGCACGGTTCTGGAGATCGCCGAGCTCTGCCGCTAGAGGTCGCGACCTGACTCCTCGCGGAGGTGGCTGTCAATGAGACACCGAGCAGGCAGCGTGCTGGTCCTCCTTCCGGTCCTGGTCTCCGGTCAGTCGCCCGCCGAGGCGGCGGGCGCGGCGCTGGACCCGGCCCGCGTCGAGGCCATCGTCGCGATGCTTCCGGAGGCCCCCACGGGCCTCGGCCGACCGGCCGACGATCGCGCGGCGTGGCAGGAGCTGGCCGCCCGGCCTGCATTCCAGGGCGTGGTGGCTCGCGCTGAGGAGATCGCGGCCTCCCCACTGCCCGACCTGCCCGATGAGCTCTTCCTCGACTTCTCGCGGACCGGCAACCGCCGCCGGTGGGAGATGGTCAACAACAGCCGTCGCGGTCGGCTGGCGCCTCTGGTCCTCGGTGAGTGTATCGAGGACGGCGGGCGTTTCATTGCCCCGATCGAGGAACTCGTTCGGGCCTTGTGTGCCGAGCCCACCTGGGTGATGCCCGCCCACGACGGTACCCTGGCCAACTTTGAGGGGAAGGTCATTGACATCGACCTGGCCTCGTCGGCGCTGGGCCGGGAACTGGCGACCGCGGCGTATCTGCTGGGCGACCGTCTGAGTGAGGACACCCGGGCTCTGCTGCGCGACAACCTGACGCGACGCATCTTCGACCCGTTCATCGCCATGGTCCGTGGTGACCGGACGCCGAACTGGTGGCTTCTCACCACCAATAACTGGAACGCGGTGTGCCTGGCCGGGGTAACCGGGGCTGCGCTGGCTGGCCTCGAGTCGCGCGGTGACCGCGCGCTCGTTGTCGCCGCAGCCGAGGCACTCTCGCTCAACTTCCTCAAGGGCTTCACCGCTGACGGGTACTGCAGTGAGGGCGTCGGGTACTGGAACTACGGCTTCGGCCACTATGTGGAGCTGGCCGAGACAATCGGCCAGGCCACCGGGGGGCAGATCGACTTGTTCGAGCGTGATGCGGCCAAGTCGGCGGCCAGCTACGCCACCCGCATTCAGATCGTCAACGGCGTGTGCCCGGCATTTGCGGATTGCAGCATTACCGAGCAGCCCTCGGCACAGCTCGTGGAGTTCCTCGACCGCCGCTACGGCTGGGGATTGAGGCAGTATGAAGACAACGACATGAGCACCAGCGGCGGAGGCCTGAGCAGCTCGATGCTCTACAGCTTCCCGAACTCGGCCACGCTGGCACCACCCGCCCCAGCGGCCGCAGCGGGCCCGGGCCTCCGTTCATGGTTCGAGCAGGCCGGCATCCTGATCTGCCGTCCGGCGCCGGGCGGTGACCGCCCGTTTGCCGTGGCCCTCAAGGGCGGGCATAACGAGGAGCACCACAACCACAACGATGTGGGCTCCTACGTCGTCGTCTTGGGCGACCAGCCGGTGCTGCTCGACCCGGGTGCCGAGGTGTACACCAAGCGGACGTTCAGCGCGCAGCGCTATGACAGCTCACTCCTCAATTCGTTTGGGCATCCCGTGCCACTCGTGGGTGGTCAGCTCCAGCGGGCAGGACGGGAGGCCCGAGCCGACGTGCTCGCTGCCGAGTTCTCGGACGCCGCCGATACCCTCACCCTTGACATCACGTCCGCGTACCGCGTTGAGGGCCTGCGGACGCTGACGCGGCGGTTCACCTACTCGCGCGAGGGCTCGGGCTCGCTCGAGGTGAGCGATCATGCCACGTTCGTTTCGCCCCAGACATTCGAGACCGCACTGATCACTCGGGGGACCGTCGAGCAGTCCGGGCCGACCACGCTCAGGGTCACCGATGGGGGCCAGTCGGTCGAGGTCGAGATCCGGGCGCCGGGCGACTTCGCCCTGGTGACGGATGACCTGAGGGATGACTCGAAGGAAGAGCCTGTGGCGAAACGGGTCGGCATTCGGCTGGTTGCCCCAGTGACCGATGCCACGGTGACGGCCACGATACGGCCCGCGGAGTAGGGCGGGGAGGGAACGGGCGTTCGCGGCCCGAACTGGTTCCCATGCTAACGGTTGTTCACTCGGCTGCCGTGTTCGGCATCGATGCCTACGGAGTGCGTGTCGAGGTCGACCTGTCGCCGGGTCTGCCGCACGTCACGCTGGTCGGCCTGCCTGACGGCGCGGTCAAGGAGAGCGTCGACCGTGTGTTCGTGGCCCTCAAGAACTCGAGCTTCGAGACGCCTTCCCTCCGGCTGACGGTGAACTTGGCGCCGGCCGATCGACGCAAGGATGGGCCTGCGTTCGATCTGCCCATCGCCATGGGGATCCTGGCCTCGAGCGGCCAGATCCGGGCTGACTGCATGGCCGATGTGGGTTTCACGGGTGAGCTTTCGCTCGATGGCGGTATCCGGCGCGTGTCGGGCGTCCTACCCATGGCCCTGGAGATGCGGCGGCTTGGGCGGCGGCGGATGATCGTACCCGCGGACAACGCCCGGGAGGCCGCCGTGGTGAAGGGCCTCGATATCTTCCCCGTGGTCAGCCTCAACGAAGCCGTGGCCATTGTCACGGGCCACGGCGAGCGCGAGCCGTTCCGCCTGGATGCCTCGGAGACCCAGCTGGATCGGCCGGCCTACGAGGCAGACTTTCACGACGTGAAGGGCCAGGAGCCCGCCAAGCGAGCCCTGGAGGTCGCTGCGGCCGGGGGACACAACTGCCTGATGGTGGGGCCGCCGGGCAGCGGGAAGACGATGCTCGCCCGGCGCCTGCCAAGCATCTTGCCGCCGCTGTCGCTGAGCGAGGCTCTGGAGGTGACCAAGCTCTACAGTGTGGCCGGGTTGCTGCCCTCAGACGTGTCACTGTTGTCGGTGCGGCCGTTCCGCGCCCCGCACCACACGACCTCGACGGCGGGTCTATGCGGAGGCGGAAGCATCCCCCGGCCGGGAGAGGTGAGCTTGGCCCATCACGGGGTGCTGTTCTTGGACGAACTGCCCGAGTACCGCAAGGATGCATTGGAGGTGCTCCGGCAACCGCTTGAGGATCGCCAGATCACAATATCGCGTGCTACCGCATCACTCACCTATCCGGCCTCGTTCACGCTCGTGGGCAGCATGAACCCTTGCCCTTGCGGCTTCTACGGTGATACGGTGCGGCAGTGCGTGTGCAATGCGCAGCAGGTTCGGCGGTATCTGGACAAGCTGTCGGGGCCGATGTTGGACCGGATCGACATTCACATCGAGGTGCCGCGGCTTTCGGAACAAGAGCTGATGGCGCGGCCGACGGGCGAGTCCTCGGAGACCATCCGCGAGCGGGTGTTGAGGGCGCGGGCGGTCCAGCTCAAGCGGTTCGAGGGGCGCAGCGTGTTCACCAATGCCAGCATGACGTCGCGGGACCTTCGCACCTACTGCGAGCCGTTGCCCGAGGCCCAGGCACTGATCCGGGCGGCCATCGCGCAGTTCGCCCTGAGCGCCCGAGCCTACGACCGCATTCTGAAGGTGGCACGCACCGTGGCCGATCTGGCGGGCGAGGAGTCCATCGGCGTGGCGCACATCGCGGAAGCCGTGCAGTACCGGGCGCTCGACCGGAAACTGTGGGGGTAAGCCCGCGACAGACAGGAGTCCTGACCATGGCACTCGTACACTACCAGTTCTTCGCCGAATCGCTTGGTCTGTGCACGTCGGCGTATATTGCGCTTCCTCAGCCCCCGGGGCCGGAGATCGCCAAGCATGGGAAGAAGGCGGCGGGGCCATACCAGACCATGTACCTGCTCCACGGCCTGTCCGATGACCATAGCATCTGGCTACGGCGCACCTCGATCGAGCGTTACGCGGACGCCGCGGGCATCGCAGTGGTCATGCCGGAGGTGGGGCGGAGCTGGTACACCGATATGGCTCGCGGGCTCCGCTACTGGACCTACGTGAGCGAGGAACTGCCTTCGTTGTGCCAGGCGGTGTTTCCGCTGTCGGCGGAGCGGGAGGACAACTATGTGGCCGGGCTATCGATGGGTGGTTACGGAGCATTCAAACTGGCTCTGAGATGCTCCGACCGCTTCGCCGCCGGTGCCAGCCTCTCGGGCGCACTGGATATGGCGAGTTCGGCGAGGGCAGAGGATGGCGAGTGGCGCCGCGAGCTGCAGTGGGTCTTCGGTCCCCTCGACCAGTTCGCTGGGTCGGACCACGATCTGCTGCACCTGGCGAGCCACGTCGCGCACTCGGCCGGCCCGAAACCCCGGCTCTACCAGTGGTGCGGGACCGAAGACTTCCTCTACGAGCAGAACCAGCGTTTCCGCGAGCACGCGAAGACGCTGGGCCTGGATCTGACTTACGAAGAGAGCCCGGGCGGGCACACATGGGACCGGTGGGATGCCAAGATCCAGCGTGTGATCGAGTGGCTGGGTTTGCCAAAGCCGAAGTAGGGCAGGGGCCGGACGTGAGTGCCAACCACGATCTGCACACGCACACGACGTTCTCAGACGGGGCGCACTCCGTGGCGCTCCATGTGCTGGAGGCGCGGGCCTTCGAGCTGGACGCCATTGCGATCACCGACCACTACACTCCGGGCTCGGCCCTGGCCGATGATGCCACATTCGATCGGTACCTGGCTGAGATTGGCGCGGCGCGGCAAGGACAGGATGACGTCATCGTGCTCAAAGGGGCCGAGACACAGGCCATGGACACCCGCGGCACAGTCAGCCTTGATGCACGGCACGCGGCGCGGCTCGAGTGGGTGCTCTGCGACCTGGGCGGCGCGTCCGAGGGCACCCTCAGGAACACGCCCGATCACCGGAATGCCTACATGGAGAATGTGATCCGCACCTACCTGTCGCTCTGCGACATCCCTTACATCAACGCCATCGCGCACCCGTTCAACACGGGCAACACCACGCCGTGTGCCCGGCCCGAGGACTACCCCGAGGTGCTGTTGCGGGAGTTGGCCTCGAAGATGGCCGCCACCGACACCGTCTTCGATGTGATGAACGACACGGTCTACTGGTTCACGAACTCGGGGCTACAGCCGTGTCAGGTCACGGCCCAGTATGTTGAGCTGGTGAAGCTGTTCGCGGCGGAGGGGGTGCGCTTCCAGGTCTCCTCGGACGATCACCGGTCGGGCGTGGGCAACACGCGGTGGTCGCTGCTGGTGCTCGAGCGTGCCGGCGTGCCGGTCGGCCAGATTGTGGACCCGCGGTCCATCATGCCTATCGAGGCGTGAGGGCTAGCTGGCAGGGCCGCCGAGCGCCCGGGCGACGGCTGCGGCCAACTCGGCCGGGCCAAACGGCTTCTCGAGAGTGACACACGCGCCCAGCTTGGCCGCCATTGAGAGGGTGGTCTCCGTCGCCATGATGCCGCCGCCCGACATGGCGACTACGGGGATTGCGAACCCGCCCTTGCGCAACCTGCGGATCAGCTCGAGCCCCTCCATGTCCGGCATGAAGATGTCGGTGATGACCAGATCGAACCCGCCCTCGTCAAGGGCGCGCAGTCCCTCGCGCCCATCGCGGGACAGGACAACGGTGTGGCCGGCCTGGCCCAATGCGTCCTGGACCAAGTCGCGCACGTGCGGGTCGTCGTCGATCACCAGAACACACGCCAAGGAGGATCACTCTCCATTCGCTCTGCCGGCGGCGGCGCCGGGGGGCCGGCCTCGCCTGGTGCAGCCCCCCGCCGTCGAACCAGCTCAGCCAGGTGTATCGTTGTGCCAACGCAAACACGATCCGCCGAGGGAGCGAGCCACACCATGGCCGAAGATCGACCCACAGGTTCCGCATCGGTCTCTCCCTGGAACGCCGTCTACGAGGAGCAGCGTCCGTGGGGCGGCTTCCGCCAGTACACTCACAACGCCATCAGCACGGTGAAGATCATCACCGTGTTGCCCGGCCAGCGCCTCAGTCTCCAAAGCCACGAGCGGCGCGACGAGCTTTGGATCGCCCTGACGGACGGCCTCCGGGTCACGTTGGGGGACGAGACTCGCACAGTGGCCCAGTGGGAGGAGTTGTTCGTACCCCGGGGGACCCGGCACCGCATGGAGGGCGTCGGACTGCAATCTGCCCGCTGGCTGGAGATCTCCTTCGGGGAGTTTGACGAGAACGACATCACCCGGTATGAGGACGACTTCGGCCGGGCGTAGTGCATCATTATCGCCCCGAGTGCCCGAAGCCGCCTTCGCCACGCTCGGTCTCCGACAGCTCGTGCCGCTCGGCCCACAGGGCTCGTTCGACGCGTGCCACCACAAGCTGGGCGATGCGGTCGCCGCGGCGAACGCCGAACGGCTCGGGCCCCAGGTTGGCCAGGATGATCTGAAGCTCGCCACGGTAGTCCGCGTCGATGGTGCCCGGCGAGTTGAGCACTGCGATTTGGTGCCGCAGTGCGAGGCCACTTCGGGGGCGGACCTGCACCTCGAAGCCCTGGGGGATCTCGAGGACGAGACCGGTTGGTATTAGCGCTACCCGTCCGGACTCGATGAACGCGGTCTCCTCGACGGCGGCGCATACGTCCATCCCTGCCGCCCCCGCAGTGGCGTACGCCGGGAGAGGAAGCCCGTGCGAGTGGGGCAAGCGCCGGACGCCAATGGTCGGCCTCTCACTCATGGCACGGTCACCGCGACCTTGATGCACGAGTCCTTGCGCGTGCTTGCGAAGACCAGGGCCTCTTCGGCCTCTTCGAGGCGGTACCGGGCCGTGACGAGGGGCTCGACGTTCACCCTCCCGGTGGCGATGAGATCAACACATGCCCGATAGGCGTTGGCGTAGCGGAACACGCCTCGCACGTCGAACTCCCGATTGAGCAGTGACATCACGTCGAACGGGAACTCACTCTCGGGCGGAAGCCCAACCAGCACAACCACCCCGCCCGGGCGCACGCACTCGGTGGTCTGCTGCACCGTGGCCACGGTGCCGGCCGTTTCGAACACCACGTCGGCCCCGAGCCCATTGGTCTCCTCGTGCACGGCTTCGACCACGGATTCGGACGCGGCGTTCACCAGGCGGGTGGCCCCCACCTGGCCCGCTGCCGCCAGCCGGTTCGGCTGCACATCGGCGGCGATGGCGCGCGTGGCGCCATGGGCCGCGGCCGCCTGCAGGGTCAGGAGCCCGATGGTTCCCATGCCGATCACGGCCACGGTGTCGCCGGGTTTCACGCCGCCGCGCCGGGCGGCGTGCACCCCGACCGCCAGCGGCTCGACCAGGGCGCCCTGCTCGAGCGTCATGGCATCGGGCAAGGCGAACAGGAAATCAGCCGGCGAGACGACGTACTCGCAGAAGGCGCCGTCGACCGGTGGCGTCGCGAGGAACACCACGTCGCGGCACAGGTTGTACTTGCCCTCATGGCAGAAGCGGCATCGGCGGCAGGGCACACCCGGCTCGATGGCGACCCGCTGGCCCTCAGTGATGCCCTTCACGTGGGCTCCCACCTCAACCACGGTGCCCGCGCACTCATGGCCGAGGATCATGGGCTTCTCGACGACGAAGGGGCCAATGCGGCCGTGCTCATAGTAGTGCACATCGGAGCCGCACACACCCACGGCGCCGACTCGGACCCGGCAGTCATGGGGACCCAGAGTGGTAGGGACGGGCACGTCTTCGACCCTCAGGTCACGGGTGCCATGGAGTACGGCTGCTCGCATGGTTTCGCCCACAGCAAGCTTCCCCTTCCTGGCCCGGTCCGTCTCAACCCCAGGCCGACTCGATGCCGGCCTCAGAGAGCCGTCCCACCACGTCCTCGGGCGATGTGTCGCGTACGCAGATCACTTTCAGGCGTGACCGTTCGCCGGCGCCCAGGGTGACCGCGGCCTGCGGGACCCTGAGCCAGCGGGCGACACAGCGTACCAGAGCCTGGTTCGCGGCGCCCTCCACCGGTGGGGCGGTCAGGCGGATGCACACAGCTCCGTTTCGCTCGCCGGCGACCTCGTCCCTCTTGGCGCGAGGTACGACGCGCACGGGGATCTCGACTCCAGCCGCCGTCTGCCGCAGCTGCACCACGGGGGTCACGTCACCCGTCCCAGAGCGAAGACCATGATGATCGAGGCGCCGTTCTGAATGGCGTGGAGCACCACGCCGGGGTATACGGAGCCCGTGCGCTCGCGAATGTGCGCCATGGCGAGACCGAGAAGGAACAGCTGGGGGGCGACAAACGGATCGAGATGAACCGCGCAGAACAGCGTGGATGAGAGCAGGATTCCGAGCGTGGGCCCCAGGCGCGTCCGCAGCGCCCCGAGGAGTGCCCCGCGGAACAGTATCTCCTCGACCAGCGGCGCCCCGATGGCCACCGTGAGCAGCATGGCGACCATGTCGAGGGGATGAGAGGCCGATCGGGCCAGATCGATGGCGGGGTTGATCGACCTCGAGCCGCCGCTCAGCGCGTTGAGCAGCAGTCCCGCGCCCACGATCAGCGGGAGCACCCCGCAGTACCCCCCCACGCCCCACAAGAGCATCCTCCATAGTGGGAAGCGGTGGATTCCCAGGGCGCGAGGACCGTCTGGCCCGGCCCGCCGGGCACGCCAGACGGCGAGCCAGACGGCGGCCAGTCCGCCACCAATGTACTGGACAGCCAGCGCGTGGACGGGATGCAGGGCGAGACCCGCTCTGGCCGCGAGGCCGCACAAGCCCGCCATGGCGCTCTGGCCCACGAAGAGTGCGGTGATGGCCTCGAAGGCTTCGAGTACCGACCATCGTGCCACCGGAGCTCGAACCTGCGCTCCGGCCGCGAGCGACTGAGGAGGCGCGAACTGGGGGACGGCGAACCCCGCGTCCGCCCCGCCGTCGGGCGGAGTGGCATCTGGGGCGACCTGGGAGGGCGCCCGGAGCGCATCACGCGACTGGGTGCGCTGGTTCCACCGGACCGCCGCATAGACGGGAAGGACGAACACTCCCGCCACGGCCGCCAAGCCCATGAGGGCGATGGCGGGCCCCGCGACGGCGATGAAACCCATGGCGTCGCGCAGGGCCGCCTGGCGCTCGGCCTGGGCTTCGGCCGCCTGTCCGAGCTGTTCGAGCAGGTAGACGCGCAAGGCGCGGCTCGCCCACCGGGGCCGCAGGTCGTCAGTCAGACCCAGCGCGTCGCGCCGAGCGTCAGGCGACGCATGGTCGCGCAGACCGCGCGCAAGGGGTGCCAGCTCGAGACGCGAGCCGCGGGGTAGGCCTTCGATGACCTCCACGGCTCTCTCGGGCTCACCCCGCTGGACGAGGAGTGCAGCCACCCTTACCGCAGCACCCGACGGCTCGGTGTCTTCTTCGACGAGCCGTGTCAGCTGCTTCTCGAGGCTGTCATACAGAAGCGGCATGGAGCCAAGGCCACTGGCGCCGCCCGGGAGCCCTGAGCTCACTAGGGCATCGGCGATGGCCGGGAACTGGGCCGAGACGTCCACCTGTGTGAAATCGGCATCGCTGCCTCCCTCCCACAGGTTGCGGCCACGGTCGTAGAGCTCCAGACCTCCCACGGCAGCCCAGACTGCCAGCAGCAGCGCGACCCGGACACCATAGGGCACAATGGACCCGGCATGACGGATTGCGGCAGGGGGGGAGGGGATGGGCTGCGCTGGAGTCGATGCCACCCCGTCGGGCTCCGGCCCCATCAGAGGCCGGTCATTGGGAGGTTCAGCGGTTCCCGTAGGCACATCACGTCTCCCCGGCAGGGGTGCGTACGGCCTCCATTGGGCGCGCACCGGTGTGTACGAGCCACACCGGCTCGCAGATACGAGTGTACGTGACCCGAGGGAGCCCGTCTAGGCGTCGCCAACAGCCATGAGCCAGCGAGGCGGCGAGGCGGGCTCGCCGGCGTTCCCGGTGGCATCCTCTTCGAGAACGGCACCGGTACCATCCTCCGCGTCTCCGGCGTCACTGGTGGGCGGCGGGTCGATCGGTGCGCCGGTGTCACCGCCCTGCTCTGCCATGGGCCCGGCGGCGGCGGCCGGGGTTGCCGCCGGCGTCAGGTAGGAGTCGAGGCGGCACAGGTGCGCCTGCAGGAACGCCCGGAACTGGCCGATGAACTCATCGCGCTGAGCCTCGAGCTGGGCAGTGGTTTTCTCGATGGCGGCGCGCTCACGCCGCGCGTCACGGATCATCTCCTGCGTCTGGGTCCGCGCATCGCGGATGATGGCCTCCGCCTCGTGGTGGGCGGAGCTGCGCACGTCATCAGCGGCTCGCTGCGCCAGGATGAGACTCGCGTTCATGTTCTGCTCGATGCTGCGGTAGTGCTTGACCTCGGTGTCGAGTCGCTCGACCTGCTCCTTGAGTTTGGAGTTCTCGATGAGCAGCTCCTCGAAGTTGTCGATGACTTCCTGGCGGAACTCGTCCACATCGCGCGCGCTGTAACCTCGGAAGGCACGGCGGAACTTACGGCCTTCGATATCCACAGCAGTGAGTCTCACTCGACGTCATCCCCGTTCATGCCCGGCCGAGCTCGGCCGACCGTCTGGCCGCTGCGGTCACCGCGGCAATGACAGTACCGCGAAAGCCGGCGGTCTCCAAGGCCGCGATTCCCTCGATTGTCGTGCCGGCGGGCGACGTCACGCGGTCTTTCAGGGACGCCGGGTGTGCGTCGCCCCGTGCAACCAGCGTCGCGGCGCCCGCGACCACCTGGGCCGCCATGGCCTGGGCCAAGTCGCGCGGGAGCCCCGCGCGGACCCCCCCGTCGGCCATGGCCTCGATGAACACGAACGCGTAGGCAATGCCGCTCCCACTGAGGGCTGTCACGGCATCCATCAGGCGTTCGGGGACCACCCAGACGCGTCCGGTGGTCTCGAGCAGGCGCCGGGCCGACTCGAGGTGTTCCGGGCGCGCCGAGGACCCGCCGCAGATGGCCGTAGCGCCCATGGTGACCGTGCTACCGATGTTCGGCATGGCCCGGACCACGGGAACGCCGTCGGGCAAGCAAGACTCCAGCATCGCAGTCGGGATTCCCGCGGCGATGGAGATCACGGTCTGGCCCGGTTCGAGCACCGCCGAAGCCTCTCCGAGTGCCTCGGCGACCTGAGCCGGTTTGACGCACAGCAGAACGACGCGAGCGCCGCGCACCGCGTCCGCCAGGGTCGGGGCCGGGGACACGCCGGTCGCGGCGGCGACTTGGTCCCGCACGCTCTCGACGACGTCGTAGACGCGGGCACGGCCCGCTTCCACGGCGCCACCGGCCACGATTCCGGTGAGCAGCGCACTGCCCATGGCGCCGGCGCCAATGACAGCGAGGCCGGCATCGGCGTCCATTATACGGGCACCTCTTGGGGCCGAGCGAACACTGTGGATTGGTAAGGGGAGGCCGAATGGTTGGACTGGTAGGCGGGCGGCGGGCCGTGGAACGGAGGGGCGGAGTTGGAGAGGAACGACTGCTCTTCCGTATTGATGGTCAGGGCATGGGGTGTAAACAAAAAGATACTTTCGCCCACGCGCTTGCTGTGCCCGTCCAGAGCGAAGCAGACGCCCGCGAGGAAGTCGACAATCCGGCGCGCCTGGTTTGCGTCGGCCCGCTCGAGGTTCACCACGATGGGGTGGTACTGCTTGAGGGAATCCGCGACAGTCTGGGCATCGTCCAGCGTCTGGGGGAACCGGACGATGATCTCCCGCGAACCCTTTCGCCCCGACGCATCGGGACCGAATGTCTGGTACCCATCCTCGTCGAACCGGTCACTCGTGCCATCCTGGTAGGGGCTGTACGTCTTGAGGCGGTCCCACCAGCTTCCGGACATACGGTCCGACCTCATCGGCTCTCACATCCTCTTCCTGCTGCCACGGCGTCAGCTCGCGGCCTCTCGCGGCCCGAAGATGGCGGTCCCTACTCGCACTAGAGTCGCGCCCTCCTCCACCGCCACCTCGAAGTCACTACTCATGCCCATCGACAGATGGGCTCCCTGTGGCAGGAGCCCGGCGGCCGCACACCGCTCGGCGAGGCGGCGGGTCTCGGCGAAGACCGGCCTGACCTGCTCGGCGTCGTCGACCCAGGGCGCCATGGTCATCAGTCCCTCGACGGTCAGGCCTTCGAGTGACCGCATGCCCTCGAGCAGCGCGGCGAGCTGGTCTGGAGCCACGCCGGACTTGGTCGCCTCTCCCGAGACGTTGACCTCGACCAGTACTCGCTGGCGCTTTCCCTGCTCAACGGCGCGCCGCGAGAGCTCGTCAGCAAGCCGCAGGCTGTCGACGGAGTGGATCCAGTCGCTCAGCCGGACGGCATCCCGGGCCTTGTTCCGCTGAAGGTGCCCGATGAAGTGCCAGACCGGCCCCCTGCCGAGCTCAGCGTGCTTCGCCAGAGCCTCCTGCACATAGTTCTCTCCTATGTTCACGGCTCCGGCGGAGAGTACCTCCTGGATCTCGGCCACAGATCGCTGTTTGGTTACCGCGACGAGAGTGACGCTATGGGGCGCACGTCCCGACCGTTCGCAGGCCCGGCCGATGCGGTCCAGGACAGCGGCCAGTCTCTCGGCAATGCTGCCCACGTGCGGGCCACTCCTTTGGCCGAACAGTGCCGGATGCGCCGGGCGAACCGGCAAGGGCATAACCCACGGGTGCCCGAGGCAGTTCAGGCCGCTGATCCGAACCAGAGTGTTGCTGGAGTGGTTTGTGCCCCGGGATAGTGCAGTATTGCGAGCCCTGATAAGGGGGCGGCGGCGCCGGTGGCCATCGACTACCAGATTGACCGGAACTGCAAACTCAAGCGCCACCTGGGGCGTCAGGGCCTGGTCGACCACCTCAAGAGGCAGATGATCCTCGACCTGATGAGTCTCGCGGGACGCCGGTCGTTGGTGCGACCCGTGGGGCGGCGGGGCGTGGAGCCCCCGCCCACCATCAGCGAGGTGGCTCGAGAGCGACTGGCGTCGCGACTGCGGGTTGAGTGCGAGGCGTTGAGCTCCTACTCGAGAGACTGCGCGGTCTGTCCCGCTAACGAGTTCGCGGAGCGCCGATGGGGCATCGGCGGCTGTGTGGGGTTCGTCACGCTGCCTATCGAACGGGACCTCGAACGCGCGTGCGCGGCGTACATTGTGGGGACGGCGACGCACGGGGATGTCACTCGCCTGGCGTGGTGGGATGGCATCGCCGCCGCCGCCACGCGGGAGCTGACGCTGTACCGGTTTTTGCGAGCGCGCGAAGACGCCGGTGGGCCCGTGTTCTTCCAGCGCCGCCGGGCGCTTCCCATCCGGCTCGCTGCCGAGACCATGGGCGCGACACTGACCACTGATGCCGTGTTCGAGTTCCTATTGGGCTTCGTGGACGGTGACCCGCCCGATGCCGCGGCCGTGGGTGAGTTCTGCGCAGGGCTTCGTCGCGACCTTGAGGCCTCTCTCGGTGGAGACGGGCTCGTCCGGCGGCTCGAGCGATGCCGGTCGATCGACGACATTCTCCGGTACGGCCAAGCTTGTGCAAAGGCCGCTGCACTCGGTCTGCCGATGTGGGTCGGAGGACCCTTCGCGCCGCCGCCGAGCCTCTAGCCTCGCGTCTGCCCGCCGGCACCGACGATGTGGTACTCCACGATGGCGGCTCCGGGAGCCTGATCGATGGGTATCGAGATGCCCTGATTCATGACTTCAGCACCAGTGAGCAGTCTAGCGACACCCGTGTCGATGTCGCGGAACTCGTACTGCGCGCCGGCCTCGAGCCCATGCAGCCGGAGCCGGGCCGACTCGTAGATGCTCTCGGCGCGCCGGAACGCCTGGACCATCCCGCCACCCGTCTCGGGCTCGTTGAACTGCCAAGCGATCCAACCATCGCCCCCGGGCTGGTAGGCGGTCAGAGGGTAGTAGTCGGCCAGGAGATAGGGGGCTAGCCGCTCCCACTCAGCCACCCGTTCGCGGACCGGATCGAAGTCGTACTCCCGGTTGCGCATGTCATAGCAGAATGTCATATGCGCACACAACGCGCTCCGGAATGTGTAGGGATCTCCGGTGTTGACGCCCGTGCCGTAGAACGGCACCCACATGGCCAAGCCGTAGGTATGGAGCTGCTGCCCGACGGGTTCGAGAATGTAGTCGCTGCGCAACAGCGGTACGGATCTGCGAAGCGACTCGAGATCGTTCCGTCGACCGCCGGAGGCACAGGTGTCGATCAGCATGTGGGGGTGTCTTTGGAGCAGTCCGTCCCAGAAGGCCAGGAAGCCCTCGACATACCGGATCTCGGTGATGCCCTGGCGATCCGGGGCGTCGTTCTCCCTCCAGTATTGCAGCGGGTCGATGTTGTAGTCATTGCGGTAGAGGTCGATGCCCTCGGAGTCGATGAGCGCGCTCACATGGTGGATGAGCCAGTCGAGCGCCTCGGGGTTGCCCAGGTTCAGCAATCGCGTTCCGCCATCGGAGCCGAGCAGCCACTCCGGGTGCTCTCTCCAGAGCCATGTTCCTGCGGTGACACGCTCAGGCTCGAACCACACGATGGACCGGACGCCCTTGGAGTGGCCGTGATCAGTGATCGACCTTAGGCCACCGGGGAAACGGGCGCGGTCGACCTCCCAGGTGCCGGTGTTCGGCCATCCGCTCTCGTTCACGTACCATCCGGCGTCCATCCACCAGTAATCGAGGCGGATGCGCTCGTCCAGGTAGCGGTCGATGAAGAACTTCTGGTTCTCGTCGTTGGCATGGATCATCTCGCCGAACTGGTGCGAGCTACATGCCGCAGTCTGGGGAACCAGCGTCCGGCCGTGGGGGCGAGGCATACCGTATTGGAGCATCCATCGGCGCCAGACATTGCGGGCTCGGGACAAGTCGCCTTGGTAGAACTGCAGCGCCATCAGGGGCGAACGGACTTCCTCGCCGGGATAGAGTGTGAAGTGAGTGAGCTCCTGGCCACACTGGACCCGGAGACCTAGTCCGGCGTTTCGGGCAAAGTGGGCCGACCACTGCCCCGGCCAGCCCACGGCCATGAGCACCCCCTGGGCCGGTCCGCCGATGGCGAAGAAGGGGAATGCGGCGTTGGATGAACGCCCGCCCGACGTTGCCACCGTAAGTGACTGGCCCGGCCCGAGCACGGACTCGAAGGGCTCATAGTCTGTGGCGATGCATAGACTGCCGGTGTGGTGATGCACCGTGAACTCGGGACCCTCGTCGCGCTCGAACCACGCATCGATCGAGCGCACGTCCGAGATCATGGGTGTGTTCGCCTCAGCAGCATTGCGCAGGTGCAGAGTCCACTCCACGGTGGGGAAGTCCCGGTACTCGATGGCCACGCATCGCGCCTCGAGCCCAGAGGCCTCGTGGCGGAGGGTGATCGTGTGCTCGGTCCGGCCGGCATCCAGTTCGCGCGTGCCACGCTCGATCTGGGACTCAGCCAGCACTTGTTCGAAGTCTCGATCGCCCAGGCGGAAGGAGAAAGGTGGTGTCGTGTTGTAGGGCCCCCGACGGCCGCCGACGATGGGCAGATCACCGAGCCAGACTTCCTGTCCGCTCGCCAGCACCACGCGAGCGTCCGCCCAGTCGGCCTGGTCGCACGAGATGCCATCGCCCCCGTCCGCCACTTCGAGCGAGAACTCAGTGGCGCCTCCGAGGTCCACATCCACGGGCAGGCCGGCCATGCCCTCACGAAGCCGTGGCGACTCGAAGAGCTTCCGGCCGCCGGTGCTGACCGAGAACACGACGCTGCCCCTGCCGGGCCGGGTGTTCTCGTTGCTGTCGACGCCGACCATGGCCAGGAGCCTGGCACCCGGGCCAGGCAGGCGAACGAGCACATCACTCACGGCGTGGCAGTAGAGGCCCCGCGTGTACTCCCGGCCTGCGATGTTCATGGCCCTGCCCGCGCGGCCGTTGAGCTGCACGGGATCGTTGTTCGCCCGCACGGTGAGTCCAGTGGCGGGCGGCTCCTCGGCGGGAGTCCCCTCGAGCTTGGCCGAGACGAACCGCCGCATCTCGGCCTGATCTCCGGGCGTGACCAGAGGTGACGCGGGTAGCTGGACCCAGACGGGCCCCGCGAGAACGCCCAACAGCATCAGCAACCGACTCACTCCCCGATCGGCCAACGGGCTATGCCGGCGCCGGGTTTCCGACGGTTCACCAAGACACACACGGGCCCCCCATGGTGCCGGAGGGCCGGGTGTGAGACCATCCGTTCAGGTCGGGGCATCAGGAGGCCTGCGGCGGGGCGGTTCCCGCGGGGGCCTCCATGGCGGACTTCGACAGTCCTGGGACGTTCTGAAGTAGCTTGGCGATGTCAACGCCTGAGAGCGATTCGAGCACGGACGGCAGCTGGGCGATGACCGTGGCGATGTCGCCGGTGATGCGTGAGACACCCACCCCGCCCGCGCCGTCTCCGCCCGTGTTGACCATCACGATGCGTTCGGTCTTGGCGAGCGGCGTGGCGATGGCGCTGGCGATGTCGGGCAGCACCGACACGACCTTTTCGACGATCGCTGCCTCATTGTACTGCTTCCAAGCCTCCGCCTTCTTGGCCATGGCCTCGGCCTCACCCGAGCCTTTGGCCCGGATGGCTTCGGCTTCGGCGAGGCCTACCGCTTTGGCGACCTCCGCCTCGGCCAAGCCGGTTGCCTTCCGCACCTCGGCCATGGCGATGCCTTTGGCTTTGGCCGCCTCTGCCTCGCCCACGCCGATAGCGCGTGCGGCGTTCCCCTTGGCCTCCGCCTCGATCTCGATCCGGGACTTCTCGCCCTGAGCGATGGTCTCGAGCCGGTATCGTTCGGCGTCCGCTGGACGCTGAACCGTGGCGGCCAACTCGCGCTGCCGCCGCTCGATCTCGGCGTCCTGCACCTTGATCTGCATTTCCTTCTCGACCACATCGACCTGCACTTGCTCGCGACGAATCTCCTGGTTGGTCCTGTTCTTTTGCAGCTCGTAGGCCAGGTCGGCCTCGGCCTGCTTGAGTTGGACGGCCTGGTTGTACTCGGCCCGCTTGATATTGTAGTCCCGCTCGGCCTGGGCGATGTTGGCCTCTGCCTGGTAGCGGGCTTCCTGCCCAACCTGGTTTGCCTGCGCCGACCGGATCGTGGCGTCTCGCTGCGCTTCGGCCTCGCCGATGGTGGCGTCGCGTTTCACCTGGGCGATTCGGGGCTTGCCCAGGGCCTCGAGGTAGCCCTTGTTGTCGCGGATGTCACGGATGGTGAAGGACACGATCCGCAAGCCCATGTTGGCCAGATCGCTGGCTGCCACTTCCTGCACCTGCTGGGCGAAGGCATCGCGGTTCTTGTAGATGTCTTCCACCGTCATGGTGCCCAAGATGGCGCGGAGGTGGCCCTCCACCGTCTGCAGGGCGATCGACATGGTCTCGGTGGTTGACTTGCCCAGAAACTGCTCGGCCGCAGTCCGTATCGCCTCGTCGGACCCGTCGACCTTCACCTGAGCCACGCCATCCACGATGACGGGCACCCCCTCGGCCGTGTACACCTCGGGTGTGGTGACATCGAGGGTCATGATCTCCAAGGAGAGGGAGTGGCATGTCTCGAAGCCGGGGATCACGAAGACGCCGCCGCCCACGACGCATTTCTTACGCAAGCCGTACACGACCAGCGCCTCATTGGGCCCGGCTTTGCGCCAGCGCGAGGCCAGGAAGCCCAGGAAACCGACGGCACAGATGACGAGGACCACCCCGATGATGGCCCCTCTTCCCGCTTCCTCTCCGAACATGACCGAACACCTCCGTTGGACAGTCGCCCGGGTCGAGGCATGAACCGACCCGGCGTGGTGCTTCCGGTCCGGACGCGCGACACTCCGCTCAGTCGCGCGGAGTGCCGGCAGGCGGTTCCGAATGGCGGGCGGGCGCACCTCTCAGGCCGAGGGCCCCTCTGGCCGAAGCTCGCGGAGTCGCTCGTCGATGGCCTTGCGCACCATGAGCGTGTTGCCGACCACCCGTTCCACGACGACCGTGACATGCTTCTCGATGGCCGAACCGTCGGCTGAGCGCGCGGGATTCGTCCGACGGGTCTCGTGAGCCACCACGGCGACCTCACCCACACCGCTGGCGGGGATGGGAGTCACCACGGTCCCCTCCAGTCCCTCGAGCTCGTGCAGCGCATAGTGACTGGTGCTCTGGATTCGCATGAGCAGCCGACTGAACGCGACGAACGCCAGGGCCGAGATGACCAGGGCGGAGACCGACGCCAGCGGAGCGCTGATCAGCGGCGGCACACCGATGCTCGCACAGGCGATGCCAGTGGCGCCGAAGATCGTCAGGAAGCACGAGATGATCAGCGGGCTAAGCGGTGAAATACCTGAGAACTGGGAACTCGGACTCGCAGGGCCGTGCGCGCCCCCGCCATCGGCATGGCCAGCTGCACCATGGCCGCCCGCGTCGTGACCACCAACGTCGTGGCCGCCGATGTCGTGGCCACCAACGTCGTGGCCGCCGATGTCATGGCCGCCCGCATCATGACCACCGAAGTGGCCGAGGACACCCAGCAGAAGCAAGAACAGTGCTCCGAACACGAACGACGCCCAGTAGATCGTCAACGCCGTACCCATGGCATACTTCGCCTCCATCGCGCCCGGCACCGCAGGCTATGGCGTGGGCTTCCGCCTCTGGGACACCTTCCGGGGGGGATCCGCGGGATCGACGCGACCCGCCATCTCGGATTTCAGCGCCGCCAGCTCGCGTTCGACGGCTTGGTCTTCCTCGCCACTCCGGGCCCGCTGCTCGATCACGGAGAGCCGCGTGTCCAGCTCGTCCTGGGCGGCAACCGCCGTGGCTTCGATCTCGATGACCCGGTCTTCGATGCGGTCCAGGTGTTCCGAGGCCCGAACGCCCGCCCGCCGCGCCATGCCGTTCTGGGCGATGGCCAGTCGGCGGTGGGCGACGATGAGGTCACGGTATCGCCGCGTTTCCTCCACCTTGGCCTCGAGGGCGGCCAGGTGATCGCGAAGCGTCTGCACACCGGCGCGCTGGAGGGCAAGCTCGTCGGTCACGTGCTGGGCGCGGCGTTCGCAGGCCAATCTCCGACGGATAGCCTCCCGAGCCAGGTCATCCTTGCTTTGCTCGACAGCGAGGCGCGCCTTTTGGGCCCATTCGTCTCCCTGCTGCCGGCAGTCAGTGAGGTCCTCGTTGAGGCGACGCTCATCGCGAGCCGCCGCCGCGATCTCGGCCCGGGCCTCCTGGAGGTTGGCCTCCATCCGGCGGATCAGGGCCTCAAGCTGCTTCTCGGGGTCCTCCGCCCGGCTGATGATGTCGGTGACATTGGCCCGAACCATGTTGCGTAGACGCTCGAGGACGCCCACAGTGCCACCCCCTGCCGGCTCTCTTGGCCCGCACGCCCGAGGGCAAGCAGCCCGCCTCGAAGGCGCAGCGCTCCGGCCGGAGAGCCGGGGCGCACATGACGAGTCGTTGCAACGATTTGGCCAGTCTCGTCGATCACCCGAGGGCCTCGTGAGCACCCGAACGTGGCGTGCTACACCACTTGTTGGCGGGAATCACCAGACCACACTGAGGTCTGGCATTAAGTGTCTACTTCGCTAAACCGCACCAGCTTGCTCGGCTGCTCCGCCGAGATGGTGACCGTCTGGGACAGCCGGAGGATCGTGTGGAACACCACGTAACGGCCGAAGGGGAGCTGCGTCAGCATGGCGCTGCACCCGCCGGCAGGGTCGAGCTCCAGGTCGGCCTCCTGAAGCGGCTCACGATCGCCCTGGCGCGTGACGGTGATCCGTCCCGCAGTGGTGCTCTGCACGCTGATGGTGCCCTGCGCCGCCGCGGCCGGCGCGAGCCCTGGTGCTGAGGTGGAACGCACGGGCGAGGAGGCGCCGCCCGCGCCGACCTTGCCGATCTTCAGCCCGAACTGCATCGGCATGACACGGCCCTGGGCGTCCAATTTGGCGTTCGCGCGCAGCTCGACCACGGGCTCGCCCGTCTCAGGGGAGACCTCACAGCCGAGAGTGTTCTCGCCCTTGCTGAGCTTCGCCCACTCCTCACCGGAGCCGGACGAGGCACTCCGGGCCCATACGTCCGGCTCCGTCAATGGCGCACCGGACTTGGGGAAGTAGAAGACCGTGACGTCCTGTGTCTTGGCCGGGGGGGCGGCCTTACTGGCACCGCGGTTGTGCATCTTGGCCGAGACGCCCCACACGATGGCCAGGAAGAGCACCCCTGCCGCGAAGCCACCGAGGGCCGACATGAACGGCGAGGCCTGCACACCCGGCATGGGTGGGCGGGGTGGGATGGTTCGCGGGTCCACGTTCTGGGCGCCCGGCGGCAACCCATCGCGGCGGGGCATGCCGCCCGGGCCGGTGGTACCTTGGGCCACGTCGGAGGGGTCGGACGTGCCTGGGGGCGGGATCACCCGGGCGGGCGTGGCGGGTCCGGGCGGGAGTTGGCCGGTGAGCGGCTGCGGGGGCCCCAGGGCCCCCTCGGCCGCCAGGGGCGGCGCCGCGGGCCGAGCCGGCGAGACTCCGCCGCCTGTGACCGGCCGTGCCGAAGCGAGAGGCATGGGCACGGTGCCCGGGTCGCGGCGCGGCGCTCCGGGACGCGGGAACAGGCGATCGAGCTCGGCGTCGTTCGGGATGTCCGGACGGCCCACATGAACGACCACGACGCCGATATTGCCGCGGCCGCCGCTGTGGTTGGCGGCACGCACCAGACGGTCCGACGCAATGGCCGGGGTGGGGGAGCCGGCGAGGATTCGGTGCATGATAGCGTCGTCGACCTCGCGCCACAGCCCATCGGTGCACAGCAGGAGTACATCGCCCGCGTGCAGGGGCTCGGCCGAGAGGGCGGGACGCACCTGTTCAGCCACGCCGCCCAAGCCATTCACGGGGCGCCATTCGCCGTCGACAAGGGCGGCCTCGTCGGATGTGAGCTGCTGGAACTCCGTGCCACCCTCTCGGAGGATGTACGCGCGGCTGTCGCCCGCATGGATCAGCCTCGCCGTGTTCCCGTCCACCACCACAGCAGTCAGTGTTGTCCCCATGCCGCCGAGGTTCGGGTTGTTCTCACTGGACTGCTTGAGTGTGGCGTCGATGCGCTCGACTGCGTAGAGGAGGAAGGCTTCGAGACCGGCGAGCCCAGGGATGCCGGACTCGCCCCGGCGCGCGTAATGCTCGACGCCCTCTTCGAGCATGTTGAGCGCCTGGGCGCTGGCGACTTTGCCCCCTCGGGCCGCACTCAGTCCGTCGGCCACGGCGAACAGGGCGCGAACACCGTTGGGGTCACGCGCGTCGCGGAAGCGCGCCTCCAACGCCGTGTCTTCCTCGGTCTGGTTCAGCGCCCGATGCACGGCGCCCACGTCCGTACGCGCCGACGAGTCGAGCACCAGGAGCTCAGAGGGTTCCATGGGCTCACCGCTCACCGTGTGGTTAGGGTTTGTCTGCCCCCTGATTCGGTGTGCGAGCCCCAGAGCCCTGCCGAGGCTAGCGTGGTGGCACTTCGAAGCGCACGGGACACGTGAAGATACGAGGGCTGATGACGCCCTGGACGCAGTACGTGCCCGGCGCAACCGGGCTGCCGTCGGTCGCGGTCTGATCCCAGTAGTCCACGTAGACTCGAGCCGGCGAGCCCGGTATGAACGTCGAGCGGGAGCCAGCCCCCGGTCCGGCTGGGGGCACCAGTTCCTCGGAGTAGCCCATGCCGAACCCGGTCGCCTTGGAGAGGCGCCAGACTTCCCTGCCGTCGCGGGTCACCACGAGATCGTGGGTCATGTTCCCCGAATAGCGCAGGGTGATGGGAGCAGGGGTGTCGTTGTAGAAGATGAGGCGGATCGGGATCCCCTCGCGATCGGGCACGCGGCTGAGCACCTCGAGCGCACAGAATGCACCGCGCTCACCTGGCCTGCGATGGACACCCGTCACTTCCAGGTACGGGATCCCGGCAGCGGTTACCGCCACCCGGCCCGTCACGACCACGCGCTTGCCGTAGTCCCATTCGGGATCGGGCGCGTACGACGATTCGTCCCGTGCCAAGCCCGAGCAGTGGATCTCGCCACTGGTGTCCCGCAGGATCCACACATCATCGGCAGTGACTTCCTGGCCCGCAAGCGGTGAGAGCCGTGCAGCCTTGCGCCCCGCGCACTCCCCGGCGATGGCCACTTCTCTCCCGATCAGGAGCGCGGCATCCTGCCGAATCCGGGCGATGGGAGTGAGGCCCTCAGCGTCTTCGCGGAGCGCCACGGCAGGCACTGGCTTCGCAAATGTCGGCGGTTCATTGCCGCGCATCGCCGCCGTTTCGAGCATTTCGGCGGCCTGGGCGGAATGGTCGACGCCGGCCCAGTAGAGCGCGCCGTCCGCCGCCGGTCGCCGGCAAGGGGCGGAACCGGACGAACCGTCGAAGGGCCCCGCGGGGGCCGGTCTCAGATCGAGTGGGGCACCTGCCGGGCCGGGCAGACCGGGCGAGACGATCGGTGCCGGTGTGGCCGGCTCGAATGTGAGGGGGCCCACAAGCTGGGCATCGGGGCCCGCTCCGACCGGAGCAGACCACAGGCTACCTGCGATCATCGAGGTCAGCAGCAGTCGCATGTCCGGATCCCCCCGTGCTTTGCGCTCACGCACCGCGTGTCGGCGCTCACCGCAGCCAGGGACCGGGCCGAACGGACACGGGACGGCATAGGTCCACGCACTCCAGGGGAGATCATGCCTCAACACACTGTGATTGTCAACAATGACACCGATTTGGTGCGCGCGGTGGCACGGGTGTCCGGCCTGCCATGTCTGCGGTGTTCCCACAGAAGGCCACCGGTGGGCAACAGCGGAAACGGTGCGGGCCCCTGCGCCGCGGGGGGGCGATTGGCCGCACCATGGAGGAACTGGGATGCAGAAGCGTGTCTTGGGCCGTACCGGCCTGATGGTGGGCGAGCTGTCCCTTGGTGCCGCGTTCATTACCGGCGGGCCCGACGGTGCCCGGGGAGCCACCCCGGTTGTGCGGCGGGCCTTGGAGCTCGGGATGAACCTCGTCGACACCTCGGCGGACTACGGCGACAGCGAGGCCGCCCTGGGAGCGGCACTTGATGAGCTCGGACAACCGTTCATCGTGTCAACCAAGCTTGGTCCTCGCGGCCGAGGATTCGATCCCAAGGACAAGGACGCGCTGCGGCGCGCCGTCGACGAGAGCCTCAAGCTGCTGCGCCGCGACACGCTCGACATCTTGATGATCCACGAGCCCGACCGGCCAGGCGAGATCGACTGGTATTCGGACACCACGTCCTTCCATGGGCCGGTGACCGAGCTGCTGCAGGAGCTCAAGGATCGCGGGGTGGTCCGGTTCACGGGTCTGGGCGGCACCACGGTTTACCAGATGGCCATGCTGGTGGCGACGGGGGAGTACGATGTGGTCCTCACCGCCTTCAACAGCAGCCCGCTGTGGCGCGAGGCACTGACGCATGTGATCCCAGAGGCGGCCAAGCAGAACATGGGCGTCCTGCTGGCCTCACCGACCCAGCAGGGCTGGCTCGCGCGACGCTTCGACGACGAGGTGCGCCACGGTGCGCGGTGGCTGAGCCCGCAACGCCGAGCGCAGTTTCTGGCGCTCTATGATCTGCTGGACGAGACGGGGATCGAGATCCCGGTATTCTGCCTCCGTTGGGCCCTGGGCGTGCCGGGCGTCTCCACCGTGCTCACCGGGCCACGCACCGTCGAGCAGCTCGAGCAGAACTTTCGCGCCGTCGAGGAAGGCCCACTGCCGGCCGATGTGGTCGCGCGTCTGGACGAGATCGCCGCCATGGTGCCCTATCGACCTTTCGAGGAGCCCTTCGGGTGCATGCTCGGCAACCCACATTACTGGGGACCGGGCCCCGCGCGCTGAGTCACGGCCCGGTTGACCGACTGCGGGAGGCTGACCCCCATGAGAGCCGTGTGCGCGAACGCTCCGGGCGTGCTGGGCATGATGGACATCCCGGTGCCGCGCATCGAGGACCCGTTCGAGTGCATCGTCCGGCTGGACGCGTGCTCGATCTGCAACAGCACCGACCCGAAGCTGCTGGAGAACGAGTTCTGCCCGGGGCCTTTCCCGACCGTGCTCGGGCATGAGTCGGTCGGCACAGTGGTTGAGGTGGGCCCCGGTGTTCGCAACTTCCGGGAGGGCGACAGGGTATTCCGCCAGCGTCTTGGTGATGAGCACGTACCCGGTGGCCGGAGCACGTGGGGCGGCTTTGCGGAGTACGGCGTCATCTCAGACCAGTGGGCCCAAGATGACGTACCCTACCTGCACTGCGCGGATGGCTACCCGGCCCACGCACAGCAGAAGGTCATGGCCGACGTCGCTCCGCCGCTGGCCACGGCGATGATCACACTGATGGAGACATTGGACTACTCCACCAGCGCCGGCGTCGTGCCGGGCCAGTCGGTGGCCGTTGTCGGGTCCGGGCCTGTGGGCCAGGCGCTCGCGTTGTTCGCTAAGCTCTTGGGTGCGGCTCCGGTCGTTGCCTTCGGCCGGCGCCAGGAACCCGGTGAGCGCTTCGCTAGAGTCGCCCATGCCGACGCATACCTGTGGCAGCCCGACGACGTTGAGCGCGAGGCGGAGCGGGGCCGGTTCGACATTGTGTTCGAGGCCGTTGGCTCCCGCGAGGCCCTCGACACATGCCTCCGCCTGGCCGGTGTCCGAGGGACCGCGTGGTGCTACGGCGTCGCGCCCGAGTCACACGCGTACACCGAGACACAGAAGACCGACCCACGGTACCGCAACGCGCCGGTGTTCGAGGGCCGCGTGCAGCGGCGCCTGGCGGACTTCATCGAGGCCGGTGATATCCGTCTCGAAGACTGGATCAGCCACGTGCTGCCCATGGCCGACTACCAGCGCGCTTTCGACCTGACTGCCCGCCGCGAGGCGTTCAAGGTGGCGTTGGTGCCGTAGTTCGGATGCACCTCTGCTCCCTCATCGCCATTCCACCTTGACCGTCTGACTCGCGAACGGTATGCCGCTGCGGAATGGCCCACGCAGCGAGACCGTGATCTCGGCTTGGCCCGGTTCGAGTGGCGCCACGCCATTGAGCTCGACGACGCGCCGGTCGCCATAGACCATCGGCGGTCCGGCGAAGTCCCACTTCGCTGGCAACCCGACGCGCGTGGCATCACCCCCGAGCTCGAGCGTTTGGCCGGCGCCCTCGACCCACGGCCAGATGCCGGTGTTGCGCAGTTCGACTGCCAGCGCGAACGGCTGTCCGGCACTCGCCTTGGGGGCCGCCGCCGAGACCATGCCCGAGAACTGCTTCACCTCGAGCGACCACTCGACGGCATCATATCCGGCCACCCACTCGCGGAACGGTTTCAGTAGGCCCGCTCGCCGCGTGGCCGCCAGCATGTTTCCGGGCACGGTAGCGGCCTCCGCGTCCAGATCGTCCGCGAGTCGGCACACCTCATCGCGCATGGCGATGAGCCGGGCGCGAGCATCGGCGGGCAGTTCCGGTGCATCGCGGTGCGCGAGCACCAGCGACTCCATCGCCGACAGCGCCTCGAGCCGCCGCAGTAGGTAATCGAAGTAGGTCGCGAAGAGCCGCATGTGCGCGAACCACTTCGCACCGCCGCGCGAGCGGACCGAGGACTCCAGCGCCGCCAGGTGCTCCGCGTAGTCACCCAAGCGCCGGCGCGCCGCATGGGCGACCTGGGCCCGGTCATGGTCGCTGAGTTTCACCCATTCCTGCGGGAGGAGATGCAGGTCGTAGATGTCGAGCAGGTCATCGTAGACATCGGCAAGCTCGAGAAATGGGAGGGCATTGCGCTCGCCGAAACTACGGGCCCCCCAGGCGTAGCGGAATGTGTTCACAGTCGCCGTGGGCTCCCAACTGAAGTATCCGATGGCCTCCCACTGCAGCTCGGTGCCGCAGTATGCTCCGCCGATCCAGAAGCTGCCGCGGTCGGCGAGCAGGCGTTTCATGCGCGGGATCGATGGCGGCCGGAAGCTGGCGAACAGGTTGTCGAGCCACGTGTCGCCCATCGGACCGAGGGTGTCGAGACTCCGGCTGAGCATACCCGCCCCACTGCCATGCCCGACGATGTACAGGTCGGCCGGGAGCAACGCGTCGAGCTCGGGCTGGTATGGATCCATATACGGATAGACGGCGATGTCGCCCGCGAAGCCGAGAGATCGCACTTGGCCGTAGAGCAGGATGTGCTGCTCCCACATGGCGTTCCGCGTGCGGGACGCGTCCACATAAGCCTGGCACCGATCGCACTGGCAGATCCCGCCATTGTCATCGCGGATCATGACGATGCCGTCGATGGGGTATGTCTCGAGCAGCTCCCGCGCGTAGGCCTCGAGATAGCAGGCATAGCTCGGATCGGTGAAGCAGGGCACCCCCGGGTTCGTCTTCGACATGGCCTCGGGATGAGCGGTCGCAAAGGTGGACGGCACGCACCCGACGGGTATCCACTGCCACACCTTCACACCACGCCGGTGCAGGTAGTCCAGCAGCCTGAGGCCGCGTTCGCGATGCGCGGGGATCTCAGAGAACCGGGCCCCCGACGCCGGGTCGATGGCGTCCGGCGAGTTGGATTGCAGCTCCGGCATGTACCGGTACGTCACCGGCATCTTCCAGTTGCCCCACATGCTCAGGTCGGCCATGGTGTTCATGCCGCTGGCGATCATGCCGCCGAGGGCGTGCTCCCATTCGTCGTCGGTGCCGTAGGGGAAGTCGACCTCGTGCTCGCCGCCACCGAAGCCGCCTGCCCGGAGGTTGCTGGCGGGGTTCTCCGCGATGAGCGGCGCGCGCACCCCACCTGTGGCGTCGGCCAGGTACTCCGCGAGCCGCTGCGCGCCCTGAGTGAGGCCGAAGGGCGTCAGCGCGGTGATAGTGACGCCGCCGCCGCGGGGCTCGATGGCGAACCCGTCGCCGCTGATACCAGGCGCATCGGCCTGAGTGGCGATGCGAAGCGCAACCTGGGCCGCTGCCGGCGGACCGGCGACGGCGGCCTCGACACCACGAGCGCGCAGCGCGTCGGCCAGTACCTCGGCAGGGACCCGCGCCTCCGGCGGCGCGGATACACGGATGGGCCCCGGCCCCAAGGATGCCGTGCGGGGCGTAACGTCGATCACGAGTCCCTCATCGGCCAGCTCGGCCAGGGCGTCAGCCTGTGCCCGGCGGGCACAAGGGGCAATATGGAGCTGACGGCGCCACCGGCGCCCGTTGGTCGTCTCCTCGCCCAGCTCGACCACAGACACGAGGCCAGCACGGTGGATGAACGCCGGGTGCTTCACGGCGGCATCGAAGTCCCTGAACCCATAGTACGGCGCCCGGTTCGCGAGGTAGGGCAGCGGCTCGGCGTCGCCCGCGATCGGAAGCCTGTACTCGACCGCGTGGCCGACCCACGGCGAGCGCCCCTCCCACGGCCTCTCGTCAGCAATGATCTCGACCCGGCCGCACGACTGGACGCGGTACGTCACCGCCGTATGCAGGCCGTCGGCAGTGGCTCGCTCGAAACTGAGTTCGGTGAGTGCGCCCGTGGACAAGGACGACACCAGCCGTACCATCGGTGTGTCGAGTGGCGTGCGCGGCGCCCCGTCCGTCTGAGCCACCACGAACGCCTGCGCCGTCAGCGGGCCGGCGATCGGCTTCCCGCCGCCTGTCGTAACGGACTGCAGCAAGCCCGACTCCGCACGAATGCGGACCCTCACCGCGTCGTAGGTGATGAGAAGATCCTGGCCGATGCGGCTCAGATGTGATGCGCGATCGGGCGTGCCCCGGACGACGCTCAGCGTTGCCCACGCCGCTGGCGGGACGGCGCACGAGAACACCAGCAGGTCCTCGGCTCGAGGAGTCGGCACGGGAGCGGCGAGTGCGGCTCTCCAGTGCGGCCGTCCCTCGCGGATCGCGAAGGGCACCTCCCGCCCATCAAGCACTAGCCGGACATGTCCCCAGTCGATGAGCCCGGGCGACGCCAATCGGCCGGTAGGCACTTCCACCCATGCAGCGCCGTCCCAGGTCGTCGGGTTGTACAGCCGCATCTGCGCCAGCGGCGCGCCGTCAACCGCCGTCGCCGCCACCAGTGCGCCAACCAGCGTGATCGCCGATACCACTACACGGGCCCCCGTTCAACACCGGGCGGAGAGGTACCGCCTGCTTCGGCCCGACCTCAGTCGGGCGCGGCAGGCCGCCGTCGGCTCCCTGCCCGCGCGCCAAGCCCGACGGCGTACGCCGACCCGCCCTCCGCCGGCCCAGTCGGAAGCCCCAAGCCCGCCGCGGTCTCCGCTGCCCACCGCCATCTGCCTACGGCCCCACAGCCGCCGTCACCGCGATCAGCGCCGGCACACCGTACCGGCTGCCCTCGGGGCCGTAGGACATATCCACGCCCGTGATCTCCACGTCGGGCCGAGGATTGGCCCACTCGAACCGGTACAGCACGGCCTGGTCCCCGGTGTCACCACCCGCCAGCGGCGCTGCCCAGGCAACCGACGCGTTCGGGAGGCCCACCGGCTGTCGGCTGACCCAGTGGTCGACCTCCTGCCCGTAGCGCACGGGAACGGTCACCGTCTCGCCGTCGGCATAGTGAACCACGTACTGGAACACCGTCGGCGGGGCATCGTCGGGCTTCGCGGCACGCCACTCCCCCGTACGGCTCATGGTGTGCAGGAAGAAGAGGGCATCCGCCTTGCCCGTGACGGGCAAGCCGGGAACGGCCTCGGCCAGCTGCCCCCTCGCGCCGGGGCCCGCGAGCATCACGCACGATGGCAGGGGCGAGGTCTTGAAGTCGCGGATCTGGTACGGGACGCCTTCCAGTGTGACGTCGCCCACCGGGAGCTGCGACAGGTCGCGACCACCCTCATACCAGCCCCGGTCAGCCGTCAGGAACTGGTTGCACCGCTCGTTGAGCGGGATGGGCCGGAACGTGAGGTTGGCCGTGGTGAGCGCCCGACCGCCCGAGAACACCGCGTGCAGGTTCCGCAGGAGCGTGGCAACGATCGCGGCCTTCTTCTGCCCGTTCTCGGGCACCGGCTCCGCATCCTTGGCATGGATCTGGTTCAGCACCAAGCCGCCCTGGCCCATGGGGTACTTCACCAAGCCGCCGATGTTCAGCAGCGGCTTGACGCGCTGGCTCCAGTCGTCAGGCCGGACCGCGTAGACCCACATGTTGTCGATGCCCGTGGTCTCGCCGGGCTTGTCGAAGTCCGCCAGCTCGATGGTGATCCGGCGCGCAGCGCGCGGCTCGATGTCGAAGTCCTGCCGCTCCTCGCTCGGCTTCGTGGTGAGCACCATGGGCTCGGCGTCCTCGTCGAAGTAGAGCTTCACGCTGCCGGGAATGCAGTAGTGCGTGTTCAGCATGATCGTGAACCGGCGGATGCGCTCCTCGCGCGGCAGGGTCAGACTCACTCTCGGGTTCGCCGTGGGCATGTAGTGGATCAGCTTCCACGCATCGGCACTGGAGAAGCCATTCACGACGTTGCGGGGCCAGCCCGCCTCGGCGGCCCGCGCCGCGGCCGTATCGCCGGCCCGGGCTCCGGGGAACTCACCGAACGGCGCCACGTCCTCGAAGTCCACCACGTATGTGAACGCGTCGTCCACCAGGTACCGGTCTCCAGCCCATGGAAAGATCCGCTCTGCGGACTCCAGCGTCACATCACGCACCGTCAGCCCGAGAAGCAGTGGATCGCGGACGGCGGGAAGCGTCACCCGCTCGAGTTCGAACGGCCGGATCATGTGCTCGACGCCCACGAGTCGGTTGAAACTCCCGAGTCCCTCGGGCGTGAGCCCCCAGGCCATCAGCCATCCGCCCTTCTCGGCGAAGCTCCGGACGGCCGCGGCACTGCCGGCGAGCTCATCCAATGACTGGGGCGTAGCATCGAACACGATGACGTCATGCTTACCGTCTGCCATGGCGGCCAGCACACTGGGAGCCTCGTCGAACTGAAGGCCCGAGCCGGCCAGCATCCGGTAGGCCGGCGTGTCAGGCGACATGACGACCGCCGTGCTCCGCCGCACCGGCGCGTAGGCGGCGCAGTAGCTCACCAGGTTGTCGAACAGCCGCTGAGCCACGGGGTCGCCATCGAGCTTCTCGCCTACCACCAGCTGGCACAGCACCAGCAAGCCGTCCTCGACCGGGCACTCCAGGAGCGCCGAGCAGCCGAGCTGCTCGTCGCACTGCACCAGCGATACGGCGCCGCGCGTCGCCTTGCGGTAGGCATTGCGGTAGACGACATGGTCGCCGGACCACGTGAAGAAGTCCTGCTGCCCCAGGCCCGCGAACGCCGGATGGTCGAGATTCTCTGCGAACGCCACACGGCCGACGAAGTCCGTCGGGGTGCAGTCCGCCGGGACGGCCAGGTATCGAAGGGGGTTCTGCTGATCCAGCACCAGCACGCGCGCCCCCCGAGACGCCAGCGCCACCCAAACGGGATCCGTCGCCTCGCGGGGAGAGAGAGCATCTCTGCCGACGATGATGAGCGTCGCTTCGGGCCCGATCGCCGCGGGCGAGTCGACCTCGGTGAACGCGATGCCCATCGCGCCGAGCCGCGCTCTGACGGCCCCCTGCGGGTCGAGCACAGCAACGGCCTCGCGTGGCAGACCCGGCTTCGGGGCCGTCGAGGGGCCCAGCACGGCGACGGGCTTCACCTCGCGGAAGACCTCATTGCCGTCGCGCGCGCAGGTCAAGATGAACTCGCCCTCGGTCCGGCTGGTCGTGGCGGGCACGGTGAACTGCACCGAGAGCTCTTGCGCCCCGCCAGCGGGAAGCGAGACCATCTTCTCCTCACCGGCCACCTTCGCCCCGCCGACATGGAGCTGCCAGCCGACCGCGATGTCGCCGGCCAGGTGCGTGTTGTTGAACACCTTGAGCCGCCGCGTCACCGTGTGGGCAGACCCGAAGGTCCAGTTCCACTCCCGGCACAGTACGGCCACCGGCCGCCACGAGTTGTAGTGAAGATCGGTCTCGCCCGACGTCATCCAGAAGTGCGTTGCGGCCACGCCATGCCAGCGGTAACCCTCGGCCAGCATCTTGCACAGTCGCCCCACACCGATGCGCGTGTCGCTCCCCCAGCCGCTGAAGCACCCCTCGCCGCCAAACTGGGCGAACGCGCTGGGCGTCGACCCACGGACGTAGAACGACTCGCCCATGAAGATGGGCTTGTCGGGCACAAGCCGCCAGATATTCCACCCGGGGTTGGTCACATGGGCCTGGTACGCTTGCTCGAGCGTGTACGCCTCATCGGGATAGCTGCGCCACGCGCTCTCCATGTAGTGCACACCATTTACCGGCAGGGCGTTGGACTTGAGGCAGTTACCCCCATCGACCATTACGGGTCGGGTGGGGTCGAGGGCCATCAGCGCGTCAGCCGCCTTGGCGATCTCCGGCTCCACCGCATCGGCCTGACCCAGATTGCGTGAGTTGATGAACGTGATCTCATTCTCCATTGACCAGATCAGGATGCTGGGATGGTTGCGCTCCTCGCGCACCCACGCCTGCATCTGCGCCACCCAGTTCTCATAGAGCGCCGGGTTGTCGCTCAGGCCGGCCAGGTAGTTCGCGCCCTGCCCGTCGAAGATGCCGCTGCGGCGAACGACGATGCCCCGCTCGTCCATCAAGTCCAGGGCTCGCTGTTTGGTCAACCCGGCGAAGCTCCGCCCCCAGAATCGCCACATGTTCTGCCCGTTGGCGC
Organism: Armatimonadota bacterium; assembly: GCA_029547025.1. Taxonomy (GTDB): domain Bacteria; phylum Armatimonadota; class Zipacnadia; order UBA1398; family JAKPQA01; genus JAKPQA01. The sequence goes on from JAKPQA010000192.1 coordinate 56,524, forward strand.
GCCAGGTGCGGATCGCAGCCTCGGGGTCCCGGTCGGTGGTCGTATCGGCGAAGAACTGCCACGGCACACCATTGACCGTGAACGAGCGCCCCGACCAACCCCACTCGCGGAAACCGAACCGGGTGGTGTGGGTATCGACAACGGTGCCGTCGGAGGAAACGCGCGTGGCGAGCTCGTAGAGGTTCGGCTCGTCCGGCCACCACAGTCTGGGGTCCGCCCACGGTTCCGCGATGTCGATCGTGGCCTCCGCCCCAGCCGGTACCACAACGGTCTCGGGAGCCCACGCCTTCGAGTCCCCGGCGCCCACCGGTGTCGCGGTGCAGGCGACCTGAACCGTCCGAGCCGATGCCGAAGGGTTCCGGAGGGTGACCTGGACGCCGAGCTCTCCGCGCGTGACCGACGGCTTCACGAACACGTCCGAGGCGTACACCGCGCCGCTGACCACCAGGCTCGGCGCCTCCAGAATGCCCGCATTCTGCGCGTACTCCTCGGCGCCGATGGGGTAGTCGAAGCCCTGGTTCACGTAGTTGCGGGAGCCCATCCAGGTCACGGGCGTGTTGAAGCTCATCCGGCAGCTGCGGCCTGTCTTCCGCTCGCTGAAGGCGTAGTAGCCATCCTTGATAACCACGGCGATCTCGTTCACGCCGCCGAACTTCACAGCCGGCGTGATGTCGCACTCGAACAACGCGAACATCGCCTTCGTCCAGCCGCACAGCTGGCCGTTCACCAGTACGCTACCGATCATGCTCAGCGAGGGGAGCCTCAGGAACAGCGACTGGCCCGCCAGCGCCTGGGGGATGTCCACCCGGGTCCGGTAGACCAGGCGGTGACACAGCCGGAGCTCGGGGTTCGTCTCGAACTTGTTGCCTGGAACCGTGATGGCGCGCCAGAAGGCTGAGGCCTGGTCGGGAAGCGTCGTGGTCGGGCCGTTGCGGTCCGTCACCTCGTTCTCGTCGTACCGGCAGACCTGCCAAAGGCCCGACAGGTCGGTCTGGCTCCGGTTGCCTTGCCGCCCCGCCACCACGGACACGACTCGCGCGGCCGCCTCGCGGTCGCGGTCGGTCTGCCAGTCCTCATCAGGCCGGAACCTGCCATTCGGTCGGAACGGACCCTTATGGATACACAGCAGGTCGGAGGCGTACAGGATCCTGTCCGGCTTCTCCTCGCCGTTGTCCGTGCGGGTGCCGGGCGTCAGGCGGATCTCGAGCGTATGGTTCCCCTGTGTGAGTTCCGCCGCGCCCAGCTGCAGCCACGCTACCTCGCACCACTCGGCGATCTCCATCAGGTCGGTGGTCAGCTCATCAGGCGCCACCGTGGCCCAAGCCCGGCCATCGATTCGCCACTCGAACGGCGACCGGACGAACTCAAACCCAATGCGGTTCCACACCTCATAGCGTCCCGCCGAGGGGAGGGTGAACTCGTACGCCAGCACGATGCCGCCCTGCGGGCACTGCTCCGCGACTCTCTCGGCATCGATGCTGATGTGAAGCCAGGCTTCGCCCGAGAGGAACTGCTTGTTGCCCCAGCCGGAGCCACTCACCTCGTAGTTAGTCCGAGTCGGACTCTCGCCCTCGAGCCAGACATAGTCCTGCGCGCAGGCGCCGGCCACCATCAGCGCGGTGCAGAGCATCGTGTGGCGGATTCGCATGGCGGATCGCCCTCCCGATGAAGAGAACGCCGGGAGGGCCTTCGGCGCTACGCGGAGGTGCCCCTGCCCACAGGGGGGGCATTCCTGGCGGCGCCGGCTTGTGAGCTGTCCGGGGTGCCGGGCCGCGCCCCGCGAGCGGGACGTCACGCTCCTCCGCTACCCACTCGCCCCGTCGGAGACCCGGCTGCGGTCGGCCGCGGCAGGTCCCCGCCTCCAGCCCTGCAGCCCCGAACGCGAACAGCCCGGGATCGGAGCCCCGGGCTGCCTACTGCCATCGGCCATCTGCCTGCCGGCCTCACCGCGCCTTGTCCGGCTTCACCGGTTCCGATTGCGGCTTGAACAGGTCCGACATGTTCACGATGCTGTTCCCGCTGATGACGTACACCGGCGTTCCCGACGGCAGGTCCTCGATGTACTGGTACTCGACCACCGATGGGTGCTCTGCCAGAGCCTGCCCGCGGATCTCGATGGCCGTCGCTTGCCCGCGGGCCTCGATGATCTTGCGGAGCTTATCCTTCTGCTCACGCTGCAGCTCATATCGCTTGCGCTGGGCACGCTGTTGCGCGATCTGCTTCTGCTCAATGGCTTGGTGATACTCGGGTGAGAACCGCACGTTGCGGATCAGTGCATCGTCCAGCACGATGTAGTACTGCGCGAACACCTGCGACAGGCGCGTCCTGAGCGCGTCCTCGATCTCCTGGCGCTTGCTGGCGAAGACTTCCTCGGCCGTGTAGCCGGCGATGACGGACCGAGCCGTGCCGTTCGTGTTCGGCTTGACGATCTTCTCCTCGTACTCGGTTCCCACTTGCTGATGCAGCCGGTGCACCTGCTTCGGGTTGGGGTGATAGCGCACCGTCAGGTCGACGTAGACTGCCTGCGCGTCCGAGGTCTTCGCGCTGACCTCGCCGGCGCGAAGTTGTGCTTCGCCCAACTCGCTGCTCGAGAAGACATAGGTCCGGCTGCGCACCTCATAGAGCATCGGATGCTCGACGAAGGGCACCAGCAGGCTCATGCCCTCGCGCAACGTGTAGGGGCGCACCCCTCCTCGGAAGTCGCTGAACACCACTCCACGATAGCCTGCGGGAACCACGCACACCGAGGCCGCCAGCGCGATGAGGCCGACCAGCACGGCTGCACCCACAGCCAACCGGGGAAGTGCCGGCCGGCGACCGGTGATCGTTGCGGTCATCGGGATCCCCCCTCCCGCTCAACACGAGCCGGGGCATCGGGCTTCACGTCCGGCTCCTCACCTGCGGCCCGGAGCACGGCCAGATCGTGATCGAGGCCCAGGTCCCGAAGAGTGAGATCCGGCAATGGACGCGGCGCCGGAGGCGAGAAGCCGCGTGGTGCCGATTTGATCTCGTCGAGCTCCGGTTTCGTGACGATCAGGCCCTTCACGTTAGGCGAGATCTTCTTCACGTACTCGAACCGCATCAGCAAGGGGTTGCGCTGCAGGGCGATACCGCGCTCCCGGATCCGCTCGGCATCGCCTTCGGCCTCGACACGGAGCCGGTCGGCCTCGCCAGCCGCCTCCTGGATCCGGTAGTCCATCTGCTCGGCTTCCTGCAGTGCCCGCTGCTTCTCCTCGACCGCGGCGCGGAACTCCTCGGAGAACTCGACCTCGTCGATGATCACGTCTTCGAGGGTCACGTACCACGGAGCGAACTTGTCGGCGAGTTGCGAGCGAATATCATTCTGAATCACGTCGCGGACCTGGCTGGTGAAGTCGCTAACTGGATGCTGCGCGCACACCATGCGCACCACGGCCCGCGACACCGGTCGGATCACCCGCTCGGCATAGTCGGGCCCCACCGTTTGGTGGAGCTTCGGGAGCGTGTCCCGCGACAGCCGGTAGCGCACGGTGATCTCTACATCGACCTTCTGACCGTCCGATGTCAGCGCCTGAAGGTGATCTTGCCCTTTGGCGGCCCCCTCTTTGGACTTACGCGTCATCGAGTATGTGCAGACCTTGGTGTCGTAGATCTGCACCTGCTGCAGCAGCGGAATACGTGAGTGGAAGCCCTCGGACAGCGCCGTCGGCAGCACACCCCGGACCCTGTCGAACACGACACCGCCCGCGCCATAGGGCACCACCACATAGGCCCGGGCCATGAACAGGAGCAGGAAGGGGGCGGCCACCCACCACCAGCGGAACCGGACGGCACGGGTTCCCGTTGGGCTACTTCCGAAGCCGTGGATGATCCGCTCAAACCGATCCCCAAACGGCTGACCGGGGCTCTTCCCGGCACGTGGGGGCATACACACCGACCTCCTTGATGTCCTTCGACCACGCAACCAGCCACATGTTCAGGGACGGTCGAGCCACAGCCTGGTCGCGGCAGCCTCACTCTATGAGGCAGGCGAATCCGCAGGCCGTCTCGCCAGGCGCCAGCGCAGCCACCCCTGGCTCGCCACCACCACCACGCCCAGCGCCAGGGCGAAGAGCAGTATGGCGGCCGCCAACAGCACGTATTTGCCTCCCGACAGGTACTTCGGCACCAGGATGCCGAGCGCGCCCAGCGTGGTGAGCAGCATGAACATGGCAGGAACCATGGTGAACCATGGAACTGTCTGACGGTTCAGCAGCCACAGCGACACGACGAGCAGGCCAAGCGCCGCGAGCAGCTGGTTGGCCGATGCGAACACCGGCCAGATCTGTTCGACCGCCCCACTGGCCGCCGTGACGAGCATGAGCGCCACCGAAAGCCCGGCGTTGAACCAGTACTGCCGGAGAAACCCGGGTGGCTTCGCGAACAGCACGCCCCACAGCTCCTCGAGCAGGTACCGGTTCAGCCGGACGGCCACATCGAGCGTCGTGACCAGGAATCCCTCCAGCATCAAGATGCCGAACACTGTCCCCAGTGCCGTCGGCACGAATCCCAGCCCCCCGTTCAGCACTCGGCCCGCCGCCAACGAGAAGGCCAGCACGGGATTCGATTTGGGACCGCCGGGCGCCGGAAACACCAAGGAACGGTACTCGGTGTGCGCCAGCGTGCTCCCCACGACCAAGATGACCACCAGCGCCATGAGCGACTCAAGCAGCATGCCGTCGAACGCGATCCGCTTGCCCGCCGGCTCTGACTCGCACTGCTTCGACGTGGTCCCCGACGAGACGAGGCTGTGGAAGCCCGAGATGGCCCCGCACGCGACGGTCACGAACATCATTGGCCAGATGGCGCCCAGTGCCGCGTTGCCCTCAGCAATGCTCACCGCCGGAAGGCGAATCTGCAGCCCGCGCATACCGCCGCAGACCAGGGCCACGACCAACCCCGCCAGCCCTGCATAGAGGAGCTGCGTGTTGATGAAGTCGCGCGGCTGCAGGACCATCCACACTGGGATCGCGGCGGCGACCAGCACGTAGACGGAGAGGATTGCGCCCCACAGGTCCGGACTGACCGTTACCGGATGCGCCAGGCCGATGAGCACCGAGACGACACACACGACGATAGCCAGCAGGTAGGCCAGCGGCGTGGCGATCCGGCGGCGGTACAGCAGGTAGCCCATCAGCGGCGAGAGTCCCGTGATGATCAACACGGAGGTCGACGCAACGCCCCCGATGCGGCCGACCATCACGCCATCCTTCATCTCGACGCGGAGCAGCGTCTGCGACGGATCGAGCCCCAGGGCCGTGAGCGGGTAGACCGAGGTGAGGGCCGTCTTGGTCAGGTTGAGGAAGGCTGCCGTGACGAGGACGATCATCACCGTCGTGAAGCTGATGAACAACGCGAAGCCGGATCGACCCATGGTGCGTCGGGCGATCTGGGCCATGGACCGCCCGCCCTCGCGAAGGCTCGCAAACAGCGCCGTGAAGTCATGCACCGCACCGATCAAGACGCCGCCGAGGAGGACCCAAAGCAGCGACGGGGCGAAGCCGTAGATCAGCGCCATGGTGGGTCCCACGATGGGCCCCGCGCCGGCAATCGCAGAGAAGTGGTGGGCGAAGACCACGGGAGTGCGTGTCGGTACGTAGTCGCGTCCATCGTTGAGCTGACGCGCCGGAGTCGGCTGATCCGGCGACAGCCCCACCCGGCGCGACACGTACCCTCCGTAGAAATGGCTCCCCAGCCACAGCGCGCCCACACCCACAGCCAGCAACACCAGTACGTTCATGCCCCGGCCTCCCTGCGGCGCATGATACCAGTTCCGCGGGACAGCCACCCAGGTGGCGCGGGCTCGGGAGCGCGACGCGGGCGGCTCCGCCTCTCGGCCCTCACCCCGTCCGGCGGTTGCGGGCCGAGCGGTAGCCGAAGCGCAGCAGGCGGTGGTTGCCCGTATCGGCAACGTAGAAGTCACCGTTGGGCGCGAACACCATCCCCGAGGGCGAGCACAGGTTTCCGTTCGGCCCCAGCATCGGCCCGACTCGAGCCAACAGAGCGCCATCGACCGCAAACTTGAGGATGGCGTGATGCTCCGCATCCACCACCCAGATGCTGTGGTCGGCGTCGCGGCATGCGGACACGGGCGCCCGGAGCGGGCACTGCTCCACCCCGCGGAAAACGCCCGTCACCGTGCCGGAGCCGTCGGCATGAACCAGACGGCCATTGCCGGTGTCAGCCACGATGATCTCGCCATCAGGCCCGGCCCAGACGCCGCGTGGCGAGCGGAGACCGCCCGCACGCTCGAAAGCGTACTGCTCCATGAACCTCCCGCGCGCATCCAGCACCTGGATCAGATGGTTCCCCGTATCGGCCACGAGCAGGTTGTTGAACCGGTCCATGCACACTGCCTCGGGGGACCGGAAACGCCCGAAGCCCTCGCCCCGCCCGCCGATGGAGCACATGTACGTGCCATCCTGGGTGAGCTTGGTGATGCGGTGGTTGCCCATCTCGAGCACGTAGATGAACAACCGGGGATCTACCACCACATCACTCGGCATCCGGAACTGCCCGGCTCCTTCGCCCACCCCACCGTAGCCGTAGGCCTCATCCCGCGGCGTGATCTTCTGGATGCGGTGGCGCATGGTGTCGGCCACATAGAGGTTCTCGGCGCCATCGATGCACAGCCCCGAGGGTGACGAGAAACGGCCGATCTCCTGCCCGGCCTCGCCGATGGTCTCGAGCAATGCCAGCCGCCCGCCGCTGGCATGGTGGCGGGCCGTGGGGGCCGTGCTCTGCGAAGACAAGTCGTTGATCGATGGGAGAAGGATCTCCTCCTCAACCGGCGCCTGTGGGGCCTCGGCGATCTCCAGAAAGTCGAACCGGTCGCGACGCATGCGGTCGCCGTCACTCCTCGTCTTCGACATCCGGCGGGCCGACGGCCGTGGCGCGGCGCTCGGCCTCGAAGGCGCGATAGGCCGCAGCCGCTGCCTCGGCCACGCCCGGCTGCATCATGATGCCGTAGTCCTCTGGCCCCAGATCGGGCAATGGTTCGGATGGCTCGCTTGACGACGGCCGCGCGCGGTTCTGCGCCCAGCGGCGCAGGAAGTCGATCTCGGCAGCCATGGTCCGGCACAGTGGGAAAGTTTGCTGGACGGCGGTGACGATATCGTCGGTCGTCACCTCAGCGCCCTTGTCAAATGCATCGTACATGCCCGCGATCACCGCCTGTTCGATCTCCGCGCCCGAGAAGCCCGCCGAGACGGCGGCGAGACGCTCAAGATCGAACCGCTCCACGTCGCGGCCACGCCGGGCGAGGTGAATGCGGAAGATCTCCTTCCTCTCCGTAATGCCCGGGAGGTCGACGAAGAAGATGTCGTCGAACCGGCCCTTGCGGAGCAACTCGGGCGGCAGCTGTGAGATGTCGTTGGCGGTGGCGATGACGAACACCGGCGCTGTCTTCTCCTGCAACCAAGTTAGCAGTGTGCCGAACACCCGGGCGGTAGTTCCCGCGTCCGATGAGCTGCTGCTCTGCACGCCAGACAGGCCCTTCTCGATCTCATCGATCCACAACACGCATGGCGCCACGGACTCGGCGATGCGGATGGCCTTCCGCATGTTCTCTTCTGAGGCCCCCACCAGCCCCGCGAAGATGCGCCCCACGTCCATCTTCAGCAACGGCAGCCGCCACAGGTGCGCGATGGACTTGGCTGTCAGTGACTTGCCGCAGCCCTGAACCCCCAGGAGCAGCAGTCCCTTGGGCTCCGGCAGGCCAAACTGCCGTGCGGATTCCTCGAACGCACGCGTGCGCTTGCCCAGCCAGCTCTTGAGGAGGTCCAGCCCACCCACGCTGCCCACATCAGTCTCGGTGCGCAGATACTCGAGTACCTCGGTCTTGCGGATGATCTGCTCCTTCTCCAGCAGAACCACATCGACGTCGAGACACTTGCGCTCGACAATGGACCGCGCGAACACGTTCTCGGCCTCGGCCAGTGTGAGCCCCAAGGCCGCTTTGAGGAGCTTGTCCCGTTCCTCGGGCGAGAGATCGGTGTTGATCTGCTTATTGCCTTTCACCGACTCGATGATGCGGTCCAGCAGCGCCCCCATGTCCTCGAAGGTCGGCAAGCCGAAGTCCACGACGGTGATGGCCTTCTCGAGCTCGGGGGGCAAGCGGAGCACTGGCGAGACGATAATGATCGTCTTGTAGCTCATCTTCAACGCGAACGTCGCATCCCGCAGCTTGCGTATGACCGCCGTCGCGTACTGCGGGTCGTGAAGGAACGGATGGAAATCCTTGAGCACGAACACGGCCTGGTCCTTCGAGGCCACGATCCGGTCGAGGACGACCAACGGATCGCGGCTCTCCTCATCGCCTCGAGGCGTGTTGAACGGACGCAGACCGTCAGTGACCGTCCAGATGAACAGCTTCTTGCTCCGTGCCCGGGCCACGGCGGCGAGGACATCCTCGACCCGGGCCTCCTCCCACGAGACGACATAGACAAGAGGGTACCGGGCACGAACGAGGATCTCGATCTCGCGGGCTTGGCTCTCCGGCATGGGTTCCCCGCTCTCCCGCGGCAACGCGTGGCAGTGCGGCGATTATAGCGCGGAAGCGGGCCGCCGCTGTGCCCGTGGAGGAGGCAGCGTCCGCCCCCATGGCCGCTAGAAGCGCGTCTGCCGCGACTGGCAGAGGAGCAGCAGGAAGAATGGACACCCCAGAACCGATGTCACAATGCCGACGGGCACCTCCTGGAAGCCCGGCATCGTCCGCGATAGCAGGTCGGCGATCAACAGCAGCACGGCCCCTCCCAGCGCCGCCACAGGCAACAGGCGACGGTGGTCCGGACCCACCAGCAGGCGCGAGATATGCGGCACGACCAGACCCACGAAACCGATGACACCTGCCACGGCCACGGCCGCCGAAGCCAGCGCCGCGGCCAGGACCAGTAGAGCCAAGCGAGTCCGGCCAACATCGACGCCCAAATGCATGGCCGGCTCATCACCAGCCAGCATGGCGTTGAGATCACGCGCGTACATCAGGGCAAGCGGCGCGCCGATCGCCACATAGGGCAGGATTGTGAGCGCATGGCTCCACTGCCGGCCGGCCAGACTCCCCATAAGCCACTGCACCAACGGCTTCAGGTCATTGGTGCGGTAGAGCAGCATCAGCGAGGTCACTGCGGACACCATGGCCCCCACGGCCACGCCGGTCAGCAGCAAAGTGCCCGTCGGCACGCGTCCCCCCCGCCGGGCGAGTGTGTAGACGAGAAGCGTCACCCCGACACTCCCGGCGAATGCAAATGCGGACAGCATGCTCATGCCGAGCACGCGCTGATGAAGCCCCAACGCCACGGCGAGTGTGGCGCCGAAACCGGCACCCGATGACACGCCGATGATGTACGGGTCCGCCATGGGGTTCTGGAAGAACCCCTGCATGATCGTCCCAGCCAGGGCCAGGGCAACCCCAACGAGCACGGCAACCACCACGCGAGGCGGCCGGATCGAGAGGATGATCTCGGCATCCTCGGGCGGCACGTCGGTGACGTCGATGGCGGCACCGACCCCGGGCAGCGCGTGAACCAGGACGCGGAGCGTCTTGCCGGGAGAAATCGGTACCGGCCCCACGCCCACCGAGACCACGGCGAGCGCGAGCATGAGCATGGCCAAGCCCAGCGCGACTACCGGCGCGCGGAAGCGCCGGCCTGCCGGCTCCGGGCCACTCATGGCTGCACCGGCTCTGTGGAGCGACTCGCTTGGCCGATGAACCGGCCAAAAGCGCGAATGATCTCCGCAAGCCTCGGGCCCGGCCGAAGACACGCGTCGGCATCGACCAGGTGTACCTGGCCCTCTCGCACGGCCGGCATCGAACGCCAGCCCGCCGTCCCTCGCAGCCTCGACAGGAACTCACTCCGAGCCGTAGCCGCGCTCTCTCCGGTCTTGTGTGTGCCGATGATCACCTCGGGCTTGGCCGCGACCAGCGCCTCGAGCCCCATGGCAGGCCATCCATTCTGATCGCCGGCCACGTTGCGGCCACCCGCCACACGGATCATGTCGTCAATGTAGGTCCCTCGCCCCGGCAGCCAGAGTGTGTTCTCGGTCTCCAGGTGGACCACAAAGAGCACGGCCGGCCGTGGGCCCTTCCGCGCCGCACTCGCAGCGGCCACGTCCTCGCGGGCTGACTCCAGCGCCGCGCAGACCTCCCTGGCGCCCTGCCGGCAGCCCGTAAGGCCGCCCAGAGTTCGCACCCACTCGATGATGTCATTGTACGTGGACGGGTCCTCGGCGTACACGGTGATACCCAAGTCTCGAATCTGGTCGATCACCGCACGCGGGTTCCCCATGGCCGCCAGCACCAGATCCGGCTTCGCCGCCACCAGCTTCTCGGCGCTGATCGCCGTGTAGGGGCCCACCCTATCCAGCGACGCCACCTCAGGGGGATAGTTGCACTCCTCGGTGATCCCCACCACGCGGTCGCCCGCTCCGACGGCGAACAGCGTTTCCGTGTGCGACGGGGCCAGCGAGACGATACGCTCGGGACGCCGGTCGATACGGACTTCGACGCCGAGGCTGTCGCGGCCGGCGAATGGCCTGAACTCCTCTGCCTGGGTCTTCGAGGTCGGCTCGGAAGCCCGGTACGCCTTCGCGGGCCCCGGGGCGTCGCGTGACACCGGCCTATCGCATCCGGCGCCGGCCAATAGGGCGAACACGAAGGCGAGTACATGCAGCCACACCCTCAATGCGGTACCGCCTTCCTCAATGGATGAGCGCCGCGCCGCCGAACCAAGACTCTGGGGCGCCCAGTCACCTCGTCCGTCACCACCGGCAGGTCGAGGCCGTAGACCTCACGCAGCACCGGAGCGGCAATCGCCTCGCGCGGGCCACCCGTGCAGACCGCGCGGCCTTCGCGGACCAACACCACTCGGTCACAGTACTCGGCGGCCAGGTTCAGATCATGGAGGACACAAAGCACCGCCAGCCCGCGCTGATCCCGCAGGCGCATCAGCAACTCGAAAATGTCGATCTGATGGTTGATGTCGAGGTGCGTCGTGGGCTCATCCAACAGCAGTATGTCCGTATCCTGAGCCAACGCCCGCGCGATCTGCACGCGTTGCTGCTCGCCGCCCGAGAGGTCGGTCACGAAGCGTCCGGCCAGGTGTGTCGCGTCCGCTGCGCGAAGGCAGTCCTCAACCACGGCCCGATCGCGGACACCCTCCCGCTGCAGGCGGCCCAAGTAGGGGGTGCGGCCCATGAGTACGGTCTCGAACACGGTGAAGTGGAACAGCTCGTCCCGCCACTGGGGCACCACGGCCACCGTACGAGCCAACTCACGTCTTGAGTAGTCCTGGAGCGAACGTCCCGCAATCGCCACGTGGCCCTGGCGCAGGGGGATGACATCGGTCAGGGCTCGCACCAGAGTGCTCTTGCCACTGCCGTTCGGGCCGAGTACCCCAAGAAGCTCACCCGGGCGTAGATCGAGGTCAAGCCCCCGGAGTACGTCCCCATCGCCGTAGCCGGCGCAGATCCCGCGCGCTTCGACGGCCAGCCCCACAGCAGTCCCAGCCTTCCAGGGCACGCAGAGGGGGCGTCAGACCGATCGCCGGGCCGGATGCACCGGCCTCAGCACCGCGGCGCAGGCCCACCCGCGAGGCCCGATGCGCTCGCCCGGCGCGAAGCGGGTATCCTGGCTCTCGGGCCCCGGCACTGCCGGATCGGCCTCCGGCCTTCCCAGGGCTCCCACCCCAGTGGCCTCACGGAGCGCCGACGACACCATACCCATGCTAGCCCGATTACAGTTGCGGGGCAGCGACGGACTCACACCGTCTTCCCCGTCCCCGCGCCGCTGCGGAGTTGCCGCCAGTATAGCACGCACAATCCGGCCCTCACCAGACCGGGAGCGGCGCCGATGCATAGGCGTCGAGGTCCAAGCCGTCACGCCGGCCGCGCGCCAGGGCGAAGCAACCGGCCACCGCGATCATCCCCGCGTTGTCGGTGCACAGTGCCGGCGGCGGCAGGTGCACGCGGAGACCGCGGCTCTCGGCCTCTGCCGCCAGCCAACTCCGAAGCAGGCCGTTGGCCGCCACTCCGCCGCCGATCGTGATGTGTCTCACTCCATGGCGCTCCGCCGCCCGAACAGCGTTCATCACCAGAGGCTCCACGGCAGCCATCTGGAACCCGTGGGCGATCCGCGCGCGCGCCGCGTCATCAATGCCCGGTCCCAGCGCCTCGATCCTCCGAGCCACGGCCGTCTTCAGGCCGCTGTAGGAGAAGTCCAGCGAGTCGCCCAGGTGGGCCCGAGGGAACCTCTCAGCGCCGTCATCGCACTGCGCCGCGAGGCGGTCAATGGCCGGCCCACCTGGCTGCTCCAGACCCAGCAGCCGAGCCACCTTATCAAACGCCTCCCCCGCCGCGTCGTCGCGAGTCGACCCGATGGGTTCAGGACGCCCATGGTCGTGGACCAGTATGAGCTCGGTGTGTCCCCCCGAGGCAACCAGGGCGAGGAAAGGGAACGACGGCGGGTCCGGTAATAGGAAGCTCGCGGCGATATGGCCCTCGATGTGGTGGACGCCGACCAACGAGAGCCCCGAGCACAACGCATACGTCTTCGCCGCACAAAGGCCGACCAGCAACGATCCAATGAGCCCGGGACGGTTCGTGACCGCAATACCGTCCAGGTCTGTCCACGACACACCGGCCCGCTCCAGCGCTTCCTCAACACAACCATTGATCGTCTCGAGATGAGCGCGCGAGGCCAGCTCGGGCACCACGCCGCCGAAGCGCGCGTGCAGGTCCACCTGGGACGCCACCACGTTGGAGAGCAGGCGCACCCCGTCCTCGGCCACCGCGGCCGCAGACTCGTCGCACGAGGTCTCGATGCCCAGGACCCTCACGAGTCCTCCCCACCTGGCGCGCAGTCCAGGGCGTCAGCGCGATCGGCGATGAAGGCCTGGTACCGCTCGGTGTCCAGCTCCTCGAGCGCCATCAGCACGGCGTCCTCGCCATTGTCGCGGTAATAGCCCCGACGGACACCGAGTGCCCGGAAGCGGTACTTGCCGTAGAGCGACATAGCCGCGACGTTGGAGGCACGAACCTCCAGGGTGACGCGCCCGACTCCGCGGCGCGCTGCCCGCAGCAGCAGGTTCACCAGCAGCCTCTCGCCGATACCGGACCGGCGATAGTCTGGGTGAACACCCAGGGTGCCGATGTGCGCCTCATCGCCGACCACCCACATGCCCGCATAGCCGACCGTACGGCCCGACGGCAGCGTCGCCGAAACGTAGCAGCACATCGAGCTGCGGCCCAGTTCGGCCTCGAGCGCCTCTCGCCCCCACGGCGTGGCGAAGCACAGTCGTTCGACCTCGCACGCATCGTCTAGTTGGGCGGGCGTGAGTGGCCCAATCGCGATCGGCTCGGGCGTCATGAAGAGACCACCGGCCCCGGCAGCCACGGGGAGGGGCCCTCACCCCGGGCGTGCTCGGCCTGCGACCGCCGCACGTAGATCGGCGTTACGCTTGCCAGACTCATCGCCGGCTGGCGCCATGCCAGGGCGGCCAGCATGGCCGCATCCGGGTAGTCCGCATCGCCGCTCGAAGGGATGATCAGCCCACCATCCCTACCAAGCTCGGCCGAACGAACCAGCAGCTCCCGGCCCGCCAGCACCAGCGGTCTCGGGAGACCGGAGACCAGCGCTCTCAGGTCCTCTTCCTGCACCAACAGGAACGGCTCAACCAACTCGCGCCCGGGACCGAAACACCCCGCATAGACCTCGCCGCGCTTCGATCGGGCCACTGCGAGCACTCGGGCACCATCGGGCGGGCCCGCGCCCGTCCACGCCTGTTCGGCGAGGACCCGCAAGCTGCTGATGCCAACCAGGGGCAGCCCAAGCCCGTGCGCCAAAGCTCGAACCGTCGTCACCCCGATCCGCAGCCCCGTGAAGGAACCAGGCCCCAACCCAACGGCCACCTTGGTCAGATCAGACAGGGCGAGACCCCGCGACGACAGCAGTCCCGAGATCGCGGGCACGAGGCGCCGGGCCAACTGCTGGGCGCTCTCAAACGACTCCACACCCACGACCCGGCCATCCCACAAGACCAGGCTGGTCACAGGGCCGGAGGTCTCGATGGCGAGCATCATGGGCGATCACCCGTGGCACCGCGAAGGCCAAAGCCCGCACGCCTCCACGCGTCGAGAAGTGCCTCGGCCCGCGACCCGATGGCCCACGGCAGCGCCTGCCGCCCCTGGGCCGCGTAACTCATGTGCACCTCGAGCCGGACGGCTGGAAGCGCGCCACGACACCGCTCACACCACTCGATGGCCATCGCCGCGCCTTCGGCCTCCGCCATCTCCTCCAATGCCAGGTCCTCGAACTCCGACACTCGCTCGATGCGGTAGAGGTCCGCATGGAGCAGGTTCGGCGTGCCTGCATAGCGGTGAACGAGCACAAAGGATGGGCTCGTGGCGTGGGCCTCGCTACCAGTGCCTTCTGCCATGCCCTGCACCAAAGTGGTCTTACCTGCCCCCACGGGTCCGAACAACGCCACGCAGTCGCCCGCCTCGAGGCAGCGCCCCAGAGCTTGGCCCAACCGGAGCGTATCGCGGGGGGAGGGAAGCCACAGGGAGGATTCCCCCTCCTGCTTCCCCCCCGAATGCCTGAACATCGGCAAGTCCTCGGGGCTTTTATAGGCGGTCGCACTGGAAGGTTAGGCGCCGGGTGTGGGTGTGTCAAGCGGCCTGGGACCGGGTCGCGGGACCTCCGGCGCCCCATGCTCCATCCCTCCGAAGCCACTCCTGGCAGCTTCGAGGGGCATATGCCTTGGCTGCAGGAGTGAGCGGTCCGCTCCCGGGTCTTCGGGGCCCGAGAGACGGCCTCAGGTCGTGTTCGCCGGCCTGGTGTAGGAGGAATGCAGCGATGCCATCACGCGACGCAGGCTCCCCATGCGTGCGGCGAGCCAGCGCGACGAGAGCGGCCCATCTCGTGCCCCTACTCGCTCTCGCGGCCGTGCTTGTGTGGACCGTGCCCGGCTCGGCTCAGGGCGCCAAGAAGCAGCTCGCCCTCGCCGAAGTGACCAACGGGTCCTACTACCGCGGTCCGGATATCGCCGACGCCGCGCGCACCGCGCTGCTCACGGCCCTCATGGACTCGGCCAACACCGTAGTGGTCGAGCAGGCCAAGGTCGACGAGAAGATCCGGGAGCTGGGCCTCAAGTCGCCTCTGTCGGATTCCGAGCTGCGCCAACTCGGCGAGGCCCTGGGATGCGACGTGGTCGTCAGCGGACGCGTGTTGGCCTGCTCCATAAACGACTACTCACACACGGCCAGCGCGCGACTCCGCGTCGGTATCTATGACGCCGGGGCCCAAGCCTCGATTCGCACCACCATGGTGAAGGGGACGGGCCGGTCGGACAACGCCCGAGCCACCGATCGTGACCTCGTGGCGGCGTCGCTCAAGGACGCGGCCTATCAGGCGGTCCAGGAGATCGGACAGAACCTCTGCATCGCCGCCACGTTGCTCTCCGCCGCCTCCGAGGACCGCGTGTTGGTCAGCCTCCCTGAGGGGTCGGGGGCCAAGGTCGGCACCGAACTCGCTGTGTACCGGGGCACCACCGAAGTGGCTCGGCTCATCGTCTACAAGGTCACACCGGGTCATTCGGTCTGCAAACTCAAGACCAAAACGCCTCTCTCTCAGCTCCAGGCGGGCCTCCGTGTGCTCGTGGTGTCAACACCATCGGCCTCGCTGGACGAGAAAGATGTGAAGCCCAAGAAGAAGCACCACTCGAGCGCCCTCAAAGTCGCCGCGGCCGTGCTCATCGGTGCGGCCGTCGTCTATGCAGTGGTCCGAGCCGTACAGAACCGCGTATCATCCTCGTCAATCCGGGGCCAGTTCCTGCGCCCGGCCGACGGGAGCACCATCGAGGGAGGTGATGCCGTCCCCGTCGAAGTGGCGTTTACACGAGCCGATGGCACGGCCGTGGCCGACAACTCCGAGGTCGAGTTCTCCCTGTCCCAGGCCTCCGTCGTCACCACGGCTCAGACTCCCTTCCTCGGCAGCATCCTGTCGCCGATCAAGACCACGGCCGGCGTCGCCTCAACCACCTTCACGCCTGGCGACACCGGCACAGCGGTCCGACTCACCGCTCGGCTCGGCGGCACCACCATCTCGAGGGATGTCATCATCGGCTCCGGCACGCCCGCGTCCCTCACTCTGACTGTCCCCGCCGACCAGCGGGTCATCCAGGCCAACGGGCGGACGTCGGCCCAAGTCACCGCCGAGGTCACCGATAGCAGCGGAGCCCTGGTGAGCGGTGTCGTCGTGACCTTCTCCACCACCGGAGGGACCCTATCGGCCCAGCGTGTTGCGACCACCGACGGCCGGGCAACCACCCTGCTCTCGAGCACCACGGCCGCCGGTCCGGTCACCGTGACCGCCGCCGTCGAGGGCGATGCCGCCATCACCGACCAGGTCGTCGTGGACTTCGTGGCCGGCGATCCGGCAGGACTCACGTTCAACCCGGCCACCATCAACCTGGCGCCCGGAGGCCAAGCCGCCGTGACGGTGACCGTCACCGATTCGGCTGCGAACCTAGTGCCCGATGGCACCCAGGTCACCCTGGCGGTGAACCCCGCCACCGCCGGCGTGCTGGGCACAAGCCGCGGGATGGGCGCCGCCCAGATCACGCTCGCAACCACCGCGGGACGAGTCTCCACGATCTTCTTCGCCGGCAACACACCGGTGGCCAACGCCAACATCGTGGTGACAGCTGCCCCGGCCACCGGGCAGTTGCCGGTCACTGTAGCGCCGACCGAGGCCTCCGACATGCAGTTGGGCCTGTCACCGCTGCAGGGCGTGCCCGCCGACGGCACGTCGACCTATACGGTCGTTGCGCAGGTCCTCGATATCAACGGAGCTGCCGTCGCCGACGGGACGCCCATCTCGTTCACACTGACGCCCGGAACGGCAACACAAGCCCGGATCAACAGCAACCAGACCACGGTCCAGGGTGGGTCGGCGCAGTGCACGGTGGTCAGCAGCACGGCGGGAACCGCAACCGTCACCGCCAGGGTGCCCGCGGTCGGCGGCGGCAATCTGACCCGCAACATCGTGCTGACCTTCGACGCGCTGCCGGCGAGCCGCATCCAGCTCGCTGCCGCGCAGAACCCGGTGGCCATCGCGGATGACGGCATGGCCGCGACCACCGTCACCGCCGTCGTCACCGACTCCGCCGGACGCCTGGTGGCCGACGGCACGGCGGTGGCCTTCACCACGACACTGGGTACCGTCTCACCCGCTCAGACCATGACCACCAACGGCTCCGTGACCGTTCAGTTCTCATCCATCGTCACGGGAACCGCCGCCATCGAGGCCACCTCGGGCAGCGCGACTCCCGGCCGGCTCTCCATCACCGTCAACCCCGGACCGGCGGCTGCCGTGGTCCTCTCAGCCGACCCGCTGGCCATCCGAGCCGACGGGAATAGCTTCTCGACCATCACCGCCCAGGTCGTGGACCGAAGCGGCAACACCGTGGTCGACGGGACGCTGGTTCACTTCACCGCTCTGCTCTACCGTGCCGACGGCGTCATCGAGGACACGACCATCACGGCATCGGCACGGACCGTAGGGGGCACCGCCACGGCGATTCTGGTGTCCAGAATCCCCGGAGGCACCCTCACACCCAACGCGCCGGGCACGGCCCGAGTCACCGTCACCGTGCCCGAGGACCAGCCGGACCCGATCGCCGACCTGAGCTACCCGGTCGCGAACGCGACCACCGAGGTCGAGTACGTGTCCCAGGTAGCCGCCAGTATCGCGCTCGGAGTAGACCCCTACAACGTGCGCGGCCTGGACATCGTCGGGAGGGAGACCACCGTCACCGCCCTGGTGCGCGACAGCAGCAACAATCCCGTGCCGGATAACACCGCGGTCTACTTCACCGCGACCCACGGGATGATCCGCGGTAGCCGTGGCACCACCAACGGCGTCGCCGAGAGCTACACCGTCAACGGCATCGCCCAGGCGGTACTCCTCACGGCGGGCGAGAACCCGCCCGGATGGGACGGGTTCGTCGACATCTCGGTCTCGTCGGGTCCGATCACCCAGAACTTCATCCGGGCGTGCATCTTCTCTGGGCCCGCGGTGGACGCGTACAGCTCCGTGGTCCTGGACGGCGTCGAGGGAGGCGGCCCCGGTGTCATCCTGCCCAACCTTCAGGGCAACCTCACCATCGAGGTGCGCGCCTTTGATGAGCACAACAACCCGGTGGAGGACGGCACCAGCATCCGACTCGAGGCCAACCGCGGCAAACTGGACGCGTCGGTGCTCACCACCGTAGGTGGCGTCGCGACAACGACGGTGCGGACCCCGGCCGAGCCCCCGGCGGCGGCCGCGACCGGACCGGGAGGTGGACGCCTGTCGGCGTTCATCGACCGGCTGATCCTGGCTGCCCTCAGGGAGGACGCCTCCTTCACGGTGCCCTAGGAATCACGCCAGACTCGCAACAGCTTGCCGGCGGGCGGACCCCAGCAGGGGCCGCCCGCCGACGGCATTCCGGATCCAGCCCGAACGCCGCACTCCCGGAGCATGCGCAAAATCCCGCACAGAATTTCACGCAAAACCCTTGACAGCATTGCACTCAACATCTATACTCAGGGCACGATAAGGAGCCGAGGAGGTTCGGCCCGAGCGTCCCGAGCGGCGCTCACAGTCCAATGCAGTCGGAGGTGGACCGATGCTACCGATGAGATGGGAGCCGCGCACGGCACTGCACCAGATGAGGGAGGAGATGGATCGGGCGTTCGACTCGTTCTTCTCGCGCTCGCCCCTGTCGCGATGGTGGAGCGAGAACCGTGGGTTCGGCGACCTGGGGCCATCGATCGATGTGTATGAGACGGACACTGAAGTAGTCATCAAGGCCGAAGTTCCCGGCGTCGCCCGCGATGATCTGGACGTTCGAGTCGCCAATGACTCGGTCACGCTGACGGGGGAGCTGCGGCGCGAGGACGAGGTCAACGAGGACGGGTACCACCGACGCGAACGCTGCTTTGGGCGCTTCACGCGGACCGTCAGCCTGCCCTCGCCGTGCAAGACCGAGGGGGCCGATGCGTCCTATCGTGACGGCGTGCTGACCATCCGTTTGACCAAGGAACAAGAAGGCACCAAGACCAAGCGCGTCGAGATCCACTAGCCAACACGGCCGACCGGTGCCCTTCGGCCAGGCGGCCTATCGAGGAGGGATTCACATGTCAGGCATTCAGCTGCGAAGGGGTCCCATGTTCCCGGCGCTCCGGGAGGACTTCGAGGACCTGCTCAACTGGGCACGACAGATGGAGAGGCCGTTCATCCGCGGCCGGGGACTGTGGTTCCCCATCGATGTGCTCGAGACGCCCGACGACTATGTCATCACGGCCGAGATCCCCGGGGTCAGTCGCGACAATATCGATGTGAACCTCGACCGCAACGTGCTGACCATCAAGATCGGCAAGACGCTACCCGCCGTCGCAGAGAACGCCTCTTACCACATTCGCGAGCGCGAGCAGGGCGAGTTCTCTCGTTCCGTGGCGCTGCCCGAGGCCATCGACGTCAACCAGGTGTCGGCCAGCTACAATGAGGGCGTGCTCGAGGTGCGGATTGTGAAAGCCGAGGAGAGCAAGCCGCGGCGCGTCGAGATCACCGGAAGCTAGCCACGAGCGATCTGCGGGCAGGGCCCGGCGCCAGGTAGTCGAACTTGGGCGGGGGGGATTGCCCCCCCGCCCGTTCGTGTGCCAGGGGGGCATTGCCATGCTGATCACGACAACGGCGATCGGCTCCTGTGTGCCCATCGCATTGTTCCTGGCGTTCGTCGCCGGCGCGCCGCTCGACGGCCAGTGGGTGCCGCTCTCTGGCGAGTGGAAGGTCCTCGACCAGCACCTCACCTGCGAGGCAGCTGGGTCGTCGGTCTGCGTGCCGTGGGCCCCGGAGCGCGACGCGCAGTCCATCACCGGCACGGTACGAATCGACCGGCGCATCGACAAGGGCACCTGGGCCTTCGCCGGCATCGGCATCCGCCTCGACGAGGCCAACTACTGGCGCCTCGAGCTCGTCGAGGGCCCCGATGGCCGCCGCTACGCCGACATGGTCGAGAGCAGCAACGGCCAGTGGCAGGCCCAGGCCTCGGGCCCCGGCAAGCTGACCGAGGCCGAGTCGGCCGAGATGCCGCCTTGGGAGTACAATCGGGACTACACATTCCGCTTCACCGTGGACCCCGATCGCGTCGCCGGCACGATCGAGCCCGCCACCGGTGGGGGAGGGGGCTTCCGGAAGACCTTCCTGGTGCCCGCCGGCGTCAGCGCCGTCACAGCCGGCCGGCCGGCGCTCTACGCCTCGGGCATGGCGGCGGCCTTCTCCGCGATGAATGTGACGGCCGATGCCCAGCTCGAGCGGGAGGTGCGCTACGGCTCAACCCGCATCGGCGTCCTCTGCGGCATGGGGTCGGAGGCGGTGGATACCCTCGCCCAGCGGATCGCCGACAGCCTGTCGCGCCCACGCTGGTCCCCTCGGATGCTGACGGCGTCCGAGCTGGCGGACCCCGGCGTCCTGCGGCCGGGCACCATCGACATCCTGGTCCTCCCTGATGCCCGCACCTTCCCGGCACCGGCCGTCGACAACCTGTACCGCTTCCTGCGGCGGCGCGGGAAGCTCATCGCCGTCGGTCTGCCTGCACTGTCGAACCTCGTGTGGCCGGACGATGGGCGGTGGGTGAGCCGGGCCGAGGCCCTGGCGCAAGCCCCCGAGACGCACCCCATCTTCGAGCTGACCCCAGTCACGATCGGGGAGTGGGTCCGGGGCGCCGCCGACATGTCGCGGCCGGCCAGCCGCGAGCTTGACGCCGCCCCGCCCGGGGTCGCAGGCGGCTCGATCCATGTCCGAGCCGACCTGAGGGGCTGGGATGTGCTCATCCACGACACGCGAGACGGCGCGCTGGACGGCGAGAGCCCGCTCACCAGCTTCTGGGCTAAGGGAAGTCCGGAGACACCGCGGTTGCTCATCGAGTGGCAGGAGCGCGATGGCTCGCGGTGGACCACGCGTGTTGAGCTCACCACCGAGTGGAAACGCTACGTGCTCGCCCCCGAGGATCTCGAGTACTGGCCCGACAACCCGAGCTCCGGTCGTGGCGGTGCCACCGACCACTTGGTGCCGGAGAACGTGGCCCGGTTCTCGGTGGGCCTCGCGGCGGGACACGGCGGAGCGCGCGAGGGGGCGCAGGAGTACTGGATCGCGGGCTTGGCCGCCGCCAAGCGCCCACCCGGGCTGAAGATGCCCGAGATCCGGCCGCTGGACGGGCTGACGCCCTGGTACAAGTGCTACCCGCTGGGACCGGTCAGCAGGTTCGCCGTGCCGTCGGCTACCGGTTGGCCGCAGCAGAGCTGGATCAGGGACCTTGGCCTGGCGCCTGGCGAAGCCGTGGCCAGCCGCCCGCGCATGCAGGGCTTCGGTGGCGCCGCGGGCCGGCCCGTGCGGTTCGTGCCTCTGGTGGTCGCCGAGGACGGCCGGGGCCGCTCGCGAGGATCCGTGGTGTCGGCCTATGTGGGCGTCGACTCCACATATGGCGGGGCCGTGTGGGCGGCCGTGGGGCTTGAGCCGTTCGAGGCGGCCCATTCAGCGGGCGTCGCTACACTGGTGGCGGCTCTCGCGAAGCGGCTCGCCAGCGGGTTATTTGTCCTCAATGCGGGTACCGAGCACTTCAGCTACTTCGTCGGCGAGGAGATCGGCCTGGTCGCCAGGCTGGCCCGGTTCGACCGGGCCCTGGCCCCCGGCTATGGCCACTACGACAACGTGGCCCTACGGATGGAGATCCACGACGGGCGAACCGGAGCCAAGCTCCATGGCAAGATATGGTTCCGCGGCCTGCGCCCCTTCGTGATTGAGCGCTTCGAGGATCGGACAGGCTTGAGGGACCTCAAGCCGGGCCTGTACACCGTCACGGCAGAACTGGTGGACCGGAACACCGTGGTCGACCGCATCACCCATGAGTTCTCGGTTGTTGAGGACCCGGCGGACACACCAGACAGCGAGATCGTGCGTGTCCGCGATGGCGAGTTCGTCATCGACGGACGCCGGTGGCATCCGCACGGCGTCAACTACTGGCCCTCGTACGTCACGGGCATCGAGGCCCCAGACTGGGTCCGCTGGCTTTCGCCCGCCCAGTACGACCCAGCCACCGTCGACCGCGACCTCGAGATGCTGGAGAGCCTGGGCGTCAACTCAGTGAGCATTACATTCTCCCCGCCTGACGACGTGCGCTCGCTGCATGACTTCCTCGCCCGGTGCCACCGGCACCGGATCCGCGTGAGCCTGTTCACTCCCCACACACACCCGCTGGCGTTCGAGCCCGAAGCCGCACGGCAAGCGCTGGTCGAGTCGAAGTTGTATAGACATCCAGACATCTGGACCTATGACATCGCGTGGGAGCCCCATGTCGGCCGCTATGCTGACCGCTGTCGGCTGGATCCGCTGTGGCAGCAATGGCTCATCGAGCAGTACGGCGCTGTTGAGTTGGCTGAGGCCGACTGGGGCTTCGCAGTCCCTCGGACGTCCGAAGGCGGTGTCACCGGGCCGTCAGACAACCAGATCACCAACGACGGCGACTGGGCACGCATGGTCGCCGCCTACCGGCGGTTCCTGGACGACACCATCAGCCGCGGCTACGGGCGCGTGTGCCGGCTGATCCGATCCATCGACCCCTCACACCTCATCGGCGCCCGGTCGGGCTACGGCGGTACTGGCGGCGCCGGTGTCGACGTCCAGATGCCCTTCGACCTCATTGCTGGTGCGGCCCATCTCGACTACATCTCGCCGGAGGCCTACAACCTCAGTGGTGACTGGAGCACTTTTCAGTCGGGTGGGTTCACTACTGCCTATGCCCGCTGGGCCGGTAACGGCAAGCCCGTGTTCTGGGCCGAGTACGGCTACACGGTCTTCGCCGACGGTATCTCGCGCGACCTGGACGAGCAGGGGCGGCACTACCAGAACATGCTCCGCATGGTGCTTGAGTCCGGCGCCAATGGCCATGCCGCCTGGTGGTACCCCGGCGGGTTCCGCGTCGGCGAGAACAGCGACTACGGCATCATCGAGCAGGACGGCTCGCCGCGACCCGCCGCCCTCGCCCTGCGCGAGTATTCGGGCGCGGTCCGTACCGGCCTGATCCGGCGCCTCCCCGACACGTGGATTACTTTCGACCGCGAAGCCCACTGCCGCGGCTATTCGCGAGTCCTCGACGACCACCGGGACGAGTATGCCCGCGCGCTCGACCAGGGGCGCAAGCCGGGGGCTCGTACGGTGGCGACGGGTACCACGTCGGCCAGCGTGCCTGATGAAGCTGTCGGCGGCACGCCCTGGACCGGGCGGAATCCGCACAAGTACCTCAACGCCGAGTTCTGCTCCGTGCAGGTGCGCGAATCCGGCGGGCTGTGGCGCGAGGTAGAGGCCGACGGCCGAGTCGAGGTGCCGCGGGGGCGCCGGATCGAGCTGCGTGTGGCGGTGGCGAACACGGGCGAGCCCCGCTGGCTGGCCGACGGCAATGGCGCCGTCAGGCTCCGAGTCGAGGCGCCGGGAGGCCCGCATTACGCCGACCTGCAAGGCGACGTCGATCGGTATGGCCGAGTGGCCTTCGCGCCCATCGCCCTGGGGCCTTCCTACACGGAGACGACGGTCTCGGTGCGCATGGAGGTGAGAGGGCGCGGCGGATTCGGGCAGAAGATGACAGTGGTTCTGCGACCTCGATAGCTCGCCTCGCCCAACCCGCTGGGTGCTCAGGGCACCTGAGCCAGGGGCACGGGCGCGACATCCGGCTCTGCCGGGCGTCGAACAGCAGGGGCCTGCGCGGCCCGGGGGTGGCTTGGGGGTGCGGGAGCGAGGTCGGGGTGTCCTACGCTGGTGGGCCGAGACGCGTCGCCGGCCCCCCGAAGGGAGCTTCGCCCATGCGACTGGTCGCCTTCTCGCCGCAGGCCCGCGCTCTCTTGCTCTGCACGGCTATCGCCCCTCTCCTGTGCCTCGCGCTCTGCTGCGGACGCGGGGGCGCCGATCGGGCGCCCATCGAACCCCCCGACAGCGTCGATCCGAGCATCACGGCCGACGAATGGGGCAGCATCCACGCGTTCCCCAGCGTCAAGCATGGTCTGGGCGTCGCCAGCGCCGACCGCCGGCCCACCATGGTGTACTTCCACTCGGACGCCAATACCAACTGCCTGCGGGTGGTTGAGGAGTTGTTCACCGATCCCGGGGTTGCCATGCTCGCGGGCCATTTCGTCACGGTCGTCGTCGATGTCACTGAAGACAAGGAGACCGCCAAGGCCTACGGCATCGACAGCTTCCCCAGCTTCGTCTTCCTGGACCACAAGGGTCGAGTCATCCGGCGGGTCAAGGGCCTCAAGCGTTCCGCCGAGTTCCGCAACGAGATGACCGAGGCGGAGAACGCGTTCAAGGACGCCCTCGCCGCCGAGTCGGCCGGCGAGAGATGACTCGCGCCCACGAGCGGTCACCTCGCGCAGCCCAGGCGTCCGCTGGGTGCGTTGGAGGGAGGGCCTGGAGCCACCGCGGCGGGGCCCCGTCCCATCGACCGGACCCAGCCCCCTCGGCTCATGGGCGCTGAGCCAGGCCGAGCCGCCCCGCCGCCGGGCTGGGTGGTCGCCAATAGGCCCCGGCCCCACCAGCCCTGAGCCTGCCAAAGGGCGACAGGACCCGTAGCGCGGGTCTCAGGCCGCGCCGCACAGACTGCCACTGTGGTGGCGACCGCCACGGCCGTCTCATCTTGTGGGTCCCGACACATGCCTCCGACAGGTCCCTGGATACCGGTCGAACATACCCTCATGTGAGTTCGAATGGTGTTCCACTATCGGCAATATACCGGCATTCAGTGCCCTATCCTAGGACGCGATACACCCAATCACCTGGGCCCGATTGGGGGAGGAATCCCATTTTCCCGAGCAATGAGCACTTGACAGCCACCCGATGCGCCGCTACCATCGGCATATACTTACCGGATAGCCATTGCCGGTAAATGACTGCCGGGACTGGGGCACGGGTGCCAGTCCCGGCGGCACGGCCGCCCACGGCGGCCCGGTCAGGAGGGATGCACCGATGGTTCGCATTGAGGCTGTGATCCGGCCCAGTAAGCTCGACGACGTGCGCCAGGCGCTCAGCGAGGCGGGTGTCGTCGGCATGAGCGTCGCCGACATCCGCGGGTGCGGCCGGCAGAGGGGCTTCACCGAGCGCTATCGCGGATCGGAGTACACCATCAACCTGCTCCATAAGGTCCGCGTTGAGGTTGTCGTTCCGGACGACAAGGCCGAGGGTGCGATAGAGACCATCGCTGCGGCGGCCCGGACCGGCGAGGTCGGCGATGGGAAGATCTTCGTCATTCCCGTTGCGGATGCCATGCGCATCCGGACCGGAGAGCGCGGCGCCGACGCCCTATGAGCCCCCGGGGGGCGGAGAGGAGGCAGAAGCAATGGGCATTGATAAGGCAGACACGGGCTTCGTGCTGTTGAGTTCCGGGCTCGTCATGCTGATGACACCCGGCCTGGCGCTCTTCTATGGGGGGATGGTGCGGATCAAGAACGTACTCAGCACGCTCCTCCAGAACTTCTTCATGCTCGGTCTCATGAGCATCATCTGGGCCGTCATCGGCTATTCACTCGCGTTCGGCGAGGATCTGGGCGGTGGCCTACTGGGCGGACTGAATCACGTCTTCCTGGCTGGTGTCGGGTCGGAGCTCAAAGATGGCCTGACAATTCCCACCAACGTGTTCATGATCTTCCAGGCCATGTTCGCCATCATCACGCCGGCGCTGTTCACCGGCGCCATCGCCGAGCGCACGAAGTTCGGCGCGTTGATGCTGTTCGGTGGTCTGTGGTCGATCGTGGTGTACTCCCCCGTGGCCCACTGGGTCTGGGGGCCGGACGGCTGGCTCGCGGGCATGCACGCCCTCGACTTCGCGGGCGGCACCGTCGTGCACATCAATGCCGCGGCCGCGGCGTTCGCCTTGGTCCTGGTCATCGGCCCTCGCATCGGTCACAAGGAGGAGCCCATGCCGCCACACAGTCTGCCGCTGACCCTCCTGGGTGCTGGCCTCCTGTGGTTTGGCTGGTTCGGGTTCAACGCGGGTAGCGCCCTGGCGGCGGACGGCATTGCCGCCTCGGCCTTCGTCTCGACCCACCTGGCCGCCGCGGCGGCCACCTTCTCATGGATCGCGGCCGAATGGCTTCGCACCGGCAAGCCCACGACTCTGGGCGCGGCATCTGGCTGCGTGGCCGGACTGGTGGCGGTGACTCCGGCCGCCGGATTCGTTACACCGATGGGCGGCCTCGCCATCGGTTTGGTCGCCGGACTGGTGTGCTACGGCGCCGTGGTCATCAAGAGCCGCACGCGCTTCGATGACTCCCTCGACGTGGTCGGCATCCACGGCGTGGGTGGTTTCCTCGGAGCCCTACTCACCGGCGTGTTCGCGACGACCGTCGTGAACCCCAACGGCCAGAACGGTCTGCTGAGTGGGAACCCGGCCCAGTTGGGGGTCCAGTTCGTCGGTGCGCTGGTCACCCTGGCCTACTCCTTCGTCGTCAGCTTCGCGCTCGCGAAGTTGGTGGATGGTCTCGTGGGCTTGCGCGCCCCGGCCGACGATGAGGTCATCGGCATCGACTACACCGAGCACGCCGAACGCGGCTACGCTCTCTACTGACCACCTGGGGTGTGGGGCGCCTCGAATGGCGGGGCGCCCCCAGTGTCCCCCGTCAACGACGAGGAGGAAGCCTGATGCTTCACCGGAATCACGCCAGCACCCGCGCCGCCGGAGTCATTGCCCTGATGCTGGCCTCCATTCTCCGCGCCGGTGCACAGGGCGCGCCGGCGATGCAGACACCTCCGGCCGAGCCGCCTGTGGCCACGGCCGGGGCTGCGGAGGACGCCGCTCCCGCCGAGGTCGCTGAGGACGACGACTACACCGTCGACGGCTTCATCGACACCTACTACTCCTGGAACACGAACAACCCCGGGGGCATCGTTGACCCGGTCCGCGTGTTCGACGGCACGTCAGCGTCGCCGCGGGTGTCGCTGGTGCAGGTCCATGTCGAGGAGACGGCCGACGACGACAACTTCGGCTTCGGAGTGAAGCTCCAGGCCGGGCTGCCGGCGAACGACAACACGGCCACACTGATCCACTCGGTGTCACCCAGCGCCATCGACCGGCAGTTCCCTTGGGTCCAGGAGGCCTGGGTACGCTACAACACATCGCACAGCAAGGGGGCCTATCTCGACTTCGGCAAGTTCAACACTCACATGGGCTACGAGGTCATCGAGTCTCGTGCCAACATGAACTACAGCCGAAGCATCCTGTTCGGCTGGGCCATCCCCTTCTATCACTTCGGACTGCGCTATACGTACCCGTTCGATGACCACTTCTCCGCTGGTGCCTATTTGGTCAACGGCTGGAACAACGTGGTCGACAACAACACGGCCAAGAGCGTCGGGCTACAGGCCATCTACAAGCGCGACCAGTGGACCGCAGTGGCGAACTGGATTGGCGGCGACGAGGGCACGGGCTTCCGTAACGTGGTCGATGCCTATGTGACCTACGCCACGAAGGACGGCGACTACGACTTCGCCCTGAACGCCGACTATGGCCGCGATCCGAACAACGGCGCGGCAGGTACGTGGTGGGGCGTGGCGGCCTATGCCCGGCGGAACTGGGACCACGACTCCCTCGCCCTCCGCGGCGAGGTGTTCCGCGACCCTCAGGGCTTCATGATGGGGGTCGGCAACAACACGCTCTACGAGGTTACCGGGACCTACGAACACCGCTTCGGCCACAGTCTCTCCGCTCGGGCGGAGTACCGGGGAGACTTCGCCAACACCGCCTTCTTCCCGCTGAATGCCGCGGCGAGGCAGGCACGCTCGCAGCACACCTTCACCATCGGCACGGTGGCGTACTGGAAGTAGGCACGCGGCGGCAGGGCTGGGTGGAAGGGGTAGGGGCGGACGCTCCGAAGACTGGGGAGTCCGCCCTTGCCCACACCATCCGCTTCCTCGCGGGAGGAGCCGCCCCATGCCAACCATGAGGTGCGCGAGCTGGACCATGCTCGGGGTCCTGATGTCCCTGGCGGCCGCTGCATTTGCGCAGGCGCCGCCCGAGCAGACACCAGCCGACGACGCCAAGGCGGAGGATGACTACACGGTCGATGGCTTCATCGACACCTACTACTCGCTCAACCTGAACAACCCCGGCGGCGTGGCCGACCCCATCCGCTACCTGGATGCCACGTACGGCAAGCTGCGTGTACCCTTCGTGCAGTTCCACGTCGAGGAGGGCACCCAGGACGACGACTTCGGCTTCGCGCTGAAGCTCCACGCCGGCGTGCCGTTCAACGACAACGTCGCCACGCTTAGCCACGCGTCATGCCTCGATGCGCGCGACCAGGCCTTCCAGTGGATCCAGGAAGCCTATGTCCGCTACAACACGTCCGACAGCAAGGAGGCCCTCCTCGACCTGGGCAAGTTCACGACTCACCTGGGCTACGAGGTCACCGAGACGCTGGACCGGATGAACTACAGCGGCGGTATCGCCTTCGGCTGGGCCGAGCCGTCCTACCACTTCGGCGTGCGCTACACCTATCCGTTCGACGACCACTTCGCCGTCACCGGCATGCTGGTGAACGGCTGCAACGCCGTGTTCGACGCCGTGCCGGGGAAGAGCATCGGCCTGCAGGCGAGCTACACCAACGGCCGATGGAGCGCGGTCGCCAACTGGCTGGGTGGAGACGAAGGCACCGGCTTCCGGAACATGGCCAATGCCTATGTGACGTACACCACAAAGCACCAGGACTACGACTTCGCGCTGAGCTCCGACTTCGGTAACGATGCCAACGCCGGAGCTCCGGCCTCATGGTGGGGCCTGGCGGCCTACGCCCGGCGGAACTGGGATCACGACTCGATCGCGTTGCGCGCCGAGGTTTTCGATGACCCCCAGGGCTTCCTGATCGGCACGCCCGGCAATCGGCTCTACGAGGTCACTGGGACATTGGAGCACCGATTCGGGCATAGCCTCACTGCGCGGCTCGAGTGGCGGTCGGACTTCGCCAGCAGCGCATTCTTCCCGCGGAACGGTGTCGCCCACCAGTGCGGGTCGCAGCACACCCTGACACTCGGCACGGTCGCCTACTGGAAGTAGGGCGAGGCCCCGCATGCTGGGGTGGTTCCGGCGGGCCTCCGGAGCCCGACCGACGCCGTCACCCAAAGGAGCGGCGCGACGAGCGATTGGCCGAGGGGTGAGCCGCCCGCCTCACGCCCCGCCCGCCGGCCCCTCGCCGCCACCACCGTCTTCCGACTCCTGAGTCCTGCTCGACGACCGCCCGCACCACACAGACCACCGCATCCTCCGGCTCCGCGAGCGGCCCACCGACCGGCACGACGACGCGTCGAAGGAGGCGGAGTCCGGCGATGCCACGCATCATCCGCGCCCCGACGATCCCGTCGGCCTCGGGCGAGCCAAGCGGCACCGCGAGGCGCCAGGCCAGCTCCATAGCGGGGCCCTACCCGAAGCGTGCGGATCCCCGTCTTGCCCCTTCGTGACGCGCCCACCGACGACCACCACCCGCTCCTCGGGGACGACGGGGATGAGGCCATAGCCTGGACTATGGATCAAGCATGGGTGTCAGGCGGGCATCCGACTTGGGAGGGTGTCTGAGTCGGGTATTGGTGTGCGGAGCGGAGGGGGAAACCTGTGGAGAGGGTTGTGGAGGTCGGCTGGGGCGGTCCTCGTTCATCGTGGACACAAGCGCGACCGTCGACGACGGCGCGGAGAACCGTGCTGTGGTAGCGTCTTTGGGGTGGAGCCGAGCCTACGCGGCCGCCTGGGCGTCGGCGTTGGGGGCTGCATCGGCGCGTAGGGTGTTGAGGGCGTTGGCATCCTCATAGCCCGCGGCGAGGTCGATGATGCGTTGGCGGGGCAGCACCAGTATGGAGCACCGGGTCTTCCAAGCATGCCCGCGTCGTACGTCAGATCGCCGCCGTCGAAACGGGCCACCACGGGCTTGGCTTGCAGGAGACCGAGCTGGGTCTGCAAACAACAGACTGCGGGCATGGGAAGTCGACTCCGCTCTCCGAAGAGTGGGCACGAACCCCTGGTACGAGCGGATCCACCGACTTCCCCAGCTGTGTCTCTTATGCCTCACATCCTCATGCGCAGTGCAGGTCATGGTCAGTGGATGGACCGAATGGAAGCGGCCTGCGAAGCGGGAAGGGCGCCATCCGACCCGCACCAGGGCTATGTATGCAGTGTTGGGCCGTGACGGTGGTCGGCGGCCCTGGGGGGGCGGGACCATGCGGCCAACCGCACTACTCGCAATCGGGCTTCTGGGGGCGAGTGCAGCCATGGCGGAGCACGTGGAGACGCTGTTCGAGCAGCGCTTCGACGGAGCGGCACTGCCCGAGGGGCGGTGGCAGCTCGACGCCGGGGCGGAGCTTGCTGCGGACGGGCTCCACACGCGCAGCATCGCCGACCAGGGAGGCAACATCGGTGCCCATATGGTGGAGGGTATCCCGATCCCGGCAGCGTCCGAGGGGTGCTTCCTGCGGGTTGAGTGGTCACTCGTTCCGGTGAAGCTCGGCGGCTGGGGGCAGGACATCCGCACCGAAAGCGGGCCCTTCGTGGTCGAGTTCACCGGGACTCGGCCGACTCTGAATGCGAAGGTGCCGGCGCGGGACACGGTGACCGAGGGCCAGGAGACCCGACTTTCCTGCGACTTTGGTCGGAACGCGGTGTTCTCATGGACCATCGATGGCCAGGAGCAGCTCGACGGGCCGGTGCCGGCGTGGTCCGGAGGCAGTCAGGCCAAGCTCAGCCTGCAGGAGTTCAAGGACACGAACAGCGAGTCGCGGTGGCTGTGGGTGCGTATCAGCCGGGTCACACCGGATGACGTGCTGCCCTTGCGGCTGAGCGAGTGGGACGACCTATCCGGAGTTCGGGCTGATGAGCCTTCGGCATTCCTCGTGGGCCACGCCAGCCCGATGGACAAGGTCTTCCGCGAGGCGGGCGACTTTGGCGGGCGGCTGACCGGCCCGGCGCGCATCTCCGCGGCTGGACGCGAGCGCGAGAGCTTCCAGCTCGTCGTCATGCCACTCGGGAGGCCGGTCGAGGGCGCTGAGGTGCGGGTCTCCGACCTGCTGCACGCCGACGGCCACACGCGGCTTACCGCAGACCATGTGGCGTGGCACCCGGTGGGTTACGTGCAGACGAAGCAGTCGAACTCGTCCATCCGGCGGGCCGGCTGGTGGTGGCCGGACGTGCTGATGCCACCGGCACCGTTCGACGTGGCTCCCGGTTTCGTCCAGCCCGTCTGGTTCACCGTGGACGTTCCCGACGGTACGCCGCCCGGTGTCTATCGCGGGCTGATCGATGTGACCGCTCGCGACTGCCCGCCGCACACCGTGGGGCTCGAACTGACCGTGCAGCCCTACTCACTACCCGTCCGGGGGAAGCTCCGGACGGCCTTCTGCATCAGTGCGGGGCTGTGGGAGATCTGGTACCGGCCCGATGAAGTCAAGCGGCGCCTCGGCATGACCGACCAGACCAACCACGGGCCGCTCTACTCATCCTATGAGTGCGAGGATGTGCTCCCGCAGGCCAAGTGGCGCGAGGTATATGACTTCCTCCTGGCCCATCGCATCAGCCCGACGACGATCTATTCGGGGATGAAAAACGGCCGCACGCGGGTCGTGCCGAGCCGGGAGGACATGGACTACTGCTATGAGCGCGGCATGAATGCGACGTGCCTGGCGAATGTGGACGTGCTGCCCGCGGACGCGACGGCCGCGGACCGGTACATGGCCGAGCTCGAGGCCTGGCTTGGCGAGTGGGACGCCTTCATCCGGGAGCGCAACTGGCCGGACTTCACCTGGTATGTGCATGGGTTCGACGAGTCCGACATGCGGCCCAACCACGAGACAGAGGTCGACCCCTCCATCCGCCGCATCTTCGGAATGATCCA
This sequence comes from Armatimonadota bacterium, assembly GCA_029547025.1. Taxonomy (GTDB): domain Bacteria; phylum Armatimonadota; class Zipacnadia; order UBA1398; family JAKPQA01; genus JAKPQA01. The sequence goes on from JAKPQA010000192.1 coordinate 88,492, forward strand.
CGAGCGGTATCCGTCGATCAAGTGCGAGTCGGCCAACCCCGTCAACCCGGCCCACGCGGGGCTCTTCGACATCATCACGCCAGTGACGGCCCAGTGGCGACCGTCCGATGCCGAGCGGCAGGCGGCCGGCGACGAGCTGTGGGCCTACGTCTGCTGCGGGCCGGGGAAGCCCTACGCGAACCTGTTCATCGACTTCCCCGGTGTCGACCCACGCATCCTCGGCTGGCAGTTCTACCAGCACAACCTGACGGGGTTTCTCTACTACCTGATGAACCTGTACGAGGGCCAGGAGAACTGGAACATGGAAGGCCCCAAGTGGCCCGATCGTCCGTGGAACCCGCTATCCTTCGGCACGAACGGCGACGGCATCCTGTTCTACCCCGGCCCGGACGGCACCCCTCTGGCCAGCACCCGCATGGAGAACCTGCGTGATGGCATCGAGGACTACGAGGCTCTGGCTGTGCTGAGCGGTCTCGCCGACCGGCTGAGAGCCGCCGGCGGGCACGAAGAGCTCCTCGCGCGGTGTGCCGACGTGCTGAAGGTCAGGCCCGAGGTCTCGAGGTCGTGGACCGAGTACACCCAAGAGCCCGATCGGATCATCGCGGCTCGGGCCGAGGTCGATGAGCTGATCGCCGCCATCCTGGCCGTGCCCGAGGTGGCGACCGTCGAGTGAGGAGTGGAAGCCCCGGGTGCCATCCCGAGGCTCTGCGCGGGCGGTGTTCGCAGACTGCGGTCAGCGAAGGGCAGGAGGCGGGAACCGGTGACAGTCACGAATGGCACGCACTTAGGGTCGGCACCCACGCACACCCAACCGTAGGCGAGGCTTCAGCCTCGCGCGAAGTGGCTCTACAGGCCATTGTGAGCCGAGGCTAAAGCCCCGGCTACAGAGGTGATGC
>JAKPQA010000198.1 GCA_029547025.1 Armatimonadota bacterium
TGCCGACGCGATAGCCGCGGCGGGCGGGCTGAATGCCCGGGCGTCGCTGGAGAACGTGACGATCTACGCCGGCGGCGACTCCTCCGCAGGCGCCGGGGCCCCCATCGGGCATGGCAAGGCGATCTTTGCAGGCGATGGAGCAGCCAACCCGACGCTTGGGGCGAGCGACGTCGTAGTAGTCGGGTCCCGCATGATCGGCGTGACCGTGGTGGGCGCGGCGGCGCGGCCGGGGGTGTATGAACTCGCGATCGGAGCGCGTCTGCTGGATGCCGTGGCCGTTGCGGGCGGGGCGTCGGCCCTGGGCGATGCGAAGAATGTGGTGCTGACCCGGGGAACCGGCGGAAGCGTGTCGGGCGCCGACTCCGGAAGCGGGCAGACTGCCGCCGGGGTCGACCTGGACGCTCTGGGCCGCGACCCCAAGGGCGAGGCCAATACGGTGCTGGCCGACGGAGATGTGGTCTATGTCCCCGAGGCCCCGGAGAAGCTGCGTAAGCAAGTGGCGGTGCTCGGAGCGGTGGCCCGTCCGGGGGTTTACCCTGTAGATGAAGGCACTCGCCTGATGGAGGCCATAGCCGCGGCAGGGGGGCCTCTGGACGCGGCGGATCTTGGGCGGGTGAAGGTGTACCGCGCGGGCGATCCGGCCGATGGAGTTGACCTCGAGGTGTCAGGCGACCGCCTGGTGTACGACGGCGACATCAAGGCCAACCCGGCCATCGAGCCCAGTTCGGTTGTGGTTGTGCCCGGGACGGAAGTCAGGGTGTATGTTGCAGGCTCTGTGGCCCGGCCGGGCCAGGTAGTGCTGAGGCGCGGAGCGACGGCTCTGGATGCGATAGCCGCTGCGGGCGGAGTGACGTCAGCCGGAGATGGAACGCGCGTGGCCCTTGCGCGCAAGACGGGCGAAGGGGCTTTCTCCTTGGAGATCGATGTGACCTCGGTCCTTGATGCCGGGGAGGCGCCAGGCGGGCCGTCGGGCAAACCCTCGGCCAAGCCGCCGACACCGCCGATGCCTCTGCTCGAAGATGGCGACGCGCTGTTTGTGCCGGAGGTCGTGCCCGGGCAGGTTGTGGTGCTGGGCGAGGTGGCGAGGCCGGGGGCGTACAGGCTCCAGCCGGGGGCCAAGCTTCTGGACGCCATAGCGGCGGCAGGAGGCGCCAGTGCCAGGGCGTCTTTGGATAACGTGACGGTCTACGCGGAGGGCCAGGCCGATCAGGCAGGCAAACGCGCGATCGGCGAGGGCCGTGT
>JAKPQA010000208.1 GCA_029547025.1 Armatimonadota bacterium
ACTGCGGCAGCCACGTTCTGCGCATGCGGAGGAGATCAAGGCGTCCGCGAAGTCGGCACCCGCGCGGGCCGACTCCACGGCTGCCGTGGCCGTCGCGACGTCTTGGACGGCGATTTGCTCGGTCGCGATCACGTCCGCCAATGCAGTCAGGACCTCATCGACACTGAACTTGTAGGCGCGTGTCAGCACCCAGTACGTCTCGGCCAGCACGACAGTTGTGAGGTAACCCGGATCGCTGGCGGTCAGGCGTTCGAAGGCCCTCGCGGCTCGGGTGCTCTGGTCAGGGTCATCCTGCACGAGGAAGCGCACCAGGACGTTGGTGTCGATCCCGATCACGAGCCGACTGCACCCTCGGCGATGGCATCGTCCATGTCGGCAAGCGAGATCGCGGGGTCCGAGTACCTGAGTCGGCCGGCCAGCTTCGACAGGCTCGGGCGTGAGGTGGACAGGACGAAGTCGCCCTCGGCGTTGCGGGTGAAGGACACCTTGGTCCCCGGGGTCAGTGCGAGAGCCTCGCGGACATCCTTGGGCACCGTGATCTGGCCCTTGCTCGTCATGGTCCCGATCGACATGGCTGCCTCCTTACACCTAGGTAAGGCGACTCTATCAGGGGCACAAGACGTCGTTGACCGGCCAGCATGGGGCCGATGGGCGAGCCGCTCTGCTAGAAACTGTCTACCCGAATCCCCGGCCCACCGGTACTGCGCAGGAGCCCCCGCCCGTGACCATGCCCTCACCTGAGCTCCCTGTGACACCCGTCGGCACAGATGAGGACGCGAATCACGGCATCGTGCGGCCGCGCCAGCCCGTGTCCGGGTTGTGGCTGTGGCTCTTCGGGCTCGCGTGGTTCGGCTTCTGGCTGCTCGTCATGCTGCCCGGCCAGATCATGCTTGCCCAACTGGCCAAGGCGCTCGACGAGGCCGAAAAGGTCTCGCTCACCAGCCTCTTCCAGGGCGTCATGCTCGTGACGATCGTCATCGCCGTTCCCCTCGTGGGAGTCCTGTGCGATCGGACGACCGTGCGTTGGGGACGCCGGCGCGCCTGGGCTTTGGGTGGATTCATCCTCGCGGCAGTGGCCTTTGCGCTGGTCGGCCAGGCCGAGTCCACGTCACTCATCTGCCTGCTGCTGGCGCTGGTGGCCATCGGCGAATCCTGCGTCCTCGTCGGCTTGAGCGCCATGATCGCCGACCAGGTGCCGGTCCCCCAGCGTGGCCGCGCATCAGCTGCCTTCGGTGTGCCGCAGGTGATCGCCTTGGCCGGCGGCATGGTGCTCGTCACCGAGGTCATCAAGGACGTCCCCACCGCCTGGTGGATCATCGCCGGACTGGCCCTGCTGTGCTGCCTCCCCTTCCTGCTCCTCCTGCGCGAACCCGTCGCCTCGGCGAGGGCCATCGCTCAGGGCCGGATCCTCCCCGAACTCACTCCCCCGAGCCCGATCAGGGCACCCGACTACTACTGGGCCATGGCCACTCGTGTCCTCATCAACGCGGGCAACCTCATCGGCACGACCTACCTGCTCTTCTATGTCGCCGACGTGCTGCACCGACCCAATCCCGACGGCGCCGTCCTCACCCTCACCTTGGTGTATCTCGTCTTCTGCGTCATTGCCACGTATGCCGCCGGGCTGGCTTCCGATCGCAGCCTCCGCCGCAAGCCGTTGGTCATGATCAGTGGCTCACTTCAGGTGGCTGCCGCCCTCACCCTGGCCATTTCCCCCACGTGGACCGCGGCGATGGTGGCGGCGGCTCTGTTGGGTGTCGGCTACGGTGCCTTCCTCTCCGTGGACCAGGCCCTGACCACCGACGTCCTGCCCGACGATGGGACACGCG
>JAKPQA010000220.1 GCA_029547025.1 Armatimonadota bacterium
GGGGCTGCGGTGGTGGTGATCGCACTCGGCGCAACCGTGGTCTGCGTGCGGCGCCGTCGAGCGTGAGGACGAACAGGCGGCGGGGCGGCACGTGGCAGTGCCGTCCAGGCGGCTCCGGAGCGCGGAGCGCCAGCTCCGCAGCACGAGAGCACGGCAACTACGCAAACGAGGCCGTCCGCGCTCCGGCGTACGCGCAGGCTGGTTCTGGAGCGCGGAGCGCCAGGTCCGCAGTAGCAGGGCACCGCAACTACGCGGCCCTTCGTTACGCGCTGGACCTCAGCGCGGCTCAGGGCAGTCGGGCCGTCCGCGGTCCGGCGTGCGCATAGGCTGGTCTCGGAGCGCGGACCGCCAGGTCCGCCGCTCGCTAGACCACCTCGTGTGCCAGCTCGCCGTCCTCATTCACGCGCCAGATGATGTTCCGCTGCCACGCCGCATCGGGCTCCGGGTAGTCGGTCCGCCGGTGGTGCCGGCCGCGGGTCTCCTCGCGCAGAAGCGCCGCCCGTGTCACCGCCTGCGCGACGAACCGGCCCAGTCGGGCCTCATGCAGAGCGCGCAACTCGGCCACCGGCCCTGCCGACGCGGGGGGCTCGAGCGCACGAAGCCACGCCAGGCAGGCCTCAAGCCCCGGCCCGTTCCGCCAGAGCGAGACGTAGTTCCACAGCGCCCAGCCGATCTCGCTCAGTACTTGCGAGGGGGGTCGTGCGGCTGGTGCTGAGCTCAGAGACGGCAGGCTCTCCGTGGGTGCCGGTGTGTCGGCTCGAGGCGTGCGCGCCGCGTACTCGGCGGCCTCACGTCCCGCGACGGCACCGAAGACGATGGCGTCGGTGAGCGCCCCGCCACCCGGTCGCCCCGCGCCGAACACACCTCCGGCGACCTCCCCCGCCGCGAACAGCCCCGGCACAGCAGTGCGTGCCCGCTCATCGATCATCAGGCCTCCGGGTGTGAAGTGAGCCAGGGGCGAAACGCGCACCGGCCGCTCAGACACGGGCAGGTCCAGCAGGATCTCGCGGCGCACCAGCGCGAGCTTCTCCTCCAGCCACTGCTCTGGTGTGACCTGGGTCAGATCGAGCCACAGGTCGTAGCGCCCGTCTCGGCGCTCGACGCCGAGACTCGCGTCACGCCAGTGCTCGTCGCGCTGGGCGCGGTCCAGCGGCAGCCCGCTGTCGTCGGTTACGACGCCCGCCGAGACGGCCGGGCCGAAGTAGCACCCGTCCTGCGGGCAGCCTTCCTCGGCCAGGCCCAACTCGAACACCGTCGCGAACTCGAGGTCGATGGCTCGGGCCCCGGCCAGCAGACCCAGGGCCAGCCCGTCCCCCGCGGTCCCCGCCGGGTTGTCGTTGCGCGCGTACAGACCGGCGAAGCCGCCCGTGGCGAGAATTGTGGCCCCCGCCAACACACGGCAGTAGTCCCCACTGACCAGATCGAGGACCATCGCCCCCCGGCAGCCCTGGGCGTCGCGGAGCAGGTGCACCAGCATGGCCGGCTCGGCGAACTCTACCCCAGCTTCCCGGCAGCGCCTCAGCAGCGGGAGCGTCAGACCCTCTCCCGGATGGCGGGGCCGGGCGGAGACGGTCAGGTGCGCGCGGTGCACCTGCGACTCCACGCCCAGCGATACCAGCTCCTCGAGAGCCGGACCGCTGGCCTCGGCCAGCTTCCGCGCGAGCTCCGGCTGCGCGATCCCCTCAGAGTACTCGGCCAGCACCGAGGCATAGTGGTCGGTATCGGCCCCGCCCACGGCGCCGCTGAGCCCGCCCCACGCGATGCCACTGCAGTTGGCGACGCCACTCTCTGTCTTCGAGACCACCAGCACCCGTTCGGCCCCGGCCATGCGCGCGGCCAGGGCGGCCCGCAGACCAGCAGCCCCTGTGCCAGCGATGAGGACATCCACGCGTGTGTCAGTCATACTCGTCACTCCCCGTGCGTGGATCTTGACCCTAGATGAGACAGGTGTCGAGGTGACTCACTGAGCCCGCCTGTAACCCTTACTCCGTCTTGCCGAGGGAGCACACCGGGACGCGATCATGCCGTACCGGGCTCCCTGGCGCCGTCGCTACCGGTACACGATGTACATGGCCACCACCACGGCCGTGATGATCGCCCACCAGACCGCTGGGTTGCGGATGCTTCGCATGCGGTCCCGCATCTGCGGCGGCAGCTTCAGGCTATCGCGATTCCAGATGAGCCCCTCGAGCTCTTCAGCCGGCTTCGGCTTCGTGAGCAGGCTCACGATCGTGGCTGCGGCCATACAGACCCAGAACGCGATGCCGGTCCGGTTCAGGAACGGAATGCCCGGCAGCGCCTTCTCGAGCGCGAAGGAAAGGGGCAACGTGAGGATGCCGGCGACGAGCGCCCCGGCGTGAGTCGTTCGTCGCCACAGGATCCCCATCAGGAACATGGTCGCGATGCCCGGAGTGAAGTACCCATAGGCGCTCAGAAGATAGATGAACACCGGTCGGTCGAAGCCGGCAATCATGATGAGCGCCCCGATCACGCCGAGCACCAGTGTCCCCACGGCGGCCAGCTTCCCGAACATGACCGCCTCGTTGTCCGACGCCCCCTTGCGGATGTAGGGGACATAGAAGTCCACCGTGGCGATGGTCAGATGGGCCCCCATGTCGGCGGGCGTCCTCCCCGGCCAGTGCGGGGACCACGCGAACGCCACGGCCCAGGAGGCCCACAGGCATGGGCCCTACCCCGATGCCCACCTCTCGAGCCACTCGCTTAGCGCCGCGAAGAACGGCTCACGCGCGTGGCGCTCCTCCCACGGCGAGTGTCCACACCACTCGAACTCGACGTACTCGATCTGCGGCATGAGACGGCGTAGACCCGCGCAGATCATCCGCCCCGGGTGCGGGTCGTAGTCGCCGTGGAACATGGCGACGGGGCACCGGATGAGCGCGAACGCCGCCGGATAGACGCCGGCGTCTTGCTGCCGGACCATGTCCTCCCATGTCTCGGTGTGCGCGCGCATGTCCAACGGGCCGGGACATTCATAGGGATAGTCGTCGTCAACCGGGTCATATGAGTAAAGGGGGCGCGTGAGCTCATAGCGATGGCGAAGCTGCTCTCCCGGATCGGGGCACTCCTCGGCCAGGCGCTCAAGCCGCGTCCGTAGCTCGCTACTCGCGCGCTCCTCGAGTATCGCGTGCAGTCGCGCCCGCGCTCTGGTGTCGAACGTCCCGCAGCCGACCAGCGCCAGGCAGGCGGCGGAGCCAGGATGCGCGGCGGCGTAGGCCAGCGCCAGCATGGCCCCCCACGACTCACCCACCAGCGCCGGGCGGACGCCGCCGAGTGACGCGACCAGCTCGTGCAGGTCGTCGACATGCCGCGCCACCGTCAGCGGCTCATCGCCACTCCCGCGCTGCCAGGGCTCGAGCACCCGGAATTGTGCCGACAGTGCTCGAGCTATCGGCGCGGCCGACCCGGGCGCCGCCGGTCCACCGTGCAGGGCGATGACCCACGGCCCTTTGGTACCCCACTCCTGAACATGCATGTTCCTGCACCGCCAGAACAGGTGATGCCAAATCCCTCGCCCCGCACGGCGCCTACCAGTTGCACCGCAGCAGACGGAAGGTCTCCGGCACGAGGCGGAGCCGGACCTGCCCCTGCCGCGCCGGTACGGCCTCGCCGGTGCGCGCGTCTGTGACCGACGGCGCGCCCGGTCCGGTCCAGCGGAGGACCATCTCGCGGCCGTGGTCCCCATCGAGGTTCGACACCACGGCCAGCACTTCCCGCTTGTCGGAGCGCGCCCAGGTGGCCACCATCTGCTCTGAGCCGTGCGGATGCTCGATCTGTAGGAAGCAGTTCGGCCGCCAGCCGGGCGTGAACTCGGCCTGCCGCGTGCCGAAGTCCGTCATCGCGCGGCACACGTCGAGCACGGTGCGCTGGTTCATGTAGTCCAGCTCGCCCAGTCCGATGCCGTGTGGCAAAAGCCAGGCGAGAGCCATCTGGGTCTGCACGTCGGTCGGATGGTCCTCGGTGTGCTCCCACATGAGCACGTGGAACAGGTTTGGCACGCCCCAGTTGGTCGAGAGGCAGCGCGAGCGCAGGAGCCCGAGGCCGAGGCACTTCGAAAAGCGCCCCTCGGGCGTGAGTGTGCTGGCGCCCTCGAGTGGGTAGCCGGCAAACTCGCCCGTCAGCCATTCGGTGGCGAACCCCATGACCGACGGGACGAACTCCCACGAGTGGATGCGGTAGTGGTAATGGGGGAAGTCGCCCCGGTCCGGCGCCGTGCGCGGCCGGTAAGGGGAGCGAACGTGGTCCTCGAGATACATGCACATTCGCTGGTTGAACTCGCGGCCGGCCAGTACGGGGACCGTGACGTGCCGCTGTCCCTGGGCGTCCGTCCACCCGCAGCCGTGCGCGGCGTTGGCGCAGGCGATCTGCCCTGTCTGCCAGCCGTCGTAGTAGATGCCGTCGAGGTCGAACTGTCGCACCAACTCGGCCCAGCCGTAGAACAGCCACTTGCGCAGGGCCAGTGAGTTCCCGCAGTTCTGGTAGTGCGGCACGCCCTCCCAGTCGAGGATCGACTCCGGCTGGACGAGCCACTCGCCCCGGTACTGCTCGAGCTCGTCAGTCAGCGGGCTGACCTTCTGCGGGCAGCCGGTGAACAACACGGCCACGCCGAGCTTGTGGGCGTCGGCCACCGCCTCACGCAGGGGCTCGGGCTTCACGTGGTAGGGGTCATTGAGCCCGCGCATCTGCGGAGGAGGCCAGACGATGGCCATGTCGACATCATCGGCCATGTTACGCCAAGCCGCCCAGCTCTTCGTGTTCCACGTGCTGTTGATCATCGAGTGGTAGTCCGGCGGCAGCGGCTTGATGGGCGTGGGCTGGATGCCGAAGGTGAAGGCCCTGCCCGATAGCGGCGAGGGCCTCTCGATCAGGTTCAGGCGGTAGCGAACGGCATCGGCGCCGGGCTCGATGGTGCAGAACTCGTCCTCCGATGCGGGTGCCCAGTGTTCGAGGGTGCTGTAGGTGAAGCCGAGGCCCAGATCCTCGTTTCCCAGCCAGTGGTAGAAGTCGACGATCTTCTCGGCCCGGTTCGAGAACCACGGCAGGGCGATGGGCTTGTCGCCCACCCACCCGGTCAGTGGCCGGCAGAAGGTCTGGTAGAGCGTGGCGCACGGCTTCGGCATCGTGGCGACGATGTGCAGGGACTCGATGGGCTCGGCCGGCGCATCGTCGACGCGCAGTGTGACCCAGAGGAAGCCGTCGTACTCGATCCACATGTCGGCACGGAAGCGGACGCCCGCGACCGAGCCGACGGCCTCCAACGAGCCGCGGTTCGGCTTCCGCTGGGTGAACCGGAACCGCTCGAGCGGAACGGTGTGGTTCTTGCCGCCAACGCGCAGCCGCAGCTCCATCGGCGCCAAGAGCAGCGCCGTGCCCTGGCTCTCGATGCGGCTCGGGAGCACGCTGTCAGGCGCCCAGCGGAACGTCCGGCCCCAGACCAAGACCTCCCGCGGCCCGTAGGCGAGCGGCGTCCACGGCTTGAGGACGCGCCCGTCGCGGCCGTAGTCGTCATAGACGGTGCTCGCCAGCCACGCCGGCCGCTCAGCCGCGGCCATCAGGAACACGAGCGGCAACCACACGGCATGCAAGCCATTAGCCTCCCTGAAGCTCGGGCCATGGAACGGTCACGACCCCCTACGACGCGGCGCACCCTGCCGTCGGCGCGCACTCCTCCTAGCGGTACACCACGTACATGGCGACGACTACGGCGGTGATCGCCGCCCACCAGACGGCCGGGTTGCGGACACCGCGCATGCGCTCGCGCATCTCCGGCGGCAGCTTGAGGCTGTCGCGATTCCAAATGAGCCCTTCGAGCTCTTCTGCCGGCTTGGGCCGGGTCAGCAGACTCACGACGGCCGACGCCCCCATGCAGACCCAGAACGCGATGCCGGTCCGGTTCAGGAACGGAATCCCCGGCAGCGCCTTCTCGAGGGCGAAGGAGAGGGGCAACGTGAGGATGCCGGCGACGAGCGCCCCGGCGTGAGTCGTTCGTCGCCACAGGATCCCCATCAGGAACATGGTGGCGATGCCCGGGGTGAAGTACCCGTAGGCGTTCAAGAGGTAGATGAACACCGGCCGGTCAAACCCCGCGATCATGACGACCGCCCAGATCACGCCCAGCACGAGGAACCCCACGGCGGCCAGCTTCCCGAACATGACCGCCTCGTTGTCCGACGCCCCCTTGCGAATGTAGGGCACGTAGAAGTCCACCGTGGCGATGGTCGTGCAGGCATTCACCGCGCCCGAGATGTGCGACATGATCGCGGCCGTCAGTCCTGCCATCACCAGCCCGATGGCGCCACCGGGCAGAAGGGTCTTCACCAGCGATGGGAAGGCCATGTCCGGCTTCTCGAGGTCGGGCAGCAGGCTCTGCGCCATGATGCCAGGGATGATGATGATCAGCGGCATGAGGAACTTCAGATAGTCGGTGAATACCACGCCCATCCGCGCGTGCCACTCATCCTTGGCCGCCAGGGTCCGCTGGACGATGAACTGGTTGGCCGCGCAGTAGAACACACTGATGCACAGGGTGCCGCCGAGAAACTGGGTCCACGGGAAGTCCGGATCGTCGGCGGGCAGGATCAGGTGCCAGCTCGACGAGGTGGCCATCACGCCGCTCCAGCCACCCACAGCTCCGATGGTTGCGACCGACAACGCGATGCCGCCGCACAACAGCACGGCGAGCTGCAGCATCTCGGTCCACACCACGGCGCGCAGGCCCCCGGTCACCGTATAGATCCCGGTCAGTAGGGCCAGCCCGACGATGCTGTGGGGCACCGGAACGCCCAGAAGCGCGTGAATGGCGATGGCGCCGAGGTACAGCACCGCGCTGATCTCGACGAAGAGATACGTCAGCAGGATCAACCCGCCATAGAGCGATCGAGCCGCCGCGCCGAAGCGCCGCTCGAGGAACTCCGGCATGGTGTAGAAGCCATTGCGGAGGTAGAAGGGCAGGAAGATCCACAGCAGGGCGTTGAAGCCAACGAGGACAGCGCCCCACTCGATGGTCATGGCGGCGAAGCCACGGCTGTAGGCCGTGCCCATGACGCCGACGAAGTGGTGGCTGCTGATGTTCGAGGCCACGATGCTGCCGCCGACCATCCACCAGGGCAGCTTGTCTCCGGCGAGGAAGTAATCCCGCTTCGTCCCCACCGTCCGCCGGGCCGCATAGAGCCCGAGGCACAGCACGGCCACCATGTAGGCGGCGAACACGCCAATGTCGATCCCGCCGAGCTCCACGCGCCCCGACCCCCTGGAATCCGAAAGCTACCCGGCCCATTCGCGGGACTCCGGAGTATCCCTTGCCCGGCAGGTGGGGCCCGCAGCAATGCCCACCTCCTTGCAGTGGTATGCTTATATGCTCATATGGCCACCCGTCACCGTCCGATGGGATGAGGATGGTGTACAGGGTCCACTCAAGCGTGCGAGGTGAGCTCGTCGGGTCCAGCGGGCCCACAGCATGAGCTTTCGGGCCTTGACAAAACAGTTCAAAAGTGCTATAATATACTTGAAACTGCCTCGGAGACCCCTCCCAGAACGCGCTCCGCCAGACCCGCCACACCGGCCGTCGCCCTACCCCTCCAGCGGGCCTCGGATGTCGTAGAGGGCGGCCTGGGCTTGGAGGCGGATGGCTTCCTTGGGGTGGCTCATCAGCTTCTCGAGTTCGGGGATTGCGGGCTTGCCGATGGTGGCAAGGGCCAGGCGGGCGGCGTCCTGGACGTCGCCATCGGGATCGCCCAGGAGCTGGGCGAGGGCCGGCACTGCGGGCACGGCGGCGGGGCCCATCTTCCCGATGGCCATGGCGGCGGCCCAGCGGACGTGCGGGTCCTTGTGGGCCAGTGCTTCCGAGATGTTCGGCACCGCGTGGTAGGCCTTGCTGTCGGCGATCTCGACCAGCGCCCGGGCGACCTCGGAGCGAACCCGGCTCGAGGGGTCCTCGCGCTTCGCCTGGAGCGCATCGGCGGCCGCGGCGGCTCGGATACCCAGGCTGGCCAGGCCCTTGGCCGCAGCAACGCGGACGGACTCATCGTGGTCATCGAGAGCCGCCGAGAGCGCCGAGACGGCCTCTTCGCCGGCGTAGCCGATCAGACCGATGGCGACACAGGCGGCTGCACGGACTTCGGCCGCCTGGTCGGAGACGGCGCCGAGCAGTGCCGGGGCCGCGCCGAGAGATGCCGAGCCGATCTGCCCCAGGGCGGTTGCGGCCGCCGCGCGGACCTCGTCCTTGGGGTGCTCGAGGCAATCGGTCAGCGCGGGGACGGCGGGGGCGGCCTCGGCGCCCATCTGGCCGAGCTTCAGCGCGGCACCGTGGACCATGTGCCACGAGGAAACCACCCGAAGGTGTCCGATGAGCCGCTTCATGTGCATGCGAGAGAGAAGGCCCATGACTCGCTCCACCCGTGCGCTGTGTGGGTGACCAGTTCGACGGGAAGGGGCAGCGTCCTGCGTGGGGAAGCACCCGGCGGCAGGGGACGGGCACCGGAAGCCCCTTCCGCGGGAGGTCGCGGCAGGGAGAGGCTCCAGACCCCTCTGTCCCGAAGGGCACTCCGGGAGGTCGTCACATGAAGCTGCTGCGGTTGCGCACGGCCTACGACGATGGGCGGCACAACGCCTTCACCGATCTGGCGCGGTGGCGCGATGCGTGGTGGCTCGCGTTCCGCAACGGTGAGAGCCATGTGAGCCCCGATGGCGACGTGCTCGTGCTGCGGAGCGAGGACCTCTCGACCTGGGAGCGGGTCGCGCGGCTCGACACCGGCGAGGACGATCGCGACCCGAAGCTGCTGGCGACGGACGATGAACTCCGTGTCTACTTCGCGAGCTATGACGGCAGCCGGTTCCAGACGCGCCTCTCGCGGACCGACGACGGTTCCGCGTGGACGGCGCCGGAGGCCATCTACAAGCCCAATGTATGGCTGTGGCGCCCACGGTGGGCGGGCCCGGCGCGGCACGGCGGGCGGGCCTTCTGGTGTGCGGCCTACCACATGCCCGACGTGACCGACCCGTCGTCATGGCATGTGGACCTGATCGGCTCCGACGATGGAGTCACATGGAAGAAGCGCTCGCTCGTCGCGGCGGAGCACTGCCCGGATGAGTGTGACCTGTGGATCGACGGGCGCGGCCGGATGCGGGTGATCGCGCGGCGAGACGCCGGCCCTGGGACGGCGCTGCTGGCCGAGGCCGAGCCGCCCTACGAGGAGTGGACGCTCGCCGACCTGGGTGTCGTCGTCCACGCGCCGGTGGCGCTGGCGGAGGGCGCAGATGGGGGGCTACCGGCCTGGGTAGCCGGCCGGGCTATCGAGGACGGTGCGGCGCGGACGGCCATCTGGCGGCTGGGCGAGGACGGGCTGACGCACGCGCTCACGCTGCCGAGTGGGGGCGATACGTCCTACCCGGGCATTGTGGCATCCGATGGCAAGATCATCGTGAGCTACTACTCGCAGCACGAGCATATGGAGCGACCGGGTTACCAGCAGGGATCGGGGCCGGCCGCGATCTACGTCGCCGAGCTCTCGCCCGGCGGCACACCTGAAGAAGGAGTGGCCCTCATGCCCCCGGCTGATCTGGGTCCGCTGAAGTCTCGGCCGGTGGTGATCGCGCACCGGGGCTTCTCGGGAATGGCGCCGGAGAACACCCTGGTGGCCTTCCGGCAAGCCCTGGAGCTTGGCTGCGACGCCATCGAGTGCGATGTGCACTGCACGGCCGACGGCCATGTGGTGATCATGCACGACGCGACGGTCGACCGTACGACGGACGGCTCAGGGCCGATCTCGGGGATGACGTTGGCCGAGCTCAAGCGGCTCGATGCGGGCTCATGGAAGGATGCCGCCTACGCCGGTGAGCGCGTGCCGACGCTGGCTGAGGCCCTGAGGCTCATCGGTGACCGCGCCGGTCTGATCATCGAGATCAAGCAGCCGGGCATCGAGCAGGCGGTCGTCGATGTGGTCCGGGCCGAGGGGGCGCTCCGCCGGGTGTTCGTGTTCTCGTTCTACCACGAGTCGGTGAAGCGGGTCCGCGCCATCGAGCCGCTGATCCCCTGCGGTTGGCTCACCGGCGGGACCCAGGATCCGTCCGACGAGGCGGCCGCGGCGCTGGTGGATCAGGTGCTGACGGCCCATGCGTCGATGCTGGCTTCCCACTACCAGGGTGTGACCGATGCCGTGAAGCGGCGCGTCGCGCTGGCCGGGCTCACCCTGTGCGTGTGGACACTCGACGAGGAGGAAGACTTGCGTACGTGGGTCGCCGCAGGAGCGGATGCCATCGGCAGCAACTGGCCCAACAAGCTACAGGCGGTGCTCCGGGAGGGCTGAGGCGCGTCTGGTATACTGCGGACGGGGAGGGGTCCTTCGCATCCCATGACCATCGCCGGCATTGACCCAGGGCTCAACGCGACCGGCTACGGCGTGATCCGCACCGACGCCATGGGCGTGGCGTGGCTTGGCGAGGGCGGTACCATCCGGCCGACGGCCAAGGCCACCCTTGAGTGCCGGCTCCAGGAGCTCCACCGTGGCATCCGTGAGGTGCTCGAGGAGCATCGTCCCAACGTGGTCGTCGTCGAAGAGCTCTACTCGAAGTACGAGCATCCGCGTACAGCCATTCTGATGGGTCACGCCCGCGGCGTGGTCTACCTGGCCGCAGCGGAGCTGGGCCTGACGGTGGTCGGCTATACGGCCTCGACGGTGAAGCGGGCGGTCACCGGCTCGGGCCGGGCGAGCAAGGATCAGGTTCAGCTCATGGTGCAGCGGGCGCTCCGGCTGGCGGAGGCGCCGCAGCCGGATCACGTGTCCGACGCGCTGGCGCTGGCGCTGTGCCACGCGAACACGGAGCGGCCGGTGCTGGGGGGGCAGTTGAAACGGTAGGGGCGGGAAGGGGGGGCAGAAGGGGTCAGGACCTGAGGCAGACGGCGCCGTGAGGTAGCCCGGAACGCCCCGCGGCGCGGCAAGCCAATGTGCCACCCTGAGGAGCGCCAGCGACGAAGGATCTCGGCTGGCAGCCGCCTCGTTGCGCTGGCACAGGTTCGTGTCTTCGGTGGTCAGCCAGTTCGAGCCGAGATCCTTCGCTCCGCGGGTGCTCCGCTGAGGATGACACCGTTGTCTGTGCTGTAACGTAGGCTTCGGGGTCGGCCGGGGCCCTGGGTGCGGACCATTTGGGTCACGACTCGCTCCCGCTCGGGTAGGGAGAGCCTTCGACATTGATCAGCTATCTACGCGGCGACCTGGTCTCGGTCAACGATGAGGGCGTGGTGCTCGACGTGGCCGGAGTGGGTTACGACGTCCTCGTGGCGCCCATTGCGCTCGATCACCTTCGCACCATTGAGCTGGGCACCGAGGTCGTGCTGCTCACCCACCACTACCTGCAGCTCGAGCAGTCGCGCGGCACGCCGGTGCTGATGGGATTTCGCACGGCCGAGGAACGGGACTTGTGCTTGGCACTAATGGCTGTGATCGGTCCGCGGAGTGCGCTCAAGGCATTGGCCGCACCGGTGGGGCAGATTGCTCAGAGCATTGAGTTTGGTGATGTGGCCTATATGAAGTCCCTGCCCGGGATCGGACCGCAGAAGGCCAAGGAGATCATTGCCAAGCTGCAGGGCAGAGTGGCCCGGTTCATCGGCGTTGCTGTCGAACCCGCGGTGGCCGTGGCTCAGCATGGGGCCGACGACCCGGTGTCGGAGGCCATCGACGCACTGGTCAGCCTCGGCCACAAGCGTGCCGAGGCTGTGCAGGCGGTGAACCGCGCACTGAGGGATGACCCCACGCTTTCGTCGACCCAGGCGATCATCGGGCAGGTGTACGCGCAGCGGTGATGCATACGGCGGACGGCAGTGATCGATCAGGGGTCAGGGACGAGGGGGCCGAAGATGAGAACCGCGTTTGGGGTCACGTTTGTGCTTGGGCTGATCATGGGTATCGCCGGCTGCGGGGGCGGTATGCCAGGGAACGGCGACAACAACAACGGTAACAACAACGGTGGCGGCGACACCATGTCGGTCGCCGAGCGGACCGCGGCGATGGTGGCTGTATCGGCCTATCGTGAGACGCTGGACCCCTCAGACGGTCCGGCGATGGCGCAGGCGCTGGCAACGTACCTCGGAACGCGCCCGGAGTTCGAAGCATCGGGTGTCTCGGACACGGGAGACGCGTGGGGCCGGTTCACCGATGGCCGGCTGGCGATCCTCATTTGCACCGACGACCCGGCCGAAGATGTCGCTGCCGAGGTCACTGATGTGGGCACCCGGGCGCAACGGAGCGGCGTGCCCGCGAACAAGCCCGCCCGGATCCTGCGGTCGATGGGGACGGCGTTCCCCGACTGCACCCCGAACCTGCTGAACTGGTTGGGCCAGGCGGGGTACACCAATGCGGGAGGTTCGGCGACCATCGCCAGCCTCAAGACGGTCTCGGGGGACGGCGTGTTCTACTTGCACGGGCATGGTGGTGCCGGCGTGGTTCGGGAGGGTACCGCGCCGGCCTATGCGCTTTGGACGCTGGACGACTACACGGCGGCCAACGAGGCGGCCTTTGCGGCCGACCTCGATACCAAGGCCGTGTGCTACATGCTGGCACGGCAGGACAAGGACCAACCCGCCGTGTGGCACTATGCCATCACAGACAAGTTCGTGACCCAGTACATGAGCTTCGGCAAGAACAGCTTCGTGCTGATCCACGGGTGCAACGGCAACTCGGCCTCGGCCGCCAAGTTCAAGGCGGCATGCTTCGCGAAGGGCGCGTCGCTCTATGCCGGGTGGACCGATGTGGTCATGTCGAACGACTCGGCGCGGGCGTCGCGGTTTGTGATCGACCGGATGCTCGGCGCCAACCTCTACTCACCCAAGGAGAGCCCCAAGCAGCGGCCGTTTGACTACCAGACGGTCTGGGCCGATCTGACCCGCCGGGGCTGGGACACGTCGAATGCGCCGGGGCATGGATCCGCCAAGTTCAAGTTCAGCACAAACAGCGGCAGCGACTGTGGCATCCTGGCACCCAGCATCGAGTTCATCACGCTCTATGAGGCGCCGTTCTACAACACGGCCAAGACGAAGATGGAGATCGCGGGGCTGTTCGGCGATGACCCCGGCGCAAGCCACCGGACGGTGACCGTCGGCGGCACGACGGTCGACGTGACGGAGTGGGCGGCCGATATGGTCACCTGCGACATCCCGAACTTCGGCCAGGGCTCGGTCGGCGACGTGGTCGTCGAGGTCGCCGGGCACAGGAGCAACAAGGTGCCGATATCCGAATGGACGATCCCGTTCACCTACACGCGCACGTGGTACGGGTCGTTGACCGACACCATTCACTTCACGATCCACCTGAGGGCCGACGTCCACAAGTTCCGCGAGCAACCGGGCAAGACGCCGGTGACTCCGTCGGCCGTTCTGGTCAAGTCCATGGCCGATAGTGACGGTGACTGGACGTCGGGAGGATCCGGGCACCTCGATAACGACGGCGATGCTGCCAGTATCACGTGGAGCGGGTCGGGCGTCCTCACCGGCACCGATCCGTGGGCGACCGCGGGGAGTGTCGGTGCGTGGGGCTCGATCGACGTGCAGTCGATGGCGCTGTACCTGTGGTTCTGGACGCTCGCCGACCAGAAGCAGGTCGACACGGTCTATCCGGGTGGCAGCACTTCGTCGAACACGGAGGTGGTGTCGACGAACTCGCTGCCCGTGTACGACGAGACGGACAACGGCCCCCATCTCCGGATTCCCCTGACCAGCGACTTCGGCATCGACGCGGGTTCGCGCAACGCGCCGAACCCGCCGGAGTTCCAGTCGGCGACACTGGAGTGGGAGGCGGCGCCGGTGAGCTACCCACCGGTGGAGAGCGTGCACGCCAGCGGGCGGTAGACGGACGGCGGATGGCGGATGGCAGTGAGGACCGGGATCAGGGCTCCGAGGGGAATGGCGGGCGGCCTGAGTTGCCCGAGTCCTGCTCCATCATGAGCCGGACGGCTTCGGCGACGGCCTTGCCGAGCTTGGCGTGCTCTGGGGCCTCGAAGTGAATGCCGTCGAGGTCGCTGGTGGTGATGATCTCGCCGGCATCCAGGAAGCCGCAGCCGCGCTCTTCGGCTTGGGCGCGGTAGTAGCGGCCCATGAGCCGTGACTTCTCCTGCGCACCGGCGAACATGGTGGCGAAGGCGGTCAGCTTCCCGACCGGGGCCGGGGCGAGTAGGAGCACTTCCGGCGCGCCACCGCCGGGGCCAAAGGGGCAGGCGCGGACCATGTCGATGAGCTGGCCGCAGGCGCGGGCGATGTCTTCGGCCGGCAAGGAGAAGCGAGCCTTGAGGTCATTCACACCCAGGGCGAGCACGACCAGGTCAACCGGGTGGTGGCTCTCGAGACACGGTAGCAGGTAGCGGGCGCCATTCTTGCCGTGACCGCCTGGCGCGAACCGCGTGCCCTCGATGGGGTCATCCCACACCGTGGTGCGGCCGTTCTGGCCCTCGGCGATGACGCAGTAATCGTGGCCGAGTTCGGCCTGGAGCACACCGGTCCAGCGTTGCTCGGCGGGAAGTCTCTGCCCCGACGCGGGGTCGTAACCCCAGGTGTTGGAGTCGCCGAAACACAGCACGGTCTTCATGGCAACACCCTCTTCATCCCTCGGGCTGGAAGCGCACGGCCGCCAGGACCCAGCCGTTGGTCTCGAGGCGGAAGAACAGCACCGGGGCCGGTTGCGGCGGTGTGAGCGCCATGGCGCAGCCTGCCGGGCCGTTCTGCACAGGGCTCGAGAAGGTCATGGGGAGCGCCTCAGCCATATCCTCGGCGATGCGCACGGCCAGCGCCCGGCGCTCCTCGGCGGTGATCGGCGTCTGGTTGCCAGCCGCATCCACCGCCATGATCGGGTCGGCCATGATCACCATCAGGTTGGGCACGTTGCGCTCGGCGACGCACTGGAACAGGTGGGAGCGGACGAGCGCGAAGTTGCGGAACCTGGCCTCGGACAGCGCGCCGAACCAGACCGGCACGCTGGCTTGGGCCAGGGCCAGCGAGGTCGTCTTCTGCACGGGCTCGAGCGCCCACACATCGGCACACTCGCGAGGGCCCACTTCGTACAGCACGCTGGACCCATCGGGTGAGAAGCCGGCGAGGCGGCAGCACTGCCCGTGGCCGGGTTGGCCCGGGTCGAGCCCGACGCGCCGGGGCTGGGTGCCCGTCTGGACGTCGAAGAGCCAGATGTCATCGCGCTCGTATCCATCGGGGGGCCGGTACCGCAGCAGGACCGCCAGGGAGCCGCCGTCGGGCGACCAGCACGGCGAGTGAGCTCGACCCGCCGCGAACTGGCTCAGCGGACGCGGGTTTGCGCCATCGGCGTCGGCCACGCCGATCTGGCCGTCGAAGGCATAGGCCAGGTGCTCGCCATCGGGTGACCACGCGGGCTGGCCCGCCTGAGGGATCCTCACCGAGTCGCCCAGGGCCCGACCCTTGGGGTCGAGTGTGATGACCATGAGCCCGTCGGTGGCCTCAGCGGCGATCCGCCGAAAGCCCGATGCCGGGGACCAGGCTCCGGTGTAGACGATCCCCGAGGCGACCTCGACGATGGGCTGGGCCTTGTCGGCACGCACCGGCGCGACACAGAGGCTGCACTGACCCGTCCCCGCCTTCAGCCGCCGGAAGGCCAGAAGCTGACCATCAGGGGACCAGGCGGGGCTGTCGAAGATGGAGCCCGCCCACTCGGCGGCCGTGGAGTCGGTCACCGCTACGGGTTTGGGGTCGTCGAGGCTCAGCATGTAGATGTTCCCCGCCGAGGAGTAGGCGAGCCGCCGGCCGGTTGGGGCCCACGAGAGCCCGTCCCCCGGCAGAGGCGGGGGCAGCTGGGCCACGGCGCGCCGGCGGGTGCCGTCATAGCCCTGAACCAGGAGTTCCCAGCGAGCGGTCTCTGGATTGGGCTTGAGGAATGCGACCTTGCAGGTGCGTTCAAGGTCTCCCCTGACGCTCAGCCGGTCACCCCGGACGGCGGTGACCACCTGGGAATAGGGATCGTAGCCGGGCTTGGCGAGGGTGATGCGCCAGTCCGCTGGGAAGGCCGTCGTGCTGTCGATGGTTATCTCGGCCGGTGTGACGCCCTTGCGGAACTCGGGAAGCCCGTTGGGGTGCCCCACCCAGATCTCGGCGCCGGCAGGATCGCTCTCGCACAGGATGGCAGCGGGGGGGAGTGCCGGCTCAGGGGGTCCCTGGTCTCCAGTTCGAGGCCCGGCTCCGGCCTGGGCCCCAGCCGGCCCGGCGGCGATGACGCAGCCCAGCAGGGTGGCCAGGGCTGACCGATGACCATTCCATCGCGAGCGATCCATCGCCGTTTCCCCAACAGGGCACCCAGGTTCCCGGGAGCTCTCAGCAGTCGGTTCCGATGATAGAGGAGATGGGCGTCAGGGGTCTACTGTGGGGCCCAACACCAGTTGGGCCTCTCGTCCGCACTGGCGTTCCCGGTGAGATTACGCAGGTCGCCGCCATCGGTGGCGCGCATGGAGAACACCTCGAAGTCCTCGCCATCGCCCGGGTCGATGTCGCGGGTGAAGACGATTCGCGACCCGTCGCGCGACCATGTCGGGAACTTGTCGTCGCCCGGGTAGTCGGTCAGCCGGACGATGCTAGTCCCGTCGGCGTTCATGGTGCAGACCTCCCAGTTGTAGCCCGCGCCGGCTGCATAGACGCGCTGGAAGGCGATCCGGGTGCCATCGGGTGACCAGCTCGGCGCCCAGTCATCGTACTGGGTGTCGGTGAGCCGAGTGGGGTTCGCTCCGCTGGCCGACATGACATAGATGTGCAGCGGGCCATCGCGCTTTGAGGCGAAGGCGATGCGCGTGCTGTCGGGCGACCACGCCGGGTACTGGTCATCTGCCGCGTTCGCGGTGAGGTTGGTCAGGCCGGAGCCATCGGCATGGGCCACGTAGATATCCCAACTGGCGTCCGGACTCCGGTTGGAGTAGAAGGCGATCCTGGTGCCATCGGGCGACCAGCAGGGGCGGAAATCGTCGGCGGGGTCGTTGGTGATGCGTACCGGGGCCGAGCCGTCGGCGGCCATGGTGTAGATCTCCCAGTTGCCGTCGCGGTCGCTGTAGAAGGCCATCCGATCGCCCGCAAACGACCAGACCGGCCCTCGGTCGTTTGCGGTGTTGCTGGTGATGCGCGTCAGGTTGGATCCGTCGGCATCCATCACGTAGATCTGAGCGGACCCCGAACGGTTACTGTGGAAGGCGATCTGGTCCGCCGTCGTCGTGACGTGGAGCAGAGCGGAGCCCGAGATACCCGACTCGGTATCGGTGGCCGTGATCGTCACGGTCCCGGCGCCGACACCGGTCACGACGCCATTGGAGGCCACAGTAGCTACGGCGGCGTCGCTCGTGGTCCAGCGCCACGCGGAGGCGCCCACGATGACGATTGCGTTCGACGCGTTCCTGGCTGTGGCCGTGAGCTGGCTCGAACCACCCACAAACACGGTGGGTCCGGGGGCCGATACGCTCACCTGTGCCACCGTGGAAACCATGGTGAAGGGGACATCCTGTATGCCCGAGCCGACGGTGCGCTCCACCTCGACGGTGGCCTGCATGATGCCGGAGCCCTCGGCAGTCGGATAGGCCGACGCGCGGATGATGCATTCGAGGCCCGCGGGAAGACCACCCACGCTGACGGTCGGGTTGCTTCGGGTGGCGAGAGTCGTCCCGACGACGACCTGCGTGCCTTTGGTCTTGATGACGAAACGGACGCTCTGCGAACCCGTGGGGACGAGTGCGGCTTCGACCTGAGGGAAGTCGACGGTGAACCGGAACCCGCCGGTGTCGACCGGGGCAGTGGTGGTCGAGCACCCGCACAGGGCAGCCAACGCGGCGGCCACCCATGGGAGAGCAGCGCGGCGGCCGGCGGCCGGGTGTCCCAGCACACTACCGTCGCCGCAGCGGCATGGGGTCGAGCACAACAGACGGCTGGATCTCACTGCGGCACCCCGCTGGATCGGACCAGCCCCTCAGTTGGAGGCCTGGCCGTTGCGGCCCATGAAGCAAATCACGATGGTCTCCAGCATGAGCGAGAGGTCGAGCCAGACATTGCGTTGCTTGATGTAGTAGAGATCATACTCGGTCTTGCGGATGGATTCCTCCAGGGTGGCGGCGTAACCGTTACGGACAGTGGCCAGTCCGGTCACGCCGGGCCGGACGAGGTGCCGCAGGCGGAAGTAGGGGATCTGGCGTTCGAGGGTCTCGACGAACTCGGGCCGCTCGGGGCGCGGTCCTACCATGCTCATGTGGCCCAGGAGCACGTTCCAGCATTGAGGGAGTTCATCGAGGTGCGTTTTCCGGAGGAGGCGTCCGACGGGGGTGATACGCGGGTCGTCCTTCTGCGCGAACTGGGCGCCCGTCTCCTCGGCATTGCTCACCATAGTGCGGAATTTGTAGATGCGGAACGGCCTTCCCTTGCGCCCGACACGGACCTGGGAGTAGATCACCGGCCCCGGGGACAATAGCGCGTTGAGGCCGGCAATCAGCGGGTACAGGACCGCTGCCAGGAGGAGCCCGGCCGTGGCCATGGCGACGTCGACCAGGCGCTTGACGGCGGCATAGATCAGGGAACGTTGCTGGTTCAGTCCGTAGAGCGCCCACGCCGAGTCCACATAGTGCACGGGGATCTTGTGGAAGTAGCGGGCGTAGAAGTCCTCCATCCAGATGACCTTGGTCCGCGTGGCCGCCAGTGCCGGGACGATCGGGACGGCCCGGGACCGACCCGTGGCAGGCAGGGCGGCGATGACGAGGTCGACCTGGTGCTGAGTCGCCAGGTTAGCCGCATCGGCGAACCGTCCCAGGATGGGCCAGACGGCAACCGGGTGGCGACCCGGATCCTGACGGTCATCCACGTAGCCCACCACGGCGAATCGGGGCTCCTCGACGAACGGAAGGGTCTGGGCAGCCTCGATGCTGTGCTCGTTAACGCCGAGGATGAGGACGCGCTCGGGGAGTAGGTCGCCCGAGAAGCGCACGGCGAACTGGCGTGCCAGCGACGACACGATGGCCAACAGCAAGAAGGCGACGGGCTTCACCACGTGGTTGGTTGATGCGCACAGGGTGAGGACGCCCAGCGCGCCGGCCGCAGCGATGAACAAGTCCTTGAACGTGGCGTGGGCACTGGCCACCCAGCGCGACTGGTACGCGAGGCCGTTGGCGGCCAGGAAGACGAACGTGACAGCGCCGAGCAGCCAGGCCGGCACGCCCGGTATGGTCAGCGCTGGCAGGTCGCCGGGGGGCGCGATGACGGTGGCCGCCCACAGGATGACTGAGGCCGCGATGAAGTCGTAGACCATCAGCGCCAACGCGGCACGCTGTCGTACACGCGCCACCCGGCCGGGTGGGGGCGGTGCCACCGCCCGCCGTTCCTCGACCGCTTCGGGTGTCTCGCCTATGGGCGTGACCTCGCCGGCCACGCCGATGTCAGCCATTGCGGACGGTCCTCCGCCAGGAAGGTAGGCCACTGGCCTGCGGCATCCTCCCACGGAGTGCGAGATCCGGCAAGGCTAGCGACGCACCTCGCCAGTCCCATAGCACTGAGCGCAAAGAAAGGACGCCCGGCTCCCCGGGGGTGGCGACGGACACATGATCCCGAAGGACCCGCCGCGCGGGCTTCGATGCCCCCCCATGCCTAAGGTGCCTCAAGAGCCCGGAGTTCACCACCGCGAGTGGCCACTGGTATGCACTGAGGGCACCCCTATGACACCATAAGCGGGGCCGCTGGAGCTCCGCAGCTCTGACCGGGACAACAGGGCTCATATTGGGAGTTAGCCTTCACTGATATTCGGCAGTGAAGGCAGAGCTCCCGCATCCCTCCTCTGGCAGGCTCCCCTTGCTCGAACCGGGACCATGCGGCGTAAGGGCCTCCGGTGCGTGCGGGCCTCCTGGGGGCAAGGGCAGCACTTTAGTCCCCTTCAGTCAGTTCGACGCCGCCGCCAAAGATGTCAAGCACCAGCGCGTCGGCCGAGGGCGCCGGGGCCGATGGGGCAGTCTCACCGTTCTCCTGAGGCACGTGCTGGCACGAGATGCGCATGTTCAGGCCGTAGACGTCCTTGATCGCTGCGCGAATGCTTGGGCCGAACTCCTCGTTCCGTAGCCGCTCGCTGAACGAGTCGCAGCCGAACTTGCTGCCAAATGTGATGAGTAGCTCGTCTTCGCCCACACGCTCGGCTACCGATGATGCGAGGATTCCGCCCAGGCGGGGCATGCTCTCGGCGACCCGCAGCACTACTTTCTGCCAGTGGTCCGTCGCGCGCGCCGGCGCCGCGGCGCGCGCGGGCGGAGGCATCAGCACAGGTGGGTCATCGTCGAGGCCGCACGCCGGCTGCGCGGGTACCGCAGGCGGGGGTGGCTCGGGCCACTGGGCCAGCGGAGCGGCCTCCGAGGATGGCGCCCGCGCGGGCGCCATCATGCCGACCAGGCTCATCTCCAGCAGGAGGCGGTGCTGATGGCTCCACTTCAGGTTCTCCCGCGCATCGGACAGCTCGCGGAGGCAGTCTACCAGCCGATCCATGGTGTACCCTTCGGCCTGCCGCCGCAGCCGCGCCACGGTGTCCTCGCTGGCCTCGAGGGCGCTGGCGGAGGTACATCCCGACTTGACCAGCAGCAGATTGCGGCAATGTCCGGTGAGCCCGTGGATGACCTGCGCGAAGTCCTTCCCCTCGTGGGCCAGGCCGTCGACCAGATGGAATACGGCGGCGGCATCGGCCGCGGCCACCTGGTCCATGATTCGGAAGAACACTTCGTCGTCCAGGGTGCCCAGCACCGCATGGACGGCGTCGATGGTGACCTGGCCCTCGGCGTAGGCGCGGATCTGGTCGAACATGGTGATCGAGTCACGCACGCAGCCGTCGGAGAGCCGCGCGACGGCCCAGAGCGCCGCCTCGTCCACGGCGATGGACTCCCGCTCGGCGATGCGGGTCAGATGCTCGACCAATTGCGGCTGAGCGACCCGGCGGAAGTCGAACCGCTGACACCGCGACAGGATGGTGGGCAACACCTTCTGGGGGTCGGTGGTGGCCATGATGAAGTAGGCGTGGTCGGGTGGCTCCTCCAGGGTCTTGAGCAGCGCGTTCCACGCTGCCGTGGATAGCATGTGGACCTCGTCGATGATGTAGATGCGGAACCGGCCCCAGGAAGGTGCATAGCCAATGACTTCCTTCAGCTCGCGGATGTTGTCAACGCCGGTGTTTGAGGCGGCGTCGATCTCGACCACATCCAGCAGCGAACCGTCGCGAATCGCCTGGCAGGCATCGCACGTGGTGCACGGATCAGGTGTGACGCCCTTCTCGCAACTCAGCGCCTTGGCCAGGATGCGCGCCGTTGTCGTCTTCCCCGTGCCCCTGGGACCACAGAACAAGTACGCGTGGGCCGGTTTTCCTGCCGACAGCGCGTTCCGGAGCGTGCGGCAGATGTGGTCCTGCCCAATGATTTCGTCGAAGGTTTGAGGCCGGTACTTGAGGTACAGTGACTGATACGCCATGATGGCTCATTATAGAATGCGCTATGTCAACGCACGAGCCGGGAAATGGACACGGAGTCAGGGTCGGGACCCGTGTGCGTGCCCAATCCGCAGGGATGGGTCCTGACCCGGTTTCGCGTGCCGCACGGCCGTGCTTTGCCACGGTTCTCATCAGCCGCCGATCGGCCACCCAGGACCTGACGCTGACTTATGCCGTGCCGGAGCGCCTCCGCGGCCGGCTGAGGCCCGGGGTACCGGTTCTGGTACCCCTCCGGCGCGGGCGCGCCGTGGCCCACGTTCTCGAGGTCGATTCCGAGGCGCCGCCAGAAGGCACCCGTGCCCGTGACCTGATCGATGTCGTCGAGGATGCCCCGGACATCCCGGCCGAACTGCTCGATCTGGCCCAGTGGGTCGCCGCCGAGACCCGTTCCAGTCTGGCGGTCGCGGCCCGGATGTTGGTGCCCGAGGGCGCCGCGCCCACGGTGGTCCGCGAGTACGCGCATGTGCCTCGGCCGTCTGCTGCTCTCTCGCTGTTCGATGAGCCAGCCGGCGAGGGGCCTGTCGAAACGGCACTCCGCCAAGCGGGACGGCCCATGGCTGTCGATGAGCTCGCGGCTCGCGTGGGCCGACCCATCGATGCCCCCGAGCTTGAGGCACTCGAGCGGGCCGGTGTGGTCCGGTCGGTTTGGGGTCTCCGGTCGGCGCGGGTCCGCCCGCGTCGCGTCCCGGCCGTCGAACTGGCCATAGCACCCGAGGAGGCCGTCCAGCTGGCCGATGAGGTCGCCGGGCGTGCCCAGCGCCAGGCTGAGGTGCTCTTCGAGCTGTGTCGCTCGGGCGGGCCGGTGCCGCTCAGCCGCCTGGACAAGCAGCGCTCGGCGGTCGCGGTGTTGGTCGAACGCGGGTGGCTTCGGCGCGTCGAGGTCGACATTCGCCGGCGCCCCACGCCGTCCGGCTCCGTGGCCCGTGGTGCGGCGAACGCGACGCTCAGTCCCGGTCAGCAAGAGGCGCTGGGCGCCATACTGGAGGGCATCTCGTCCGGGACTCACGGCACGGTACTGCTGCACGGCATCACGGGCAGCGGCAAGACCGAAGTCTACCTCCGAGCCATCGAGCAAGTCGTCGCTGGGGGCCGGACGGCCATCACGCTGGTGCCCGAGATCTCGCTGACGCCGCAGACGCAGGCGCTCTTCTCGCGGCGCTTTCCCGACGCCACTGCGGTCCTGCACTCGGGCTTATCATCGGGCGAGCGGCTGGACGAGTGGTACCGCATCCGACGGGGTGAGGTGTCGGTGGTGCTCGGCGCCCGGTCCGCCATCTTCGCCCCCATCGAGAACCTGGGCCTTTTGGTAATCGATGAGGAACACGAGACATCGTACAAACAGGACCGCGCCCCGCGGTACCATGCCCGCGAGGTGGCCCGGCGGCGCGCCGAGCGGGCCGGGGCCGTCTTGGTGCTGGGTAGTGCCACCCCGTCACTTGAGACGACCTATGAAGCCAACCAGGGCCGTTGCCGCCGCGTGGTGCTGCCGGAGCGGGTGGGCGGCGGGACTCTCCCCACCGTCGACATCGTCGATATGCGCCAGGAGAAGGCTGATCAGCGGCGTACCATGCTCGGGAGTCGGCTGGTCGAGGAGATCGGCGCTCGGCTTGAGCGCGGCGAGCAGACCATCCTATTCCTGAACCGCCGGGGCTACTCGCCTTTCATCATGTGTCGCCAGTGCGGCCACGCGTGGCGCTGCCCCGAGTGCGATGTCTCGCTCACCTTCCACATGGAGGAGAAGGTACTCCGCTGCCACCACTGCGACTGGTCGGCGGCGGCGCCGACCGAGTGCGACCAGTGCGGGAGCATCCACGTGGCGTTCTTCGGGACCGGCACGGAGAGGGTCGAGCAGGAGGTGAGCGAGCTTTTCCCCCAAGCTCGGTTACTCCGCATGGACCGCGATACGGTGACCTCGAAGGGCGCCCACGCCCGCATTCTTGCCCAGTTCGCTCGGGGTGATGCCGACATCCTCATGGGAACGCAGATGATCGCCAAGGGGTTGGATTTCCCAGAGGTTACCCTGGTGGGTGTGGTGCTGGCGGACACGGGGTTGGGCTTCCCGGACTTCCGCGCGGCGGAGCATACGTTTCAGCTCCTCTCACAGGTGAGCGGCCGGTCGGGCCGCGGGGCCAAAGCGGGCCGGGTACTGATCCAGACCTTCCGCCCGGACCACTACGCGGTGGTGTGCGCGGCCCAGCATGATTACGATGGGTTCGCGGAGCGGGAACTGCGATCGCGCGAACCTTTTGGGTACCCTCCCTTCCGACGGCTCGCGAATCTGGTCACGAGCGATGATGCCGAAGCCAGGGCTGAGGCGGACGCCACGGCCTGCGCGGAGGCTTTCGAGAACGTGGCGCGTTCGGCCGAGAGCGTCACGGTGCTGGGCCCGGCCCCCGCCCCGCTGCGGCGCCTCCGCGGCCGGTTCCGTTGGCACGTCGAAGTGCTGGCCCCTCGGGACGCGTTGGGCGCGGTCGTGGACGAGGCGCTGGGCCGCCTGGACGCGGCCGTCCGAGATCGGGTCGTGGTGGACATCGATCCAGTGTCGACCCTGTGAAGAGGTGGAATCGGCTCGCATGGCTGTCTTGCCCATTGTGGTGTATGGCGACCCGGTGCTGCGGGTCAAGGCGCGGCCCGTGGCCCGGGTCGACGCCGAGATCCGGCAGTTGCTGGCCGACATGCACGAGACCATGGTCCAGGCGCCGGGCATTGGCCTGGCGGCGAACCAGGTGGGGCGTCCGGTGCGGTGCTTGGTGGCCTCGGTCGATGACAGTAACCTCTTGATGGTCAACCCGCGCATCGTGAGCCGCAAGGGCTCCTACGAGGCCATCGAGGCGTGCCTCAGCCTGCCCGGCCTGCAGGCGACCGTGCCTCGCGCCGAGCGTGTAGTGGTCGCCGGTCTGAACCGCAACGGGAAGCCCACCAAAGTGGAGGCCGAGGGCCTACTCGCGCGGTGCCTGCAACACGAGATCGATCACCTCGACGGCATCGTTTTCCCCGATCGCGCGCTGCCGGGCTCCATTCATTGGGTGCGCGAGGAGGGTGTGGACGAAGAGGGCGAACCCATCCTCGTGCGCGAAGACACCACGTGGGAGGAAGCCCATGAGGCACTGCTCGGGCTCCGGCGGCACCGACTCGCCGCCGCGACCGAATGACCCGCCGGGCGCGTGGAGCATGAGGGTCGTCTTCTTTGGCACACCGGATGTTGCCGCCCAGTGTTTGAGGGCTCTCCATGCCTCCGGGGTGGAGATCGCGCTGGTGGTGACGCAGCCCGACCGGCCCCGAGGGCGCGGGTTGAGGGTCACTGAACCTCCGGCCAAGCTGGCGGCCCGGGAGCTGGGCATTCCGGTGTTCCAGCCGTCCTCGGCCAACGCTGCGGAGAGCCTCGAGCGCCTCGCCGCCCTCGAGCCAGACCTCTTTGTCGTCGTCTCCTTCGGCCAGATCTTCCGGGCCCCACTGCTGGGTCTGCCTCGACTAGGTTGTGTGAACCTCCACTTCTCACTTCTGCCGCGGCACCGGGGTGCCGCGCCGGTGCAGCACGCTCTGCTCTCGGGAGACACGGTGACCGGCGTCACCACCATGTTCATGGACTCCGGTCTCGACACGGGAGATATCATCTTTCAGGCCGAGGAGCCGATTCTCGAAGGCGATACCACCCAGAGCCTCATGGCCCGCCTGGCCGAACGCGGTGCTGCCCTGCTGGTCGAGACGGTCCGCGCCATCGGTTCGGGGACGGCCCCGAGGCGCCCTCAACCCCATGAAGGAGCCACGATAGCCCCATCGATCCGCCACGAGCAGGGCTATGTGCGGTGGTCGGTGCCGGCCCGGGAGTTGTGCTGTCTCCGCCGGGCGCTGGGGGATTGGCCGGGTTGCGTGTGTTGGTTCCGGGGCGAACGCGTCCGCGTCTGGGACGCCCATCCCCTCGAGGCCGACGCGCAGGTCTCGGCCGAACCGGGCACGGTGGTCGCCGTAACGCGCGAGGGTCTGCGGGTCCGTTGTGGCGAGGGCGACCTGCTTCTGACCCGGCTCCAGCCGGCCGGAGGACGGGTCATGGATGCGCGAGCCTTCGCCAACGGCTACCGCGTGGCCGTGGGCGACCGGTTCGAGGGCGAGCCGAGTACCGGCACCGGGGGTGACCTCACATGATGGCATGGGTCATGCGCTCTGGGCCCTGGGCGGCGGTCGCCGTGGCAGTAGTGGTGGGAGTCGGCCGGGCGGAGCCGCTTCCCGTCGCCTTCGCCGAATCGGTAGGCCAGCCCGCCCCGGCCAGCACTCCCGCATTGGCCGAATCCGTCAAGGGCCGTCGGCCCGTGTTGCTGGACTTCGCCGGTGACGCCGGACCGGATCGGGTGAAGCAGGATCTGGTTCTGAACGCCCTGCTCCCTCGCTATGAGCGCTGCATGGCCGTGGTCCGCGTCTGGAACGAGACGGAAGACGGGGATCCCGTTTTCGACGATTACCGCGTGAAGCGCATTCCGAGCCTGTGTGTGATCGGGTCCGATGGGCGCATCGCGACGGTGTTCGAGGGGCCGGTCACGGCCGAGGCGCTTGCCACAGCCCTCGATCGGGTTCTGGCCGCCGGAGGGGTGGCGCCGCCGCCCGCGACGGCGCCGGGGGCGAGTCCGGCGCGGCCAGGCACGCCCGTGGAGCAGCTCACGGGGCGGGCCCTGCCTCTGGTGACTCCGGCCGTGGCGCAAGCCGTCGCGGCGGGCCGGCCCGTGGCCCTGTTGTTCCACGCCGACTGGGGCCGCTACAGTCGGGAGCAGGTTCAGGTTCTCGAGCGCCTGCGGCAGCGGTGGGGCGCGTCGGTGGCTATTGAGCTCGTGCGCGACGGCACGCCGGAGGCCGTCGCGGCCTTTTCCGAGTTTGGCGTGCGCGCCGTTCCCGTTCTGGTCATCGCCGACTCGGGGGGCGCGGTGCGCCATGTGTTCCCACGTGTCGCGTCTGAGGGCGAGGTGGCCGCGTGCCTGGAGGCGCTGCTCGCGGCCCCGGCGCCGCCGCCCGCGGCCCAGCTCCTCGGCGAGGGCGAGACCCCCGAGGGTAGCGCCGAACTGGTGGGCAAGCGTGCGGTCGCGAGCACCGAGATCCTCTCGTACGCGCTCCAGTCCGAACGGCCCACGGTCGTGTTTTTCCAGAGGGCTCGCGACGTCCAGGCATCCGAAGTTGCCGAGCTGCTGGCCCATGTTAAGAAGGCGTTCGCGGAAGACGCCAACGTGCTCACGGTTATCGAGGGCGCGCCGGGTAGTGCCGCGGCCTGGGCGGACTATGCAGTGGGTGAGACACCGGCGGTGGTGGCGATCGGCGCCGACGGTGTCATCAAGCGGGTGTGCCTGGTCCGGCCGCCGGCCGAAGTGCTCATCGCGGCCATCCGGGGGGCCATTCGGCCGTGACTAGCGCCCCAGGGGGCCGCGACGGATGTCGAACCCGCTGAACTCTCCGGTGGCTGGTCCCCACTCGAGGTCGACGTCGGTGACCCTCGACATGGAGGGACCGCGCTCCGCGCGCTCGGCCAGCTGGCGCAGACGGCTCATGGCGCCCTCGGCCACGATCTCGACACTGCCGTCGGGCATGTTCCGCACGTAGCCACACAGCCCGAGATCCTGGGCATGGCGGCTGATGAAGAAGCGGAATCCCACGCCCTGAACGGCGCCGTCGATACTGAGCCGGATGCGGCGGATCGGGTCGTCCATCACTTACCGGTCCCCCGGGGTCAGCACTCCGCCCGACGTGGGCCAGATGGTGGCGAGCGTCTTCACACCATGCCGCCTTGGTGATAACGTCGTGGGGTAGCGCATGGTTCTCGCTGTCCCGGAGGTGTGACCCATGGTTCGCTGCTTGCTCGCCACGGGTGTGCTCGCGATGCTCACCAGCTGTGCCAAGCGGGAGGAACCCGCGCCGCCGTCCGCTGGCCCCGGCCCGGCCGAGGCCGGCACTCCCGTCCCGAGGGCGGCCCACACCGGGGGATCGCAACCCACGGTCGCCATGATCATCGCCCATAGCCGGTTTCGCGACGAGGAACTCCTCGCGCCCAAACAGGCCCTTGAGAAGGCGGGTGCCCGCGTTGACGTGGTCTCGACGGCCCTCGGCGAGGCCAAGGGGATGAAGGGTGCCACGGTCCAGGCAGGCCGCACCATCGACGAGATCTCGCCCGGCGACTACGACGCCATCGTCTTCGTCGGTGGGACCGGAGCCCAGGACTACTGGGACTCGAAGGTGGCCCATGACCTGTGCCGGGGCACCGTCGAGTCCGGTAAGGTCCTGGCGGCCATCTGCATCGCGCCCGTAACTCTGGCCCGCGCGGGCGTGCTCGAGGGCAAGCAGGCCGTGGTATGGGCCGACTGTCGCGACGAGCTCTCGAAGCGCGGCGCGAGGCTCGCTCCCCCGAGCACCCATGTGGCGGTCGACGGCCGCATCATCACTGGCGATGGCCCAGATGCGGCCGAGGAGTTCGGTCAGGAGCTGTGCCGGGCCCTGGGTCTGGGCGAGGGAGCCTAGGCCGCGAACGGGCGCCTACTCGGCGCCTGTCTCGCTCGCAGGCTGCTGCTGTGCCTTGTTGTACAGGCGCTGGAGCACCGACTTGCGGCGGGCGGCGTTTCGCTTGTGGATGACGCCCTTGGTGGCGGCCTTGTCGAGCTTGCGCAGGGCGAGTTTCAGCGCCTCGGCCGCGGTCTCGTCGCCGCTGGCGACGGCCGTCCGTGCCTTCTTGATGCGCGTCTTGAGCTCGGTCTTCACCGCCTGGTTGCGGCGGCGATTGCGGGTCTCGATCTTCCAGCGCTTGAGTGCGGTTCCCTTGAGTGGCATTATCGGTCCTTCTCTCGAGCAACGGCCGCTTCGGGGCTCCGGCCTGGCAGGCGATCACGGAGCCACGCGAGTGACGAGCGACGAATAGGCGCCCCCTGCCCTGCCGGTGGAGCAGCTTGCCTCGAGCCTGACCGAAGGTGCTCCGGGGACAAGTGGGCATTATAGCGAGCACGTTGACACTCCGCAAGGTGCCTTGCTACAATCGCGCGGCCTGCCGGCCAGGTGTGGGAGCGTTCCCTGAGCATGTCGCCACCGCCAGACCCCGAAGCCCCCGAGTCGTCTACCTCATCGGCGCGGCGACAGGTGGTTATCGCCAGTCTCATTCTCATCGGCGCCATCTTCGTCAGCCGCATCTCGGGCATGGCGCGTGTGGTGGCGTTCAGTTACCGCTTTGGCGCATCGGGCATGACCAGTGCCTACAACCAGGCCTTCGGCCTGCCTGACCTGGTCAACATGCTCATCGGCGGTGGCGTTGTGGCTAGCGCGCTGGTGCCCTTCTTCAGCGAGCATATCGCCAAGGGCGAGGAGGACAAGGCCTGGCGGTCCTTTTCAGCGATTCTCACTGCCCTGCTGCTTGGACTGGTCTTGCTCGTCGGGGCCATGATCCTGCTCGTGCCCTGCCTGGTCGAGGTGTTTGTGCCGTCCTCCGAGTTCGCGCCGGAACACCAGCGAGCGTGGGTCGAGATGACCCGGATTATGATGCCCGCTCAGGTCTTCTTTGTGACCGGCGGGCTGTTCATGGGGGTGCTCAACTCCTACCAACACTTCTGGGCCCCGGCGGTTGGGCCGACGGTCTACAACCTGGTGGTCATCGGTGGCATCATGCTCCTCGGTGAGCACTTGGGGGTGAAGGGGCCAGCCCTCACCGTGCCCCTCGGCGCGTTCGTCGGCCAGTGGGTGATCCAGATCCCGGTGCTGGTTCGCAAGGGCGCCCGGTTTCGGCCCAATCTGGACTTCACTGACCCTGGTCTTCGGCGCGTGTTCCTGTTCATGGCTCCCGTAACGCTCGGCCTGTCGGTCATTCACATCAACATGCTGGTGGCCCGCGCGCTGTCGGGCCAGGTCTCGGCTGAGGGTCCGACCTATTTCGAGAACGCGTACCGGATCGTGATGCTGCCCGTGGGCGTATTTGCCATGGGCGCCGCCATGGCGGCCTACCCGACCATTGCGTCGGCCGCGGCCCGCACGGACGCCCACGGGTACCGCCGCGCCCTGGGCGAGGCGCTGCGACGCGTCATGTTTCTTACGATTCCCTCCATGGCGATTCTCATGGTCGCGCGCCGCGCGGCGGTGGACATCTTGTTCGGGCATGGGAAGTTCTCGCCGGCCGACGTGGATGCCACGGCCTCGGCCCTTCTGTTCTATGCGCCCGGCGTGATCGGGATGTCGGCGCAGCAGGTGCTCATTCGCGGCTTCTATGCCCTGAACGACTCGCGCACCCCCGTGTACGCCGGCGTTGCGGGGGTCGGTGTCGCGCTGGGCCTTGGAGCTGCGCTGCAGCCGGTCATGGGCGTTGAGGGCCTGTGCCTGGCGCTGTCGGTCTCCGCGATCCTGGTTGCCGCGGGGATGTGGTGCCTGCTGGGGCGTCGTCCGCTGGCCCGCGGCGCGTTGGCCGACTCTTTGCCCTCGATGGCCCGGTGCCTGTTGGCCTCGGTCGTCACTGCGGCTGCCGCGCTGGCGGGACAGCTCGCGCTCGATGGCGCGTGGCCGGTCAGCCGCGATCTCGCTCGCCAGGCCGCGGCGGCCCTGGTGCCCATTGCCACCGGCCTGGCCGGTCTGGCCGTTGGCGTGACGGTGTTCCGCGTTGAAGAGGGAGTCGCGCTGGGCCGTGTGCTGGCGCGGAAGCTCCTGCCGCGTCGCGGCGGTTCGGGCTAGCCTCTCCCGCGGCCTCGGGACCTCAACGGACGGCCAGGCGGCCGCCCGGGTTCTAGCCCGCCTCCCGCCACGCCAACCGGTCGCCGGGCCGGCGGAAGGCCGGGACCGTCTCTGAGGTGGGTTCCGGGGCGGGCTGTAGGGCCGACGGCTCCGCCTCCGGCGCGGCGGGCGCGCCCGGTGCCGACGGGGGTATGGCCTCGCCGGGAGCCTCTTTGTCCCAGCGGGTTTCCTTCTTGGCCGACGTGTCCATGCCCGGCACGTTCACCCGCATCTGGTCCGCCTCTTCCCGTGTGTGCCGCGCCGCGTCGTCCTCGTCGAGCACCACATAGGGGGTGAGGAAGACCATCAGCTCCGTCTTGCCCTTCTCCTCACGCTTGTGCCGGAACAGGTTGCCGAGGAGAGGGATCTCGCTCAGGATCGGTACTTTGTCGACGACCTTGCGCTTCGCCTGCTGGAGGATGCCGCCGATGATGACCGTCTGCCCATCGCGCACGAGCACGGTGCTCGTGGCGCGGCGCTGGATGAAGGTGGGCTGCCCCGCGGGTGTGTTCGCATCGCCCCGGCCGCGCTCAACATCGTCGATGCGCTGGTATAGCCGGAGCGAGATGAAGCCGCTTTCGCCTACCTGCGGCATGACGTAGAGGCCGATGGTAGCCTCCTGGTACTCGATTTGCTGGGTGATCCGGCCACTGGTGCTCTCACTGATCCCGGTGAGGACGGGAATCCGCTCCCCGATCTCGATGGAGCCCCACTGGTTGTCGAGCGTCATGATGTGCGGTGTTGAGATGATCCGGACGTTGCCCTTGCTTTTCACCGCCGAGAGGTAAGCCTGGATGGACTCGGACACGACGCCCCAGCGCAGGCCATCACGGCTCGAGAGGGGATCGGTGGCCGTCCAGCTCACATCGCCCGAGGTTCCCGCATCGCCCCCGACGTTGGGCGCGAACCAGTTCCACTCGACCCCGTACGTCTCTGAGTTGCTGAGCGTGACGTCGGCGATGATGACTCGCACGAACACCTGGGGCACGCGCTTGTCGAGGTCGTTGATCATGCGCTCAACGACCGGGAAGGCCTGGGGCAATGCGGTCACGATCACCTGGTTCGTGATGGTCTCGGCCGTGGCAGTAACCTGACGCAGCGGATCCAGCGGCGTGCCTGAGTTCGCCGTCCCGCCAAACAGCATGGTCAGGAACCCGCGACCGCCCTGCCGGCCCTGGAGTGCGTCGTTGATGGCCGTGGCCACGGCCTCGGCGTCGGCATTCCGCAGCCGGAACACGCGCGTGAGGCTCTGGAGGGGCTTGGGGCGGTCCAGGGCCTTGACCATGGCCTCGAAGACCGGCATGTTCTCGGGCGAAGCTGTCACCACGATCTTGCTGGTTCGCGTGTCTGCAATCGCCACGTTCTCCTTGAGTCCGTAGAACGCCTTGCCCTCACGCATGAGCATCCGCGACATGAAGCCCGAGAAGGGCGAACTGCGGCTGCTCACCACGCCGCGGGGCTGCTCCCACAGCTCATTGAGCGACTCGACAACATCGGCAGGGTCGGCATTCTCGATCGTGAACACCTTGTGAATGACCTCGCGGCCCGTCACATCATCGAGCTTGGCCAGGATAGTCTTCACCATGTCGATCTTCTCGGCCGAGGCGAGGACGATAACCGAGTTGGTGCGTGCGTCGGCGGCCACCCGAACCTGGCCCCGAAGGCCCACGAGAGTGCTGCCCGGGATCTCCATGCCGCCGGCCTCGGGCGGAGGCATCCCCCGCCTCATGGCCGCCTCCATCTGCTCGGAGGACATCCCCGTCTGGAACAGCTGGGTCAGCATGTTGGCGACGGAGCCGGCATCGGCGTTCTGAAGCCGCACCACCGCCACCGTGTGCACCTCGGTTTGATCGACTTCCCTCTCGAGGAGCGAGAGCACGGTGACCAGTCGTCGTACGTTGCTGGCCGCGTCGCTGATGACGATGGCGTTCAGATCGCCGGAGGCGCTCACGATGCCCGCCTGCTCGTCCACCAGCGGTTTCAGGAGGTCGACGGCCGCCTGGGCATCGATGGTCTTCAGGAGCGCCAGGTGTGTCACGTACTGGTCGCCCTCGGGCACGGCATCGGGATCCAGCCCGGTGCCCAGCTCCGAGCCGCGCGTCTTGGCCCGCTTGGTCGTCTCGACGATCACGAGCTTCGCGGCGTCATCCCGGGTCATCCCGAAGCCCTTGACGGACAGCCAGGCGTCCAGAATGTGGAATGCGGCATCGGCGGCCACATCCACCTGGGTGGTGATGGTGACCTTGCCGGTCAGCTCGGGGGGCACGAGGAACACATAGCCCGTACTGTCGGCCATGAACTGCAGGAAGTCCTGGATCTCGGCCATGCGGAAGCTCATGGAGAACTTCCCGTCGGGCGGTGGCGGCTTCTTGGGCCAGATCTTGAGCAGTTCCGCCGCCACGTCCGGGGCCACGCCCTGCAGCTCGGGCGGCAGCTCGACACCCGTGAGGTCGACACCCCGCAGGTTGGGGCGCTCTTGGGCTCGAGCCGGTTCCGCTCCCTCGGCAGGTCCGACGGGCGCACCTTCCGGGCCACCGTTGCGGGTGCCCGTGCGCCCTGGGGCGGGGGCGGCCAGCCCCTTGGCGGGATCGTTCCCCGGCCCCGGGGGGCCCTGCGACTGGGCTGCGGCACACAGAGCCAGCACGATGAGCAGCAACACGATGCGGCGCGTCATCTGGCCTCACCCCCCTTGGCCGTCTCACCGCGCCGGAATGCCTCGGCCTCCGATGCGGCGTCCGACCGTGTGGGGCTGTCCCAACGGGTCGTGTCGGGCACCGCGGTATCCAGGTCCAGGGGTGTCGTCAGCTTGCCCGCCTCCCCCGCCGTGATGTCCGCGGCATCTCGTTCGTTTGTGACGATGTAGGGCGTCAGGAACACCATGAGCTCGCTGCGCCGGACCTCCTCGCGCTTGCTGCGAAACAGCGGGCCGATGAGGGGGATCTTGTCGATGACCGGTACACGGCGGACCTGCTTCCGTGTCGCCTCGCTGATGATGCCCCCCAGGACCACGGTCTGCGTGTCCTTGACCAGCAGCCGCGTTGATGCCTGCCGCGCGATGATGATGGGGTTCCCCAGGTCGCTGCTCTCCCCCACATCGTCGATGGACTGGTCGATCTCCATGGACACGAAGCCCGAATCGGTCACGCGCGGTGTCACCCGGAGGTCGATGAAGACATCCTGGTACTCCACGCTATTGGTGATCCGCCCGCTGCTGCTCTCACTCTCTCCGCCAAGAACGGGGATGCGGCGTCCGACGCGAATCCGGCCCATGACGTTGTCCTGCGTCATGATTAGCGGGGTCGAGATGATCTCCACGTTGCCCCGGCTGTGAAGCGCCGAGATGAACGCCTGGATGTTTTGTGAGATGAAGCCCCACCGGATGCCGTCCTGGGGCGGATCGGTGAAGCCAACGCTGCCCGTGGTTCCCACGGTGCCACCGGTGTTGGGCACGAACCAGTTCCACTCGACGCCGAACTCCTCGTCCTTGCTCAGCGTGATGTCCGCGATCAGCACCCGGATGAACACCTGTGGCACCCGTTGGTCCAGCCGTTCGATGAGCTGGTCCATCAGCGGGAAAGCCTGGGGCGGCGCCGTGACGATGATCTGGTTGGTGTTGGTCTCCGACGTGACCTGGATGTCCTCGAGTTGCTGCAGAGGAGTGCCCTGGCGGTTCCGAGAGCCGAACAGGAAGCCGAGGAAGCCCCCAAAGGTTCGCCGGCCACGGAGAGCATTGCTCAGCGTCTCCGCCACGTTCTCGGCACGCGCGTTCTTGAGCTTGTACGTCTTGGTTAGCCCGGACAGGGCCTTCTCGGAGTCCAGCTCCCTCACCAGCTCCTCGAAGATCGGCATGTTTTCCTTCGAGGCCGTGACGATGAGCTGGTTGGTGCGGATGTCGGCCGTGACCACGTTCTCCTTCAGGCCGTAGCTCTCGGCTCCCTCACGCCGTGGCCCGAAGCCGAACCCGAAGGCGAATCCCCCAAGCAGCGACCGGCGGTTGCTGACGCCCCCCCGGGGCTGCTCGAAGAGCTCGTTGAGCACCTCGGCCGTCTGCACCGCATCGGCGTGTGCGAGATCGAACACGCGGTACTCGATCTCCGAGGCCGTGCTGTGATTGATCTCCTTGACGATGTCCCGGATCAGCGCCAGCTTCTCCTCCGCCGCCAGGATCACCAATGCGTTGGTGCGTTCGTCGTAGACGACCTTCACCTGGCCCTTGAGCCCGATGAGTCCCTGCCCCGGGATCTTCACCTTCGACGGGTCGCCGCCCGCCCGCTGGATCATCTGTTGGATCTGCTGCTGGGATATCTGAGGCTGCTGGAACAGCTGCGTCAGGAGCTGGGCCGTCACGCGAGCATCGGCGTATTCCAGCGGGATGACCTCGACCTTCTGGACCTCAGTGGTCTCCGTCTCCTCGAGCGCTGCCACCACCGAGACGATGCGGCGCACGTTATCGGCCGTGTCGGTGATCACGATGGCGTTGAGCTCCGACGAGGCGGTCAGCACCGCGGCCTCGCTGTCGACCAGGGGAGCGATCAGGTCCTTGACCTTGCCGGCATCGGTGTTCATGAGCTGTATGACCTGAGTCACGTAGCCGTTTCCGTCACCGATCTTGGCCAGATCCAACCCCTGCCCCACTCCGGTACGCCGGGTGCGGGCCCGCGCGTAGGGCTCGATCCGGACGATTTTCGTGCCCGGATCCACGGACATCCCATAGCCGCGAACCGCCAGCCACGACTCGAGAATCCGGAGCGCCATATCCACGGGAACCGGCATCGGGCATGTAATGGTCACCTGACCGGCGAGATCCGTATGTGGGATGAAGATGTAGCCCGTGTGGTCCGACAGGAACTGCAGGAAGTCGGCGACCTCGGCATTGCGGAAGCTCATCGACACGGTGCCCTCGGGCGTGGGTTCGCCTTTGGGCATGATCGTGTCGAGCTTGGCCTTGACGTCCTCGGGCAGCTCCTCCGCGCTGAACCCATAGTTGGGCGGTGTCTTCTTCTCTTCTTCCTTCTTCTCGCCCCCCTCGGTCTTCGCACCCTCGCCACCGGGCGTGCCCGGAGTGGCCGGCGCTCCCGGTGCTCCCGGTGCGCCACCCGGCTGCGGGGCCCCCGGTATGCCCGGAGCCGCCCCGGGCGCGGGGGGCGTGACCGGAGCCGTGGGCGGCGGCGGGGCTTGCGCCCACAACGGTAGCGCCAGCAGCACGAGCACGGCGAGGGCCGAGCGGGCGTGCCCGCGCGCCCGCCTCGGCCGGCCGGCCGAGGCCCTCGCGCCGGGACCGGAGTGGAGCACCAGCGGTGGGGCTGGGCTATGGGTTCTGTCTGTTCGGCTCACGTCTGACTCCCTGCGTCTTCTGGCCTAGACTCGCCCCTGGCAGGCCCCGTCCGTGGGGCCGTGAGTTCGGTCATGGTGTCGCGGCCGCCGGCGGTGGGCTGGGTGCCGGACGGACTGCCGGCGCTCCAGGCGTGGGCGCGCCCTCGGCCGGCGGTGCCGTCGGCTGACTGGCCGACGGCACCGGGTTGCCGGATTTGCCGTCGCCCAACCCGAGCGCATAGTAGCGACCGCCCTTGCGGAACAGCCCACCCTTGCCCGTGGCACGCTCCAGCGTGTAGCCAAATGCGGTACCGCCTGAGCTGACCCACTGCGAACGGTGTGTCTGCAGGTTCTCCACTAGCACCCGAGGACCAGAAGGCCCCGTCGACACGGCTGTCACCGCGATCTCGGCCGCGTCCGGCTGCGGAGGTCTGGGCCCTTCCGGCTCGGGTCCGGCCGGACTGGGCTCACCCGGAGGCGCCTGCGCACCACTGGACCCCGGTAGCCCTGAGGCTGGCACGAACCCGCCCCCGTAGGCCGGCGGGATGTACGGCATCGTATAGGGTGGGTACCATCCGCCTGAGACCGGGGGACTGGTCGGAGGCGCGGAGACCGCCGCCTGCTCCTTGCTCCGCGGGGCCTGGAGCCGCAGAGGCTGGAACAGGTTGCGGGGCGCCCGGACGACCGGAAACCCGGTGGTCCCCGTATCGGACTGGGGCCGGGCCGGCGCCTCGGCGAGCGCGGCCTCAGGCGACGGCTTGGCCTCCAAAGACATGCGGACACGGTAGGACCCGTAGCCTACCAGTACCGCGACGGCCAGCACCCCCACCAGGGCCGCGCCTCGTTCGAAGGTCATACGCGCCCCCCTTCTCGCTCGCAGTCCCTGGCAGATGCTGCGGGCGCTCTTCTCATGCGCGGCCGCGGAGATCTCACGACTTGGCGGACGGCTTCCCCTCGGCCGTGGTCTGCGTTTTGGGCGTAAAGGAGGCGACCACCAGCTGCACGGTCAGCAGATCCGTCTTCTCGTCGTACTCCATGTTCAGCCGCTCGATACCCACCGCGGGGCGCACTTCAGACAGGTTGGCCAACATCTGGAACACGGCCTGCAGTGTCCCCTTGGCCTGGACCTCGACCGGATGGCGGATCAGACCCGCTTCCTCGCTGCTGTCGAGTGGCACGATGTTGAGGGGTATGGCCTGGGCCTGGATGCAGGCGTTCTCGACCGAGCGCAGGATCCGAGTGCTCTGCGTCTCCGCCTGCCCCTCCCGTCCCACGCCAACCATGCCCCGCAGGCGGGCCAGCTCGCGGCCCTCCGACGAACCCAGGCCATTCTTCTCCAGACTCTCCAGCCTGCGCTCGGCCTTGCGGATGTCATCTCGCGCCTCGCGCCGTGCTTTGAGCATCGGGTCCAGCAGGAACAGGAAGGCGAGCACGAACACCGCGACCATGGCGGCGACGTTGACGAGGTTCCTCTCGCGGGTGTTCATGGGCTCACGTACTCCTGTTCGCTTCTCTGGTGTTCGCCGTCTTGGACTTCTCGGGCTTGGGAAGCTCCGCGCGGATTTCGAAGTCATAGACGGTGCGGCCAGAGACCTTGACGGCGCTCGAGTGTGTGGGGCGGACCGACGTGAAACGATCCAGTCCCCGCAGCGCATCCACGGCATCGGCCACTGCGGCATTTGAGAGCGCGCGTCCCCGCAGCGTGACCTCCTTGCCGCGCTCACATGTCCAGGTGCGCAGGCTTAGGTCGGGTGGCAGGACATCACACATCTCGCCGAACAGCCCAAACCAGTCGGCCGACGGATCCTGTACCCGGGCGGCGATCTGCCGGTACTGCTCCAGATCGGCCAACGATGCGCTCTCGTCACCGCGTCCCGTCAGGTCCAGCCGCGCGATGCGGTTTTCCAGACGCTCGAGCCTCTCCTTGTCGCGTTGGAGGCCCGAGTT
This sequence comes from Armatimonadota bacterium, assembly GCA_029547025.1. Classification (GTDB taxonomy): domain Bacteria; phylum Armatimonadota; class Zipacnadia; order UBA1398; family JAKPQA01; genus JAKPQA01. The sequence goes on from JAKPQA010000220.1 coordinate 37,470, forward strand.
CACCGTCGCGCATGTCACGGCCAGCAGAGTGAGAAAGGCCACCCACGCTAGCACCCACACGCGGGACATCGACACCGGACCCCGAGCTGACACGTCCGCCGGGCGCAGGTTCACCTGCAGCGCCGCCTCGCCCAGCCCCTGCAGCGCGAGTCCTACGGCGTTGGCGAAGGCGGGTCCGTGCCGCGCCGTTACGGCATGGTCATCGATGGGCAGCGACGCGAGCGGATCGAGAACCGTGACCGGCAGCTGCAGTCCGGCGCCCAGTGCGGCAGTGATGCCCGGCATCTCCGCGCCCTGGCCGCAGAGCACGACCGACTCGATGCGCGGCTTGGTTCCGTCCTGGTGGTGTGCGTCGATCACGCGCCGGAGCTGCTCGAACAGCCGAGTCAGCCAGGCACGCGTGGCGGGCATGTCCGCGGGCGGGAGGCCCGTCTCCGGGTCAAACGGTATCTCATGCGTCCGTTTGTGGTTCTCCGCCTCGTGCGGATCCATCTTCAGGTCTTCCGCCAGGCTTTCGGTCAGCCCGTCGCCTCCATGCCGGAGCGAGAGCGATGTGACCAAAGCGCCCTCGGCCACCACCAGAACCTCGGTGCAGCGCGCGCCGAGGTCGACCACCAACTGCGTCGCCATCCTCCGTTCGGGCATGGCGGCCATGAGGCAGTTGTAGAGGGCCAGGCTCGACACCGCCAGCTCGGTGGGCGCCACCCCCGCGCTCGCGAAGAAGCCCATCCGGCCCTGGAGGCTCTCCACCGGACATGCCGCAATCACGACATCGGCCAGGTCGCCATGCGCCCCGGATGAGGCATACCCAAGCTGCACCGAGTCGATCGGAAACGGCACCAAGGTTTCGGCCTCATAGCGGACCATCTGGTCCAGGTCGGCTGGTCTGGACACCGGAAGCCGAACCGACCGGACGGTGGACTGGCCTCGATCGACACTGCAGACCGTGGCACCTGGTCTCAGTCCGGCTGTGGCCACGTGACCGCGGAGCAGCAGGTCTGGCTGTTCGACGCTATAAGGGTCGTCGGCGGAGCGGCGCACCGGGATGATGGCGGCGTGGTCGATGCGGTAATCACGCCCCACGCGCCGTATCTGGACCACCTTGATGGACTGGGAGCCCAGATCGACCCCCATGCTCGACTTGGCTCTGCCCACGGTTCACCGCTCCGCGTAACGCAGTATGTTCGGCTGGTCCCCCGATACGTCGACAGTACAGCGGATCAGCTTCACGATGCCCGACTGGGGCACCTGGCCCAGCGCTTCGATGGTGAAGACGTACGATCGGACTGTCAACGCGCCGGCGATCTCAGAGAAGACCTCTTGGTTGATGCCATCGATCTCGAGGAGCTGGGCGATGTTCGCGAAAGCGCCCTGGCTCTGACGCCATCGCACGATCTCTTCAGCCAGGTTCTCGTTCAATCCGGCCACTGCCGCCAAGACCTCGACGGGTGCCGTGTTGATGTTCACCAGCCCATATCGGATTCCCTCATCGGTCGTGGTCACCCGGTCTGCAATGCGGCTCAGGTCATCCGTGGTGATCCCCTCGACACTGAGAAGGTCTGCCAGTGACGCGAAGGCTTGCTCCTGCTCGGCCTCGCGCCCGGTGGTGGGCGCCGGTGTAACCGGCGCCGGCTGCTCCCCGCCGAACTGGAGTAGCTCAGACGGCAGTCCGGTTTGCATGTCAGGCATGTCAAGGTCGGAGGGTATCGACCCCGCGCCAGTGGGCATGTCATCCGAGGGAACCTGTCGTCCGGTCGCGCGGCCGGTGGGCTCGGTCGGGGCGCTGGGCAAGCCCGGGACGGTGGGACTGACGGGCGCGCCGCTGCCACCGCCCGTGGGCGCGCTGCGTCTGCCGTGCTCGTCGCGGTACGCGATGATGGCCTGGATCTGCTCCTCAGACAGGTACTCGCCCAGGGCTTCCGAGAGTGCCTGCTGGTCCGCTGTGTTGATGTTGACGCGCTTTTCGCCCTCGGAGTCCAGGTTGCTGTCGATGCTCGTCACGGTCAGGAGGTCAACCAGTCCGCGGACCTCGCCCGAGCGGCGGGGAACGTTGAGCAGTCCCGCATCACCCCAGAGCTTCTCGAGGGTCATCCCGCGGACAAGCCCCAGCTCTTCGACGCTGGTCACCGCGCCGTTTCGGGCCGAGTACGACGGCGTCAGGCCCTGGTAGTAGAACGACTCGCAGCCATCCGGGCGCGTCTCGTCGTCTTCGTCGATCCAGTCCATGACGGCGGCGGCGAGCCGCTCATCGTCGAGGAGCAGCCCCCACTGCTCCTCTGTGGCTCGGTTCACGTCCAGCTTTCCGCCCTCGTCGAAGATCCTCACACGGTAGGTCCCGCGGTCGAAGTCTATCTCGTCCTCTTCGGAAGTGCGGTCATCCCATCCGGTCTCGGCGCCCGTGTACTGGTGGTGGCCCTCGATGAGCCGTGCCAGCGTGATCTCCAGGCCCGCCCGTGCCAGGCCGAGAGCCACCAGCTCGTCCGAGAAGTTGGCCGACAGGTGCGTGTTCGTCTGCACCGTCAGCGCGTAGGTGGCCGCGACCATGCCCAAGATGGCCAGAACCCACAGGGTCACGGCCAGCGCAACCCCTCGGCTGTGGCGGTTCTGGCGAGCTCGCATGGCTACCTCGCCCCCTCAAAGAGATCGGACGGGACGCCTCCGCCAGTGCCCGTGCCGCCTCCTACGCCGCCGGCACCGCCGCCGTCGAAGAACCCCGCCGGCGGACCACCGTCCACGCCGCCCATGAAGCCCGCCCCGGCATCGGGGAAGAAGCCACTTGGTGGGGCGCCGCCCGTGGGCTCGCCGGTCGTCGTGGAGGTGCTCGGCTCCGACTCTCTCCCGGCCAGAGCCTCGCCCGGCGCCTTCACGCCCACGGTCTTCAGGTTCACCACGGCCGAAACGATCACGGGATCCTCAACCCCGGCCGCATCCGCCACCGAGAGCGTGACCTCGACGGACACGGGTGCCGTCTCGTCCTCCCACTCATCCGTCCACTCCTCGTTGGTGGAGTCGTAGTAGCGGAAGCTGAGACTTCGCACCAGAGGCGAGAGCTGTTCGGTGATCCCCGATCGGGTCGAGTCCTCAGCCAGATCGAGGTACCGGTCCTCGGACCGCATGAGTCCCTGCTCGGGCGTTGCGTCGTCGAGGTCAAGGTAGTAGCGGACTCGCACGATGGCCGTGGGCGGCTGCGTCCCTCTGCGCCTGGGTCCTGCCACCGTGTCAAACTCGATCTCGTCGGCCTCCTCCAGGCCGGGTGGCCCGTTGGTACCCACCAGGGGAGGTGTCGCCTCCTCGGCCGGCTTCTCAGCCTCGCCGGACGTGGCAGGAACCGCGAAGTCATCCTCGCCAGCAGCCCGTGCGTCCGAGGGCCCCGCCGTGGTCGCCGCCTCCGCGCCGGCTTCCGCGGCTCCCTCGGTGCTCGTGCTGGACACGCTCTGGGCCTGCTGGGCTTCGGGCTCGATGTAGATGGAGGACAGCTCGGCGGCGATCTGGTCGATGAGGGCCCGTGCGGTCTGGGTCATCTCGCCCCGGCGATCCACAATCTGAGTGGCGTTGCGGCCGGTCCGAAAGGTGGCGTACACGCCGCCCATCACGACCACCAGCAAGATCGAGACGACCATCACCTCGATCAGACTGAAGCCCGAGCGCGCACGACGACGAACGGGGGTCATCGGCTCACCCCCCTGCGGCCCACGGGGGTGTTGGTGCGGCCGCCGACCGAGCTGAAGAAGTCGCCGAGCCCTGAGGGAATGCCGCCGCCACCCATGCCCGTCCCCGTGCCCATGCCGCCGGCCGGGAAGTCGCCCGTGCCCGCGGCGCCCAACGCACCCGTCTGCCCCCCGGCTTCCTCCTCCTCCTCCTGTCCCGCTTCCTCCTCGGCAGGGGGCTTGAACAACACCGTCTCGAGGCTCACGTCCCTGGGCAGCCCGGCCTCGGTCCAGCCGATGCGAACGCGCACACGTTTGAGGTTCTTGCCCTGCGGAACGTCCTCGATCTCGGTGTCCCAGGTGTAGCCCTTGTAGGGCTCCGCCACATCGCCCGACTCGGCCCCATTGGTCAGTTCGGTCATCTCGTCCATCTCGGCGAGCTTCAGCCGAGCGATCAACGTGGCCGTGACCACCCGCTCCGACGAACCGGTCGAGCGTAACCCACGACTGAACACCTGGGTCAGGGCCACCAGGCCGATCGCCAGGATGGCCGTCGCCACAACCAGTTCCAGCAGGGTAAAGCCTGCACTATCACGGCGCCGCGCAGCCATGGGCTATTGAGACGCCCCGGTCGCTGCGCCACTTGAGGTGGTGGCCAACAACCGGGAGATCTCCTCCTTGCTCAGGAACTGGGGAACGCCAGTGATCGGGTCCACATGCACCCACAGGGCGTTGTCCGCAGTGTTGGTGAGCTCAATGTACGTGTCCTCGGCGGTGCCGTCGGGGTAGAACTCCACCCAGTCGGTCCCCGGGTTCCGCGTCGACCCGAGCTCCTCATCGCGCGTCGACCGGCGCTCGGTGTCCTCCTGGTCGGGGCGTCCGCCGACATACGAGAACGTGATACCAGTGGGAAGCTTGCGCTCTCGCCCCATGTGGCTTTGCACCGGGATCCACTCCCGCGTGGGCTCGGGAGTCACGCTCCCGCCACCGGGCCCGAGTGGCTGTCCTCTCCGTTCGGCCTCTTCGTCAGGGTCGACGAGCTCGGCCAACGAGTAGACGTGCTGGTGGGCATCCAGCATCACCCGGACCGGTCGGGCTCGAGTCACGGCGCGGCTCCGCGCCACGCGGCATGCCGACACCAGATTCCGGCAGCCGCTCCGGAGCCGCTCCTCGCGCATGCCGCTCATGAATGAGGGCATGGCCATACCCGCCAGCACGGCGATCAGCACCATCACCACCAGGAGCTCGGCGATGGTGAAGCCGCCCCAAGCCCTCTCGCGGGGCCGTCTACTGGAGGTCCTTGAGGCTGCTGATGTCCGCGTTGAACCCCTCGCCGCCCTCTTTGCCGTCTTTGCCATAGGAGATGATCTCGAAGCCTTCGCCATCGCCGCCGCGGACGTAGATCAGGTCGCGGCCCCAACCGTCCTTGGGCACCTTCTTGAGGTACGGCCCACGCCAGCTTCCCGTGGACTCGCTGCCCCCGCTCGGAGCCTCAACAAGCGCCTGGAGCCCCTGGTCCTGGGTCGGGTAGTCTCCCACGTGGAGCCGGTACTGCTCCAGCGAATCCTGCGCCTCCGCCAGATCGGCGATGGTTCGAGACTTCTTGGCTTCGTCGATCCGGTCCGGGACGTACTTCACGGCCAGTCCCGCCAGCAGCACGATGATGATCATGACCACGATGAGCTCCGTGATCGTGAAACCCCGCGCGTGCCGGCTGGCCTGGGCCCGGCGGTCTGTCCGCGCCATGCGTCTGGTCACTTCCTGAGCCATTACCCCGTCCCCCAACACGTCTCACATTCCGACCTTCATCTGGAAGATCGGCAACAACATGGCCGAGATGATGAAGAACACCACAACCCCGAGTCCGGCGATCATGGCCGGGCCCATGATGGCGATGGCCGCCTTGGTGGCGGCATCGACCTCCATGTCGTACATGTCGGCCAGCGAGTTGAGCACTCCGTGCACGTTCCCCGTCTCCTCGCCCAACGCCACCATGTGCGGCACCAGTGCCGGGAAGACAGCCGCCTCGCGGAGCTGAGCCGAGATCATCTCGCCCTCGCGGATCCGGCCCCGCACCTCGTCCAGGGCCCTCGCCACCACCTCGTTACCCACCCCATCACGCACCACGGCGAAGGCCGTGAGCACGTCCACGCCGCCCTGCAGGAGCGTGGCCATGGTCCGCGCGAAGCGCGCCACGATGAACTTCTGCGTGAGCTTGCCGGTCACGCGGTTACGGAGTTTCACGCGGTCAATCTGGTAGTGCATGAAGGGCGTCCGCAGCCACGCCCGGATCAGCCACTGGCCGATGGCCACCGCCAGCAACAGCTCCCACCAGTGGCCGCGCATGAAGGCCGACAGGGCCACCAGAACCTGAGTCGGACCGGGCAGCGCCTGTCCCAGCTCCTCATAGATCTCGACGAAGCGGGGGATCACAACCGTCACCAGCGACAGCACTCCGATGGTGCCCACCGTGATCACGAATACCGGATAGGCCAGCATCGACCGGACGGCCACCCGTCGCTCTCGCTCGGTCTCGAGGAAGAGGGCGAGGCGACGCAGGATCTCGGCCAGTTGGCCGCTGGCCTCACCGGCTCGGACCATGCTCGAGTAGACTTTGGGGAACACCCGCGGATGCTTCTCGAGCGCGTCCGCGAGTGAAGAGCCACCCGACACATCGTCTCGCACCTTCTGCAGGATCGCGGTCAGCGTTGGGCTCTCCGTGTGCTCAATGAGCGCGTCGAAGCATCGGATCATCGGAAGACCGGCTTTCACGAGGTCGGCCAGCTGACGCGTGAACGTGGTGAGATCCCCGTGGCTGACTCGGCTGAAGAGGCCCATCCGGATGCCCTCGGCCTCAGACCGGCCCTCGGCCTCTCGGACCTCGGTGGGGTAGTAGCCCATCCCCTTCAGCCGTCGCACGGCCGTGCGCTGGTCGTCTCCCTCAACCGCGCCCACCACACGGCGGCCCGTGGCGTCCAGCGCCACATACTGGAAGCTGGGCACTCTAGGCCACCCCTTCGACAACGATGGGCTTCTGGTTCTCCATCTCTTCCTGGGTCACCCGGATGATCTCCTCGACGCTCGTGACTCCGGCGATCACGCGCGAGATGCCATCCTGCCGCAGTGTCCGCATGCCCTGGCTGATGCTCTGCTCCCGGATCTCCCCGGTCGAGGCGCGGCGCAGGATCAGCCGTTCCACGGGCTCGCTCATGGTCAGAATCTCGAATACGGCCGTGCGGCCCCGATAGCCCGAGAACCGGCACTGATCGCATCCCCGCGGCCGGTACACGGTCTTCCCTTCGAGCAGCGCCGCCGCATCGCCCAGACGCGGGTACTCGCCCGCGTCGAACACCCACGGCTCCTTGCAGTTGTCGCACAACACCCGCACCAGGCGCTGCGCCACCGCGCCCACCAATGTGGAGGCCACCAGGAACGGCTCGATGCCCATGTCAACGAGTCGAGTCACCGCGCCGGGAGCGTCATTGGTGTGGAGGGTACTCAGAACCAGGTGGCCCGTGAGCGCCGAGTGGATCGCGATGTCCGCCGTCTCGTGGTCGCGGATCTCG
>JAKPQA010000027.1 GCA_029547025.1 Armatimonadota bacterium
GAAGGCTTACGCCGGCGTCAACCTCCTGCGTTGGTGGCTGCTGTTCAGTGAGGACCCGAATCCATTCGAGCGCGTGCCCGAACTCCTCGAGCTGGACTCGAGCCTGAGCTGCTCCGACGAGCTGGACGCGAAGTACGCCTCCATGTGGCACCCGAAGGTGCGCGCGGGGCTGGTGGCCCTCATGCGCGAGCTGGCGACACGGTACCCCGGCTTCGACGGGCTCTACCTGCAGGCCCAGTTCTCGCGCACCGCCTACCTGGGCTTCTCCGATGACGCCCGCATCGCGTACATCCGTAACGCCCACATCGACCCCGTCGACCTGCCGCTCTACGGAGTCGACGAGTTCCAGGACAAGTACCTTCTGGCCTACTTCGAGTGGCGGCCGAAGCAGCTCACCGAGCTGGTTCGCGAGGTGGTCGGGGCCTACCGCGAGATCGCCGGCGCGGACGATCGAGTGATCGCCATGGCGACGGCCACCGGGCCGGCGCGGCGGCCGCGGCACCGCGCGACGCCGGGCGATGACTGGGTGACCTGGCTGCTGGAGGGCCTGGCGAGCGACCTGGCGTTCGAGGCCTCGGTATGGCTCGACGGCTGGCCGGGGATGTTCCGCGCGGGGCTGGACACCTTCGGCCGGCTGCGGACGCCTGCTCCGACCTACCTGATCGTGTCGGGCGAGCAGCGCGGGGTGCTGTCGCCGATCGCGGATGTCTACTCAGCGCTGAGCCAGGGCGACATCTCGGGTCTTCCACTGCTGGTCTCGCCCTACGCCCCATCGCAACTGGATGGATCGCTTGATCTACTGCGGTCGCTCCGGTAGCCGGCTGATAGTGAGGCGAGGTGATGGCATGGCAACCGATGATGCGGAAACCCGCACCAGTCGTCGCGGGTTCCTGCGGAGCTCCGCGGGAATGAGTCTGGCAGCCTTCGTGGCACTGCCGACCATGGATGCCGTGGTCTCCGCCGTGACCGACCGTCTGGGCGAACGCACGCTCGGCCGGCGACTCGCGGAGACGCTGCGCACGACGGAGGCGGCGCGTTCGGAGTCAGTGTGTGAGGCGTAGCGGGAGTGGAAGGAGGCGGTGCGAGTGCGGTGTCGCGGCGCGCCTGGAGTCTTGTGGTGGCGAGCGTGCCCAGTCGGCACGCCTGTGCGGGCCGGCCGTATGGGCACCATCGCGTATTCGCGGCTCGTCGTCGCGTGGCTCGCGCTCTTGTGCCTCGGCGGGGGCGCGGCGAGGTCCGAGGGCCCGGTGACCGTCCGCGACATTCTGGCGGCGCTGGCACAGACGGCAGATTGTGTTGTGGCATGCGGCACCGAAGAGGATCTCGGTAGGACCAGTGCGTTGCCGTTGCTGGAGGGTCGCGATGCTCCCTCCACTACGCGGATGTTGGCGGCGCTTCGGTGCGCTGGGGCGACCATCGTGGCACGAGACTCCCGCTATGCAGTGAGCTTTGTGCGGGAGGCCCGGGCGCGCGAGCGGCGCGGCGTCGGCTCGAGCATCAGGCGGACCAACCTGCTGCTGGCCCTTCTGGAGCTCCTCGATCCCGCAACGCGGCGCGCAGTCCTTCTCGGATGCTACGTGCGCCCATTCGACCTGGGTCCAGAGGCCACGGCCGTGGCCATCGAACTGGCACGGACGGACGACAGACCGAGCCCTTTCTGGAGCAGCGCCGACGCCGCGGCCGGCGCGGTGCTGCGTCTTACCATCCGCCTCCGGCTCGAGGTGCGCGGCGAGGCCGACGACCGTCTCGGCGCCCTGACGGCCGGCGGGGGTACAGCCTTCGTGCCCTACAACGATCTGGTCCGAAGGGCGGGCCTGGGCCCTTCGCCAGTGTGGCTCGGCCCCGGTCCCCAGCCTGCGGTCGAGGAGGCGATCCTGGGCAGGGCCGAACCGCTAGAGTCGCTCTCCATTCCGGTAGTGGACGCGCCGCCCCAGGCGAAGCTCGCGACGCCCCTCCACGGGGTGGCGGCCCTCAGCTTCAGTGAGCCCGAAGGCCCTTGGGCAGCAGGCCGGCTGGTGCCCTTCGCGGACGTCGTCTCGCGGTGTGTTAGGCAGGACGCGGTGGAGTGGACGTGCGACCCGCGCCTCGAGCCCCGCGCCGTCTACGTCTGCAGCCGGAACGCGAGCCCGGAGGCAGTGCTCGAGACGGCATGTGCGGCGATCTGGGCGCGCCCAAGGCTCGTTGGCGCACACCTGCACTTGGGCGTCGGCGACGCGAGACCATCGGGCACCGACGGAGCGTCAGGCGAGCCCTCCGAGTGGCTGCGGCTGCTCATAAGGGAGCTCGCTGAGCCGGCGCTCGCACTCCAGGACCTCGTAGCGAGGCAACGGGGGAAGCCGAGCCTGATCTGGCTGCTGGCGAGGCCTGGTGCGGGCCTCACCGGCCTGTGGAGCCCCGAGGCGGTTCGCGAAGCAGAGGGCCAGCTGTCGATACTGCGCGCTCCAGCCAACGCGAGGGCGACCGCTGAGGCGGAGTTGTGGGCGGGGCTCGAGGCCGGTAGGTATCGGGCGACCCCGGCCCTTGATGTTGTTGCCTCGATAGACCACATGCTCGTGGAGGACGAGGCCGGACAACAACCGGGTGCGCGTCCGCCGGCCCGCTACTGCCTCCTGCTGCGCGATGCCGCCACAATCGGCGTTGACACCATCGGGGGTGCACGGATAGGACAACCGAAAGCGGAGCGTCGCGGCCTCGAGCCGCCGACCCCGCCGACACCCGAACGGGAGTGATGGCTTTGCGTTGCGGATCTTTGAGGCGCTCCGCGCCCGCCCTGCTCGTTCTGGGGCTCGTGGCCGGGTTGGCTGGGGGCTCTTGGGCCGACCCCCTCGACCCAGATTGCTGCACGTTCGAGACCTCCAACTGCGACGATTGGGAGAGATACGGGTCACAGCTGTACAGGTCCCTGGGTGCATATCCCTACGATACCGAGATCCACACCAAACTCGTAGAGGGAATCCAGCCCGATCGGAGCTGGGAGTGCGAGAACCTGAGGAACGAGGACGGGTGTCACTCCCAACAGAGCGACCCTACCATACCGCCTGAGATAGACGTTCTGAAGACGTTCAGCCTCAGCCCGGAGTACGGCCCACTGATACAGGTCACCTGGCGCACGAGGTTCGAGTGGCAGCAGTGTTTCCACGTCTGGGCCATCTACAACGGCGTGCCGGAGGAGACCTGGTGCCTCAACCAGGAGAACTCGCTGCCGCTTCCTGGGCAGATCCTGCAGGCTGGCGTCTACTAACCACTCGGCTCGCCGAGAGTGCACTGGAGGGCTGCTCTGTGGATCCCGTGCGTGTCCGGCTCCTTCTCGTGCTCTCTGCCGTGCTCTTTGCGGCGCAAGCGCCTGCTCGCGGCGATTTCGTCGGCTACTCGGGCCTGGAGCCATACCGCGGCGTGCTCGTGCAGACGAGACTGCAGGGCCTCGGCACAGGTGCCTCGATGGCGGACGTCGTGGAGGCTCTGGCCCGGGCCGGCGTTCACGCGGTCTGCACCGCCCCTGCCGCCGAGACGCTCCTTTCGTCCCTCGGCTCCGGCCCTGAGCGCACCCTCGCCGAGACGCTGGAGCTCTTCGTCAAGGCGGGGGGCCTCGTCGGGGTGAACGACGGAGTCGTGCTGCTCCGGCATGACCGGCGGGCCGCTGGGGGCGAGGGCTGGCACTCGCTCCTAACGACCATCGGGAGGGCCGATGCGCTGGCCGCCATCCTCAACGCCTTGCCAGCACCCACGCAGGCCGGCGTTGCTCGAGGTCTCCCTCTGCTAGATGGGGTCCAGGGATGGGAAGAGGCGTCCAGCGCGTACGATCTGCTGCGCGGGTTGGGGCAGGACCTGGGACAGGTGCGGGCCGAGCTGCGCAGGAGGTACGGGGCACGAGAGACGCGGCTGCTCCTGGCGTTCGATCCGGCGTTCGTGCTGGCCCCCCGCATCGGGGCGCGTCCGCAGGCGCCCGTCCAGCTCGTCCCGCCCGGCGCCATCATGGACGTGCTGCAGGCCGCGACTGAACCGGCCGACGCGGTGATGCAGAGGTGGGCGGTCCCGCCCGACCCGCTGGTAGAGGAGTGGATCCGGGAGGAAGCTGCACGAGACCTCGCCGCCCCTCAGCCGGTGGCGCGGAGCGTGAGGATCGGCCAGACCGCGCCCATGACCCTGGCTGAGGTCGCCGAGGCCGTGAGCACACCGGGCACATTGCGCCAGGCGGCGGACGGGGGGATCGCTCAGCTCGGCGTCTTGGTTGGTGAGGGCACATATCAGGTAGGATCACTCGCTGCGGCCGCTGCCGCGATCTGGGAGGTAGGTGCCGCGTGGACCCCCGAGGGCCGGGTGGCTTTCGTGCCCGGGCGGGCACGCCTTCCCCGGTGCCTCCTCGCCCAGTGGCACTTCCGGCCCGACCTCGGCGCGATCCCCTTCGCGCTGGACGACATCCTGGCGGCCAAGTCGCTGCCGGCGGCCGACCTCACAGAGGAGCAGTGGGCCTACCTCGAGCAGCGGCTCGCGGACTCAACGCCGCCGCCCGCCCAGGCAATCCTCGCCGACCGTCAGAGCCTCGTGTTGCGTCTCAGACCCATGGTGTCGGAGACGGAGTGCCCGATCAGGCGGTTCCGCGAGCTTGGCAGTCCAGAGACAGTCATCGACGTGCCGGAGACCGCGCAGAGCGCGCTGTACGGGTGGCCTCTGACGTGACGTGGACGTGCAGCGTTATCCGGTCGGCCCGGTCTCGCTGCGAAAGCAGCCGAGTGTGCCGCGGCGGGGAGGTGGGTGACTCGCGCCAGCCGGCGGGGTTCGACTTCGCGGCCTCGCACGACAAGATCCGGCACCTGCCGGCTCCGACCGAGTAGAGGACCCAACCCGATGCGGCCAAGGTGCATCTGTGTCTTCAGCGGCAATGGAGGGCGCGGGATGGGGGCCGGGAGCGATGGTTCATATGCCCTCCCCTATTGATAGCATTTTCACGGCAAGTATTCGCCGTACTTTTTTCTCACAGGGCTTGACGGGGGCGCGCTGACGGGCTAGGGTGTGGTCGGCTGTTGGGGTTGGTGCTGTGCTACTACCGGGGGGCGTCCCATGGGCACAGGCAAACCAGCCGGACCCGTTCCACGGCGGATGTTGTTCCGCACGTTGTGTTTGCTCCCTGTTCTCTGCGCGTCGCCCCTCCTGGCGGACGGCCCGCACGTCTTGCGCCTCCACCTTCCCGCGATGGATGTCGCCTCGGTGCTGCGCACGATAGCGGACGAGGACTTACCCGTAGGGACCGTGGTCATTGACATCTGCGCCGGCGGGATGACCCTCTTCCCCGTGGAAGACAGCCTTTTCATCACGCGGCCGGGACATGAGGACGGCGCCGCTCTCGCCCAGTGGATCGACCAGGCCCACGCCCAGGGTCTGCGGGTCTTCGCCGGAGCTAGCCTGCTCAGGTGGTGGACGCCCATGTCCGCGGACCCCGATCCCGTCGGCGCCCGCCCCGACCTGCAGGACGTCTGGGAGAGCGGCCGCCAGGGAGGGTGCACCAGCGTGCACGACGGGCGGTTCGCGAGTCCGTGGCACGCGCGCGTCCAGAGCTCCCTGGTGGCACTCGCCCGCGAGCTCGGGCGGCGCTACCCGAACCTCGATGGGCTCTACCTGGACGCGTCCCTCTCGTCGACCTCGTTCACCGGGTTCTCTGAGCCAGCGCGCTTGGCCTACATCCAGGCAGCAGCCATCGACCCAGTCGACCTGATAGAGCTGCCGCGGCCCGACCGCGACGACCACAGCACGGATCGGGCCAACGCGTGGCTTGAGTGGCGGTTGTCGGAGGGTAGCAGCCTGCTCAGAGCCGTGATCGCGGCGTTCCGTGAGTCCGCCCGGGCGGCTGGGGCCGAAGGTCCCAAGGATACGACGTACGAGACGACGGGCGCCTTCAGCACCCTCCAGCGACTCGTCAAGGCGTGGTGTCTAGAGGACTGGCTGCCCCTGGTACTCGACCAACAGGTCGATGCCCTCGCGTTCAGGCTGGCGCTGCACCATCAGGACCCAGTGGGAGAGCACAGAGCCGTCCTTGACGTCGTCGGACGCAGCCGCACGGGCACTCCGGCCTTCACGGTGCTCTCCGGGTGCCTCCGAGGTGCGCCCGCATCGCTGAGGGACACTTATGAGCCCGTTGCCGCCAAGGGGCTCCTCGGTGCCGGGTGCGTCTTGGACCCCTACACCGACGACCAACTGGCCGAGGCGCTCCAGTTGCTGAGGAGCTTCCGCGTGACGCCGGGCGGCCCTGTCGCGCCGTGACGACAGACTGGGGGGAGGTGTGGAGCGTGGCGAACGATGGGATCGAGGCAGGCGCTGGCGGTACGAGCCGTCGGCGGTTCCTGCACAACTCCGTCGGTGCCGGGACGCTTGCCCTGTTCGGCCTGGGGTCGCTCGATGCACTGGTCTCGGCGGTGTCCGAGCGAATCGCCGAGCGCGAGGGTATGTCGCGTGTCGGTCACCGAGTGGTAGACCTGATCAGCACGACGCCATCTGCGAGCGCTGACGACTACTGCGTGCCGTAGCGTCGCGGCTTGGTCTCGGAGCGCCTTTGAGCGGGAGTGATCGCTCTGCAAGCTGCTGGTTCGAAGATGGGGGCGAGATTGCGGGTCCCGCCGGGCCGGCCAGAGCATGGCCCTTCTGCCTGGCGCGGTCTCGCCTTCCTGGCAGCACTCGTCCCTCTGGTGACCACCGCCGCGCTGGGTGAGGGTCAGGACATCGCCGGTGCGTTGCGCGAGTTGGCGCGGACGACCGCCTTCGTGGTGGCGGACACGGGCGACGTCCGGTTGGACGACGCCCTGCCTATGCCCGAGGGCGCCGACGCCAGTGATCCCGATCTGCTACGTTGGGCCCTTCGGCTTAGTGGCGCGTGGGTGGTCCCGTGGCACGATGGCTGGGCGGTGTCATGGCGCCGGCTGTCCGGCCGGAGTCAGCGCGACGGCGCGCTCGCGCAGATGGAGCGCGTCGAGGCCGTGCTTGCGGTCCTCGGCCCCAACGACTCGCCGCAGCGCCGAGCCCTGCTGATGGGCGCGCTGGTGCGGGTAGGGGCCCTGCCTGAGGCGGGCGCGGTGGCGGTGGAGGCGCGGTTGGCGAGGGAAGGCCCGGCGAGGCCCAACTACAGCGGCTCTCGCTTGCGCGCGCGAGTCGCGGTCACGATGACTCTCGGTGTTCACTACCCAGTGTGCGACCAGGGCGGCAAGGTCGTGGGGTACCTCCGCGGGGAGCTGGCCGGCGCCATGCTAGCCGGCATGGGGGGCGAGCTGTGCCAGTTCGCTGGCGTGACCGGCGGCGACGTGTGGGCGGCGCCCCGTGCGCTTGAGGGCGAGCGCGGCGCGAGAGCCCTTCAGGCGATCGCGGAGGGGTGCGGTGGCGCCTTGCCGGCGGCTGACAACGTGTTGCCGGCCGAGCTGGGCCTGCTGCCGGACCGCCACGACGAGGCCGCTGGTAGAATCGCGTCCGCCCCCTTACTGGTCACGCGCCCGGGTGGGCCCTGTACGTTCGGGGAGTTCCTCGCGTCTCTCGGATCGGCAGATCGCGAGCGATGTAGCTGCGACCCCGACATCGCGGGCCGCCCGTTGTGGCTTGCCATCGGTGGCCAGCCGGCAGCGCGAGACGTTCTTGAGGCCGCCTGCATGGCCGCTGGCGCACACCCGCGGGAGGTCATGGGTCTGCCGCACGTCGGGCTCGACCCCGACGGCGTCTGGCGCGATCACCTGTGCGAACCCGTGCACCGGGACTTTATGCGCCGGCTCGCCGAGACGGCAGTCGTGCCGATGCTAGCCCTCGGACGCCTCGTTGACGGGTCGGCGGACGGCCTCCAGGGCTTGGCTCCTTGGCCGACCGCACTCGACCCGATCAAAGGGACCCTCAGCCCCGAGCAGTGCCGTAGCCGGGTGGCGACTCCCTCGAGTGCCAAGGGGCCGACGGCCGGCGAGATGCACGAGGGGCTGGCCGCCGGGCAGCTTGTAGCGTTCCCGGTCGTGAGGGTCGACCTTGCCGCGTGCCACCTGCTGCGTGAGGCGGCCCCCGCAGGCGCGAGCGCAGACGAGGCCCGGTTCATAGGCACCGAGTTCATTCCATACCGGGTCGCGACGTACGGTCCTGCCGGCTACGCTGAGCCCGGAACGGAGAGGCTGTTGTCCAGGCCGCCGATCATCCCCTGATGACAAGAAGGAGGATACTGCTTGCGCACACTCCAGAGCCTCGCATGGCTGTTCGGCTGCGTCGCAGCATGCGGCTGTATCGTCGTCTCGTCCGCGTCGGCCGACGTGGCGTGCTGCTTCGTGATCCCTTACGTGGAAGAGAGCGCCTCAGCCTGCGCGCAGTACCCCGAATGGAACATACCGGACATCCCTGGCGAGTACCACGGCTGGTACCAGGACTATCCCAAGCCCGGTTGGGGGCTGCCAATCCCCGTCGCGTTTGCTGACGAGGACATCTGCGTGCAGAACTTCTGCGCCATTTTCCCGCAGAGCACGACGGGCATCTACTTCTTCAACCCCACCAATGATCCGTGGATCGATGTCCCCGCGGGCAAGACCGCGATCTGCACCGGCTGGGGGACGCGGGTCTGCACCCACAGGGAGACGCACTGGCTCTTCGCGCTCATGCTCGGCTATCCGGTTCCCATCCCCATGGGGTCCTGCCAGGAGTGCTCGACCTGTTTCATAGACCTAATGACCAGCCACATCACCGTCACCGTCCAGTGACCATCCGTCAACTAAGGTGCGCCGTCGGCCGCCGGGTCGCGCCGCGCGCGTTAGGTGGGGAACTCGCCATGCGTACCAAGGCGCCGGTTGCGCTTCTGACCCTCATCGCCGCGCTCCATCCCGTCGCTTCACTCGCGGGCGGCGGCTCGTCGCTCTGGACGGCCTCGTCTGCGGCGGGATTCAGGGAGCGGCTTGGGGGCATCGCCCTCGCTCCTGACGCGCAGGCCGTCGCGGACGTGCTGGTGGCCGCTGGCAGTGCAGGTCTCCCGATCGTCGCCGATGCCAGCCTCTGCGACGTGCGGCTGGACGACCTCGGCGTCGCGGCCGGCGCCTCGTGTGCCGTGGTTCTGGAGGCGCTATACGCCAGTGAGCGTGGCCTGCTTTACTTCGACCACGGGATTCTGGCCGTGACCCCGCGGGTGAAGGCGCGCTGGCAGTCGGTTCGCCCACCTAGTGCGCCTCCGGATCGGCAATGTGCTCGGGCGCTCAGGCGGCTCCTGGAAAGACTCCCGGACGAGTCCCAACAGGCATTGGCCCGGCGCCTGCCCGTGTCGCTCGCCTCGGCCGGAGGAGCTCCGTTCTTCGAGGCCTACGACGATCTGGGCGGGCTGCCGCCGGGAGAGCGCCTGAAGCAGATCCGGGCTCGGCGCGGCAGCGCCGAGCCCAGAGTGGGTATGATGCTCGTCCCGCTGGTCACAATCTGGCCGAAGGGCTCGCCCGACCGGGCGCAGGACGTCTGCCTTGTGCCGCCCACGCTCTGGGGTGCCTGCATCGAGGCTTGTCAGCTCCCGCCTGACCGGTTGGCGGAGGCTGCCGCTGTGCCTGTCGATGCCACGCTCGCGGCTTGGTGGGACGCGCATCCCGCGGCGCCGCCGGCGCAGCCCGATCCGGCGGTGGCCGAGCGCAGTCTCGTCGTGTCCGAGCTGTGCAAGCATGACCTGCGGGGCTTCTGCCGATGGATCAGCGCCCAGGCCATCCCATGCACGGCGGATGTCGGTGCGCCGAGCGACAACAGCATCATGGTCGGCCCGGGAACCTACAGCGTCGAGGCCCTCCTCGAGATCGCGGCCTGCCAGTTCGAGGTGCACCTGAGCTGGACTGAGGAGGGCGCCCGCTACGAGGCGGCCCGCGCCGAGCTACCGAGGTGCCTACTGGCTCAGTGGTACTGCACGCCCGAGTACGCGGCGATACCCTTCACGCTGGAGGAGATCCTCGAGGCCCGCTACTTGGCGCCGGGTGCGCTCACGGGGCCGCAGCGTGAGTACATCCGCGCCGCACGGGACGCTTACGGCCACGGGCCGGCCCTTCGACATGGTGATGCGCTGCCCGACGCCAACGCCGACTGGGGCGGTCTCGAGCTACGGCTCCGACCCATGGTGGCCCAGATGCGTTACGAGGGCCGGTGCTTCGAGGAGCTCGATGATCCCGCCGAGAGGGTCTGGAAGGCCGGCGGCTCTTCGGAGGTGAGCGTATGGCCGCTCACCTAGATCGGGCAGGGCGCGGGACGCGCTTGGCCGTTGTTCTGGCCGCCGTGACGTGCGCCGCGACCGTCTTGGCCGCTCGGGTAGGTGCGGACGGAGACAGCCTGCGCCGCGTCCGCTGCTCCGGATTGCCTACACCTCTGACATCGGCGGGGTGCTCGAGCCATGCGGGTGCTCGGCCGGACAACGCGGGGGCTTGTCCAGGCTGGCGACGGTCGTGGCGCGGCTGCGGGAGCAGGGCACTCCGACCCTTGTCCTCGACGGAGGCGGCCTGACCGGTAGCGCCGTCCAGCTCCCCTACTTCGCCGAGGCGCTTGCACAGATCGGGTATGACGGAGCGGTGCCTCGAACTGAGTGGCGCCAGGTGGGGCAGGCTGCCGCGCCGGACATGGCGGCGGCGTTGGCCGCGGGCGGGCTGAGGGTGCTCAGCCCACCCATCGATGCCGGACTCGTGGCGACGCGGCTGGATGTCGGCGGCGAACCGGTCATCCTCCTCGTGGCGGGCGACGGCTCGGTGAT
>JAKPQA010000281.1 GCA_029547025.1 Armatimonadota bacterium
TTTATGTTACGTAGGTCGCCAGTTGCGCAAGAGTTCAATCTTGAGTGCATCTCGACAAGGGGGGGCGCACCCCCGCGAAAAGTGAGCTGGAGGTGCGCACTGAACTCGGATCTCGGACAGAACCTCTTCGAGAACCGTGCCCGAGGCCGAGTTTAGGGGGCGCGTCAAGCGGCCAACTGACCCCTCGCTTGGGCAAGACTGACCCCTCACTGCTGACCCACACCTCATCCATGGCCCGTCCGCTGCCACTCCGCTGACCCGACAACGCACCACCAGTTGACGGGCAACAACCCCCCACCACTGCCACACCACTTCCACACCTGCCCGGCGTCACAGCCCACTGGGCGCGCGCACCTTCCTGATCGAGGACGAAAGATCCGATCAGAAGGAGGCCGGTATGCCGGCAGCTCGAACACTTCAGCGCCGCCCAAGTCCGCCGCGGCCTTCGGCTGCGGCGCCGGCGCCGGCCGCGAAGGTCCCGTCGCGGCCGACCACGCACCTACGAGATGCGGCCCTGCTCACCGCCGCGGGCGTCGCTGGTTTCGGAGCCGCGCCGCTGGTCGGGTACCCGGGGCTGGATGTTCCGTCGTTGCTGCTCGGTGTCGGCGGGGGAGCAGCCCTAGCGGTGACCGGCCAACGCACCAAGTTGCGCCGCGAACTCGAGGACAAGGTGCTCGAGGCGCTGGCCCCGTTGCTGGGTGTGCGCCACCTGGACAGGCGCATCGTGAAGATGACCAAGTGGACCAACCGGTGGCCCGGCCTGCCGGCGAAGGTGCGGATCCACTACGCACCGGGCGCGCCCGACAGCGACCCGATGTGGAAGAGCGAGATCCTCGCAGTCCTGGACTCCCGAATGCTGGCCCGCTACGAGGTCGCCAGGCACGAGCCCCGCCGATGCACGCTCTGGCTCACCTTGGTGACCAAGGAGCAGGCCGAGGACAAGGAGCCGCCCTACTCCCAGGTGCGAGCCGAGCGGGCCATCACCGAACTGATCGGCCCGACCGCGAAGGTCACCGGCGTCGAGCTGGACGGTGAGGAGCTGCGCTCCCTCACGGTCACCCACCAGGCCGGCG
>JAKPQA010000290.1 GCA_029547025.1 Armatimonadota bacterium
AGGTCGCCGCGTGGTCCACCGTGCCGTCGTCGGTCGCCTCGTTGTCACCGCGCTGCTCGGCATGCCGATCGGCTGGTGGGTCTTCACCCACGCCGACTCCCGCCTGCTCCAACTCACCATCGGCGTGGTCATCCTGATCGCGGTCGTTGCCCTCGCCCGCGGCTTCACGCTGCACCACACCTCTGCTGGCGTTGATCTCGGCGTCGGTGCGCTGGCCGGCTTCCTCACCACCTGCACCGGCACCAACGGCCCGCCCATCGTGGCTCTCCTCCACGCGCGCCGCGTGCCCCCGGCCGCCTTCCGCGCGACGACGACCACAACCTTCCTCGCCGTGGACATCATTGCCGTCATTGCGTATGCCGTGAGCGGTCACCTCACGCTGTCGCACGTCATCACGACCCTGCTCACCGTGCCGGCCCTTGCCTTGGGAGCGCTCGTGGGGATACGTGCTCGGCGGCTGTTGTCGCCGGCCACGTTCCGCGTGATCGTGCTCGTGTTGCTGTCTGTCACGGGCGTGATCGCCATCGTGACGGCCCGCTGACGAGCGACCAGGCAGCCCACCTCGGCGATCTGGCGTGAGGGCTGCCCAAGACCGGGCAAGCGCGTTGTCGGACGTGACTGCTACGTTCTGTTGCAAGGTCAAGAGTTCAGCCCACGCCTCCGGACAGTGGCTGACGGCAACCGCGTCACCCGACACGGTGCCTTCCGGAGAAGACCTGGGCAGCGGCCAAACCGGTTGCTGCCAAGCCGGGTCATGACGCGTCTGGCCGACTGGGTCAGTCGGTGGGCGTCATCCCTTGAACGAAGGGAGTTTTCCCATGTCCGACAACGACATTCCGTGGGCCGTCAGCCCCGAACACGCTGAGCAAGAGCAGCACCAGATGTTGGGGCTCGCCGCACGCGTGGCGCGGGGAGAGTCGGTCAATACCGAGGACGAGAGCCGGCTTACGACCTGGCTCGAGGACCTGCGGGCTGCTGACGCCGTGGTCCATTACGACTCGGAGACCAAGGAGGGCTGGTTCTACGTGCCCCGTCGACCGGGCATCGACCGTTGCCTGGTCCGCGAGCCCGAGCCAGGCGAGGCCCACTGACACATCGCCGCAGCCGGGTCCGGGTGCTGCCACCCGGGGCCGCGGGTCCTTGCCCGAGAGCGTCTCTCGAGGCGCTCTCGGGCAAGAACCCAGCCGAAGGGTGCGGCGCTCAGCCCTGGTAGCGCTGCGGCGGGGGTGGAGTGTCCCCCGGTTCGTGTCCTTCGTGACTCGGGTGAGTGTCGGTGGACGAGGTGCTCGGGTTCGGTGTGGATGACCCCGCTCCGTGTCCCGCACCCGTCCCGCTGATCTCAGCCGGAGTCTTGGGCTGTCCCACGGCCTGCCACGCGCGGATCGCACCCGGGATCAGGAAGACCACCCAGCCCCATGCCCAGCCATCGAGCAGGAAGCCGATGAGCATGTAGGCAATGAGGGCGAGCGTCCCGCTGATCGCGAGCAGCTTTGTCCCGAACGATGGCGATGAGTTGTTGTCCACGAGACCACTGTCCTCCCCCGGGCCCCTCCGCCGCGTCCACCGCACGGTGGAATCTCCAGAGGTCCACGTCGCGTCGACCATTGCTACGCCGAAGGATATGGGTTTACGGGTGACTTGATACAGTGAACCGTATGAAGACCACGATCGAACTCCCCGACGCCCTGGCCGCAGAAGCCAAGGAACTGGCCCGTGTCGAGCAGAGCACCCTGCGTGAGTTCGTCATTGCTGGCCTTCGCTCCGAAATCGCACGCAGACGGCATACGCCCGCAGTTGACTTCCACTTCCCCACGGTCGGCGGCCAAGGCCTCGCGATCGGACTGTCCCCCGCAGATGCCATTGCCGCGTCCTACGACCTCCCCGCATGATCGCCGTCGACACCAACCTCCTCGTCTATGCACACCGCGAGGACAGCCCTCATCACGCGCAGGCGCTCGCGGTCGTGACAGAGCTGGCACGAGGCAGGCAGG
>JAKPQA010000318.1 GCA_029547025.1 Armatimonadota bacterium
ACGATCTCTACATCCGTGACATGGTGCCGCCCAAGGCCCGACTGGACGACGACGAAGCCTGCGATGGCATCGAGGTGGTGTTCGAGACGACGAACATGGTCATGAACACCCCCACGCTCGAGAAGAAGGTGCCGGGAGGCACGTGGCAGGCGGCGGGCACGGCCACCGAGGAGCCCACGGGCATCCCCGGCACGCGCCGGTGGGTCTGGGGTTGGCCGACCTGGGGTGAGAGGAACTGGGACATCGAGTTCCGCGCCCAGTACCGCAGACCGCCCATGCCCGGGACGCTGGTGACCGTCGGCCCGAAGACGTTCACGGTGACCAATACGGTGGTCAACGGCACCGAGGAGCTGCTGCTATGGAACGGCACCGACGCGGTTACGGTGCCGTGGAACATCGTTCACTGCCCGCACCGGGCCCCCAAGTTCAGCGTGACGGTCAGTATCATGCCCGTGGGGAGCACTTCGGCGATCAAGGACTACTCCCTGACCAACCAGGACCCGGGAGAGGGATCGCTGCAGTGGCAGGGGGAGACAACCGCGGGCGGGACCGCCCCGCCGGGGGTGTACACGTACACGGTCCTCGCGAACCACACGGGTGCCCCGCTCCCCCTGATCTGCTGCGACACCGACAAGGTGATCAGCCCTCTGCAGCTTGGCGAGACCGTCGTCCACGGCGTGTTCGCCCCCGACTTGTGGCTGCACACGGAGGCCTCGCTGTGTGCCGAGCAGGACGCCTGTAACGTGGCAGTGCGGGTCTTCCACGATGACACGCCCAAAGAGGTGCTGGGTACGATCCTGGGCGGTCTGGGGGGCGACCCCAACCACTGGTGGCCAGTCTGGTTGGAGGGCGAGATCGAGCACGACGACGTTGGGGAGTACCGCGTCGTCGCGACCGGAACCCAGAGTGTCGCCGCAGGACTGCTCAACCGCTCGACCGTTCCCAAGCCGCTCGTACCGATCGCGCGGTCGTTCGAGGAGTGGCCGGGCGGATACTCAGTGGCCGGCTTGGACGAGTACAGCCAGCCGAATCCTGTGCGCGAAGCGCTGGCCACCGCCGTCAAGACGGCCATTGACGAGTATCGCTCGGATGAGGGGTACCACTATGCGTCCTACAAGGGGAACCCTCTTGCCGCTGAGGCCCACGTGGCCCTCAGCATGAAGTCCATCGTCTTCATCGCGGCCCACTCCATCCCAAACCACGTGGCCCTGGTATACGGTGGGGACCCGTGGCGCGAGAAGCTGCGCGGCGGAACAGCGGGGGAGGACCCTCCCCACAATGACCTCACGAACAACATCTACTACATCGAGGAGCCCTTCTACCCGATGGAGCACTGCCGCTTCGCGCTCTTCTGGGGGTGCGAGACGGCAGTACCGAATGATGAGGGCTCATCGTTGACCGGGGCCGCTGTCGACCAAGGGGTGGACCTCTCGGCAGGCTTTCTGGAAGACGTGTACCCCGGGCCTGCTGCCGCGATGTTCCATCAGCGTTTCTGGCAGTACGCCCTCGGCGGCTGCAACGGTGTCACGGCATCTGTCCGAGAGGCTGTCAGGCTGGCGCGCCTGGATATCGTGGCCTCGTTCCCACCTGAGGAACGCGATGGGATCGAGTCGCTCCGCCTCTACCCCGTCGATGCAGACGAGGACCTCAGAGTGGTCGAATGGGGGGACTGATCGCCATGGGACCAAGGACCAGTGTCGTTCGAGCCGTCGTCGTGCTGTGGGCGGCCGGTCTCTCGGTGTCGGCGTGGGCGCAGGCGCCCCGGGCGGGTGCCGTTCGGCCTCGCATGCCCGCCGGGGAGGCCATCGCGGCCTTCGCCGAGTTCCTGCACATCGACGCGGCGGGTATCGAGCTCGTTCGCGAGGCGGAGCCGGACCAGCCCGACACGGAGTTCGTCGGCGTAGTGCGCCACCGGCCACCCACAGAGAGCCCATGGTGGGGGCCGGGGGATGACCAGGGCATGGCCCAGTGCCTGCTGCAGGTGGGGCGGCTCCGCGACGACGGCCGCCCGTATGTGCGAGAGGCGTGGTGGCACCCACACAGAATGCCGGGCGGTCTGGTTGTCAGGGAGGATGAGATCGAGGCCCTCTCACGGGCGTTTCTTGAGACCTACTGCCCCTTCTTCGACCAAGGCCTTCAGCTTGCTCCAGCGAGCCGGCTCGGCCGATCGGACGGGCTGTTTGGCGACACCTACTGGAGCCGCGAGGGTGACACGACGTCACTTCGGGTCATTGTGGGCGTGCGCCTCGACGATGGCAGCATCTCCTACCGCTGCTGGTACCGGACTGGGTTGACGCCCGCCGCGGTCAGCGAGGAGCAGGCCAGACAGATCGCCGAGGAGCAATGGCGCGCGAAGTACCCCGAGCAGGAGCTGGTCTACGAGAAGACCTCCAAGCTACTGGAATCCGAGTTCAGCCCAACACGGGGGCCAGTGTGGATGGTGACGTACCGTCGCGGGCCGGAGGGGGGCCGCACACGCGAGGGGGGTACGGAGCGCGTGTGGCTGACGATCGACGCCGTAACGGGCGCCATCACCAGGGCCCCCAACTTCACACCGCCCAAGCTCACGCGCGAGGAGGCCCAGAGGATCTGCGAGGAGCAGTGGCTCGCCAAGTGGCCCGACGAGAAACTGGAGCTGGTCAGGTCTGCCGTGTGGCTCGACTGCGAGCTGAGCCCCTCGCATGGCCCGGTGTGGTACCTC
>JAKPQA010000327.1 GCA_029547025.1 Armatimonadota bacterium
GGCCGGACGACGACAGAGCGGCCCGGGATGCGGCTTCCTGCCGCATCCCGGCCTCCAGATCGGGCGCGTTGGGGGCCCACCACGCTGGGAGACGCGTGGTTCCCCCCATGGCGCCCCTCCGCAACCAGGCGGATGGGCCACTGGAGCCCTCAGCTACCGCCAATGCCGAAGGCAGGGGCCGGCGGAGCGGGAAATGCGCCATCCGGCCCGCCCTCGCGGCCCCCGAGGCCTTGCGCAAGGGGCGCTCCATCGGGCATTGTGCACGAAAGTGTCCCGGGCGGCTGCAAGAGGGGGCATCAGGCACGGCCGAGGCGCGAGTTCGAGTTCTGTGCGCTATGTCCGGCGGCGTCGATAGCGCCGTGGCCGCCGCGTTGCTGGTCGAACAGGGCCACGAGGTCATCGGGGTGACCTTCCGCATCGGCAGCGGCGCCGGCATCGAGGCCCGGGGGTGCTGCTCGGCTCAGCAGGCCTCCGATGCCGTCGAGTGTGCCGCGGCACTGGGCATCAAGCACTTCGTCCATCATGCCGAGGAGGACTTCCGCCGCCATGTCGTCGAGCCGTTCGCTCGGGCTTACGCGGCAGGGCTGACTCCGAACCCCTGCATCGACTGCAACCGGCACGTGCGTTTCCCCACTCTGCTCCGGCTGGCGGATTCGCTGGGGGCGCCCCTCATCGCCACCGGCCACTATGCTCGCGTGGAACGCCGTTCCGCCACCGCGCGTTACTGCCTTGCGCGGGCAGTGGACGACGCCAAAGACCAGTCCTACGTGCTCTGGTCGCTGGACCAGGCATCACTGGCACGGCTTCGACTGCCCGTTGGTGGGTTGCTCAAGTCCGAGGCGCGCGAGATCGCCCGTCAGCGCGGCCTGATCGTGGCAGACAAGCCGGAGAGTCAGGACATCTGCTTCGTGCCGCATGGCGACTACCGCCAGATGCTCATCGACACCGAAGCGGACGTGGGGGGGCCCGGACCCATCGTGAACACGTCGGGGGCGGTACTCGGCCGGCATCAGGGGACCTATCGCTACACGGTGGGGCAGCGGCGTGGCCTTGGAGTGTCGGCCGGTCGACCGCTCTACGTGCTTGCCGTCGATCCCAAGTCATGCACCGTGGTCGTGGGGGGCATTGAGGAGTTGCTCTCGAACCAGGTCCGGGCGGAGCAGGTGGTGTTCAGCGGAGCAACTCCGGAGGAGTTTTCGTCGCCCACGGCCGTTCGGGCGCAGATGAGCGCCCACGGTCACCGGGTTGAGGCTGAGGCGGTCTGCCGCGACGCAGGGCTCGTGGTGCAGTATGGCGCTCCCACGCGAACGACCGCCCCCGGGCAATCGGTGGTCTGTTACGACGGCGACACGGGGCGCCAGGTGTTGTGTGGCGGGGTTGTGGTGCGCCGGTAGGAGGCGGGTCGGTTGGGGCTCCGGCAAGACATGCCCACTGAGGCCATTGAGAGCTGGCTGCGCGAGGATCGGGAGGACCGGCTGCAGGCCCTATGGCGGTCGGCCGATGCCGTCCGCCGCGAGCACGTGGGCGACGCCGTCCACCTGCGTGGGCTCATCGAAATATCGAACGTGTGCGTGCGCTCGTGCGCCTACTGTGGTCTTCGCGCGCCGAACAGGGACATCGACCGTTACCGCATGAGCGAGGCCGAGATCATGGATTGCGTGGCCAAGGCGGTCGAGTTCGGCTATGGCACCGTGGTGATGCAGGCGGGTGAGGATCCCGGCATCGAGTGCGAGTGGCTGTCCCGGATCATCAGCCGGATCAAGTCCGAGACGCCCCTGGCGGTAACGCTGTCGCTGGGTGAGCGGCCCATGGATGATCTTCGTGCCTGGCGCGAGGCGGGGGCAGATCGGTACCTCTTGCGCTTTGAGACCTCAGATCGCGCCTTGTACGACGCCATTCACCCACCCCTCCCCGGCCGAGTCTCCGACCGCATCGTCATGCTGCGGGAGATCAAGGCCCTCGGGTACGAGGCCGGCAGTGGCGTCCTGATCGGGCTCCCCGGTCAGACCTACCGTTCGCTGGCCGAGGACATCGCGCTGTTCCGCGAGCTGGATCTCGACATGATCGGCGTGGGGCCCTACATCCCGCACCCGGACACGCCGCTCGGCCAGCAAGTCGCGTGCCAGTCGCCGGTCAGTTGGAGTGTGCCTCCCACCGAGCAGATGGCCTACAAGGTGGTTGCCCTGGCACGGATCGTCCGGCCCGATGCCAACATCCCCAGCACCACCGCGCTGGCCACCATCAACCAGGTCGAGGGCCGTGAGCTGGGCCTCCAGCGCGGCGCCAATGTGGTGATGCCGAATCTGACGCCGCCGGAGTACCGCATGCGGTACGAGATCTACCCGGGGAAAGCGTGTGTCGGAGAGACGGCCGAGCAGTGCCGGACGTGCCTGCGGGGCCGGATCGAGAGCATCGGCCGGACCATCGGGTTGGGCCAGGGCGGTAGGGCGAAGATGGCGGTATAGGGCCCACCTACGGGCACTCGGCCAGCGTCGACTGCGCGCCGTCGGGACAGGAGCAGGGAGTGTTCCCGCACTTGGGACACCCCTGAGCAAAGCGGCTGGCGGCGGCCTCGAGGTCCACGTCGAGTAGATTGGCCAGGGTCGTCAGCCAAGCCAGCACATCGGACATCTCTGTGGTGAGCGCCCCTGCGTCGCCCGAACGGATGGCCCGCGCCAGTTCCCCGGCTTCCTCGTTCAGCCAAGCATAGGCGGCCAGAACGCCCCGGGCGCGGTCGCGCTCGTAATAGATGGATCTGATCGCCTGCTGGAATTCGCCGATGGTCATGGGGCTGCAACGGGCACGGGGGGGACAATGGCGCCCTGCATGGGCATCGCCGGCTCCGTCTCCATCCCGAACTCGGTACCCTCATAGTGCCACCCATCGCCGACCAAGTCGACGAAAACCTCGAACAGCTCTCGGTCCCAATAGCCGCGCTTAACCTCGTCGCGGATGATCTGCAGGCCGACTTCCTGCGGGAGGCCCTTGCGGTATGGCCGGTCCGTCGTCAGCGCATCGAAGATGTCGCACAGGGCCACCGTGCGGGCGGCCATGTGGATCTCGTCGCCCTTGAGGCCATCGGGATAGCCCGAGCCATCGAGGCGCTCGTGGTGGTGCCGGATGATCGACCGGAAGTTGGCGCTGGTCCGCAGCGGGCGGCAGATCCGGCCACCCAGCACGGGATGGGCCTCGATCTGACGCCGCTCAGCGGCGGTCAGTGCGCCGGGCTTGTTGAGCACGGCCTCAGGGGTCCCAATCTTCCCGACGTCGTGGAGGATCCCGGCCGAGCGGATATCGTCGAGCTCGGTGTCCGATGCGCCGCACGCTCGGGCGAGCTCGGCGCTCAGGGTTGCCACGCGTCGTGCGTGGCCCACGGTGTACCGGTCCCGGGCTTCGACGGCATTCGCCAGTGTCTCGATGACCGCCGACACGTGCTCGAGTCGATCGGTAAGATTCTTGAAGCGAAGCAACGAGCGAACTCTGGCACGCAGCTCGTGGGCGTTGAAGGGTTTACCGATGAAGTCGTCGGCGCCGCGATCGAAACCGTGAACCATCTCGTCAGTTGATGACAATCCAGTCACCAACATGATCGGTATGAACCGACCAATGGGATCGTTCTTCAGGATCGAGCAGACCTCATACCCCGTGATCCCGGGGATCAGAACATCGAGGATGATGAGATCAGGCACCCGTTCCGCGACGAGGGCCAGTGCCTGGAGGCCGTCGGCCGCGCGCGAAAACTCGTAGCCCTCGTCTCTCAACGCCGCTCGAATGGCCTCTACCACCAAGTCCTCATCGTCGACAATGAGGACTCTGGCTGCGTCCGCCATGGCCGCCTCCCCAGAACCACACGGCTCTCTCCATCGCTAGAAGAGTTCCATGGCAGGGGCCATGTACAAACTGAGTTCGTGAGATCCGCCATCGCAGTTGTGGCCGACACGCGGCTGGCTTACCAGGGGTCCTCCGAGCTGGGGGCCTGCAGCGCTACGCCAAACTCGGCAGACAGCGCCGCAATGGCCGCGCCCGCGTCGCTGGCGGAGACCAGGCAGGAGACGGAGTTGTACGAGTCGGCGAACTCACGCACCTCGATCGCCGCCTCATTCAGGCATCCCATGATCCGTGACATGATGCCCGACATGTCACGCATCGACCGGGCCACTGTGGACACAATGGTGCAGTCGCGCTCGGACCGCGCCTCCAGGCTGCCCTCGGCGAGGACGCGTAGCGCGGTGTCCAGGGCCGGGGTGTCGACCGCGAAGCAGATGCAGTCCTCGTGTATCTTCACGAAGTAGACATTGACCTCGGCCTCCGCGAGCCGCCGGAACACCCCCACCATTTCGGCTGCCGGATCGCGGAGACAGACGCTCACGTGGCTCACGCTGTGCCGTGCTGCCAGATGAGTCACGCCGCGGTCGCGCTCGAAGGCCACCCGCGAACCCGACCGGTCGGCCGGCCTAGCTCGACTCATGGGCCTTCCACTTCCCCGGGTCATAGCCCATCTCCCGGAGTGCGGCCATGGCCGCGAAGCGGACCGACTGGTCCGGATCCATGATGTTGGCCCGGCGGAGGCCTCGAACGATCGCCCACTTGGCGTCTGCCTGTTGGGGGAAGAGCTGGCCCAGCGCGCGTGAAGCCAGGTGGCGTACCTTCCAGTCGTGCTCCTTCTCGTAATCGATCATCGCCAGCAGGCGATCTTCCTGCTCCAGCCACTTCAGCGCCGTGATCGCCTGGACCGCGGAGCGGCGCGCGCCGATGGACTCATCGCTCAGGGCGTCCGCAAAGGCCTGCTTGACTGCGTCACTGATCACCTCTTGCGGGTAACCCGACCGCCCGGCCATCGAGTACCGCAAGGCGTCGTAGAGGCCGGCGATCGCCTGACCTCGCACATCGGCGTCCGGGTGCCTGGCGGCCCTCAACAGATAGGGTATGGCTTCCGGCAACCCAATGCTCGCCAGCGCGATTCCCGCCGCCTTGACGATATGCGCGTCTCTGTCGCGGAGTAGGCTCTCGAGGACATCCAGGCTCGACACCACGCGCGGACCGGTACCCAGCGCCGCCACGGCAGCCTCGCGGACATCGGGATCGGGGTCGGACTGGGCGATGCGCTCCAGGTCGGGAGCCGTCGCCGGCCAGTAGGCGAAAGCGAGCATGTTCGCGCAGGCACGGCGGATCTCGGCCCGGGGAGACTGGAGCCCTGTGCGCAGATGGTGCCACCACTTGGCATCCTCGCGTAGGTGCAGAACCGCGTCCACTCGAGCCCCGATGTCGCCCGTCATCATGGCCTGCTTGTACTTGTAGCCCTGGGCCAGCCGGGCGTCGTCGGAGGACAGCCCTCGAGCGTCAGCCTGGGCGAGGGCAGCTACGCGGGCCTCGTCGTAAGCCTCGGCCGCGGCGTCGGCCTCGGCCGCGAGCCGTTTGTGACGGATCGACTCGGTGGGTCCCGGCGCGGGCGCCTCGCCACCTTTGGCCTTCATATACTGCTGGAGCTTGGGGTCGTTCTCGGGCTTCTGCTCTGCTTCGTGGTCGTGGTCGTGGTCGTCCGAGACCTGGCGCTTGCCGAGGTCGCTGACCTGCATCGCGCACGCGAGTGCAAAGAACAGAAGAAAGACGAACCCTCCGACCACACTGCCACGCGAGATCATCACGCCCGACGCCCGGGCGCCCCGCGCCGCGTGTTCGGCCATGCGGGTGCCCTTCTTGGCTTCCTGATTCCGGCTCGGCGCCGGGCCGGCATCTTCGGGCATGCTCGTCCCTCCCGTGGCACGGGCCCACCGCCCGCGCGCACCTCGGGACCCTCAACGTCGGTCCCGCAGCATCCCGGCTATTGTAGCGCGTGGCTCCGCAGGCACCAAGGCCGAGTACCGATGCCCGCCCCGTCAGTCTCGCTCTCCTGGGAACGGCTCTTCGTCCGTCCGCTGGATGTTGTGCTCGATCACCACGCGGCCGCGGGCGCGATTGTCGATCCGCGCCTCACCGTAGAACTCGTTCCCAAGGATCACCGCTGACCGGACGTCAGGCTCGAGCACGATGGGCACCGGGTTGCTGTTCACGCCCTCGGTGTTCCTGCTGTTGATGAACACGCAGTTCTGGATGCTCAGCCGGCCGCTCTCGGCGTGGATCATCATCGGCGCGTTTCGGCTCTGCGGGTGGATGCAGTAGAGGCTGCAGTTCTCGAACGACACCCGCCCCGGCCCCGCCAGCCGCGCCAGGGCCGTCCCGCGCGCGCCGTCCACGCTGCCGAAGAACCCGCACCCGGTGAACCGGATCGGCCCCGTGTTGGTCTCCCGCACCACGACATCGCCGAAGATCTGGCAGTTGGCGAAGCTGACGCCCGAGTGCCCCTGGGTCTGCTCCACGAGCAGCGCCGAGCGGCACATGTCGGCCCCGCCGCCGGTGATCATGTAGTTCCCCGCGCCGCCGTGAGGGCCCTGGTCCGGGTTGGCGGTGAATCGGAACCCCGTGTTGTAGGCGATGGCGAAGCAGTTGGTCATGAGCTCCCAGTCCGATCGGCCCAGGATGAACGCCTCGCCCTGCTCGAGCATGAACGTCGCCACCGGGCTATCGGCATCGGCCGCCGTCCAGAAGGGCCAGATGTGCACGTTCTCGACCCGACCCACATCGAGGCACCGGTCGATGTAGACACCGCGCCTCAGTGCCTGGGCGTACAGGTTGCGGATCATGTGCCGGCCCGACGGCGCCGAGCCGAAGTCCACCGCCTGGTAGGGGTTCACCATCAGCACATCGATGACGGCGCAGTTGTCGGCGCCGATGCACTTCACCGCCCACGGGTAGGCCACCGGCGGATTCGTCTTCGTCTGGCGGGGGTAGAAGATAGTCACACCATTGAGCGTGGCGTTGGTGTCGAGTCCGATGAACGCGGGCCCGTTCTCATCGCCCGCGCCCTCCTCGGCGAGCAGCACAGTCCCCCCAAGCAGCGGCGCCGCGGCCGGGTCAGCGGGATCGTGGTAGGCGTTCACCGTGGGCGGCGCGGTGAAGACGCCCTCGAGTGTCACGGCTCTCGGAATCGTCAGGTGTGTGGCGATGCGGTAGCGCCCGGTGGGCGCATACACGATGCCACCCCCCGCCGCGGCACACTGATCCAGCGTGGATTGGAAGGCGGCTGTGTCGTCGGCCTGGCCATCGCCGACAGCGCCGAAGTCGCGCACGTTCAGCGCCCCCGGCGCTTGCGCCGCCAGCGGGGCGCACGCCGTTGCTGTGATACCGATGAAGCATGCGAGGCGGAAGGTCATGGGGGTACCTCCTGAGGGCCGGATGCCGTCGAGGCGAGTGGTTCGCCGGCGGCATCGCGGACACCGGCCGCAGGTGCTGGGAGGGGGCACCAGCCCGGCGCATGTCGTCGAAGGCCTCCGACCGGGTCGATGCGCGGCGACGGCGAGCCAGACCGCCCACCACGCACCAAGCGCCCGTCCCGCGCATCGCCGATGACCGCCCACGTCGAGAACGGACGATCCGGGTAGTCTGATGCGGCCACGCCCCAGTACTTGCCATCGGCCGTGAGCGACATGCGGAGGCCGGCCTGCTCCAATCTGGCCGCCACGCCCGGGCCGTCGCTCGGCAGCTACCCTCGGAGTTGAGCCCAGTAGTCGGGTCTGATCGTCGGCCTCACCGCGCGACCGCAGCACCGATCCCGGCGCGGTGTGCCTTGAGCCAGAGCGCCACTCCTGTGCCCACCGTCGCGCAGATGGCGGCGTTGAGACACACCGCTCGAGGCGCGCCCTGCCAGTTGGCCAGTGCGCCGCTGAGGAAGCTGCCGATGGGGCCGAGGCCCACGAAGGACATGGCGTAGAGCCCCATGACGCGCCCGCGCATGGCATCGGGTGACGCCAACTGGAGTGTCGTGTTGCAGGTGATCGTGAAGGCTACACTACACGCCCCTACGCCGACGAGGATGGCCAGCGATAGGCGAAATGCCTTGGAGAGGCCGTAACAGTACAGACCACCGGCCATGGCGAGCATCACTCCAAGGAAGAGCGTCCACGTCGGCCGCTGGCGCCGCGCGAGGATCAAAGTCGATGCGAGGGCCCCTACCCCCACCGCGCCACCCATCAAGCCCATGCCTTTGGCGCCGACCCTGAGCACATCGTGAGCGAACACCGCGGTCAGCGTCTGGTAGGGAAGCCCGAACACGGCCACCGTGGCCATCATCGTCAGCGCGATGACGATCCGTGGCTGGCTACGGGCATAGCGGATCCCCTCGATGGTGTGCGCCAGAATGGGCGGACGCGACCGGCTGGGCTGCCAGGGCGGCAGGTGCATGAGTAGTAGGCCCCCGATGACGGCAACGAAGCTCAGCCCATTGAGGAAGAAGCACCAGTCCATGCCGATCAAGATCAGGAACCCGGCAGAGACCGGCCCGAGGATGCGCCCCATGTTGAAGCACGACGAGTTCAGGGCGATGGCGTTCATCAGGTCTTCCCTACCGACCATCTCCACCACGAAGGACTGCCGAGCAGGGATGTCGATGGCCAGCACCAGACCCGAGGCCAGAGCGATGGCGGCGATGTGCCACACCCGCACAACCTGCCAGTGGACCAACGCGGCCAGTGTGAACGCCAGGCACATGGCGGCCGACTGTGTGCAGACGATCAGCTCACGCTTCGGGAGCCTGTCGACCAGCGCGCCACCGAACACCGAGAGGAACAGCGACGGGAGCTGCGTCAGAGCGGCCACAATGCCGAGCCAGAGGGCGGATTGGGTCGTCGTGTAGACGAGCCACGGCAACGCCGTCCCCTGCATCGCCGTGCCGATGACCGACACCAGCTGGCCGAAGAAGAAGAGCCGGTAGTTGCGATGACGGAAAGCCGAGAACGTGTGCCGTCGCGAGAGTCCGGGCCCGGACGGCGCGGGATCGATGGGATCGTCAGCCATGGTGCGTCACTTCGGCCCGGCCGGCCGTTGCCCTGCTCAATGGACCGCCCAGGAGCCGCGCGCCGCGCTCGCGAACCTGCTACCCATCGGGACCCGGGTGGCACTTGCGGCAAGAGGGCACGCCAACACCAGGGGAGGCGGTCAGCGTGGGCACCGTCGCTGTCGCAGCGGCGTTCGTGGCCGTGGCGGGCGGTCAGGTGGACAACGGGCTGCTGTTCCGGGCCGCGTTCGACGGCAGTCTCATCGACGTCACCAGCGATGCGGGCGCGCTGGCCGTCACCATCGACCCGGCGACCGAGGCGTGCGTGGTGCGGGTGGAGTAGGGGCATCGGCGCCAACTCAGGCTCGGTTGAGGGGTGGACGCCTCAGTCGCGCGCCCGGAGGCCTCGGCCGTTAGCGATACCAGCGGGTGCAGGTCCTTGTAGTCCCCCACGCCGTCGCGCAGGAGCTCGAGGCGTACCGGCGGCCACACGCCCGCGCCGCCGCGCGCGGGGGCGGTGTCAATGGACCAGGTGCCTCGCCGCATCGCAGCTGGAGGGATGCCTCTGGTCGGTGTCGAACAGCAAGTCAGCACTACCCAGCCTGCACTGTCTCTTGTCTGTGAGGAGCCTCAGATGCCGATCACGCACACCGTCTTCATGCTTGGCGCTCTGTTTGCCGCCCCGGTCGCGGGAGCTGGCCCCGAGGGAGCCGTCGCTGCTTGGCAGTTCGATGCCGATGGCAACGGCGATGGCATCGCCGACGGCTGGACCGGCCGCTCAGCGGCCGGGGGCGCGACGTTTGCCCTGGTCGCCCGCGGCGCCGGTGGCGCGGTTCAGCAAGTCGCGGGCGCCCGCCCGGGCGAGGGGATCTCGCGCGAGGCCACCGGGCTCGACCCACAGGCCACCTACCTGGTGACCGCCGAGGTGACGGTGACGCAGGGCGGCGTTCTGTGGGGACCCGAGGGCGTGCGGCAGAAGTGGCTCGGGCCGTACGGCCAAGCTGTGGAGAGCCGGGCGACCTTCGACGGTCGAGACCGGATCACCATCGCCTTTGTCGCCGACAGCCCGGGCACCGCCTTCGTCGTCTCGAGCGTTCGCATCGAGCGGGCCGAGAAGGCCCCGCTGCCCATCGAGGCGGACACGGGCCGGTTCCTCGTGCCTCGGCCGCAGCGCATCGTCTATGAGCCTGGTGAAACCTCCGGCGTCACGCTGGCCGCCGACACGCCGATGGCGTTCGCCGAGATCGCATCCGACCGGGTGAGCCTTGGGCTGTTCCGGGAGGACCTGGGCTTCGCCGGGGACGCCACGCTGGTCGAGCCGGGCCACATCGGCGACGGGCCCACCATCGTGGTCGGCACTCCCGAGGCGCTGCGCGGTCAGGCCAAGGGCTTGCCGGCCTCGCTCGCCGATGCGGTTCGAGCTTGCCCGGAGGCACTGCGGGAACAAGGGTACTACCTGCGGGTCACGCCCCATGGCGTTGTCATCGCGGCGGGCGACGCCCCGTCGGCCCAGTATGGCCTGCAGACGCTGAGGCAGCTCTGCGCGCCGGCCGGCGATGGGCAATGGCGCGTGCCCGTGCTGACCATCGAGGACTGGCCGGAGCTGCCCTTCCGGGCCACGTATCAGGTCGGGATCCAGCCCACGCCTGAGGCCCTGGCGAGGGCGAAGTACTACGCCCGGATGAAGCTGAACGGCGTGGTGATGGAGGATGAGGTGCTCTATCACCTCCACGAGGGAGACAACCTGGCGCGGGTGCGCGAGTACGTCCAGGCCCTCCGTGACCTCAACCTCGAGCCGATTCCCCTGGTGCAGAGCTTCGGCTGGGGGATGTACGTGCTGAGCATCGACCCAACGTGCGTCGAGGGCCGCTACGTGGCCGATCGGCCCATGCGCTTCGCCGCACGCGATGCGCTGCCCGAGGAGCTCCGCGAGGTGCTGCCGGAAGATGGCCATGGCCGGGAGTACCTGGTGCCTCCCGAATGCCTGGCGGGCGTTCCCGAGCCATTCGGCAACACCTCATTCGAGGACCTGGACGACGAGCGCCCGGTCGGGTGGCAAGCCGATCGCTGGGCGGGCGCGGACGGAGTGTCGGTGAGCGATGGGGACGCGCTCGATGGCGAGCGGTGCCTCCGGCTCAACCGGCGTAGCCATGGCACCATCCGGGTGTGGCAGGACTTCGAGGTGGATGGCGCCACGAGCCTTCAGATCAGCATCCAAGCCCGGGGAACTGGCCTCACGGGCAGGGGCGCCTATGCCGAGATCTACGCCCGGACCGAGGGCGGTGAGCTCATTGGAGCGCCTGCCGCCATGTCGAACCGGATCCGCGAGACCAGCGACTGGCGGCCGCTCAGCATGACTCTCGAGCCCAGAGGTCACCGCTGGTTCCGTGTGTACCTGCGGGTCCAGGAGGGCGAGGGTACGGTGTGGTTCGATGACTTACGGGCGGGGCTTGCGGAGGCGCAACTTCGGAACCTGACCCATGTCGACGAGAGCCTGCGCCTCACGGACGATGACGGCAACGCGTTCACCGAGGGCCGCGACTATGAGGTCATCGCGGGCGAGACGCGCTTCCCCTTCACAGCGGACGCCAAGCCGTGGCGGATCGTGCGGCGGCCTGGTGGCCGAATCCCGGCCGGAGCGCGGGTGCTCGCGAGCTATGAGTACGCGCCGGTGGGGGCCATCACGTACTGCCCGTCGGACCCGCGAACGCAGGAGATCATGCGCGAGACCCTGGCCACGGTCATCCGCGAGCTCGGCGTGAGCCGCATTCACATCGGCCACGATGAGCCGCGCTGGCTGAACACGTGCCGGCGCTGCCGCGAGCGCGAGCTCAGCAACGCGGAGCTGTTCGCCGACGAGCTGACGCGGATGAACGACTTCGCCAAGGCCGCCGACCCCGACGTGCGCGTGATGATGTGGGCCGACGCGCTCAACCCCCACCACAACGCCCCGGCGCAGCAGCTCGAGCCGGCGAATGACACGACGCCGAAGGACATGATCCAGTGCACGTGGACCTACCTCGCCGGCGACGATGTGGCGGAAGCGCGGAGCTTGGCCTACATGGCCGGGCGTGGGTACGAGACGACGGGGTCGCCCTGGTTCGACCTCGAGAACAACTGGGACTGGGCCCAGGAGTGCCACCTGAGTCGCCAGATGACGGGCAAGTGCCTGGGGATGATCTACACCTCATGGGACGACTTCCCGGAGCAGGATGCGTTTGGCGGCCTCTCGGTGACCGCCACTTTCTCGTGGAATCCCGACGACCCGCGGGCGCTGGAGATGCTCCCCTGGTCGCCGGTGGAGATGAACCGCACCTCCGGCGTGCTGCCGTAGCTGGCGTGCGAGTGCCGGCAGGCCCGCGCCCGGTGCTGAGGAGGCCCTGCGGAGGGGCCGAATGGGGCGGGGGCCCCATCCGGCCCGCCCTATTGGCCGCGAGCCGATCCGCCGGTCGGCTCTGGTGGCTCAGGCGGCTCGCCCGAGAGCCGAAGGCCGCCGCTCGGGACCCAGCGACGCCCTCGGGGAACGCCGGCTGAACCAATGGTGTGCCGTCGCCCGCTTCCACCTCTACGGCAGCATGTTGAGAAGGTAGGGGTCGACGAGGAAGTGCGGGCACGAGGAGCTCACGGCCACGCTCTGCGACCCAGGCCGGTGACTGGGGCTCAGTGATGCGACCCCCCCGACTATCTCGCCCTCGTCCCTGGTCAGCAGTAGGGGTTCGACCAGGTAGCTCAGGTCAAGCCCGAGGCGGACCATCGTGGCGTCCACGATCGTCGGCGGGTGTTCGCTTGCGGCAATGGCGGCCCGAACCAGATCGCGGGCGACCGGATCGAGCTCCGAGAACGGGCGCAGGGGAGGATCCTCCAGCGCCAAGCAAGCCAGCCGCAGGTCCTCGCACTCGGGCAACTGAGAGCTCGCCCACCGTAGGCCCAGTTTGACGGGCTCGGGTATGGCATAGCCGTCTGCAGGCGTCAGACGCAGCCCAGCACCAGAGGTGGCGATCCGCGCACGCACGGCCAGCGCCAGACACTGTAGGGCGGAGCCAGCCGGACAGCGGCCCGGAGTTGACCAGATCGCCGCATCCGCAAACGGGCCGGGATCGACCGGCCACGACGTGATCTCTCGGCACAGATCGCGCACTCTCAAGCGGCCGCCGAACTGGAGCTGAGTCTGCTGCAGGGCCTGCAGCCGCTCGCGCGTCGCCCGCCACTCCGCCTGGAAAGCCTCGACACTCTCGGTAAGTCCGGGAGGCGGGTCACCCGGGCAGATTGCCTCGGCGCTCGACTCCCAGTCGGTCACCGCAAGGTGTCTCGTGGTCAGATCGAGCGTGATGGTGCGAGGCACGCCCAGCCGCTGGTACGCAGCTCCGGCGCGGTCACGGAGCGCATCGCCGAGCGGCAGCCACTCCAGCCCTTGCCGCTCGCGATTGCCGCTGTCGAACAGCAGCGCGGGCCTCACGCGGAACGCCAACCCCAAGGGCCTGTCTAGCGAGTGCTGGGCGCGGCTGCCCCGGGGATTCGCCATGCTGATCCGCACCATCACCGCTTGGGCTTCGTCGCTAAGCTGCTGGGCCAGCACCATGAACCCGGCGGCTAGCTGGGTGGCGACGTCTCGGGGAGCCGTGGCTATGGCGAGATACACCATTCCGGCCTCGACGCCCTCGGGGCTTGAGAAGGGGCCATGGCCCCACGGGCGACCCGCTAGCGGCGCCATTACCACGCAATGCGGCGTGGCGAACCCCTCATGCTCATTCGCCCGCGCCCAGTTGTGCACCGCCCGGTATGTGTCGCAAGGGAGGTGGCGCTCCGCGGGCCGCCTGAGCCAGCCAGGCGCCCCGTCAGCTTCCCCGTTGAGCACCGGCACGATGCAGGGCACCCCCGACCATCCGGAGATCCACGCGAGAGCGGCAGCAATGTCGCCCTGGCAGGCCTCTGCCGCCACGTCCCGCTTGGACCACTCGGGCCAGAAGGGCGGCCAGGCCTCGCGCACCGCCCCTAGGCAGCTGCCGGCGGCGCCTCCAAGCAGGAGGACCGCAGCGATGAACGCGCGCATGGCTAGCCCCCCTCGTGGATCCCGCCCGGCCTAGTTGCAGTCCTGGAGAGTGATGTTGTTGAGCGGATCCATCTCCCAGTTCCAGCGTATGCCTGAGTAGGACTGGCACTCGTCTGTCACACAGAACCCACTGCCCCCGAACATCGGCATCCCTCTGTAGTGCATCTGTGTCGCGACGACCCCACGCGTCCTCTTGTGCTGCAGGACGACCTTGAACCGTGCCGTAGCCCAGTACGACAGGTCAACGACCTCGTCGACCGCTTCGAGCACCTGGAAATCGCTGGCTTCGAGGGACTCGTCATAGAAGCACGGCGAGAGTTCGTCAACCACGCAGTTGAACGCGCCCGGGTACTGCCATTCCGCGTGGCCCGCGCAGTCGAGGTACACCCACCTCGGGAGCTCCAGATACCGGTTGCAGGGGATGTACTCCGTGTCACACGTGAGCGTCTGAGTGTAGGCGGGCATCGAGGAGCTCTCGCCGTCCACCTCGTAGCAGCTCGAGGCCCACCCCGACCCGGCGAGCACTAGCGCAAGCACCGGAACGAGCACGACGAGTCTTTGCACCATCACCTTGCACCTTCCTCTCGTGTGTCTGCGACGCTGTCCCGTGGCGTCGCAGCGTCCCCGCGGGGCTCAAAGAGCCCCACGCCAGGCGCCGACAGGTTCTCATGGCCCAGCACGGCGTAGGTGCCGGCCGGGCCCGTCAGGGTCCACTCCTCCACAGGCCGGCCCAGCCTCAGGTCGAAGCCTATCCGCACTGCCCTCTCGCTTCCGGCTGGAGGCGGGGACTCTGGGCCGAAGAGCCCCAGAAGCCCCGGCGCTCCCGCGAACATGTTCCGCTGCGCCTCGGACAGGGCCGTGTCCGGCCGCCATGCGACGCACCGCCACGCCTCATCAGCCCACTCTGGGTCAGCGCCTGTGCCAGCCAGGGCTGCCCGAAACGACGGGCGGACGATACGGTCCAGCAGCTCACCGATGGAGCCGACAGCCCAGTCTGGCCGGCTCTGGCCGCCCGGACCCACGAACACGCCGCCACCCACCGGTTTGGCCTCACTCCCAAGCGACATGCACAAGGCATCCAGGCCCTCCCTGACAGGCCGGTTGCGGATGGCGACCAGCATCTCCGTTGTCTCAAATGCCGCGGACGGCGTGACGGCTATGCCCTCGGCAGAGCAAGCCCGCAGGGGCTCCTGGGGCCCAACGGGCGCAGGCGAGACGTAGGCCACTCGCGCGCCTCCGAGCACTGCGCACAGGTCGACGAGGGGCGGTATCAGGTCTGCGAGTCGCCATGGCTCGGGAGGTGCGGATGGAGGAGTTGCGGGCCGAGCGACCCTTTCGCGCCATTTGGCGGTTGCCAGCGAGCGCGGCCCTCCTGGATCCGGCGAGAGAGAGACGAGCAACCCGGTCTTTGGGGGGATGCCGTGCTCGCGGCCGATCAGCCCTCCGAAGACCGTCCCGCGTCCCCCGCCGGCGGGCCTCCAGGAGCACGTGGCCCTGCCCGTCAGCAGCACGGCAGGGGGCGGGTCGCCGTTCACTCCCTCTCGCGCGGGCTCGTCCAGTCTACGCACCACACGCGCGACAGCGCGCCCGAAGGGGCAGTCCCACGAGAGTGGCTGCACCCACTCGCCGCTCAGGAACCGGGCGCGGTCCTCGTCGGTCGGTAGCGCGACAGAGAGGTCCGACAGCGCGCACCACAGCGCCAGCGCCTCGCGGCTGAAGGCGGCCGGAAGCGTCCCCGCCGGTCTTTGGACGCGCTCGTGGGCAACCAGGAGACCCGACGGCAGACCGTACCACACCAGGTCCAGCGGCTCGGCGATGGCGTCGAGCGCGACGTCCAGTGGGACTTGGGGCGGGTGGTCGGCGCGGAGCGCGGTGGGGGTCTCGAACAGACCGGGCTCGGGGAGGGCGATGATGACTTCGGCCTCAGTGG
>JAKPQA010000330.1 GCA_029547025.1 Armatimonadota bacterium
CACGAGCGCTCCTCTCAGCCCCGAGGCGGACTCTGTCGAGGTCGTAATGCTTTACTACTCTCGTGATCCCCCAGTCTTCCATTCATCCGTCCCGGAGTCAGGTGCTTGGGTCCGCGATCGCCCAAGCCCGTCGGGAGTTCGGCATCACACAGAGGCAACTCGCAGCGGCCTCGGGGGTGGGACTAGAGACACTGCGAAAGCTCGAGCAGGGGCACGTCGAACAGCCTGGAGTGTTTCGGATCGCCGCCATCGCGGACGCCCTGGAGACGACCGTGGACGCGCTGCTGCCGGCTCGGCCGAATCGGGTGTCTTCCGTCGGGTATGAAGGCTGCGAGATCGCAACGTTCGTCGACGCGATCCAAGCGGCCGGCATTGACCTGGTCGCCGACGTCCGCCTCACACCGTTGAGCCGGAAGCAGGGGTTCAGCAAGACGCGCCTGGGCGCGGCTCTCGGAGACATCGGGGTGCGATACGAACATCTGCGGTCTTTGGGCAATGCCAAGGAGAACCGGCCACTGTTTGCCGGCGCAGAGTTGGAGGTCGGGCGGGCACGCTATCGGGCTGGCCTTCGGACCCCCGAGGCGCGACGCGCGCTTGGTGAGCTCGCCTCTTGGAGGCAGGAGCATCATGTCGCCCTGCTCTGCTTCGAGCGGGACGAGGAGCGGTGCCATCGCTCAGTCGTGCTCGAGGAGCTCGCTCAGTTGGGGTAGTACACACCGAGCACATGGAACACGTGGCGGCGTTTGGCTTGGTTGCCCACAAAGAAGGCAGGTGCCCGGGGCGGCTTGAACATCATGTCGAAGAACTTCTCCTTGAGCGCGGCACGTACGGCGGCCGCGGGGCTGTCGCCGAGGCGGCGTTGGAGCGCGACGAACTCCCAGTCGATGATGCTCTGATCGTGGCCCTTGCATTGAGCGTCGTAGCACTTCCATCGGTAGTGACCCTCAAGTCGCGGGGCCTGCAGTGGGCTCTTGTCGGAGTCGTCGAACAAGTCCATCTGGTTGACGTAGGCGTCGATCTTGGCCTGTTCTTCTGGTGTCCAGCCGGCGTGGTCGGTGATCCGCAGATCGAGCACTTCCCGTACAGGGACGAGCCCTAGCGATGGCGCCACCGCTGCCCGCTGGTTCTGCCGGTTCAGTTCGCACATGGTGTCCGAAGCCGTTGGGTCGAGAAGTGCTCGACGACGCTTCCAGGGATCGAGGTGGTCGATAACCACCATGGTGGACATGTCCGGTTGCCATGACTCGACGCGGGAGTCGCCGGTGGCGGGCACGGCCCTGACTCGGATGATGTCGTACTTCTTGAACTTCTGGTCCTGCTCAAGGAATCGGAAGTTGATGGGGTACAGGCGGATCCACCGCGCTTCTGTGCGGCCGCGGGACAGCCCCAGTCCGGCCACGCATACCGTCTCGCCCGCTTTCGCTGAAGGGTTGGGCGCAGCTTTGACGGTGATGAGGACCTCCAGTTCGTCCGGGCGGGAGGGCTTTGGAACATCCCGATCTGGCCCGCCGAACAGGGCACCTTGGCTAGGCACGTCAGCCCTTCTCCCGATCGAGTCTGGCGAGCATGTAGTCCGCGACGGTGGCGGCTTCACGCACGACGAGCATTGCCAGATCCTCGGACACACCAGTGGGCAGGGTCCGGCCGTGGCCGGTTCCCTGGAGGTTCCGGAGCTTGTTGACCTGGTCGGCGATGTTCCAGGTTGACTGATGGATCGCGCGAATGGCATCGACGCCCGGCAGGTTGGGGTCGACCTGCTGGGGCAGCACCCCGAGCCGCTCCCTAGCGAGGTGCCATAACTGGTCGTAGGACATCTTGTTGCCCACCGGCATGCCGAGCTCTTCGAGGACGAACTTGGATACGGACTCGAGGAGCTCCTTGGCGGTTCCAATGAGAAGGGCGGGATCGGCAGTGGAGCGGCGCAGACGCTCGAGCTGCTCGTCCAGGGCGGGGCGACCGCCGGTGTCCAGGTCAACATTGCCGAATGGTTGAAGATGTCCGTCGTCGGTGAGGTACCAACCGGCGGAGCGCAGGGCCCGGTTGAGACGGTCAACATCTTCCCCGGCAGCGTCGCTGCCGATAAGGCCCGCTACACGGAGGGCAGATAGCAGCTCATCAACGAGGTGTCGGGCACGTGCTGGCTCTCGCTGCGCGATCCGCAGGGCCTGGAGGACTCTCTGCTCCTTGTTCTTGCCCTGAATACTGGGCGTGTAGACGTAGTCGTCCCCGTAGCCGGAACCCGTCAAGACGGTCGTGATTGTAGTGTGGCTGGGGCCAGCACCTCCGTGGAAGAACATGGCGAGGGCCGCGCTGATGTCGCTGTTGAGCGGGATCGTGGCTCGTGGGCTCATCTGGACTCCTGTGTAGTGTGCGGCGATGTCGCGATCGCGCCGGCCAAGGTTGTGGCCTGCTCCTCGGTGAGGAGCCGGGCGAACTTCCGATAGGACCGAGGGTTGGCCGCGACCGCGACCGTCGCGGGGTGACCGTGCGCGACCTCCAGCCACAGCCAGCGCAGGGCGTAAGCGCGGCTCCCGGGGCGGGTACCTCGGCAGTTGTGACGAGACCATCGACGGAACCAGCGTTTGGTTCGTGCGAGGTGTTGGACGCGGTCCTCCATCGCCCGGTAGTCAATCTCGAGCCGGCGAGCAGCCCGGGCGAGGGCGGCTGCGACGTCGGCGGGCGACGCGGTCATCGACGCTGAGCAGGCGCGGGCGGTGCGTTCGCCGAGTTCGGGTGGCAGCCGGAGTTCTCGCGCGGCGTCGGCCCACGAGTGGACGTGCGGGTGGGTTTTGGCCAGGCAGAGGGATGCGAACAGGCCGATAGTCGCGGGGCGGGAGTCGAAGAGCCCGCCGAGGTGGTCCCGGACGA
Organism: Armatimonadota bacterium; assembly: GCA_029547025.1. Taxonomy (GTDB): domain Bacteria; phylum Armatimonadota; class Zipacnadia; order UBA1398; family JAKPQA01; genus JAKPQA01. Next base: position 2,869 of record JAKPQA010000330.1, read on the forward strand.
GGTGCTGGGGAAGGACTTGCGGGATCTGTCGGGTCGAGGCGGTGAGCGGTGGTTGCTGGTCGAGGAGATGGGACAGGCGACGGCGCGGTGCGTGGGCGGCCATCACGAGCCGCGTCAGGGTCGGTGTCATGCGGGTGTGGTCGGCCAGCCATCCAAGCCGGCCTTCGGGGACGTCGTGGAGGTGCTCGAGCCAGGACCCGAACCGGGTTGCCGCGGTGTCGAGGTCCTCCGAGGCGAGGATGTGGTCGGCTGCCGTGAGCGGGCGTGAGCGGAGGACGGAGTCTTGGGGTGGGCGGATGCTCCAGCGCCGAACCCGAGGTGTGCCGGCATCGGCGACGTCGCGTGCCCAGGAGGGGAGGTTGACGGGCGTTCGGGACGCTGCGGCGAGGTGCAGAAGGAGTGCGGTCAGGGATCGGAGGGTGGTGGTGAACTCGGGCGCGGCGAGTTGGCCAGCGAAGGTGGCGACTGCCCCGGCGGCGTCGGCGGTGTCTTGCCGGGCTTGGCGTTGGAGGCAGGCATCGTCGGCCGGCTCGGCGGCGAGCGTGGTGAGGTCGACGCGGCATTGCTTGCGTGGGCCTTGGCCGAGAGGGTTGCCGCACAACGTCTGGGAACCAACGATGCGCAAGGGTGAGTGTCGCTGGTCGCGGAAGGGGCGCTGGCAGCCGGGGCACGTGGCGAGCAGGTAGGTGCCGTGGGTGCGGCATACGGTCGTGGTGGGCAGGCGCCAGGTGATGCGCCAGATGCCGTCGTCGGCGAGGCATTGCGGACAGATCTGGGTGCCGTGGCCGGGGATCCAGCCTCGGGCGGCGATGGTGCGGAAGCTGGACTGGTGGGCCGGGTCGAGCCCGTGCAGGTCGAGGCTCGTTCCGTCGTAGGCCGCCAAGGTCGCGTTCTGCAGGGCGGCGGCGGCGGCTCCGGTGAGGTGAGCGATCCGCTTCAGGGTGGCCGGTGTGGGGGCGAGCATGAGGTAGGCGGTGGTGGAGCCGTGCCCGGCCCGCACCATCTCGATCAGTCGGGCCGTGGTGAGGTAGTTGGCGTCAGCAACGCGTTCGAGATAGGCATCGAGGGCCTCGCCGGGAGCGAGGTTGACGAGGGTCGGCAGGTCGGATTCGGCGTTGTCAGCCAGCATCTCGAGTCACCTCGGTGTTGCGGGCTGGCGAGGCGGATTCCTCGGCCGTGACTAGGTCGCTGCTGCTGGTGAGCCGGTTTCGCCACCAGGTGCGTAGGTGGAGTTTCGTTTCGGGGTCGAGGGCGCTGTCGAAGGTCACGATGCTGGCGTTTGACCGGTTTGGGTGGGGCCCGCCGGCGGGCCGGCCTGCGGTGGCGTCGAGCCACACCCAGGCAGCCGCGGCCTCTCGATCGAGGTGTGCGCCGCCGGCTCGCGGGATATCTCGGAGGGCGCTGGACGGGAGACGTTGGATGCCGCGCAGTTCTGCACGGGCTTGAGCGCGGTCAAGCAGGCCTGCGGAGTGCAGTCGCTCAGCATGCACGGCGAGTCGGCAGAGCGCATCTGTGTCATCGAGCAGGCGTGCTGCGACGCGTTGGGCGCGGGGGGATGAGTCGGCTGCGTGGAGGGAGGTGGCTCCGGCGATCGTCATGGGGGTGCCGTGGGCTTGGCTGGCTAGGGCGGTCAGGGCGAGGGCTTCGGCGGTTCGGTGGGTGCGGTGGTGTTCAGGAAGGATGATCGGGTCATCGTGCAGGCGCAGGATGGTCGGGACGTGGCGTGCCTGAATGTCGAGGTTCTCCAGGAGATCGAGTAGGCCGTCGCGAGCGTCGAGTGGGTTGCGCCAGTCCGGCATCTCCTGGGGGTCGGGATCCCAGGGGTCGGCCATGATCGCGATGTCATCGAGCATCGCTTCGGCGGTGGCTCGATCAGCCGCCGCATCCCAGGTCAGGGTGAGCAGGGTGGCGGTGATCGACGGAGGGCGGGCGATCGTGTACCGGCCGGTGATGACGTTGCGGTCCACCCAGCGCACCGCACGAGTTCTCCATTGTTGGGTCTCCCCGTCGAACAGCGGGGGCCAGTTCCGCCAGAGGGCGAGTTCGACCTTGGCCATGAGCGACTCCAGGCGCCGGAGCCGATCTCGAGCAGACCGGCTGGACGTCGTCGCACCGAGTGTCGTCATCACGTCGTGATGAACCTCCCGCAAACTCACCGGAGCCGGTAGTGGGCCCGGATCGAGCCGATCGACTAGGAGGTCCTCGCAGTTGGGGCAGAGGACGATCAGGTTGAGCCTTGCGGCGACCGTGTCAAAGCAGCCGCGGGGGCATGTGGCGGGTTGGCCGGCATACCGGCGCCCGGTCCGGGCGCGTCCGAGCGCCATCCCCGGATAGGTGCCCCTCAGCGTGGCAGCCCGTAGGCGTTCCTCGGCGACCCCGGTGATCGACGAGAGCCGGGCTAGCAATGGGTGGTCTGGGTCTTCCCAGACTCGGGCGGTGCGTCGGTGGCCGGTCAGGACGGGAAAGTCGAGGTAGTTGGCGTCGGCGACCCGTTGCAGGTAGGCGGCGATGTCTTCACCAGGCTGGATGTCGACAGCGACGGGGAGCTGGCTGGCGTCGCTCATCCGGTGACCTGCCCGTGCTGGGTGACGCTGACCGTGGGATGGAGCTGGGTTGGCTTCGCGGCTGCTTTGTCGGCCTTCTTGGCGAGTTCGTCGATGGTCAGTTTGGACGCGGGAACGGCCAGCACATGTTCCTCGGTGACCGCCCAGGTGCCGTCCACGATCGCCGCCACGGTGGCCTGGCGCAGGAGGTTGACGATGGCCTCCATCCGTCCGTGGGTGCGTTCCAGGATCAACCCGGGCAGGTCGTTGTGCAGCATGCCCGGTTCTGCGGCGGGAAGGAACGGGGCGATAACGTCGCCGGACTCTTTGAGGAAGCGTTGCCACGCCAGGACCTGGTCGCGGGTGTCGGAGCCGTAGGGGGCGACGGTGATCGCGTAGGCGCGGCCGGTGATCTGGGGGTCGCTCATCACGTCGTGGGCGTGCAGATTCGCGCCGGAGAAGATGACAGTGATGCCGTACTCACCCAGGGCGGTCACGATCGCTTTGAGGTGGTCCAGGGCGTACCGGCCGAGGCGTTCGGTCAGG
>JAKPQA010000332.1 GCA_029547025.1 Armatimonadota bacterium
GAACGCCTCGGCTCGAGCCAGGACTGGAAGACGCTATCGACCTGGGACGTGACCGGGAAGCTCGGCCCCGGCGCCAACGTCGTGGCGGCTGAGGCCACTAACGCCGATGGCCCCGCGGCCTTCGTGGCCGGCTTGCTGATCCGCTACGAGGATGGGCAGACGCAAGCCATCACCACGTCCGAGGGCTGGCGCACGGCTGCCGATGCCGAGGGCGAGTGGGCCACGGCCGGCTATGACGACTCCGCCTGGGTGCCACCCGTCGTCGTGGCCCAGTGGGGGGCGGCACCCTATGGAACCCCGGGCCAGGGCGGCGGCGGGCGGAACTTGCGGTCCCAGTGCTTTCGCAAGGAGTTCCGCCTCGATCAGCCTGTGACGTCAGCCCGTGCCTACGTGTCCGGCCTGGGCCTCTACGAGCTGCGGATCAACGGCCGCAAGGTGGGTGCCGATGAGCTCGCGCCCGGCTGGACACTCTACGACAAGCGGGTCCAGTACCAGACGTTCGACGTGACCGATCTGCTCCGCTCCGGCCGGAACGCCGTGGGCGCCGTGGTGGGCAATGGCTGGTGGTCCGGACGCATCAGCTGGCGCACGCCGCCGCCCGGCGTGCGTAACGTGTTGCGGTTCGTCTGCGAACTCGATGTGGAGCTGGCCAACGGCGAGCACGTCCTCGTCGCCACCGATGACTCGTGGCGCGCGCACGAATCGCCTGTCCTCAGCGATGACCTCTACGATGGCGAGACCTATGACGCGCGCCTGGCCATGCCCGGTTGGGATCAGCCCGGGTTCGATGACCGCGAGTGGCGGCCCACTGCGATCATCGCCGACGACATCGGCCGGCTGGTGGCCCAGCGGGGCCCGGCGATCCGATGTACGCACGCCTTGGCACCGAAGGCCATCACCGAGCCCAGTCCGGGGGTCTTCGTATTCGACTTCGGCCAGAACATGGCGGGTCGTGAGCGCCTCAAAGTCAGGGGCCCGGCCGGCACCGCAGTGCGAATCCGCTTCGCCGAGGTGCTGAACCCCGATGGCAGCATCTACACCGAGAACTACCGGTCGGCCAAGGCGACGGACACCTACATCCTGCGCGGTGATGGCGAGGAGACGTGGGCGCCGCGATTCACCTACCGCGGCTTCCGCTACGCCGAGATGACCGGTTTCCCCGGGAGGCCCGGACCGGCGGCGCTGACCGCCGAGGCCGTGCACAGCGACGCGCCGGTCATCGGACGCTTCGAGTGCTCCGAGCCGCTACTGAACCAGATCCAGCACAACATCGTGTGGGGCCAGCGCTCGAACATGCACAGTGTGCCCACCGACTGCCCGCAACGCGATGAGCGCCTCGGCTGGACCGGCGACGCCCAGGCATTCGCGCCGACCGCGTGCTGGAACATGGACATGGCTTCCTTCTTCGCGAAGTGGATGCTGGACCTGCGCGACTCCCAGGGGCCTGGCGGCGAGGTGGCCGATATCGCTCCCGTGGGCACGCCCTCGGCAGGGTCGCCCGCCTGGGCCGATGTGATCACCATCGTGCCCTGGAACGTGTTCCGCTTCTACGGCGATGCCCGTCTGGTCGACACCAGCTTCGACTCGATGCGCGAATGGGTCGAGTACATGCGCCGCCATGCCCCCAACCACCTGTACGAGCGCGAGGGCTACGGCGACTGGATCGCGCCCGTCGGAACCGCCAAGAAGCCCATCGGCACGGCCTACTACTACCTTTCGGCCCGGCGGCTCGCCGAGATGGCCGCTGCTCGGGGCCGTGACCTCGACGCCAAACAGTACCTGGCCCTGGCCGACGACATCGCACGCGCGTTCAACGAAGCCTACCTGGCGCCGGACGGCAACTACCCCGGCGGGACCCAGACCGCGAACCTGCTTCCCCTGGCCTTCGGCATCACGCCGGCCGATCGGCGCGCTGAGGTGGCCGCCCACATCGCCCAGGACGTGCGCGGCCGCAACGAGCATCTCTCGACGGGCTTCCTCGGCACGGCCTTCCTGCTGCCCGTCCTCAGCGACATGGGCTATCACGACCTGGCCTACCGGGTGGCAACCCAGCGGACCTACCCCTCGTGGGGCTATATGGTCGAGAAGGGCGCAACGACCATCTGGGAGCTGTGGAACAGCGACACCGAGGGCCCGGGGATGAACTCGCGCAACCACTTCGCCCTGGGCGGTGTGGGCGAGTGGTTCTACGAGTACCTGGCCGGGATCCGCCCCGATGCTGATCATCCCGGCTTCGAGCACTTCACCGTATGGCCGCGACCCGTGGCCGGCCTCGCTTGGGCCAAGGCGGACTACAACAGCCCACATGGCCGCATCCGCAGTGCGTGGCGGCTCGACGGCGATCGGCTGGTGATGGACGTCGAGGTGCCCGCGAACACGACGGCGACCATCCACGTGCCGACGACTGACGTGTCTCGCATCCGCGAGGGCGGGCGCGTCCCGAGCCCCCGCGCGGGACTCACATACCGGGGCGAGTCCAGCGGTGCCGCGATCTTCGATGCCGTCGCGCGACGGTACCACCTCGAGACGCCGTGGGCGCCGGCCAGCTCGCCGTAGGGGCGGGGCTTGCTCGGCCCGTACGATGGCCTGACGATCAGCGGTTCTCCGGCCCGAAACCGGCGACAGCCACGAATGGCACGCACTTAAGCCCAATGCCAGAGGCGTATGTCGCATCACCTCTGTAGCCTCGGCTCACAATGGCCTGTAGAGCCACTTCGCGCGAGGCTGAAGCCTCGCCTACGGTTGGGTGTGCGTGGGTGCCGACCCTAAGTGCGTGCCATTCGCGACAGCCACCAGTCTCGGGCCGGAGAATGAAGAGGGTGCAGGCGTGTCGTCGCCTGCTACATCACGGCGGGCTCGACGAGAACGAGGACGCAGTAGCCGCGCTCGAAGTTCTTGCCCACCTCGCGGTCGGGCCGGTTCGTGGAGAAGCCACTCCCAGCCCACATGGGCATCGGCCATCCGACGTACATCTCGCACTTGCCGGGATCCGGGTTCGTCTCGAAGGCCAGCAGATCCTTGGTCAGCCACACGGACCGCAGATCCACCTTCATCCCGTCATCCGACCTGGGCTCGACGGCCAGAGAGACCGACCACTCTGTTTTGCCGTCCATGAGCACGCCCCTGATGGCGACCGGCTCAGCGCGGGGTGGCACGGTCACGCTGTAGACTGGGCCGACTGTGGCTACCAATCCGGGCCGGATGGCTTCGCCGAACACCTGACGGAGCTGCACACGGTCGTAGAACTGGTCGCCGCTCTCGGGAGTAATGAAGAACGCGCTATCTGGAAGATCGGCGAACTCGCGCCGATCGAGACCTTCTGCCACGTCGATCTTGATGATGCGGAACGAGACTGTGTAGGCTGCGGGTGGCGGAGTCGTCTTGGCCGGCGCCTCGGCGGTTGGCGCTGGCGCCGCCGGCGGCTGAGCGGGGCACGAGGGGCAGGCCACCGTGCCGAGCACAATGCCCCAGACCGGGGCCGCTAGTGACAATAGGCGGACAACCATCGGGACCACGCCCTTTCCGGTAGGCGACGGACTGGCCTACGGCACAACGGTGATCTGGGTCACATCGGGGTCGCCTTGCACGGGGTCCCCCTGAGTGTAATCGCGCCCATCGGGGGGCGGAGGAGGGGGAGGAGGGGGACCGTAGGTTCGCGATGCTGCGTAGGGTATGGCGATCGTGTTCGCCACGTATGAGTACTGGCCCGGGCCTGGAGTGGTCCACTGGTAGATGACGGGGTTGGGCGACGAGTACACCGTTATGCCCGACTGCTGATTGTAGGTGTACAGGAGGTTGTCGTCCGTCCCCGCGCCGCACGGGGCCCACGAAGGGTACGACTCCCAGATGATGACGAGCTTGAACGGTTGGTACTCCCCCTTCGTCGTGTCGAACACGGCTCTGTGCGTTGTTGTGCCTGTGATTGTCTGGTTCGGCTGGTAGTTACCACTCTGGGGAGTGTTGACCTTCGCATACGTCGATGTGACGGTCGGCGGAGTGACAGCGAACGACGCAGTGCAGGCCAGAAGGAGAGCCACTAGACAGATCGTCCCGGGGTGGAAGAGCTGTACGCGCATCGTCATCGTACCTCCTCCGGGAGGGATGCGTCAGGCACGCTCTGTTCGAGGCAAGTGCGACCTGTACGCCACAAGCCCCCCCCGCAACGAGTAGAGCTTATCTACATCGCTCATCGACGTCAATTGCCGCGTTACCCTTTTCTGACATAGATAGCTTGTCAGGTATCTCCGAGCGGCAGGCGCGCCGCCGCTCGGACCTCTGGCTCCGGCTCTGGCTTCCCGCCAGGAGATCGCGACGTGACGCCCGAACAATCCATTGCGCTGGCCATGGCACTCTCGCCGCGAACAGGAGGATGCAGCGTGAAGGAAGTCCTGAAGATACCCCCCGGGTCTCGGCCGACGACGCTGGGCCCCTTCCACGAACGGCTCGGCGCGCGGATGGTCGACTTCCACGGCTGGTGGATGCCGGTCCAGTACGAGAGCGTGCTCGCTGAGGCCCGGGCGGTACGTGAGACGGCCGGCGTGTTCGATGTCAGTCACATGGGCATCCTCCGCTTCGGCGGGCCCCAAGTCCTCGACGCTCTCCAACGCCTCTTCACCAACGACGCTTCCCTCCTCGCCCCCGGTCAGGCC
>JAKPQA010000341.1 GCA_029547025.1 Armatimonadota bacterium
CATCTCCGGCTGCCACTTGAGCCGCCCCGGCGCCAGCAGGTGGAAGAGATCGGCGAAGTCGGCGTCGCGCAACTCGACGTGGCGCTCGATGTGCACGTACGGGACGTGGTAGCGCTCCGCGAGCCGCCGGGCCCGACGACGATAGGCGGGGACGACGCCGGCCCAGTCCGGGCCGGCCGCCGACGCGTTGAGCGGCTGGTCGTACAGGACCACGTCGAAGCCACGCTCGTCGGCCAGCTTGAGGATCTCCTCGAGCATGGCGAAGTTGTAGTCTGCGAACTCACGGTACAGGGCGACGTCCTTCTCGAGGACGTACAGCACGTTACGGCGCTTGCCGAGCGGCTGATGTCCTTTGGCGCCCCACGGATAGTAGTGCGTCTCGTACTCGATGGACGTGCCCCAGGGCGTCGCGATGCTGGCGCGCTCCTTGAGATAGGAACCGAGGTAGTCGAGGATGCCCGGCAGCTGACCGCTGGCCGGCACAGACCGGCCGAAGTGCCGCGGACCCACCTGCGCCAGCCGCGGGCTCCGCACCAGCAGCGTGTGCCCGCTGAGCATCTGGGCATCCCGTTCGGGCGAGCCCGTCACGCGGATGGGCGCGAGGCCGATGGCGAGCGTAGCCGGACCCGGCGGCAGGTTGTCGATGAGGGCCAGCGACATGGCCATGCTCTCCTGGTGGGCCGCCAGGCTGACCACCCGCACGGGCCGCCCCGACGCGCGCGTGATGGCGGCGGCGAGCGACTCCTCGCTGACGAAACACTCCATGGTGCCGGACCCGCCGAAGAGATAGACGGTGCGCATCTGCGGCGGGTCCTTCTGCAGCTCGTGGACCCTGACTGACACGTGCACGTAGTCGTCGTGCGTGATGCGCAGCAGCCGGCCCTCGTCCATGCTGGTGAGGCCGCCGTTGAAGAGCAGCGCCTGCCCGCCGAGCAGCACGACCGCCGTGAGCACGGCGGCCGCGAGCAGCACCAGCGGGCTGCGCTGGCGGAACCCCCGGGCGAACGCCCGCCGGCCGCGGGCGTGCTCCGCTTCATCCTGGCGCAGGACTCGTCCGTTCACTCATGCTCCATGGTCTCACACCTGCAACGCCGGCGCACCGTGCCACATGCCGGGGTCGACCCGGCCGGCCACGACGTCGCCCCCGAGGCGCGACACCCGCCGACGGGCCCGGCTCACAGGACGATGCCCGCCACCCACGCGAGCGGCAGACGGACGACGTTGACCAGCACCCTCAACGCCTGCTCGAAGCTCGGCGTGGCGACGAACCCGTAGCCGAGCGCCACGTAGAAGAACGTGGCCGGATAGGCGAGCCATCTCGTGAACCTCTCGTAGGCCGCCGCCGGCGGCAGGCCCGCCCTCTTCCTGCGCTTGCGGCGCGCCTTCTTCCAGCGCTCCCAGCGGGCCACCACCACCAGGCCCGTCCCGTGCCACAAGCCCCAGGCCAGCCAGTTCAGGTCGACCGCGTGCCACAGGCCCATGACGAGCATGCTCGCGTACAGCCCCAGCCACGTCTTGCGCGTGAGTCCGAACACCGGGAAGTACACGTTGTTGCGCACCCACGTGCTGAGCGAGATGTGCCAGCTGTGCCAGAAGGCGCTGAGGTTCTTCTGCCAGAACGGGAAGTGGAAGTTCTCCATGATGCGGAACCCGAACAGGCGCGAGAAGCCGACGGCGAGGTCGGTGTAGGCCGAGAGGTCGAAGTAAGCCCGCACGAAGACGATCACGCAGAAGGCGAGCGGCCACCACCAGCCCACGTCGTCGGGGCCGAAGGCGGTCTTGCCGATCGTGCCGGTGATCTTGCCGAAGAAGATGGCGAACAGGAAGTCGACGACGAACACCTTCTTGAAGTAGCCGAGCGCGATGCGCCGCAGGCCGTAGTAGAACTCCTGACGCTCGAAGCCGGCCGTGCGCTTGGCGTAGAAGCCCTGGTAGGTCTCGAGCGGTCCCGCCGGGAAGGCCGGGATCCACATCATGAAGGCGGCCAGCCGCAGCAGGCTGTTCTCCTCGATCACCCCACGCACGCAGTCGAACACGTACTGGAGCATGCGGAAGGCGAAGTAACTGACGCCGAGCGGCATGACCAGGTGCGTGACGATCCAGTCGTCCTCGGACCACCACAACGCCAGGGCGCCCTGCCTGCCGTACTTGCCGACCCCGATGGTGGCCAGGGCGACGACCACGGCGATCAGGACGACGCGCGCGCCGCGCAGCCTCTGCGCGCGGTACGCCTCCACCAGCTGATGGGTCACCAGCACGAGTCCCAGGGCGACGGCGGCGAAGACGGGGTGCAGCGCGGCGAGTGCGGCGACGCTCACGACCAGCACGAAGACGAGCCGATGCGTCTCCTTGCGCAGCGCCACCCAGAACACCAGCAGTGAGACCACCACCACCGGGATCAGGTACAGCGTGAAGTAGATCCTCACCCGCCACCCCCTCCGGAGTCTCCGGCACTGAGGAGCGGAGCCAGCTCCTTCGCCAGTGCACGTTGCCAGACGACGCGCCCCGGCGCGATCAGGTGCGTGAGGTCCTGGAAGTCGCGGCTCGGGATGTCGACGATCTCATTGAGGTCGATGTACGGGTAGCCGTAGTCCGCGGCCAGCCTGGCGACCGGCACCCGGTATTCGTGCTGCGAGGCGGCGAAGCTGTCCCCGACCACCTCCCGGTTGATCGGCAGCTCGAGCAGGACCACGTTGAGACCGCGCTTCCGCGCCTCCGCCAGGAGCGCCTCGAGCATCTGCAGATTGGCGGCCCGGTTCCGCTCGAAGACCGGCCTGCGGGTCGCGTTCCACTTCTCCACCAGCCGTCGCTTGTAGCCCTCCGAGCGACGCGTCTTCTTTGAGTAACGGTGCAGGTGGTACTCGGTGCGGGGGGGATCACCCGCCAGGAGCGAGACGCCGTGTCTCCGCGTCCAGTCCGTGACGAACGCCCAGATGCCGGGCAGGATCGTGAAGCCGTGCTTCTCGAGGCCCCAGCGGGACGCTACGAACGACCGTACCGCCCCGCTCCCGAGCAGGAACTCCCGCCCCCGGGCCTGCATGGCGTTCTGCTGCCGGGTCGCCGTGAAGCGCCCCAGGTTCACGCCGACGAGCAGCCACGCCGGCGTGTCGGGCACGTTCTCGACCACGGCCAGGCTCTCGGCGAAGTTCTGGTTGATCGAGCCGAGGTCGAAGGCGGTGACGCGGGGGCCGCCGAGGGCTTCGATCTCGGCGGCGAGCTCGTCGCCGCCGACCACGCTCTCGCGTGCGCTCGAGCCGCCGAGCAGATACAGCCCCGGGGTGTCCGGCTCGTGCCGCCGCGCCCTGCCGACCATCCAGGAGACGTAGACGAACGAGTCCTGTGGGTTGCGCAGGGCCACGCCGAGCGGCACCGCCGTCCAGGCGCCGCTGGTGAACAGCCATTCGACACCCAGCAGCGCCGGGACCAGAAGCAGCGCGGCGACCACGAGGACGAGCGGGTTGCGGTTACGGAATCCACGACCGAAACCGCCCATCAGGACCCCGTCCTGAGGATGCCGTCGGCGTACAACCGCGCCAGACGCTCGGCCAGCCCGGCCTGCCAGATGGCCCGCCCCGGCGGGAGCAGGTGCGAGAGATCGAGGAAGTACTCGCTGGGGATCTCCACGTCGCGGTTGAAGTCGAGATAGGGCACCTCGTACTTGGCGGCGATGTCTTCGGTGAGCGCCTGATAGACGCCCATGGGCTCATCGAAGGCGTCGCCGACGATCGCGCGGTTCCAGGGCAGGTCCACGAGGACCACATCGAGTCCGCGCCCCTTGGCCTCCGCGACCAATCCCTCCAGCATGTGCGCGTCGAACTCATGTACCTTGCGGAACCTCGGATAGTACGTGGTGAGCCATTTGTCCACGAACTTGTGCTTCTCCTCCTCGGAGAGCGCCTTGCGCGTGTCGAAGGGGTGCGGACGGTAAGAACGGGGACGCAGGCGCCCCTTGACGAGCAAGTCGTTCTCCCGTTGCTGCACGTACGACGTGAGCGCCGAGAAGATCCCCGGCAGGATCGTGTAGGAGTGGGCGTGCTCGCCGGAGTAGTCGTGGACCCAGCGACGCAGCGAGTCGCTCTTGAGCAGGAGCTCGCGGCCGACCACCTGGTTGTAGTTGCTCGCGGGGCTGGTGGTGAAGCGGCCGAGGTTCACGCCGATCAGCACCGTGGTCGGCGTGTCCGGGAGGTTGTCGACGATCGCCCAGCTCTGGGCGTAGCGTTGCATGCGGGAGCTCAGATTGCGGGCCGTGACGCGGGGACCGCCACGTGCCTCGATGTCGCGGGCCAGAGAAGGGCCGCTGACGACGGCCTCACGCCCGCTCGACCCCCCCAGCAGGACCACCAGCGGCGTCTCGGGCGGGTCCTGCTTGAGCCTGCCGACCAGCCAGGAGACCACCATGTAGTCGTCGGTGGAGGTCCGCACCCAGCGCTCCATGGGCACGGCGCTCCAGGCGCCGCTGGTGAACCAGCCCTGGACCCCGAGGAGCGCCGGCGCGAGGAGCAACGCTGCCAGGACCAGCACCAAGGGGTTCCTGTTGCGCAGGCCCCTTGTGAAGCTGTTCACTCCGGCTCCTCGGTGAGCAGCTTGTGCAGCTCGGCCCGGATCGCCTTTCCCGATCCGGTGCGGGGGATGGCCGCTACAGGGACGACCCTGCTGGGCAGGGACGAGGACGGCAGGAGGCCACGCAACTCCCGCAGGACCCTGGAGGCCTTGAAGCCGTCGGGCTCGTG
>JAKPQA010000047.1 GCA_029547025.1 Armatimonadota bacterium
GCTGCGCTGGAAGGTCGGCGCCTACGGCAACAAGGTCCGTCGCCGCAAGACCGTGGACACCAACGTCAGCATCGGCCCCCGTGCCGCAGCTGCCCTCGGCGGCAAGGGTGGCAACCGCCGCCAGCGCCGCAAGAAGCGCTAGAAGGAGACACTCATGCCCGCCTGGACTCCCCCGGCACTGCTGCGTACCGACGTGACGACCGAGACCCTCTCGGACCCGGCACACCCCAACCTGCACAACGCCACGTCCACGGCGGTCAACACGATCATCAACATGCTTGGGTCGGACCCGACGCAGGGTGCATCGACGCTCACCGCCTTCCTGGCGGGCCTCGCCTCGGCCAGCTTCACCCCGGCCGTCTCCGGCAACTGGAGCCCGGCGCCGACGACCATCGCTGCGGGCCTCAACCAGCTCGCCGCCCGGCTCAAGACCCTGGAGACCACCGTCGCCGGGCTTGGAGCTGCGGGGAACACCATCCTCACCACGTCCGGCGCCCCCAGCTCGGGCTCGGGCTCGAACGGTGACTACGCCTACGACCCGGCGACGTACACCATGTACGGCCCGAAGTCGGCAGGCGCCTGGCCCGCAGGCGTGGTGCTCAAGGGCGCCGACGGCGTGGGCGTCGTTCGTGTGCAGGGCTTCGCCACCGCCGTGCCCTCGGGCACCCCCGCCGGGACCATCGTCATCCGGGTGCCCTGATGTCGAAGCTCTTGGAGTGGAGGGGCATCGGCCAGACGGGCATGGAGATCGTCATGGTCCCTGGCTACGGGGGCCACAATGACATCGGCTTCCCGTTCCGGGTGCGCACCCTTCCGGAGCCCAAGACCGGTGTTCCTGGTACGGATCTGATCCTCGGCGGCATCCTTCTGGCACCAGACGGCAGCGCCACCGTGAACTGCCTGCGTGGCGACCCAATCGTGGGTAACGAGAACAACATCTCCTGGCGCATGAACCCCAACGGGTTCGTGGACCACTCGCCGATGACCACCTACTCGGTCTCGTTCCTCTTCATGATCACGGGCGTGCTCCAGCTCTCCGACACCCGCCGTTTCTTCGAGATCCGTGAGGGTGACACTGTTCGCTGGGGCTTGGGGCTCACGGGCAAGCCGATATCCCCTTTCGAGGCGGATTCCGTCGCTCACCGTGTCGTCCTGCTGGAGAACACCTTCACCGAGCGAGCCCGGAGCAACGAACTGTATGGGCGGCTCTACGAGAACACGTGGTACCAGTTTCAGGTATCAGTGCAGCCGACTGCGCCGAAGATCTCCATCAAGGTGTGGGCCTACAACCCCGGCCCGGCCACGTGGTCCGACGTGTCGGCCATCATGGGGTTCTCCTACGGCCCCAGCGGCATGAACACGACCGGCAACCGGGTCAGCTTCGGCGTGCAGGGCGACAACCTCGCCAGCTTCAACAGCTCGATCGGCTGGAAGATCGCCGACATCCAGGCGTGGGACACGGCGCTCGCCGACGGCAACTTCGGCTCGGGCACCACCCGGTATCAGATCACCCAGCCCCTCGTCAGGCAGAGCGTGTGGACTGGTTCTACCGAAACGCCGGGTGTCACCATGACCCTGTGGAACGGCACTGCTGAGTCCTCACTGGTGTCCGCCCTCAACTTCGACTACGGCCAGAAGTACCGCCCCCAGGAGATCAAGTGGGACGTGCTCTCCGACCCCGGCAACACCCTCTATGGCCCCGACGACGACAACCAGCGGTACCTCGTCTACAAGCCGCCGGGATCGCCCCCGCCGGGCGGGTGGCCCTACGCCATCTGGGTCACCACGAACTACTTCGTCTCGGGCACCTACTATGGCGCCGCCACCGAGCACAAGGACATGCTCGCCCACCTTCTCCAGATGGGGGTGGCTGTGGTCTCGACGGGGGTTCGGCTGGCCAACACCGAGGGCACTGGCTGGCACTTCCCTCAGCCGATCCTCGACGCCAAGCTGGCGGCCCGGCACGTGCAGGCCACCCGTACCGACCTGAACCACAGCAAGCGCATCGCCATGGGCCACAGCTCGGGCGGCTACATCTCGCTGGCTGCCCAGATGAGCAGGAACCTCACCGACAACATCGCAGGCGCCGGGGGCATCGACCTGACGCTCAACGGCAACGGTTATGGCGGCGGTGCAGGCTCCGACCCGGACTACCTGGGCGCCCTGGTGTTCAGCCCCGTCGTGAACTTTCAGAAGACCTGGGAGGAAGACCCCACATTCCCGCACACCCTCGGCTACGGCGGCGCTCGCACGGCCATCACGGCGTTCATGGGCATCCCCAAGGAGACCAACCCGCCGAACTTCGCCGGGCTCAACCCCGCCGACTGGATCCCGCTCAACCTCGCCAACCAGCGGCCGACCATGGTCTACGGCTCCTCCGGCGACACCGTGGTGCCCATCCACAATGGTGTCACTCTTCGTGACGCCCTGGTGGCCAACGGGATCTCGGCTACGCTCGTGGACATCGGACTGACGACCCACCCCGAGGTCACCGCACAGTGGACCCCGGAGTGGAAGGCATGGCTGAAGGCGTTGATTGCATGAGCGAGATCGTGGGTACCAGGGACGCATGCTTCTCACTGTGCTCATCGTTCTCGCCATCATCGCCCTCTTGCTCTTCATTCTCGGTGGTCCCCGGCGTAGGCTGTAGCTCATGCTGATCGGGCTGAGCATCGACGGGGTGCTGGCTGCGGGTCTCCCGCCCACCTCCTCGGCCAACCTGCTCGGCCTGTCGCTCTACCGCTCCCTCGACCCGAACACGTCGTGGGCTTTCTTCACCACGTCCCGAGCCCCCCGGGCTGCCATCGAACGGTGGCTCCTCCAGGAGGGCTTCTCGACGTGGGTGTCCATCAACACCATGGAGGACGAGGTTGAGCAGGACCCGGTGGCGTGGAAGATTCGAGCGATCACGAGGATGCAGGCCGCCAACCACAAGATGGCGATGTACTACGACGCTGACCCCTCGTCGGTACGGGCGGTCTCGGCGATAGGGGTCCCCTCGCTGTTGGTGGTACCGCCGGACGTGCTACCCAGGTATGCTTCGACCTACAAGCCCTGGGACGAGCTGGTAGCCCATATCAGCCAACAGCAGGAGCACGCCGCAGAGCAACAGCGCAGGAGGCTCCGAGATGGATGACAAGGAAGAGCTTCAAGAGGAAGACTCCCTCAAGCAGATCGGCCGCAGCCAGCTGCGCCAGGATCTCTCTGGCATCGTTCACAAGGGCATCAACGAGGCGGGCAACAGCGCCCCGCACTCGGCGGCCCTCACCGACCCCTACTACGAGCGCTTCAGTGGTGCTCGCATGTACGAGCACACCCGCACCCAGCGGCTCCGGGACGGCCTCAACGCCCTCGCTGGGCGTCCGCTGGCTGAGGCCACGCCGACGGCCCCCTCCGGCGGCCCCCAGCCGCAGTGGCTCCGTACCCGCCCCCGTGCGTCGGCCCAGACCAGCGCCCAGACCATGCTCGGCAACGCTGGGATCGGGCTCACGGAAATCGGCCCCGGCCACACTCCCGGAGGACCCGGTGTAGTGCCTCCCGGCCCCCGCCCCATGGCGCCGATCTCGGGCAACGGCGTGCCGATGCTCGCCCTGCCTCCCGGGCCACCCGCCACCCCGGCACAGAAGGCCCGCATGAGCCGCAGCGACCGTGCCAACCCCGGCAAGCAGGCCATGACCCGAGCCCTCTCGGGGGCGTTGGGTGATACCATGCCTCCTCCGGGCGAGAAGCCCTGGTTCAGTCGATAAGGAGACACTCATGGCAGCAGCGTTCATCGGTCCGGCCCTCGAAGCACTCGGCGGCGCTGAGGCCGTGGGCGCTGCTGGTGCCGCCACGGAAGGGCTTGGAGCTGCCACGGCGGCCGAGGGTGCTGGCGCCTCTGCTGGGGCTGGCCAGGCGCTCAAGGGGCTCAACCCGGCGCAGTTCCTCGGCGGCGGCCCGGTGGGCGTCGCCAATGCCGGGGTGGGGTTCCTCAATGCGGCGGCCGACGCCCTGATGAGTGTCATCCCCGCCACGGACGCCAACAAGGACTGACCGTGCCCGACATCTGGCTGAGCGGAGGCGAGAACCCCGCCTTCCACGCCCTCTTCACGGTCGAGGCGGTGGCCAAGGTCGCCGTCAACGTCTCCAGCCTGCTCCGCAACTACCGGGGCTCCTTCAACGGGCTCCAGCTCGACCCCGGCGTGGCCCTGGAGTGGCTGGCCTGGACCGATTCGCCCGACACCACGACCCTGGACGATCTCCTGGAGGTCACCCAGATCATCGGCGAGCAGGCCACCTGGGCCGCCGGTCCGGAGGCGTGGGACTCCCACCCGGGGTATCTCCCTCTCTGGGACGGGCTGACGCCGATCCCGGTCCGCTCCTTGCCCCGAGGTGTCATGGCATCCGAGCGGGTGTTCCGGGTCGAGACCGAGCGCAACAAGCTGCTCGCCGGGAAGAAGCACTCCTCCACCTTCGGAGTGATCACCGGCAAGAGCGCCCCGCTTGACGGCTTCGACATCGTGGTGAACACCTCGTGGTGGAACGTGGCGGCCATGGGTGAGCTTCAGGTGTGGGACTCACGAGCCGAGAAGCTCTGGCGCCACAACGTCCGGGATAGGGACATGAAGGCCGCCGAGCACGAGGTCGCCATTCGGGATTTGGGCGTGTCTCACAATGACATATTGCAGGCCGACCGTGACGCTCTATTGACGCTTTCCGTGCGGTCGTGGTTGGCGCTTTCCGACCACCTCGCCGCCAAGGCCGCCAAGCTCGCAGCCCCGAAGCAGCAGTCTGTAGCAACTACTGGCCCAGCACCCATGCCGCTGGTTCCTGGAATCCCCAACCAACATCTTGCTACGACGGCTCCGGCAGTGCGTCAGATGCTTCCGACACTTGTTGCTACGCAGAAGGACCTCAAGGACGCCAACGGAGCTGTCGTTGGCCAGCAGACGGTGCTCACCAGCTCGTCGTACTCGCTCCGGCAGTGCGACAACTGCAACCTCGCCGTGGCGTGCCCCGCCTACACCCCGGGCTCGCAGTGCAACTTCTCCATGCCCGTCGAGCTGAAGACCAAGGAGCAGCGGGAGGGGATGCAGCAGGCCATGATCGAGCTGGAGACCCAGCGCATCCTCCAGGGCCGTTTCGCCGAGGAAATCATGGGACAGGGCTTGGACCCGCAGGTCGGCAAGGAGATCACCCGCCTGTTCGACCTCATCAACCGAGTGAACCGGGACGACCCCAACGGGGCGTTCAAGATCCTCGTGCAGGGCACGGGTGCGGCCGGTGCGTCGGCGGCTCAGAGCGGTGGGATCCTCTCCCAGCTGTTCGGTGGCCAGGTCGCCGCCAACGCCCGCCAGCCCGCCGTGACGGCCCCTCCGACCAAGGAATTGGACGTGGTGGACGGCCAGGTGGTCGAGGATGGCGATAGCAACTAATCAGGCCCCAGCGGCCGGATTCAGGGGTGTTTACGCTCATTCTGGGGCGCACACCTTCTTCGCTCAGATACGCCGTGCCGGGAAATTGCACTATCTCGGCACCAGGGACACACCCGAAGAAGCGGCCCAGCTGTACGAGGAAGCCCGTATCTACTTCGACGGCAAATAGCAAAGAGCCCCGATCCGAAGACCGGGGCTCTTCACCTCACGCAGCTCCCACAGCGCCGTCTGCCATCTGGGGAGCCCTTACCGACGACTCGGCGTGATACCCCCTACTGGCCGAGGAGTCCACCGAACGGGTTCGGCGGGGTCGGCGCCGGGTGCGGCAGCGGAGGGTGGACCGGCGGGACCGGAGGGATCGGCGCCTGGAACGGGCCTGCGGGCGCCGGAGGCGTCGGCACGGGCTGCGGGGCGGGCACCGACTCGGCGCTGGCCAGCTGCTCGTCGTAGGACTGCTCCTCGACGGGCTTGGGGGCCTCGACCACCTCGTCGGCCATCGCATCACGCTCGGTGGCGAGTTCGGGGGTGTCACCCTCCACGTCGGCGCCGAAGCTGGAGTCGCCCTGCGGCACGTCCTCCGGCTGCGTGGTGTCGGCGTCCAGCTCATCCTGCGTGGGCTCGTCGGTGCCGACGGCCACGACATCACCCTCAGGCGTCTCGTCGGCGGCGAAGACCGCCTCCGAGGCTGCGTCCGGGAGCGGGGCCACCGGGATGGCCATGCCCTCGATGGTCACCGTCTCCGGTGCCGTCGGCAGCGGCGGAAGAGGTGCAACCGGAGCTGCATCTTCGACCGGAGCTGCAACCAACGGGGCCTCTTCGTTGGAGCTTGCGGGCTCGCTGAACTGCTCGACGGCCTCGGGTGCCAGCTCGCTGATGGGCGTGCTGGGAGCCTCGGGCTCGACCGGGCTTGGAGTCGTGGGAACACCCACGTCGATGGTGTGGCCGTCGTGCTCGTGCGTGACCAGGGCCACGGCCTCCTCGATGATGTCGTGGACCTTCGCCTCGACGCCGGGCTCCGGGCGGGCCGTCGCACGGACGTTGAGGTAGGCGTAGTCCGGGCCGTGCTGGATGTGGACGGCGACCTTGCGGGCCGACGCACGGGTGCGGATCTGGCGCTCGATCACGAGGGAGTGGTTCTCGAAGTCCACGCCCGGCGTCAGGCGCCAGATCTGGCCGTCGAACCACTGGTCCCACGGGTACTTCCTCTGTCGGTCGTGCTCGACGGGCACTTCCGGGTCGAATGCGGCAATGACTTCAGCCATGATGGGCTCCTGTTCAGGTGGTGTGTCTCCCTGAGCATAGCCGTATCAGGAGTGTGTCACAACACGGTCTCGATGTACTGCCCGATGGCGGCGGGGATCTCGGCCAGCGAGGTGATACCGACGGCCCGGGGGCAGTTCTGGTCCTCGACCAGCGACTCGGCGTAGCGGTCGGCCAGCGCCTGGCTGGAGCTGAAGCCCATGCCGATGAGGTGGGTGTTCTCCGTCACGTAGTCGGCGAAGTCGATGTGGCCGAACTGGCCGTCGGTCATGAAGAGCACGAGGCGGTGCCCGGCCTTCACCTCGGTGTCACGCATCCACTCCAGGGCTTGGACGGGGTTCGTACCGCCGAGGCAGTCCGGCACCACCGGCCAGATGCGGCCCGTGGACTGGATGAGCGCCGACGTGCTGCCGAAGACCCAGCCCCGGTAGGGGACGTTGAGGTAGTCACAAGCGAGCCCGGCGGCGAACATCGCCTGGCCGAGGGCTTGGAGGTAGCCCATCATCGACCCGCTCACGTCGCAGATCAGGTCCACCTCCAGGTCCAGGCCCGCATCCTCGTCGCCCTCCCAGCGGCGGTAGAAGTCGTGCTGGCCCGGCTGGCGGGCGATGTAGGCCCGCACGTCGAGCACGCCGCTCGTGGTCTGCGGGACCCAGCACGGCGCCGTCTCGGCCAGGAAGGGCTCGAAGGAGGCGCACAGGTCGGAGACGATCGACTCGGCCTCCAGCTGCACCTCGGGCTCCATGATCTCGCCGTCGAAGCTCTCGGTCACGTCGCTGACGCCGGTCGTGTCGGACAGGGCGTGGGCGGTCTCATCGAGCCCCTGGCGGTACCAGTTCAGCTGGTGGTTGGCGCTGATAGCGCTATCGAAGGCGTCCCGCAGCATGTCCTCCTGCTTGGTCGGGTCGTAGGGAGTCACCGAGGTGTCGTCACCCCACCCGTCGCCGGGCTCGCCGTCGCCGCCCTCACCATCTTCGTCCTCGTCGGGCTTGGAGAGACCACGGCCCGGCATCTCCAGCGGGTCGCCGCCGTCGGCCTCGCCGTCGTCGTCCAGGCCCGAGCCGGTGCCCAGGCCCTGGATCAGCTCCCGGAGGGTGTCCTCGTCCAGGTTGCGCAGCAGCTCCTCCAGGTGCTCATCGAAGTCGATGGTGTGGTTCAGGTTGAGGGCTTGGAGGCGGTCGATCTGGCGCCACATGTCCACGGCCGTGTCGGCCTCGATGTAGGAGCGCACGATGTCCTTGATCTCGTCAGCGACCTTCTCGGCGTCGGCCAGCTCGTAGCCGCCCGCCACGAGGCGCTGGAGCAGGTCACGGCGGGCGAGCTTGCGCACGTCGGCGGGGAGGTAGAGGCGGCCGACCAGCAGGGCGTAGGTCTTCATGGCGCCCGTGATGCCCAGCTCGTCCTGGTCGAACATCTGCTGGGACACCTCGATGATGTGGTTCTTGACCGTCTGGGTCAGGTACATCCCGATGATGGGGGAGTCACCGACGACGGCCAGCTCCATGCGCTGGTCCTCCAGGAGGTTCCAGCACTTGTGGTGCGCCCGGTCGATGGTGTCACTCGGCACCGGGCTGCCGGAGAACCGCAGGTCCTCACGGACCATCTTGAGCAGGTTCGGGTAGGGCACGGTGAAGCGGATGTGGCCGCACTCGTGGTGGATGATGCCGAGCAGGTCCTCAGAGACCTCCCGCATCGTCACGACCTCGCCGAGGCGGTTCTGGCCGACGTAGGTGCCGTGCAGCGCCGAGAACACGGGCAGGCCGGTCTCGGGGTAGTTCACGTGGATCGACTTCCAGTCGGTGTAGGCCCGGAACGATCCGGTCCTCGCCACGACGGGCACCCGGACACCCCAGGTCTGCATGACGGCCTTCGCCTGCGACACGACGCCCGACATGAAGGCGTTGCGGGTGCGGCGGTGCTCAGCTGCCAGGCGCTCGGCCTCGTCCAGCTCCTGCGCCGTCGCACCGTTCCAGGCGCCCGCCGTGCGCACGCCCATCAGCTCACGTTCCCGGCGGCGCCGCTTCTCGACCTCCTGCTGCTGGGCGAGCCGGTCGAGGGCGTTCAGCGTCTTGCGGGAGATGCGGGCCTTGGCGATGTCGGGGCGTTGCGTGGTGTCCATGGGGGGAACGATAGCAAGAAACTGCGAGTGTTGTCAATTCCACATCTCAGTATGGATATGACTTGACAAGGCAATGCTGATACCCGATAATGGTGACACACCACAGCCGATCAAGGAGTCACACCCAATGGCAGCAGCTCGCAATCTCATCCCTGGAGCCCGTTACCCCGTCCGAGCGGGCGAGTTCGAGGGGCAGCTGATCGAGATCGTCAGCAACGTCACCGAGCCCGACGACTCCCCCCTTCGCCGCCGCATCCCGGTGCGCATCGTCCGCAACGACGTGGCCGAGGAGCAGGTCTACATCCTGCCCCGCCTCATCCATGACGGGAACCTCACCCCCGCCAAGATGATGGCCCAGGCCCAGGCCGCCATCGCCACCACGGCGCCCGGCGTCGCCCCCGTCGTCGTCCCCCTTCCAACCACCAACAACCCCCAGGAGAACACCACCGTGTCCACACCCACCGCCGTCCTTCCGCCGCTCCCGACGGCCAGCGCTCCGCCGCCCGCCGCCGTCGTCCACACCGAGGTGACGGTGGCGCCGACCCTGGTCGCCAACGACCCGATCACCGACATCATGGACCCCCGGCTCGACCCGTACCGGCCCGACCCCACCGTGGTGGACCGCTACATCAGCCGCACGTTCCCCGGCGGCAAGCTCGACACCGAGGTGCTGCTGGGCTACTGGAAGACCCGCCAGAACGTGCTCTTCGTCGGCGACACCCAGGCGGGCAAGTCGATGTTCATCCAGGTGCTGGCCGTGCTCGTGGCCCGCCTGGAGGGCTACGAGAAGCCCCTCCCGATCTTCACCCTGTCGGGCTCCAGCGGCGTCACCGACTTCGACATGTTCGGCCAGATCACCAGCTACGCCGACCCGACGACCCACGCCGAGCGCCTGGTGCAGCTCGACGGCGTGGTGGAGATCGCCGCCACCGTCGGCGGCATCCTGGAGCTGGACGAGGTGGCCATGCTCCCCGAGCGTGTCACCTCCTCGCTCCACCCGCTCTGCGACGACCGGCGCCAGTTCGTCAACCGTGGCAAGGCCGTGGCCGTCGAGGGCACCAACGGCTTCATGCCGAAGATCACCAAGGCGTCGCCGAACCTCTGGATCCTCGGCGCCTACAACGACGGCTACCGGGGCTCCGGCGCCCTTCAGGAGGCGTTCCTCAACCGCTTCAAGCACATCCAGTGGGGCTACGAGGAGGCCATCGAGAAGCAGCTCATCAAGAGCCCGGTCATCCGCCGGATGGGTATCACCCTCCGTGCCGCCTACGAGACCAAGGCCATCAGCACGCCCGTCGGCACCAAGGCCCTGGAGGGGTTCACGGCCACGTTCTTCGAGCACGGCCCGGACTACGCCCTCTGGGAGTTCCTGGGCATGTTCCCGGGGAAGGACCGGGCTCGTGCCGAGTCGATCCTGGAGCAGAACACGTTGGTCAAGTACCTCGCCGACGAGTGGGAGCAGCGCAACGAGGACGCCCCCGACCTCTCCGGTTCGGCAGCGGATCCGTTCGACTGATCAGCGGCCAGCAGCTCGCCAACGAGGGCGAGTGTCAGGACCCGTAGTTTGGCGGCACACAGCGACGTGGGTGGTGCCCCTGATGAGGTGCGCCTGCGCCGGACCGTTGGGGTCGCAGATCGACCCGCCCCGCACTTCCCGGACCGCCTTCTCTGCGTCGGCGTCCTTGTCCTCACGCTTCTTCGACATGAACGGATGATACCCCCTATGGCCATGCCCTTCGATACCCGGGCCGCCGATATTTCCTGGCTCACCGACACGCTGGCAACCGGCGGCGACCTCCAGGCCGACCACCAGCTGGCTGCGCTTCAGTGCGCCGACCTCGTGCGACAGGGAGTCACTCACGTGATCGACTGCCGCCTGGAGTTCGATGACCGAGCCCGCATGCAGCGCTTCGCCCCGTCGATCAGCTACGCCCGGTTCGGCGTCGATGACGAGCGTGGTGCCGAGCACACCGACGACTGGTGGGAGGCCATCTACCTGCACGCCCAGGAGGCGCTGAGCGTGCCCGGCGCCAAGCTGTTCGTCCACTGCCACGTGGGCATGAACCGAGGCCCCTCTGCGGCCTTCATGCTGCTCTGCTCGCCGCTCTTCGGGCTCTCGGTCGCCGACGCCTTCCAGCTGGTGCGGCGCCGCCGCCACATCGCCTACATGGCCTACGCCGAGCAGGCGGTCAGCTGGCTGGCCGACCAGTCCTGGTCATCCGTCGAGAAGAGTGACATACTCACACTGACGGAGCTGCGCCTGAAGCCCACCCACCAGTGGACCGACGCACTCACCAACGAAGTCAACTACCGCAGCAATCGAAAGGCACCCCGATGACCCAGACCATGCAGTCCGCCGCCGTGCAGACTGTCATCAACGTCCTCCAGGCCCGGCCGCTGGCCCGCCGGGCAGTACGCAACGGCATGCCCGCCAGGGAGGCCAGCTGGCACGCTGCCATGAGTGTGATGCTCTTCAACGCCGTCGGCGCTGTCGTCATCTGGTACATGCTCACAGGGCTGCCGATCCTCTGGCTGCTCGTGAGCGGGCTCGCCGACGGTCCGGCGCTGTTCGTGGCTCGTGGGCTCGTGGCGGGCATCGACGTGGCCGTGGTCGCCGTCATCGTGGTGGGCTCGTGCCTCTGGGCGCTGAACGACCCGGCCAAGCTCACCGGCTGGCGCCGGGCGCTGTCCCGGCCCCTGCTCCTGCTCTCGCTGATGCTGGCCTACCTGCCGTTGCAGCTGGTCCTGATCGTCGGCGCCAAGGTGCTGGTCGGCTGATGGCTCTCAGCGACCGCATCAACGCCATCGTGGGCGCCGCTCGTACCGTCGCCGAAGCCTGGGCGGTGCCCGGCCCCAGCCCGGCCTACCACCGCCAGCAGAAAGACCGCCTGCGTCGTGAGTGGCCGGTGCTCTACAAGGCCCTGGAGGCCCTGGTCGTGGCCTTCCGAGGAGGTGCCTGATATGGGTATGACACTCGGTGTCACCCGGGCGTTGGCCGACCTCGGCTCCGGCGAGCGCATCCAGCTGCTACGACGCATGGGCATCGCCGACCAGTTCAAGCCGTCGGCCCCGCACCTGTTCCTCCGAGAGGTGGCCAAGTACGTGGTGGCCAACAAGCTCACCGACGAGTTCTTCGCCGCTTACGACGACCTGCGAGGTGCGCCGTGATCAGTGCCAGCGACTTCGCCGCCATCCTGGTTGGGCTCGACATGGCCGAGCACGTTCACCATCCCGGCCGCATGACCGAGATCGTCCACACGCACGCCTGGGCCAGCGAGCCGCACACGCACAGCCTGCGGGCCATCTGCCGCCGTCCCGAGTGCGACGGGTGTGAGACACACAACATCCACCCGGCGCCCGAGGAGTGGTCACGGCATGGCCATCAGCCGCCCCCCGGCTCCTGAGCTGGTCGCCGTCGGCGCCCTCGTGAAGGGCGACAGGTTCGTGTCGCCGACCTCCGGGCTCACCCTGGAGGTGATCTGGGTCCACCACGTTCCCGAGGGCGAGGTGTTCCTGGAGGTGCGTTCGCCGACCGGCGTGGCTTCACTGTCAGGGGTCTCTGACATACTGGTTCGTAGAGTGACACACACCCAGCGAGGAGTGTGATACACTCTTCAAGGCAAGTAACAACCCACTAGGTCAGGAGACCAACAATGACACACACTGCACCCGCCCCCGATCGCATCGCCCGCAAGGCGGTCATCTCGTTCGGCCAGGCCGACATCGCCGTGGCGCTCTACACGGGAGCCGAGGCCACCAAGCCGAAGGCGACCAAGACGACCGGCGTCAAGGCCCCGGCCCCCGTCGGTGTCCGGGCCAAGAACAAGGTCACGGGCCGCTCGGTCCCCGACGCTGCGGTGTACGAGGTGGTCGAGGCCACCGACGGCACCAAGGTCAAGTTCAGCCCCGAGGAGCGCAAGGCTGCGCAGCTCGTGGACGGCCCCTACGCCATCGAGGCCATCGTGCCCGTCGGCGAGCTGGGCACCGTCTACTTCCCCACGGCGGTCTACCAGATCCGGGCCGACGTGGATCCGAAGGTCGGCGGCGCCGAGAACGAGCGCAAGCTGGAGCTGCTCTTCGCCACGCTCGACGCCGGGGAGCACGCCCTCGTGCAGCTCCCGCTGAAGACCGGCGAGGCCCCCGTGGTCTGCCTCATCAACAGCGCTGGCTACCTCCTGGTGTGTCACTACTCCGACGCCGTGCGTCAGCCGCTCCCGCTCGCCAAGGGCGAGTTCAGCGCCACCGAGGTGGTGCGGGCAGCTCGGGTGACCGCCAAGCTCCGGGGCACCGTCGTGCCGACCCACAACCGGGCGGCCGAGCGCATCCAGGCGGCCATCGACGCCAAGGCGGCCGAGGGCACCGACGTGGTGCGCAACACCCAGACGGTGAAGGTGTGAGCACCCGCACCGTGGCGGCCATGATGCTGGCCGCCTTCGGGGTCTACCTGCTGCTGACGCTGCCTTCGCAGCCAGTGGCAGGGGACGCCCCGATCCTGTACACCGTGCAGCCGGGCGACACCCTCAAGGGCATCGCCACCTGCCTGGGGCAGTCCGACGTGGACTGGCGAGTGATCGTCAGCGTGATCGAGGACGAGAACCCCGGGGAGACGGTCAACGGCGTCAGGGCGGGCACGGTCCTCCACATCCCCACCGACATCACGGGCGGCGACATCTGCGAGAAGGTGTCACCGTAAGCTCAAGTCTCACCGCAACCTGCCGATGAAAGGGGTATGACACACTCCACAGAGAACCACGGACACACCCAGCGAGACGCCGACAGCCTTAGGGCAGCAGGCGTGGACCCCGCATCGACACAGCCCCGGGAGCACCGGGTGAGGTGCTGGTGCGGGGTCCTCACGTTGCACCAGGCAGGCGGGTGCGACCAGCACTACGTGCTGCCGTACCGTGCTCGATAGCCATATCAACTCATTGACTTGTGTACACGACCCGATACCTGTATCATGGTGTCACACCACAACCGCTAGGAGTCATACCATGGCATCGCCCAAGCAGCAGACCTACATCAAGGCCCTCGTGGAGGACCTGAAGGCCGAGGAGCCCAACATCCCCAACGCCGTGCTCACCAAGATCGAGCAGGTCGTGGCCGCTGTCCACCCCGATCTCGTGGCGGTCATCGCCAACGCCGACGCCATCACGAGCCGCCGGGCCAGCGCCATCATCGAGCAGCTGCTGGTGGCCAAGGGGCTCATCCCTCAGGCCACGCTGACCGAGGCCCAGGAGAAGGCCCTGGAATGGGTCAAGGCCCCCGAGCAGCACCGTGACGGCTTCCTCCAGTCGCTCCTGGCCACCTGGGAACGGAAGAAGGAGCTGACCGAGAAGCAGTGGGCGTGTCTCCTTCGTGCGCACGCTACCAACGGCGCCGTGAAGTCGGTCCCGCTCGACATGGCTGCTCTGCTGAACGGCATCCCCGACGGCTGGTACGCCATCGAGAGCCGCACCGGCAACAACGACCTCGACTTCTTCCTGGTCACCACCAACGCCGGGCGCATGAACCCCGCCAACAAGGGCAAGCGCTGGGTCAAGCGGTTCGTCGGCGGCGACGCCAAGACCATCGACATGCGGACCAGCGAGCGCATCGCCGTGGCCCAGGAGCTGGCCCTGCTCAGCCCCGAGGAGTGCCAGGCGGCGCAGCTGCTGTTCGGCCAGGAGGTGGGCTCCTGCGGGCGCTGCGGCAAGTCCCTGACCGACGAGACCTCTCGCAACACCGGCTTCGGACCTGAGTGCCGCAAGCACCTCAGCGCCGACGTGCTGGCCACGGTGCTCGCCCAGACCACGGAGCTGGTCGGAGTGTGACACCCTGCCTGATAGCCATATCAACAAGATGCTCCAAAGAGTTGACATGTTGATATGGCTTCAGGCATACTAGTGACACACCACAACCACCACGCCAGGAGCTACCCCACCACCATGAGCATCTTCGCTGACATCCTCAAGGAAGCCACCGCCGCCGCCACGGGCGAGGCCATCGAGCAGGCAGCCGTCGAGGGCTTCGCCGCTCGCTCGGCCCTCACCGAGCCCACCGACGGCTTCACGCTCCCGCTCCCGGCCGACGGGTTCGACTACTACGGCTACCAGGCCGCTGCCGTCCAGACCATCATCGAGTTCCGCCGGGCCATCGTGGGCTACGCCCCCGGGATGGGCAAGACCCGCATCGCCATCGCCTCGGCCCGCCACCACGTGCGTGAGGAGGGCGGCAAGGTCATCGTCATCTGCCCGCCCAGCCTCCGGCTCGACCCCTGGGAGCGTGAGTTCCAGGGGCAGTTCCCCGACCTGCGCATCGTGTCGGTCAAGGGCACCAAGGCCCGCAACGTCGAGGACCAGTACGGCAATGTCACCATCACCGAGGTGGCGCCGATCGCCGACGCCGACGTGCTCCTCGTGCCCGACTCCGTGGTGCTCAGCAAGCGGGCGCTCGACATCATCGAGTGGGGTCCGACGGCCCTCGTGGTGGACGAGGTGCAGCGCTTCAAGAGCCCCCGTGCGGGCCGCACCCGGGCGCTCCACCGCATCGCTGACACCATCACCGACGGTTCCCCGGTGAAGTACGTGCCGGTCGATCCCACGGCCGCCCCGAGCCTCACGGCGCTGCTGGACGACCGCCCGCTCCAGGGTCCGACGAAGAACGGCATGGTCATCCCGCTCTCGGGCACGCTGTCCAAGAACAGCCCCGACGACGTGTGGTCCCCCGTGCGTGCCCTCGGCAAGCGCACCGCCATCGCCCTCTCCGGCGGCGAGTCGTTCCAGGTGTTCCAGCAGAAGTGGTGCCTCACCGAGACCATCCGGGCTCGTGAGACCGACAAGTACGGTGTCACCCGCTCCGGCAACATCCAGAAGACCACCGGGCTCCGTGACGATGACCTGCACTCGGCGCTCCGCTCCTGCGCCTACATCCGGGTGGAGCGCAACGACGTGCTCAACATGCCGGAGAAGATGTGGATCGACCGCTCGCTGGAGCTGAGTGAGGCCGAGTCCAAGGAGTACCGCAAGATGGAAGAGAACTTCCTCAAGTGGGTCCGGGAGCAGATGGGTGAGGCCGCCTTCGAGCGGGCCGAGCGTGCCGAGGCGCTGGTGAAGCTCATGAAGCTCTGGGAGACCGCCGGGGTGGCCAAGGCCAAGGCCGTCGCCGAGTACGTGGACAGCCTCGTGGAGCAGGGCGAGAAGGTCGTCATCATGGGCTGGCACAAGCTCACCATCGCCACCCTCCAGGCCGAGCTGGACAAGCTGAAGCTGCGCCACGTGTCCGTCGTCGGCGGCATGTCGGCCAAGCAGAAGCTCGACGCCCAGGACCAGTTCCGTGACACCTCCCGCTACGGCGCTGACGTGCTGATCGGCAACATCACTGCAGCGGGCACCGGGCTCAACCTGGAGGTGGCGTGCCACCTCGTGTTCGCCCAGACCTGCTGGTCCCCCGGCGACGTGGTGCAGACCTCGGACCGCATCTACCGGGTGACCCAGCAGAACGACTGCGTGGTTCACGTCCTCAACGCAGCCGAGACGGTCGATGAGCACGTGTGGGGCGTCCTCAAGGACAAGGCCCAGGTGGTGGACCTCGTGAACAGCGGCGGCGCCGAGACCACCATCGACACGGGCGACGTGCAGCGGGAAGTCCTCGCCGCTTACGGCTGGTACTCCGACTGATCGGGAGGGAGACACGGTAGGGCGCTCCTGCCCCCGGCTGGCTTGTGGTGGGCCAGTCGGGAGCAGGGGCGCTCTGCCGTGATATCCCATATCAGGTACTTGTGTATCACACTCATCTCCTGTACCATGAGTGTCACACCACAACCACGGAGGCCCGACATGAGCACCACCATCACCCGCAACATCACCCGCACGCAGGCCGAGGCAGCCCTCGCCGCCATCAAGACGCAGTTCCGCAGCTACTGCGCCACCAACGCCGAGATCGCTGCCGAGTACGCCGACGACCCCGAGCTGGTCGCCCTCCTCACCACCCGGCGGGACGGCTCGCTCTGGCCCGATGCCCCCCAGCCCAAGCTGGTCGAGAACTTCGAGTGGACCCGTGGCCACGTCGCCCCCTTCGCCATCGTGTGGGAAGAGGGACCCTACGAGTGGGTCTACAGCGCCTTCTACGGCGGCACCGACGAGGAGTTCGGCACCACGATCAAGTCCGTCGAGACCATCCCCGGCGTCGCCTCCGAGGCGTACACGAGCTGGGCGCTCGCCCTCTACCCGGCGTGAGGCTCGGCCCGGCGCAGCGCTTCCAGGTGCTCTCCCTGCTCCTCAACGAGCAGCCCGAGGGCACCTGGCAGCAGAAGGCCATCGTGAGCGAGCCCGACGGCCGGATCCTCGCCGTCGAGCGTGCTCGCATCCAGCTCGCCGACGGCACCTGGCTGGACGTGGGGCGCACCACCAACCTGGACACTGGCCAGCTCGATTGGGCAGGCGTGAAGCCGTCCGAGCTGCCCGACGAGAAGGATCAGTGGCAGAAGTTCTCCCTCAGTACTTGAGTGTGTCACTCATATCCTGTATCATGAGTATCACACCACAACCGCAAGGAGACACACCATGCTCAAGATCACCACCGAGTACGACGGCAACCAGACCACGTTCCACTCCGACGAGCGTGCCTCGTACGGCGTCCACGCCGACAACCCCACCCGCACCTGGATGGTGCGCTGCACCTTCACCATCTACGGCAAGCGTGCGCAGAGCTACAAGGACGTGGCGCTGGTGCAGCCCGAGCCGGTCCAGTGGGCCGACGCTCTTGCCCGTGCCAACGCTGAGCGTGCCTTCGCCCAGGCCCAGCTCCAGGCGGTCCTGTTCTTCGTGACGGCGTTCGCCACGGTGGAGGTGGAGGGCTGATGGGCGCCATGAAGGTCACCCCCGATCACGTCGAGATCATCAAGAACGCCATCCAGCCGCTCGACACCCCCGAGCGCCGGGCGCAGTACCGGGCGGGCGACTTCCCCCGGGCTGAGCGAGTCACCAACCTGGAGATGCGTTACCGCTGGGATCTCTTCTGGGAGGCGTGGGCCGCCGCCGGTCGCCCCGCTGCGTGGACGCTGGACTACGCCGATGCCCACCTCGACACGGCCCTCCGGTCCATCGTGCCGGTCCTCGCCGAGGAGGTGGCAGTCTGATGGCCGCCGACCTCGACCTCCGCTACTACGAGCGCAACGACATCGCTCAGCTCGCCGCCCAGGCATCCGACCGGGCCGACGTGCTCCTGGAGAAGAACACCTCCCTCCGTGACTCCCTCAAGGGCGTCCGTGGTGGCGCCGAGCTGCGCAAGAAGGTGGCCCGTGCCCACCGGCTGGCCGAGCAGCTGGCCAAGGTGCAGGACGAGATCTACCGGGACCTGCGGGACTGATGAAGCTCAACCCCCAGCAGCGCCACTTCATCCTGGTGGTGCTCACGACCTGCCAGGAGCCTGGGACCTGGCAGCAGAAGGCTGTGGCGCTCACGGCCGACGGCCGCCCGCTGATCGTGGAGCGAGCCCGGTTCACGGTGGGCGTCTCCACCCTCGACGTGGGCCGGGCCATCGACCTGGAGACCGGGCTCATCGAGACCGCCCACGTCAAGCCGTCGGCGCTCCCCGACGTTGCTGAGAACTGGACGGAGTTCCGGCTCAGCACCTGACTGTCAGGGGTGCCCGGTACAATGGTGTCACACACCAC
The DNA here is from genome assembly GCA_029547025.1 of Armatimonadota bacterium. Taxonomy (GTDB): domain Bacteria; phylum Armatimonadota; class Zipacnadia; order UBA1398; family JAKPQA01; genus JAKPQA01. Next base: position 18,449 of record JAKPQA010000047.1, read on the forward strand.
AACCGCCGCAGGAGGCACCCATGAGCACCACCACCGACCAGCGCCGCAAGGCCGCTGCACGGGCAGCGAAGACCAATCCGGCCCTCGCCGCCCGACGCCTGGCCAAGGCCGAGAAGGACCTCATCTGGCGGGAGTCCGAGGCCGCCCGCCTGCGTGCCGCCGCCGACGCTGCGCCCGACGACCTGCGAGCCCGTGAGGCCGCCAGGAAGGCAGGCACCGCCGTCGGCTGGGCACGCCGTGAGGTGGCCAACGCCACCTACTACGTGAACGGCGGCAAGCCCACGTTCTGACACTGGTACTTGTGTATGTCACTCATATCCTGTATCATAAGTATCACACCACAACCCGCCCAGGAGGCACCATGAACACCCTCGCTCCCCGCTCGCTCGTTGCCTTCGGCACCAACTCCCGCCCGACCTACGTGGGCGAGGTGCGTGAGCCGTCCTGGGCCGAGGCCAACGGCATCAAGGTCGAGCCCGGCTGGGCCGTGGTCGAGTCCTCCCGCACGGGTGGCCGCTACTTCGTCCGGGTCAAGGAGAACGGCCAGACGGTCGGCCGCTGGGGGGTGCAGTGCCCCGTCGTCGAGATGTTCAACGTCGAGACCGTGGTCCTCGGCGAGGGCTCCGAGGCGGCCGTGTGGGGCGTCGTGGGCGAGCCCGTGAACTTCGGCAACACCCGCTGCTACACCCGCCCCGAGAACGTCCTGGTGGCAGTCTGATGCACACCGCCGAGACCCTCCGTCGCCACATCGCCCGTACCTTGTGCCAGGCCGCACAAGAGGTTCCGCCCGCCGACAACCCGTTTCGTTACCTGGCCCCCCGAGACCGGGCGGTAGCTGAGCAGGCATGGCGCCAAGGTGCTGAGGTAGCCCTCTCGCAGTTCTCGGCGCCCGAGCTGTACGGGCTCGCCCGAGTGATGGGCCTGGTCTGATGGCCGTCAACGAGTCCCGTCACGCCCACCCGGCCCGCACCGGCCTCTTGGTCGGCAGTGCTGTGTTGGCGCTACTCCAGCTCGTGCTCATCCCCTACCAGGCGCTTCATGGGCGCTGGTCGCTGGTGGTGTGGGACGCAGCCTGTTTGGCCTTCTTCTTCGGCTGGTTCATGGTCCTGCTGGAGGAGCGCCGCCGACGCTGATATCTATATCGGTACTTGTGTATGTCACTCATCTCCTGTACCATGAGTGTCACACCACAACCACCAGGAGCACCACCTCATGGCAACCACCAGCACCGCCTCCAACCCCGGCATCTTCACCGCTGAGGGCGTCGTCTCCATCGAGAGCACCGACGGCTTCTCCACCCGCTTCTACTCCGACGGCTTCCTCGTGGGCCGCATCCTCGACTTCAACGGCGTGCTCCACTTCCAGCAGTACGTCGGCCGGGACGACGAGACCGGCGAGCAGGAGTTCGAGACCATCGCCCGGCAGGCCAAGGTGGTCGGCTGATGCCCCGCCTCCAGGCCACCACCGACGGCACCGAGACGGTCATCGTCGCCACGCTCTACCAGCGTCCGGCGCTCATCAAGAACACCAAGGTCACCAGTGACTACATCGTGGTCAGCCTCCCCGTCGTCAAGGGCCGCCTCGACGGCAAGGTGGTCAAGGTCGCCGAGAAGATCAAGGTCGAGCTGGGCACCAACGACGCCGCCAAGGCCCGAGCACGTGCCCTGGCCACGCCGGGCTCCACGATCCTCGCCCGTGACGGCAAGCGCTACCGGGCGGTGCCGAAGTGAGCGACCAGCGTGAACTGCTCGGCGGGCTCAACATCCGCCAGTGGCGGGCCGCCGCCAAGCGGCACCGCAACCAGACCATCGACCAGGCCCGCAACGTCCTGAGCATCGCAGCTTCCGGCGGCATGCCCGACACGTACTGGCAGACCGACAGCCGCATCCTCAGCGCCTGCAAGGTGCTCAGCCTCACACCGACCGAGGCCCGTGAGTGGGCCGAAGAGAACGCCCCCAGGAGGGTCTGATATGGGTATCACACTGAACGAGCCGGGCGAGCGCATCAGCCCCGACCAGCTCAACGCCTACATGGAGTTCGACCACGTGATCGAGGTGCTGCCCACCGGGCTCGTGCGACCCCGGGCCGACATCTACGCCCCGAGCGTGTGCGGCGAGGATGGCATCGAGGACGACGCCTGGCAGCCGCTCAAGGGCTACAGCTCCCAGGGCTCCGGCATCATCAACCAGGCCGAGAACTGGCACATGCACGACTGTGAGAGCGTCGGCGGCCAGCTGGCCCGGGACATTCTGGCCCGCCCCGGCATCTACGTCTGCGTCTACATCACGTGGCCGCCGGACGCCGAGGAGGTTGAGGACGGCGACACCGAGCCCGACGAGACCACCATCGAGGGCTGGTGTGTCCTGTTCCAGGACGCCTGATACATATATCAACACATTGACTTGTGTACAGGCGAGATCTCCTGTACGATGGTGTCACACCACAACCGCCGCAGGAGGCAAGCCATGACGACCCACTTCATCACCACCCACCCGACCACCGGCCAGGTTGCCGCCCGCTCCTCGGCGAGCCGCACCTACACCCACGCCTGCTGGGGCCGTCTCTCGCTCGCCGCCCAGGAGCGCATCGCTCGCAGCAACATCGAGGCCATCGAGGGCCACATCGCCGAGTACGAGGCGATCATCGCCTCCGGCGTGTCGAACAGCAAGTACATCCCGATCGGCGACTTCCCCGGCTACCTGGAGCGTGCCCAGGAGAACCTCGCTGAGCAGCGGGCCAAGCTCGCCAACCTCTCCGAGGACACCTGGGGCGTGCTCGGGTGGCAGGGTCGTCCCGACCTGGCCCAGAAGGCTGCGGGCTCGTGGGCAAAGAAGGGGTACGAGGTGGTCATCTCCGAGGCCGTCGTGGTCGCCTCCAAGACCGAGCAGAAGCGAGCCATCGAGCTGGCCGGGTTCAACCTCACCACGACCGACGGTGAGACCTACAGCCTGGCCGACGACGCCGAGCTGAGTGACGCCGAGCTGGCCGAGGCCCGGGAGATCGCCGACACTCCCGCCGAGCCCGTCCAGCACCTGACCCAGGACGTGCTGCTCAGCATCGCCCAGGCCAACGTCCAGCAGCCAGTGGGTATCACCCTCGCCGACGGCCGCAGCTTCTCCACCAAGATCCTCGCCGTCATCGCCCACCCCGGCACCAAGCCCAGCGTGCTGGTCAAGGGCTGGGCCTACGAGTACGACTTCAACCCCTTCGCTGTCGTCAAGTACCCGCTGGCCCAGGTGGCCGACTTCGCCCCCTTCGGCGCCGATCAGTTCGTGGCCGTCTGATGGGCGCCGGAGTCACCCCACCGCAGATGGACCCCGAGTGGAGCGAAGTCTGCGAGCACTGCAACGGTCACGGTTACCTGCCCAAGGAGCGAAACTGCGCCAACGAGACGTGCGGCAAGCCGTTTCGTTGGCAGGACGAAGACCGCCCGGGGCGCCAGCGCTCCCGGCAGAACACCATCTACTGCTCGCTGCGTTGCGCCCGCAACCAAGCGAGGCGTGAGTACCAGAGGCGCCAGCAGTCAGCCAAGACCGAACAGAGGAGTGTCACACCATGAGCAAGATCAAGCAGTTCAGCATCACCACCAACGACGGCCGAGGCCACGGTGATGTCATCGGCGCCTTCACCGTCGAGGCCCACGACGAGAAGGCCGCCGTGCAGGCCGCCTACCGGCGCCTGACCCACCAGGACGACTTCGACACCATCGTGGTGTCGGCCACGCCGGTCCCCGCTCCCCAGGAGGTGACGGCATGACCAAGCTGGAGATCGTGCAGGGTGACATCACCCAGCAGCCCGACATCGACGCCATCGTCAACGCCGCCAACGACCTGCTGGAGCCCGGCGGTGGCGTCTGTGGTGCCATCTACCGGGCCGCAGGCGTTGACCAGCTGGACCGGGCCATCAAGTACCTCTACGAGGACGACGACGGCGTGAGCTGCCTCACCGGGCAGTGTGTCCACACTCCGGCGTTCGACCTGCCCAACCGCTTCGTCATCCACGCCGTCGGCCCCATCTGGCCCGCCACGCCGACCGCCTACGACCGGCTGGACGACGCCCGCCAGCTCGGGATGCAGCAGCGCCGAGAGACGGCCCAGCGCCAGCTCGCCAGCGCCTACAGCCAGTCCCTCATCCTGGCCGACGTGCTCGGGTGCAAGTCCGTCGCCTTCCCCGCCATCAGCACCGGCATCTACGGCTACCCGCCGGAGCAGGCCGCCGAGGTGGCCGCCGAGGCCGTGACCAAGACCGTGATCGAGACCACGCCCGGCATCGAGCTGGTGCGATTCGTGTGCTTCGACCAGAACACCGAGGAGCTGCTGCGCAACGCCCTGGTTGGTGTTGTCGGACGGGAACAGCACCTCGACGGCGCTGACCTGGAGTACCTGAAGGCGGCCAAGGACAACGACGAGGCCGTGACCGTGGTCCTGTCCAACGGCTTCGCTCACGCCAATGCCGAGGTGCTGGCCGTGCTCTTCATCGAGCCCGGCGCCAGCTCCCAGGAGCCCGAGTTCACCGGCTGGAAGGTGCGCCTGCGGGTCTCCGGCACCGCCGGGCGCCTGCCCGTCACCGTCACGCTCAAGTGCTCCGAGCTGGTCTACGTCGGGCCGTTCACGGGCGACAAGCTCAGCTCCGGCGGAACGGCCGTCTGATGAGTGAGTACACCGATAAGGTCGATGACCTGGACGAGCTGTACCACGCTCACCACCCGCAGGGCCGCTACCCCCGTCACGGGCCGGAGTGCCTCGCCCCCGACTACAACGGCGTGTGCCTCGTGTTCCGCCTGGTGGAGCGCCTGAAGGCGGCCGAGGAACAGCTGGCCCTGCTGCCCCAGCGAGGACGTGACGTGCTCCGTGGCTTCCACGAGGGTGCCAACGACCTGGGTCCCCGCCCGAGCCCGCAGACGGCCCCACGGCCCCCGCACCCGGCCGATTGGGGCGTGGCCCCGGAGCCCGACTTCGGTCGTGCCATCGGCACCGGCCAGACCCCCCGCATCGGCTCGTTCGATGACGACGTGGTGGACGCCGAGATCATCGAGGACTGATGGCCGACGAGATCAACCCCGCCAACGCCATGATGCACGAGCACCGATAGCCCCTATCACGAGGAGTATGACACACCATGTCCAACGACGAACGACTCAGCAACCTCATCCTCAAGCTCGCCCTCGGCGGTGCGGTCTCGTGCGTGGTCATCGTGGCCCTCTACCTGGCCGTGTTCGTCATCGCCGGTGTGTCACACTAGGACACCATCAACGAAAGGAGTCACGTGGACCCCTCCCGCAAGGAGGCCATCTTCGAGCGTGATCAGTGGCACTGCCAGATAGCTCACCTAATCCCGGGTGAGTGCGACAGAGGTCTCACTGTTCACCACCGATGCGAGCGAGTAGACGGAGGCTCCGACCGCCGTGCCAACCTCGTGAGCATCTGCCGACGGCACCACGACATCATCCACGGGACGGACAAGAGCATGTCCAAGGGCTGGACGATGGTGGCACGCCACCACGGCTACCTCTGCGACATCGAGCCCACCGAGCCCCTGAAGGTCATCCCCAGGCCCGGCAACGTCGAGCCCATGGCCAAGGCCGCACCGAGCGTGCCGGGCCGCAGGGCCGCCGAGAAGG
>JAKPQA010000007.1 GCA_029547025.1 Armatimonadota bacterium
GCGCCCAGAGGGCGCGGGGCCCCTGACCGGCCCGGGGTTAAGGCGTGCGGATCGGGCGCGTTGGGGGCCCACCACGCTGGGAGACGCGTGGTTCCCCCCATGGCGCCCCTCCGCAACCAGGCTGATGGGCCACGGGAGCCCTCAGTTACCGCCAATGGGGCAGCGGCAGCCGCCCCACCCAACCGGGCAGGGACGCCTGTGCCACCGCAGGGAGGCCTGAGTGGTATCCGGGCCGCGGCCCGTCGCCCTTCGTGACGCCGCGCGGGCGCGGCTCCTCAGGGACGACGGGGTAGGGGGGCTCCCTTCAGTAACGCACCTTCAGCGCGATGTCGGACGCGATAGCGGGGAGGTCGAGAGCGAGCCGGCCGCCCGCGACCGTCGCCTGGCGCGTCTCCTGCAGGGCGCCCTTCCAGGTCTCCCAGAACTCCACAGTGCATGGGCCGTCGGGCAGATCGGCGAGGGTGAGCCGGAGCGGGCCAACGGGCGCGACCTCGGCCCCCGTGGCCTGGGCCTTCCACGTGCTGGCCGGGTTCTGTAGCCACAGCACGGCCGTGTGCTCGCCGCGCATGCCCTCGGCCACGAGGGCGCCGCTTCCCGGCGGGAGCAGGCCGCCGAAGCGGTACTCGGTGACCGCCACCCAGTCGCGCCCGTCGTTGTCGACCTTGATCTCGTGCCGCCCCGCCGGGACTGGAATGGTGATGTCTGTGTCGTAGACCGACTCCCAGAGCTTCCACTGCTCCTGGTACTTCCACGAGGTGCCGATGTTCCCGCCGCAGGGCAGGTCCGTCTCGTTGACGAGGGCACCATCGAGCCAGATGCGCACATGCCCGCTGTTGCTTACTCGGCCGATGTGCATCGTGAACTGGGATTCCTCGGGGAACTCCGCCACGAATGTGGGCGGGTTCCGCAGGTCAGTGTGGCCCTGGCCGTGGAGCAGGCCGTTGAGCTCGCCCGCGTTGGTCACGGTGCCTTCGGGCTGGACCTCGAACCGCGAGTCCTCGGAGCGCGTGAAGCGGTTCCCCGGGCGCAGCACGAGGTCGCCCCGCGGCAGCGGCGTGCCGTCGGCGTTCGCGAGCGCCTGGATACGCACGGGCTGGAAGCGCTCGCGGGCGAAGTCGAGCCCCTCGGTGAAGCGCGCGATGCTCGTGAAGTGGAAGTACAGGTCCAGCGGGTCGATGTAGTTCTCGTGCCACCACGGCATCGGCGCCCCGGCGCAGAAGGTGGCCATCGCCGGCCAGAACGTGTTGTGCAGTCCCCAGCCCTTGGGATCCTTGTCCTCGGTGCTCTCGTGGCTGCGGATGCCGAACTCGCCGAAGATGTGGGGCTTGTCGAACCGCCGGTACTGGTGCTTGCAGAACTCGGCCACGCGGGGCGCCATATCGTCATCGCTGTTCAAGTAGAAGTGCGTCTGGACGATGTCCATCTGCGGGAGCTCCCAGATGTCCGCTGGGCCCGTTTGGCTCCAGAAGCTGGTTGTCACCATGTGGTGGAAGGGATCGATGGACTTCAGGTAGTCGCCCATCTCGCGGTGCCAGGCGACGAGCGACTCGTGCGGCGTATCGGGCCAGCCCTCGAACTCGTTGCCGAACTCCCACGCGAGCACGTGGGGCGAGTACCCGTAGCGGGCCACGATGTAGCGCAGGCGCTTCTGGTAGGCCCTGCGGGCCTCGGGGAGTGTGAACCAGTCCGACGCCTTCTCGCACGGGCCGCCCATCGACTTGTTGTAGGGGTTCTGGAACCACCGGTCCCACGGGTTGGTGCCGATGAAATCCTGGTGGGTGTCGAAGCAGAGCATGTAGTACAGGCCGAGCTCCTCGGCCAGGTCGAGCGCGTGGTCGAGCCGGTAGGCCTCGTCCATGCGGTACCAGCCCACGGCGTGCTCCCACTCAAGCCCGAGGCCACCCGAGTACATCCACCAGCGGTTATAGTTCTCGCCCGCCGCGGCCATGCGACGCAGGGCGTCGTCGGCGAGCTGGCCAGAGGTATGATAGGTTGGCAGATTGTGGCCGATGGGGAAGAAGGTCGTCCCGGTGTCGAAGACCAGATAGTGCGGGTCATCCTTCGACACGCGAACGAACCCTTGGGCCTCGCTCGGCCCCACATCGAATCCAACCGGGTCCGAGATCACCGTGCCCGTGGCGTCGTGCAGCATGGCCGTGAGCTCATGGCGCCCCATCTCCGCCGGCGTGTAGCGGATGCACCACCGCCCGCTCTGGGCGGTGAGCACCTCGGCGCCATCCTCAACGCGGCGGTCGTAGTCGATGAGGTAGAAGCCGGGTACGATGACCTTGGCGCCCGAGGGCGTGCGGATGCTCGCGTCGAGCGTCACCTGGTCGGGGTCGAACGGGTTGGCGTACATCGCCGAGAGGTCGACCGTCGCCTCCATGCGGCCAAAACGCGGCACGGTGGCCTGAGTCAGGTGGATGGCCCTGATGGCCAACGGCGCCGCGCCCCCGGTCACCTCGCCGGCGAGCGCACCCGCGATGCGCTCGAGGCGGTAGGTCACCGAAGCGCGTTGCGTCTCGCCCACGGGGAAGTCGGCGGGCGTGAGCTCCATGCGGACCGTGCATCCGTCGCCACCGGCCTCGCCAAGCTCCACGCGGAAAGGGCGGTCGAACTCTGCCGTGAGGAAGAGGCCATTGGCGACCTCGACGCCCATGCGCCGCGTCGAGCCAGACACGGCAGCCGGGATCCGAGCACAGCGCGTCCCCTCGAGGAAGATCCTCCGGCCCCGCATGGGATCGTGTCGCAGGTAGAGCGTGCCGAGCACGCCGCGCCGGAGTACCAGCTCGCCGGTCTTGGCGAACTCGTACTCGATGCGGACGCCATCGGGCACGGACGCGATCCTAGCGGTCACGGCCAGCGGCGACACGCCCTCGTCCTTGGGGATGCGCGTGGTCACGACCCGCGCATCGCCATCCTGCCGTTCCTCGGCGCCCTCGTTGCTCGCCTCGGTGAAGTAGGTCCACTCGCCGTGCCATCCGGCCAGCCCCGTCCGGACGGCCAGCTTGCCGGCGACCTGCACCTCGAATGTGGCATTCGGGTTCGCCACGAGCGAGGCACCGTCGACGGTAGCTTCCGGCGCGGCCGTCGCTCGACAGCCCAGGCCGATCGACGCGACGAAGACCAGGATCAGGCATCGCACGCGAACCACCCCCCAGAGTCTGGAGACTTGGTTCGCTCGCGAACCGCCGCCTCACCTCCCGTCACGATCCCGTGGCGCCCCGGGGAGGAGTCTCGCCTCGCTCAACCAACTATCCAGTCAACCAGCCGTCGGAGGTGGGTGGGCCCATGACGATGGTGCCGGTCGCACGTGCCCTGTTCCTAGCGGCGCCGCTGCTCGCTGCCGGTTGCGGCCCCTATGCCAGCGGGGGGCCGACGATCGTCTCGCTCACTCCGACGGCGACGAGCGTTCGCGTCGGGGGCACGATCGATGTCACGGCCGAGGTCAGCAGTCCCTCGTTGGGGACGCTAACCTACGTCTGGACAGCCGAAGGCGGGACCATCGAGTGGAATGGAGCCTCGGCGACCTGGACGGCCCCCAATTGCGCCGGCGCATTCACCATAGCCTGCACGGTGACGGACTCGTCGGCTCGATCCGACACGGCGGAGGTTGAACTCACATCGTATGGCTGAGGCGCCTAGCCCCAGGCCCGCGTGACGGGCTCATCGACTCGAACGGGGCGAAGCCAGCGGGCAGAGGCCGAGAACCGGTGACAGTCACCAATGGTACCCACTTGGCGCAGACTGTGCCCCGGCGCAGCCCGGAAGGGTTCGCGACACGACAAGCCAATGTGTCATCCTGAGGAGCGTCAGCGACGAAGGATCTCGGTTGGCAGCAGCCTCGAGGCGCCGACACAGGCCAGTGCCTTCGGTGCACGGCTGGTTGGGGCCAAGATCCCTCGCTCCGCAGATGCTGCGCTTCCAAGGACACGGCTGCGGGAGGCGATCCGGGAGCCACGAAAACCGGTGACAGTCACGAATGGCACGCACTTAGGGTCGGCACCCACGCACACCCAACCGTAGGCGAGGCTTCAGCCTCGCGCGAAGTGGCTCTACAGGCCATTGTGAGCCGAGGCTAAAGCCCCGGCTACAGAGGTGATGC
>JAKPQA010000018.1 GCA_029547025.1 Armatimonadota bacterium
TGCGGGTCACTGGCAGCGATGGCGTCCTCCGTTCTTGATCCCCCACCACTCATCCTGCACCTGACAGACTGGTGGAGTGACGCAACTCCACGATCCCCAGCTGCGCGGGTTTGCCAGTGACAATTACGCCGGCGTTCACCCTGAGGTGCTTGCGGCGATCGCCGAGGCCAATGGTGGCCACCAGATCGCCTACGGCGAGGATGTCTACACCGCCCGGCTTCAGGAGGTCATGCGCGAGCACTTCGGCGATGCGGCCGAGGCGTTCCCCGTGTTCAACGGCACCGGCGCCAACGTCACGGCCCTGACCAGCGTGCTGCCGCGCTGGGGTGCGGTCGTCTCGACCTCCACCGCGCACATCCACACCGACGAGGGTGGGGCACCCGAGCGCATCAGCGGGCTCAAGCTGCTGCCCGTGCCGACGCCGGATGGCAAACTCACCCCCGACCTGATCGGCGAGGAGGCGTGGGGGTGGGGCGACGAGCACCGCGCCCAGCCGCTCGCGGTGAGCATCACCCAGACCACGGAACTCGGAACCCTGTACAGCGTCGACGAGGTGCGCGCGATCGCCGACTACGCCCACGAGCGCGGCATGGTCCTGCACATGGATGGCGCGCGCATCTCCAACGCGGCTGCGGCCCTGGGCGTCGGCTTCCGGGAGTTCACCACGGATGCCGGGGTCGACATCCTGAGCTTCGGCGGCACCAAGAACGGCCTGCTCTACGGCGAGGCGATCGTGGTTCTGAACCCGTCCGTCTCCGACGGACTGAAGTACCTGCGCAAGCTCAACATGCAGCTCGCGTCGAAGATGCGCTTCGTCTCAGCCCAGCTGATCGCGCTGCTCTCCGACGGGCTGTGGCTGCGCAGTGCCTCCCACGCGAACGCGATGGCGGCCCGGCTTCGGGCGGGGCTTGAGGAAGAGATCTCGACGGGCTCGATCTCCGGAGTGAACTTCACGCAGGAGACCCGGGCCAACGCGGTGTTCGTGACCCTGCCTCCCGGCGTGGCAGATAGGCTGCGCGAGAGCTTCCGGTTCTACGACT
>JAKPQA010000023.1 GCA_029547025.1 Armatimonadota bacterium
CAGGACGAGCATCAGAGCCATATAGAAGCCGCTGAACACGGTGGCGTAGGCATGGGGGAATGCGGCGAACAGGGCGCCGCCGCCGGTGAGGAGCCACACCTCGTTGCCATCCCACACCGGTCCGATGGCAGTGCGGAGCACTCGCCGGTGCGTGTCCGACCGGGTGAACAGGTACCAGAAGCCGACACCGAGATCGAAACCGTCCAGGACGGCATAGACCGTCAGCAGGATGCCGACCAGGAAGAACCAGACCACCTCGAGGTTGCTCACGGGTCCGCCTCCTCCCCCGACGGCTCCGGTCCTTCCCTCATGATCCTTCGGAGCACCAGGACCCAGGCGGCGAAGAGCACGCCGTAAATGGTTGAGATGAGGATGATCGAGGCGAGTACCTCGCCGGCCGGGACAACCACGGAGACGGCGTCAGCGGTGCGGAGCATGCCGTAGACAGCCCACGGCTGGCGCCCGACCTCGGCGCAGATCCAGCCGAGTTCGTTGGCGATGAATGGCAGCGGGATCGCGAGCACCGCCAGCCACAGATACCACCGGGTGGTGTACAACCGGCCGATTCGCGCGAGATACACGCCAAGCACGGTGAGGCCGATGAAGAATGTGCCGCAGATCACCATAAGATGCCATGAGAAGTAGGTGACGGCCACGGGTGGCCAATCGCTCTTGGGCTGGAAGTCCTTGAGGCCCTTGACCTCAGCGTTCGGGTCAAACGCGACCAGGATGCTCAGGATAGCGGGCACGCTGATCTCGCCGATGATGCGTTCGTTCTCCTCGTCGGGTATCCCGAACAGGAGGATCGGGGCGCGCCGCTGGGTCTCGAACAGGGCCTGGCCAGCCGCGAGCTTGAGGGGTTGCGTCTCGGCCACCTGAACGGCGTGCATGTGGCCCAGGCCTAGCTGGGCCAGCGATGAGATCAGGGCGACGATCAAAGCGATGCGCATCGACTCCTTGGCGAAGTCGAGGTGCCGCCCTTTCAGGATGAACCACGCCGAGAGGCCGAGCACGAACAGGCTGCCGGTGATCAGGCTCGCGTCCACCGTGTGGAGGTAGCGGGGCACGGTGGACGGGTTGAAGACGGCGGCCCAGAAGTTGGTCAGTACGGCGCGCTGACTGACGGGATCGATGGTGTAGCCAGCCGGGGTCTGCTGCCATGAGTTAGCGACGATGATCCAGAAGGCCGACAGGGTGGCCCCAAAGGCCACCAGCATCGAGGAGACAAAGTAGGCCCTGGGTGACACGCGGCCCCAGCCGAAGAGGAGCACGGCCAGGAATGTGGACTCGAGGAAGAAGGAGAGGATCCCTTCGGCGGCCAGTGGGGCGCCGAAGATGTCGCCAACGAATCGCGAGTATTCGGACCAGTTGGTACCGAACTGGAACTCGAGGGTGATCCCCGTGGCGACCCCCACCGCGAAGGTGAGAGCGAACACGCGGATCCAGAAGCGGGCCATGCGCCGATAGAGATCGTCGCGCGTTCGCAGATACCGCGCCAGGATCCAGACATTGATCCAGCCCAGTCCGATAGTCAGGGGAGGGAACAGGAAATGGAACCCCGCGGTGAGGCCAAACTGAACCCGCGCCAGCAGCTCGGCTGACATAGGCCTGTGTCACGGGGGCGCTACCCGGCGCCCCCGTGACTTCCCCCTTACCGGGAGGGAAATCGGACGGCGGCCAGCCGCCGGGAGAGGGTCACGACATGACCCATCTCTTCCTTGATGATCCCCTCGAGCCGGGCCCCGCCCAGATCGGCTGGAACCGACTCCTTCATGCCCAGGTAGAACAAGATGGACTCGTTCTCCATGGAGATGGCCGTCCGGAGCACCTCCTCGAGGGTCTCCTTCCCCGTGAGCGTTGCGGTGGGGTCGGCTCGCATGTCAAAGACGGACCCATCGGCCATGGCCTGCAGGTAGAGCACCGCATCACCCTCGGGATCGAAGGTGACCGGCTTCCGCTCGGCGGCCGTGAGTTCCCGGCGCATGTCGGAGAAACGTGCCAGGTGCTGGTCCTCCATGGCGGCCAGAGAGAGCAGCATATCCTTGCTGTCGGCCGTGGCCGCGTTGTCGGCCACCATGCGGTACCAGCGGGCACCGTTGCGCTCGATCTGCTCGGCGATCTCGAAGACCTCATCGGCGTTGAACCGGATGCTCATGCCCCGGCCCCTCCCTCAGTCGCGGGCGCGGGCATGACGAAGACCCGCGTGGCGAGCTCGCGGTCGATGGCGAACAGCCCATGGCCCGAGTCGCCCACCAGTTTGAGATGCTGGAGTACGGCTCTCGCCGAGGCTTCCTCCTCCACCTGTTCGTTGATGAACCACTGGAGGAAGAAGGATGTCGCGTGGTCGCCCTCCTGCTGCGCCAGTGTGGCGAGGCCATTGATCAGGCTAGTGACGTGCTGCTCGTGCTGGTACACATGCTGGAACACTTCCAGTGGCGAAGCCCACTCGGTCTGGGGGCCCTCGACGCCCGAGAGCAGCACGCGCCCATCGCGTTCGTTCACAAAGGTGAAGAACTTCATGGCATGCAGCAGTTCCTCTTGTGCCTGGCAGCGCATCCAGTTGGCCGCACCGGGCATGTCGGTCGACTCGAAGTAGGCCGACATGGCCAGGTAGAGGTACGACGAGTAGAGCTCGGCGTTGATCTGCTTGTTCAGAGCTTCCTGCATCTTGTCACTGAGCACATGAACCATCCTTCCCAGCGCCCCCATCCTTTGGGGGCAAGAACCTACTGTCCACCCGTAGGTCGTTGGCGCCGGTCGACCCACTGGTGCATGGCCTCGATGTTGCGAGACAGCTGCCAGCGGCCGTCGGCGAACACACCATAGTCGGCGCCGGCCATGGCCGCGGCCAGCCGGGTCGAGTTGGCGTAGAACAGCCAGTGTTCGACCCACATCCTCTCGATCTCGTCGTCGAACACGCTGGCGCCCGCGGCGAGGCCGTTGGCCAGCCCACTGTCCCACGCCTGCAGCAAGAGCTGCGTGGCGGTCAGGGTGGACTGGTTGGTGGTCTCGATGGCGTGATCGAGCTTGGCGAAGTGGCCACCGACCCAGCCGCCGGCATGGCAGTTGAGACAGACCTGCCGCATGCGGCCGAGCCGCACCGCTTGCTCCTCGGGCCCGATGAGGAACTCGGAGGCGGGCTCCCCCGTGAGCTCAGTGGCCAGCGGCAGCCCTGCCTGGTTGCGGATGATGGTCGTGTCCGGGCTCTTCGGATGCGCGTGAGCATAGGGCAGGCCCATCAAGCGCCAGGGCAGGCGGTCGCTGTAGGCATGGGTGCGTTCCGAGAGCACTCGGCCATCGGGCGAGGAGAGCATGGACGCATGGCACACGGCGCAGGTCGGGGTGCTGATATGCCGCCCCGGTACCCACGGCAATGCATCGTAGTCATCCGTGTTGCCGTGTGAGGCGTACAGGTTCCCGTGCTTGCTCGCCATGTAGACCTTGTAGGCGGGCACATCGGGCCCCTGGTGGCACTGGGAGCACGTGTACGGCTGGCGGGCCACGGCCATGGAGAACCGGTGGCGCGTGTGGCAGGCGGTGCAGGCCCCGGCGCTGCCGTCGGGGTTCACTCGGCCGACGCCCTGGTTTGGCCACCCCGTGAGGACGGGGAAGTCCATCTCGCCGAGCTCGGTGTTGCGCGAGCGGGTGCCCTCGACGCCGACCGTGGTGCCGTGGCACGCGAAGCATGAGTCGGCCTCGGTCATCGCGGAGGGGCGGTCCTGCACCAGTCGGCCTCCCTCGAGCCTTTGGGGCCCGTTGGCGGCATCGGCCAGGCTGTGGTAGACGGGGTTCGCCTCCAGATTGGTCTTCGCATGGGACATGAGGTTGCGGGCGTACTCCTCCCGCTCCACGGGATGGCAGGTCGCGCAGTCGTCAGGCGTCACGACGGTGTGGACCTTGAACCCGTTGTGATCGAAGGTATCGGCGTGCTTCTCCGGGTTGAGCGTGTGGCATTCGGCGCATCCCACCGATGCGGCCCGCAGGCTCTCGGGCACATCGGTGGCCGAAAGCCGCCCGAATCGCCGCGATGGCTCGGGCTCAGCCAGCACCTCTGCGAGGGCCCTCTTGGCGTGGCGACTGGCCGTCCAGTCATGGAACACGCCGGGCGTGACGGTCTCGTGACACACGAGGCACTGCAGTGTGGTGTCGCTGGCCGCGTCGCACGCCGCCGAGCCCCAGACGACGCCGAGGGCGGCGACCAGTAGCCGAAGATCGCACCTCATACAGCCCGACGCCTCCCGCGGGGACTCGCGGATATACACCGCGGCTAGCCCTCAGCTTTCCAGAGACCGTGCTTATTGCAGTGTTCGCGGACGGTGACGGCGCTACCGCAGACGGTGAACTCGGCGACCGGGGCATCGCCCGGGTGGAGGTACTTGCGCTGCAGGCAGTCGCCGTCGAGGACCTCGATGAACTCGATCCAGTGGTCGGGGTCCATGGGATGGGCGACACTGCCGACCTGGACTCTGATCGTGGATCCGTTGCGCTCGATGGCGGGGACGTGTTTCTCGACGGCCGCATCCTGCGTGTTGGCGGTGAGTGCCGCCATCTCCTCGCCGCAGCACTGGAGAGTGCAGTCAGCAGGAGTGAGCACCTCCACCAACAGCCCTTGCTTACCGCACTGGTAGATCTCGCCACGCTGAGCCATTTCCCTCTCTCCTCCATGGGACAAGTTGTCTGACCCGCCCCCGACGGGGCGGCAGGGCAGCACCGTTTCCTCACGAGCCGGGCCGGCCAGCATCCGGTTCATCCGGAGGGATCGTCATCGCTCGGACATCGAGCAGCTGATTGGCCTCGTCGGACGATAGCAGACCCCGCTCGACCACCAGGTCTCGGATCAGGAGATCGCGGTCGAGGGCCTCTTTGGCAAGCTCCGCGGCGCGGAAGTAGCCAATGGCGGGGTTCAGGGCGGTCGCCAGGGCGGGGCTCCGCTCGGCGTTCCGCCGGCACGTCGCCTCGTCGGCCTCGATGTGCCACACGCAGTGTTCGGTGAAGGCGGACATACCGCCGGACAGGATGGCGATCTCCTGCAGCAGGTTGTAGGCGATGATGGGCATCATCACGTTGAGCTCGAGCTGGCCCGCCTGGGCGGCGGCCACGACGGCCATGTCGTTGCCCAGGGCGTGGAAACACACCATGCTGAGCATTTCTGGCAGAACAGGGTTCACCTTACCGGGCATGATCGAGGAGCCGGGCTGGACGGGCTTGAGCCGTATCTCCGACAGACCCGTGCGCGGGCCGGAGGAGAGCAGGATCAGGTCGGCGGCCATCTTGCGGAGGCTGGTAACCAGGACACGCAGCGCCCCAACCGTTTCGACGACGGCATCGAAGCACTGCATGGCCTCAAAGCGATCCTCGCAGGGCACGAACTCGTGCCCGGTTATCTCGCAGATGTAGCCGACGGCCAGACGGCGGTACCCGGGGAAGGTGTTGAGGCCCGTTCCGACAGCGCTACCTCCCATGGCCAGTTCGCGCAGGGCTCCGGCGGCATGGGACACGCGGTGGACCCCCTTGTCCACCATGGTGGCGTAGGCGCCGAACTCCTGGCCGAGCCGCACGGGGACGGCATCCTGGAAGTGCGTCCGGCCCGCTTTGACGATGGGATCAAACTCGACCGCCTTGTGCCGCAACGCCCGGCTCAGCTCTTCGGCGGCCGGGATCAGGCGGCGGTGGATCTCGCAGTAGGCAGCGACATGGATCGCGACATGGATCGTGTCGTTGGTGGACTGCCCCATGTTCGCGTGATCGTTGGGGCTGACCCGCACCTCGGTCAGGCCACGGGCCGCGAGCAACTGGGACGCACGGTGGGCGAGCACCTCGTTCATGTTCATGTTCTGCGACGTGCCCGCACCCGCCTGGAACACGTCGACGACGAAATGCTCATGGTGCTGACCGGCGAGGATCTCTTCGGCAGCGGAGACGAGAGCGCCGCCGATGTCGGGATCCAGCCGGCCACCGTCCATGTTGGCACGGGCAGCGGCCCACTTGGTGACGGCCTGGGCCCGAATGAACTCGGGAGGGAGGCGCAGTCCACTGATGGGGAAGTTGCGTACGGCACGTTGGGTCTGGGCGCCGTAGAGTGCCTGGGCGGGGACTTCCACATCGCCCAGGGTATCGCGCTCGATCCGATAGTCACTCATCGATCGTGCATCCGTTCATTGGAGCGCTGCGGCCCACCCCATGCCACGACGGGGCTGCGGGCTTCTGACCCAACGCGGACACCTAGGTAGAGGGTTCCCTCCCCGACTCCTCAGAATCTGGTCTCGAACCGATGGCCCGACTGGTCAGCTCCCGCAGGCGCCGTTCGAGCTCACGGATCTGCTGCCGCATGACCGGGAGATGCCGGAGTGTTGCTTCCTGGCGCAGGGCGGCACGGTGGTCCTGGGCCGGGTAGCCCGACATGGTCGAGCCCTCCGGGACATCCTGGATCACGCCGGCACGTCCCCCCAGGCGCACCCGAGCGCCCACGCGAACGTGGTCACGGATGCCCGACTGGCCGCCGAAGACGCAACCATCGCCCACTTCGACGCTGCCCGAGATTCCCGTCTGGGCGGCGACGACGCACTGCCGACCGATGACGCAGTTGTGGCCGATCTGAACGAGATTATCGATTTTCGTGCCCTCGCCAATGATCGTGGCTTCTTCGGGCATGGTGGCGCGGTCGATGGTGGTGTTGGCCCCGATCTCGACATCGCTGCCGATTCGAACGGTACCCATCTGGGGGAACTTCTCGAGCCCGGTCTCTCCCTGGGCGAAGCCGAACCCATCGGCCCCGATAACCGCATTGGGAAAGACGACGACCCGATCGCCCAGAACGCAGTCGCGCTCGACGCGGACGCCGGCCCGGAGATCGCAGTCCTCACCGACACGGGCTCGGGGCCCGATGGTAACGTGGGCGTGGATCCTCGTGCGCGCGCCGATTCGGGCGCCGGCGGCCACATGGCAGAAGGGACCGATCCGGACATCGGGACCGAGCTCCGCCCCCTCATCGACGACGGCCGCGGGATGGACTCCGAGCGGGAGGGCCTCGGCCGGGCCGAACAAGCTCATGACCTTGAGGAACGCCAGGCGGGGATCGTCAACCCGGACCAGGGGCGCCGCGCACGGCGGGAAGTCGCGTCGCACCAGGATGGCGGAAGCCTGGCATGCTAGTAGGCGTTCGGGAGGGCCCGTGTCGGCGAATGCCACGTGGCCGGGGCGCGCTCGATCGAGACTCGCCACGCCGTCCAGTTCCAGGTCGGGCGGCAGGTCAGTCGTGCCGTCGACGAGTTCGAGCACCTGGCGGAGCAGAAGCACCAGAGCATCACCCGGCATCCCCAGCTTAGGGTGGTTCGTGAACAGAAGGACCGGCGGCCTATTCGGCGTTGGTTTCGTCGGCGCCTCCCGGGCGTGCCGGTTGGTCCCCGGGCTCCGAGCCGTGGGGGTCGAGGCGGTACATGCGGCGCAGAAGCCCACGGATCTCATCGGTGACGTCGGGTATCCCTGGGGCTGGCTCGAACACGAGCTCGATATGGCTCTGGCGCGCGACGGCCCGGGACAGCCGCTCGATGTCGCCCAGAATGCGTGCGTGCAGTGTGGTGACTTGGGCCTCGAGCGAGGCCACCCGGTGGCTGGCCACAGCCGCGCGCTCGCGCTCGATCTGCGCCGACCTCGCCGTCAGTGCCCGATCGGACTCATGGGCGCGACGCGTGTCGACCTGCACAGCCTTGCCCCCCTGGGCAGCGCCAGAGTCCGGCATGAAGCCTGCAACGCGGTCGGCCTCGCCGGTGCGGGTCTTTGCTCGCGCCACCCAGCGCTGCTCGGCGCTGGAGGTGCTTCCCCGAAGCGCCTCGCGCTCCTCGCGCTCCGCCTGATCGAGCTCGCGAGCAGATTCCGCCCGCAGGCGGGCCGCTTCGGACCGTGCCTCGCGACGGGCCCACTCGCCGGCGCCCCGGGCGGCCGATGCCGTGCGCGCCGCCCCGGATCGAGCCCGGCGGCCGGCAGCGATCCGCTGGGTAGCCTCGTCGGCCTGGCGGCCCGTCGCCTGGCTGAGGGTCTCGACACGCTCGGCCAGCCGGGCGGCCGACCGGTCGGTCTCCGCGGCCGTGGGGCCGGTCGTTGGCCGGGGCGATGCGGGCGCCGTGTTCACCGAAGCCGCCGCTTCCTGTCGCCACGCTTCCGTGTCCGCAACACGGCCGGGTTCGGGTTCGAGCAGATAGGAGGGCTCAACAGCGTCGGGGTGCCTCCGAGGCGGCGGCGTACTGGCAACGGCCTCCGCCAACGAGGCTCGCGCATCGAGCAAGGCCCGCCACATGGGGTGCTCGGACGCGAGAGACTCCACGTTGGCGTAGCCTCGTCGAGACACCGGCTCTGACTCGACCAGAGGGCGGTCGCGCCGGCAACCCGAGCACCCAAGCACAACCGAGGCGCCGAGGACCACCAGCAGAAGGAGGCCTGTGCGGCGCAACAGGGATTGGCTCATGCCTATCACGACCGTGTGCGGCTCACCCGGTGCGACGCAGGGCTTCGTGAGACTACTTCACCGCTCCGGGAATGATGGTTCCCTGTTCGTCCGGCCCCGGTGCGGGTGGCGCCTCGCCGCCGTTCATCACCGTGATCAAGCTATCGGTGACATCGCGGCCACCGTAGTAGACCACATTCTCCCATCGCAGGTCCGTGGGGCGCCCGTCGGCGAAATTCTGTGGGACCAGGATATGCGAGGCCACGATGATCTGGAGGCCGTTCTGCTCGGCCGTTGACTTCAGAGCCGCAACGAACCGGTCGTCGGCATCCTTCTGCAGCCTCTCCTCGGCCTGCGAGAGCTCGGCCTGAAGCTGCTGCTGGAGGGCATCGATCTCGTCGGCCCGCTTGTTCCGGATGGTCTGGAGCTCGTTGAGCCGGGCCATGTCCTGCTCGCTGGGATTGTTGCGCCCCACGAGCTTCACGTGTTCGAGTTCCATGTCCGAGGTCTTCCGGCGGAGCGCGGTGAGCTCCTGGTTCTCCTCATTCGTGCGCTGGACGCTCTTCATGTCCAGCTCCACGGCTCGCTTGGCCTCATCGCCCACCAGAAAGGCGAACTGGCGATGCCGATCGAGAAGCTCGAGGCGAGACCGCTGCTCCTGGAAGAGCTGATCGCGCGCCGCCTGGAACACTTTCACGTACTTCTGCACCCGCACCATGTTGACGAAGCCAACAGACGGCCCCGCCTGCGAGCGCACCGGTGCCAGGAAGGCGACCAAGCCCACGATCACAAAGCCTCCCACCACGGCAGTCCGCAGTGGGATCATCCGATCTCGCATTGCTATGCCTCCGTTTCGCCGCCCCCTCCAGGCCGAGCGGTACACACGCACACCCACTCAGGCACGGATCGGGAGCGACGTCAAGTACGACGTGGGCTCAGGCGGCATCCGGTGCAGCGCCGGCTATCGCACGCACGGTGCATGATAGCAGAAAACCCGGGTGCCGAGAATCCACCGCACCCCCCCTCATGGACCCCCGTCCCCATCCGCTCTGGGCCTATCGAAGGGCGGACGGGGACGCCAAGACGTGCCGGTGGGGCGACGTCATGAGGCTCCCGCCCCGGGCCGACGCATCCCCGCGGCGAATGACCGAGCTACCGCGTCGTACCCGGGAGATCGATCCCCTGCTCGTCTGGAGACGGTGGAGGAGGAGCCTCACCACCGTTCATGGTGGTGATCAGGGCGTCGGTAACATCCTGGCCTCCGTAGTACACAACATTCTCCCATCGGTACCCCGCGTCGCGCCCCTCGACGCCCGGTTGGGGCACCAGGATGTGCGATGCCATGATGACCTGAACGCCGGTCTGTTCGGCGATGGATCTGAGCGCCGCCGCGAACGCATCGTCGACCTCCTTCTGGAGGCGCTCGTCCACCCGCAACAGCTCCTCCTCGAGCTGCTTGCGGAGTGCTTCGAGCTCATCACAGCGGCGGTTGTACACGGCTTGGAGTTCATCCCGCCGCGCGGCCTCCTGGTCGCTCGGGTTGGCACGGCCGATCAGCTTCACGCGGTCGAGATCCATCTCGGAGCTCTTCCGGCGGAGCGCCAGCAGCTCCTGGCTCTCCTGGGCCGTGCGCCGAACGTCTTTCAGGTCGAGTTCGACGGCCCGCCTGGCCTCGTCACCGACCAGCATGGCGAACTGCTCGTGCCGGTCGAGCAGCGTCTGACGGTCCAGGCGCTCTTGGGCGCGCTGGTCGCGCGCGGTCTGAATCGCCCGGGCATACCGCTGGACGCGCGCCATGTTCACGAGGCCGATCACTGGCCCGGTCTGGGACCGCACAGGGGCCAGGAATGTGACCAAGCCCATGAGAACGAACCCGGCCGCCACCGCGGTGGGCACCGGGATCACCCGATCTCGCATGGCTCTGCCTCCGTTCCACGACATTGCCGCGCCCGCGGGGTGGCGCCTGTGCGCCACGCCCGCGGCAGGGAACTGCTCCGATCATGCGCCGGGTCCGAGCGGAGTCCGCAGGGGGCCTACCGCCGCCCGGTGGCGTACAGCTGGGACGGTTGTCGGCACGGCCGATGTTTCAGGGATCCCATATGTCACCGCGCCTGCTGCCTGTGGGCGCCCGATGGCCGGGCCTAGAGGGCGGTGGAATGCGCGAGTCGGATGGGGTATCCTCTGGCACGGTCACGCGGGCGTGGAAGCCTTGCCCGACACCATGGACCAGGAGACGAGGAGTCATGACATCGATCGACGACGTCTGCATCAACGCCATCCGGTTCCTGAGCGTCGATGCGGTGCAGAAAGCCAAGTCCGGCCACCCGGGAGCGCCCATGGGTATGGCCCCGATGGCCTACACCCTGTGGGACCGGTTTCTCAAGCATAATCCCGCCGACCCCCAGTGGCCGGACCGGGACCGTTTCATCCTCTCCGCCGGGCACGCCTCGGCCCTGATCTACTCACTGCTGCATCTGGCGGGCTATGACTTGCCGCTCGACGAGGTCCGCAACTTTCGCCAGTGGGGGAGCAAGACACCGGGCCATCCCGAGCACGGAGAGACGCCCGGTGTTGAGATGACGACGGGCCCTCTGGGCCAGGGCTTCGCGCACGGCGTGGGCATGGCGCTGGCCGAGCGCTGGCTTGCCGAACGCTACAACCGTCCCGGTCACACCATCGTCGACCACTTCACCTATGCCATCGTATCCGACGGCGACCTGGAGGAGGGCGTGAGCGCTGAGGCGGCCAGCCTTGCGGGCACGCTGGGCCTGGGCAAGCTCGTCTACCTGTACGACAAGAACGACATCCAGATTGAGGGCAGCACCAGCGTCGTGTTCACCGAGAACGTGGCCGCCCGTTTCGCGGCCTACGGCTGGCAAGTGATCGGTCCCATCAACGGGCACGATGTGCAGGCCATCGAGGCCGCAATCGCCTCGGCTCGGGCCGAGCGGTGCCGTCCCTCGCTGATCATCTGCCAGACCATCATCGGCTATGGTAGCCCGGCCCAGGGCACGGCCAAGGTCCATGGCGAGCCCTTGGGCGAGGAGGGGGTCCGGGCGGCCAAGGACGCCCTCGGCTGGCCGCAGGAACCGGCGTTCTACGTGCCAGACGATGCGCTGGCCCACATGAGGAAGGCCGTCGAACGGGGTGCCGCCGCCCAGGCCGAGTGGCGTTCACGCTTCGAGTCCTACGCGGCCGCTCACGCCGACCTGGCGCGCGAGTTCGAGCTCTACGGCCGAGGGCAGCTGCCCGAGGGCTGGGATGCGGGCCTCGAAGAGCTCTTCCCACCCGATGCCCCACCCAATGCCACCCGCAACACGTCGGGGAAGGTGCTCAACGTTCTCGCGAAACGTATCCCGGTGCTGATGGGTGGCTCGGCCGATCTGGCCCCCAGTAACAAGACGCTGATCGACGGCGCGGGGGACTTCGGGGCGAGCACACCCAGCGGCCGCAACCTGCACTTCGGAGTCCGGGAGCACGCGATGGGGTCCATCGCGGGCGGCATGGCACTCCATGGCGGTGTCATCCCCTACACGGGCACGTTCCTCACCTTCGCCGACTACATGAGACCCCCCATGCGGCTGGCCGCACTCATGAAGCAGCGTGTCATTTACGTGTTCACCCACGACAGCATCGGCCTGGGGGAGGACGGTCCCACACACCAGCCTGTGGAGCAGACCATGAACCTGCGGGCTGTGCCGAACCTGACGGTGATCCGCCCGGCCGACGCCACAGAGACCGCAGAGGCCTGGCGAGCAGCCATTGCGAACACGACGGGGCCCACCGCGCTCCTTCTCACTCGGCAGAACCTGCCCACCATCGATCGGACCCAGTACGCGCCGGCCGCCGGCGTCCTCAAGGGCGGCTACGTGTTGTGGGACTCGCGTCCCGGCCAGCCGGAGGTCATCCTCATTGGCACCGGTTCCGAGCTGGAGCTGGCCATGAAGGCTGCGGATGCACTGGCGGCGGAGGGCATCGGAGTCCGCGTGGTCTCGATGCCGAGTTGGGAGCTGTTCGACGCCCAGGACGCCGAGTACCGCGAGAGCGTTCTCCCGGCGGCGGTGCGCGCTCGAGTGGCCGTGGAGGCGGGCCTGCGCCTCGGCTGGGAGCGCTACGTTGGCCTGGATGGCGAGGTCGTCGGGATGGACGGGTTTGGTGCCAGTGCCCCATACCAGAAGCTCTACGAGGCCTTCGGCATCACCGCCGAGGCCATCGTCGAGCGCGCGAAGGCGCTGCTCGCATCATAGGAGCACCCGGAACCGGGGGGCGCGCCCCTTCGGGCCGCCCCTTCGGTCCGGCCTGGCTGCGGGCCGGGACTACTGGGGGTTCACGCCTTGCGCCAAGGAACGGTGAAGTGGTTCAGCGACGCCCGGGGCTATGGTTTCGTTACCCTGGACGACGGTGCCGAGGTGTTCGTCCACTACTCAGCCATCGCCGTCGACGGGTTCAAGTCGCTGGCCGAGGGACAGCGGGTCGAACTGCAGGTCGAGTCGAGCCCCAAGGGCCCCATAGGCACGCGTGTCCGTCCGCTCTAGCCGGGTGGCGCCGCACGTGGGCCAGTGCCGGCTACCACGGCCAGTCCTGCCAGCGGTCGTGCCGAGCTCGGTCGGGGTAGTACCGCGCCCAGCGCACCGATCTGCCCCGGATGTCGATGTGTAGGTTCGCATCGGTCGGGTGCCGAGGGTCGTTGGGGTCTCGGAGTCCGTAGATGCCGATGCCGCCGGGTACCACGCGGCCGGAGGCATCGAGTTCCCGGGCGATCTCGCCGACGAGCCTGGCGTCGTCGATGTTCACCACTCCATCGCCCGTCAGCTCGTCCATCCGCCCGTCGCCGTCGTCGTCGATGATGAAATCCATGGCCAAGCCGGTCAGGTGCTGGCTCGCCGGCGCACCACCGACCGAACGGTTGTAGCCGGGTGACCGAAAGCCGGAGTAGCAGTGGACGGCCCGCGCGGCGATGGATCGCCGCCGCAGGGAGTCGTTGAGGGCCTCGATCTTGTCGACCAGCGCGTAGTGGAAAGGGGCATAGCGCGGCCAGGCGTCGGGGTGACCTTCGGAGGGAGGTGACGTGAACTCGCCGAGCCTGAGATGCCGCGAGACATGCGCCTTCGCCGCCTCGCGGGGCACGGCGACGAACGACGAGGGCACAGGCACGCCGGCCGGGTACTCGCCGATCCAGTAGCCCCTCAGGAACCCTCTGCGCAGCTCTCGGCTGCTGATCGGGACGCAGACGAAGAGACGCTGAAGTGTCGTGACCGAGTGGGGGCGCCCACGGCGTGCCCATGTCCCTGGCAGCGTGAAGACGGCCGTAGTCGCACAACGGACCTCGTATGAGCCACCCTGCGCCGGGGCCTCGGCCCGCCACCCGGGCTTCTTGCCCTCCAGGGAGAAGGCCGGGGGCGAACCTTCCATCCGCTGGACCATGGAGTCGAGCACCCATGACCCAGCACCCGTGATCTCGGCCCGTGGCATGACCGCCAACGCGCCGCCTGGCCTGGCCACCAGGGCCAGGGTGCCGCTGCCGCTCAGACTACGGGTCTCCCCCTCTGGTGCCTCCCACCGCACGTGGAGCGAGGTTGACACCTCCGGCGGCGGCGGAGCGGGGGCGGCGTACCGCATGGCGGCCAGCGCGACGCCGGCCAGAGCCATGCCGCACACCAGCCAGAGCCTGACCGCCATACGTCACCCCCCTCGTTCGCGCGAGTCCCTGCGGTCTGTCCTCATCCCGAAGACACCGACTAGCGCTGGCGTCGCGGCCCTGCAGAGCGCTCGCCTCCGGACGGACAGCAAGGAGCGTACCCCCTCGTCGCGGAAGGGACAACCGCCTTGTGGCGGCGCCAGAGTGCTACCCATGTGCCCGGTGCGCGCCTCCCCCATGGCGCCCCTGCGCCACCAGGCCGAGGGGCGGCTGGGGCCCCCCAGTCACCGCCAATGCCTTGGAGGGGCATCGATGGACACTCACCCGCGGCGCCGGGCACTCGAGGTGATCCCGCTGGAGGCCAAAGGCCAGCGTGCCGTCGCCTTGCGGGATCCCGCCGATCACTCGCGGCAGCCAGTCATCCTGACAGCGGCCGCATTCCTACTGTGGTCGATGTGCGATGGCGAGCACACCGTCCGCGACCTGCAGGTTGAGCTCACGCGGCGCGTTGGGGAGCTCGTGATGAGCTCGACCATCGAAGCGATGCTCCGCGAGTTCGACGATAATCTCCTGATGGACACCCCCACCTACCACGACTATGTTCGCGGGCGCCTCGAGGCCTATCGTCAGCGCGCCAGCCGTCCGGCCATCCACGCGGGAGGGGGCTATCCGGCCGACCCGAAGGAGCTCGCTCGGCTCCTCGACGGCCTCCTCGATTCGGCGCCTCCCTTCCCGGGACTGCCGGCCGACGTCATGGGCCTGATCGCACCCCACATCGACTTGGCGCGTGGCGGCCCCGTGTATGGCTCGACCTACGCAGCCCTGCGCCAGTCCGTCCCGGAGGCCCGGCGCTTCGTGGTGCTCGGGATCGCGCATCACGCGACCCAGACGCCGCTGGTGCTCACCCGCGTGCCCTACGAGACGCCCCTCGGCCGATGCACGCTGGATGCCGCGTTCATCGACTCCCTGGCCCTCCGGTGCTCGCAGGACCTGTTCGCCGATGAGCTGGCGCACGAGTCCGAGCACTCCATCGAGTTCACCGCGTTGTTCCTGAACCACATCTACGGCCCCGATGTGACCCTCGTGCCGATTCTGTGCGGTTCCTTTGAGCCTGGGGGCGGAGAGGGGGAGTCCCCGGCCGACCTGGGCCCGGTCCGCGAATGCGTCGAGGCGCTGGCTGCAGGGGTGGCCGAGGCCGATGGGCCCACGTGCGTCATTGCCGCGGTGGACTTCAGCCACATCGGGCCTCAGTTTGGCGATCCGCGCCCGGCGACGCCGGCCTTCGTCGAGTGGGCCGAGGCGCGCGACCAGCAGCTCCTGAACCTTGCCGCCGCCGGCGACGCGGAAGGGTTCTACGCGGCGGCTGTCGCCAACGACAACGAGAGCCACGTGTGCGGCGTCCCGGCGATCTACATGCTCCTCGCCGCCCTCGCACCCGTAACCGGAGTGCTCATTGATCACGCCCACGCCGTCACCGACGAGACGCGGTCAGCCGTCACCTTCGCGGGCATGGTCTTGGCGAAGGCCTGAGGAGCCCGCGCTGCTACCTTCCCCACTCCACGCTCAGCGCCAGGCCGAAGGGGTGGTTCGGGTAGCGGAGCAGGAGCGTGTCGCCCTCGACCACCCGCTCCACGTCGACGGGCCGGCCCTTGGCATCCTGGGCCGCCAGCGTGCCGACGGGTCGCCCTCCGGTGGAGAAGCGACAGACACCGAACGTTCCCTCAGCGCCCGAGACGATGGCACGGACGCGCTCCGGCTCATCGCTGCGCCACTCGACGCACGACGAGGAGTAGATGAGTCTCGGATTCCCTGCCAGGTCGGGCGCCGCATCGTAGAGCAGGGCGACCTGGTCGGGGCCGAGCTTGCAGCCGGCGACGACCGGCAGATCGGCCTGGAGCAGAGGGATGAAGCGCCCCTCGAGATCCAGGGGCTCATCGAACGTCTTGACCATGACATACCGCCCACGGCGCAGGGCGATGTGATGCGGTTCGCGCCAGTCGCCGACGGGGCCATACGCATACCGTGCTAGCGCGCGCATCTGCCCGGCGGCCTCCGCCGACGCCGCGAAGTATGAGGGCGCCAGGCCGCAGAACAACACCCGGCCTTGCCCGACTCTCTGCTCCGATAGCAGCACGCTCTCGTCGTTCGCGTACACCGGAGCGGCGCCCGAGCCCGGGTAGTCGACCACCGCCTGTGCCATGGGCACGGCGATCCTCGCCGCGCCCAACGGTTGGGCCTCGCCCTGCGCCGCAAACTCGCGAGCGTCCTGCCGCTTGCCCGCCGCCGCGGTGATGCGGTACTGATTGCCGACGGTCACCCGGAGCGTCGCGCTCGAGCCGGCGTCGAACGCGAATCCGTACGTCACCGATGTCTGCGCGTCGCAGAAACGAGCGCCAAGGTCCGGGACGATGCTACCACGGTCATCCACGACCAGATCGCGCTCCTCGGCACTGCCGGGGACGACGTCGAGGGCCACTGGCTTGCCGTCGCGCACCCCTTCAGCGACCAGCCGCGTGATGTACGGACCCCAGCCGTCGCCGGGCAAGATGTCCTCGAAGCGTACCAGTGCCTGCCCTGAGCCCAGGAAGGGCGTCAGGTCGACCA
Source organism: Armatimonadota bacterium (assembly GCA_029547025.1). GTDB lineage: Bacteria > Armatimonadota > Zipacnadia > UBA1398 > JAKPQA01 > JAKPQA01. The sequence goes on from JAKPQA010000023.1 coordinate 16,683, forward strand.
TGACCTCTCCCTGGTTCTCAAGGTTGCGCCCCGTGTAGTCGGTCTGCGCCACGGTCTGCCAGCCCCCGCCTGGGCCCGGACGGCCCAACACGCGCCGTCGGCTCACATCGAACCCACAGCGCGAGAGCAGGTCATCCTGCGGGCTGGCAAACCCACGCTCGTGCCACCACTCGGGCACATCGTTGTAGGCGTCATCACCACCAAGCACCACGAGGCACCCGCCGCCCTCGGCCCAGCGCGCCAGGGCCTCGTTGATCTCCGGCCGCATGGGCTTGAGCATGTCATAGGACACGAACAGCACTCGATAGCGCTCCAGGTAGCCCGGGTCGTCGGCGCGATCCAGGTGCGGCACTTCGACCGGGATGCCGCGCATCAGCAGCGGGAGCGTGATCCCATAAAAGCAGCTCAGATCGCTGGGCGATGGTGCGCCGCGCTGCCACATGGCCGAGTCGGCCAGGAAGGTCCCGATGCCCCGTGGGCCGGCGTCCCACTCGGCCGCGGTCTGGTTCTGCATATCCGACAGGGCGTTGATGGCGGTCCCGATCACCGTGGCGAACTCGCTGGGTACGCGGCCGAAGATCCGCGTTGGCCATGGCATGGTCTCGAAGTGGGTAACCTCGGGGAACATGAGCGCCGCCACCAGGCTGCGCTCGTAGTTGTCGCGATAGTCCTCCATGGTCCGGTCCGGGTTGTCCTCGAGCGGGTCCATGAGGAACCACGGCTCGACATCGGTGCCGCGAACGAGTCCCAGTGATGAGGCATACTCGAGGAACGCGTTCTCGAATGTCCGCTGCGCCACGCGGCCCTCATAGGGGACCGGGGTCCGGGCCGTGCCCGTCCAGACCTGGGCGACCATGGCATCGATGGGCAGTTTTGACAGCGCATCGTGGTGGCCGAAGACGATGTTCCACGCGGCATAGTTGAGCGGCGAATGGGCCAGGAGGAAGCACCGAACGTTCGGGTCGACGCTCCTGCCGCCCTCGTAGCAGGCGCGCAGCAGCTCCGTCTCGAGGTGCACCTTCAGTCGCTCGGCCCGGTACCGATCGGCGACTGACCCCGCGGGATCCTGCCAAGGCTGGCCATAGAAGGCCTGCCACTCGCGGCGGAAGGCGCCGCTGTAGCCGGCTCGTGAGAAGAACTCGGGCTCCTCCGGGCAGACCGCTTTGGCTCCCCGACGCACCGCATCGGCGAAGTAGTCCCGGAAGACCGCCCGACGTCGCTCCGTGGGCACCATGTAGTAGCTGCCCGGGCCGCAGTCAAGCAGGACGCCGTCACCGGCGGTCTGGACTTCGTCCGCATGCCCCTGCTGCTCGACATACTCCGGACCGGCCCGGAACCCGACCATGACGTGCGGCTCATAGCCTGTGGCGGCCCAGCTGCGGATACTGCTCTCGTCGTTGCCCGCGACGATGACGGCATCGACCTTGAGGTCATTGTCCTCGCGGTAGCCGGTCGGGGTCTGGAAGCTCGTGGTCTTGGCTCGGGTGAGCCGCAGGCTGCGCGCGCCTTCGGCGGGCGCAATACCGAGGAAAGCCTCGAGCGTATCGGGGAGGCCATTGGCATCCGCATCGGACGGCAGGTTCTGTGCGGTGTCGATCTGACGCCAGTCGGCGCCGTTCGGTTCCTCACCGATGAGGCCCGCCATGGCCCCCTCCAGGTCGCCTCGCGCCAGGCCGACGGCGCCGATCAGCACCTTGGCGGCAGACCGGATCTGCACGGACACGTCGACCCGGGCCGACGCCGTCGGCACAGTCACGCGTCCAATGAGCAGCCGCCACTCCCGCCCCAATCCCGCCAGCGAGAGACCTTCCTGGCCCAGAAACCCCCGCTCCGTGAAGAACCGCACGTACACATGGTCGCCGCCGGTGGCCTCGGGGCCTGGCCTGAGGGACGCCCAGACGGCCATCGTCAGGATCTCCCCGGGCACGACGTCCACCGCAGTCGACGTGAGCCCCGCCCAGTCGCGCCCGGAGCCCTCCAGGAGCACGGCGCGCGCGCCAGTGGCAGCGTCCTGTTGCCAGGTGACCCGGTTGCCCTCAGGCGTGTTGTACGACCAACCCCGGGGGCCGAGCACGCCTTCGTCGAACCGGGGGTTCACCAAGAGGTTCGCCAGCGGCTCGGCCCCGGATCCCCCCGGAAGCGCAGCCAGCGCCGCGGCACTCAGTGCCAATGCGCCATAGGCGCCCAGACGGCCCATGGGTCACGACCCTTCGCTGGACTTGAAGGCATCGGTCGCCCTCAGCACATTCCTCTGCTTGGCGGCCTCGAAGCGGAACAGGTAGTTCCCCTTGTAGGCAAGCACTGTGGCCGGTTTGTCAGGGTCGCGCCCCTTCTCTCGGAGCAGATAGCCCGTCGTACCGTCCATGTTGACCTTCTCGGGATAGTAGTCTTTGGTCTTGTCAAACCCAAACTGCTTGAAAAGCGCATCGGCGTACGAGCCCAGAGTCTGCTCGCTGACACCAGGCACTTGGAGATAAGACACCACGAGCACCTGCTGCCCTTGGGCGTCCTTGAAGACGATCTGGCCGCCGTCTGCTGTCCCCGTCTCGGTCACCGTCCAGGGGTACTTGACCCGGATGCTGAAGTCCGGGTGCCGGTGGTGGTACGTCTTGAGCCCGAAGTGCGTCCACAGGAAGTACCCAATACCCCCCAGGGCGATGATGGTCAGCGGCCAACCCACGCGTTTGAGCACGAGGAGTCGCTCCTTCCGGACGGCGCGCAGCCACGTCCGTCCCCGATGTTCGGCCCCCGAAGTATACCGTGAACCCGGACGGTGATCGCCTACGCCGGCGACGACCAGACGATGATCTTGCCGACCTGGTCGTCACCCGAGGCCATCATCTGCAGACCTCTCTCGGTGTCCTCTATCCCCACGCGGTGGGTGATGAGGCTCGCGATGTCCACCTTGCCGGTCTCCAGCAGGCGCAACGCCGTCTTGTGATCCCAGCAGAAGCCCAGCGTGCCAAGCACCGCCAGTTCGTTGAGCGTAACCGAAGTCATGTCCATCGCATCGGAGGGGTTCCCCGACCAACCAATGAGCATGATGGTGCCACCTCGCCGGGCCAGTCCCACTGTCTCCGCAAGCGTCTCGGGTTTCCCGACGGCCTCGATGACCACATCGGCCCCCACGCCTCCGGTGAGTTCAAGAACACGGGACTTCAATGACTCCGGGCCGCCGGCTACCGGCCGCAGGAACGTGTGGGTCGCGCCCAAGCGCCAGGCCAGATCCGCCCGCGACGGCTTGACCTCAGCCACGAGGGCTTCCGCGCCCGCGTTGAGCACATGCTGGAGTGCCAAGGAGCCGATGGTCCCGCACCCGATCACCACCACGAAGTCCCCGATGGACACTCCTGCACGCTTGACCGCGTGCAGCGAGCCGGCGAGCGGCTCGGCGATGGCCGCCTCGTCGAATGGCACACAGGCCGGCTTGGGGTGCAGAAACCGCGCCTGAGCCTTCACGTACTCGGCCAGTGATCCGGGGATCTGGTGGCCAATAATCAGCAAATCCACACATAAGTTGTACTGACCTTTGAGGCATGCCGGGCAGACCCCGCACACGAAGAAGGGCTCGACCACCACGGCGTCGCCCTCAGTGAACCCGCTGACGCCCGGTCCCACGGCCGCCACGGTTCCTGAGCACTCGTGCCCCATGATGGCGGGATATCCGATCATGGGGTGCTTCCCATGGTAGCCATCGAGATCGGACCCGCAGAGGCCAGTGGCGCACACTCGCACCAACACCTCGCCTGGCCCAGGCTCGGGGCGCTCGACCTCATCCATGATGATCCGCCCCGGCTCGGGGCACACGGCTGCCCTCATCTTGGCCATGGTGAGACCTCCCTATGTGCGGGGCTCAGACCCCGCCAGCAGCGACCGGATGTTCGCTTTGGGCACTCCATCGGCCTGCGGCCGCAGATCCGGCCCGAAGCGTGTCACCGACCAAGCAGCAGCTCATACACGGCCGTCTTGCCCTCCTGGTGCGCCAGGCGATGGGGAACGGCCGCCAGGAAGGCATCGGGCTCGCCGAACACGGCCCGCTCGACCGCGCCCCAAAGCAGCCAGCGGGCACCCGATGCCTCGACGAAACGGCGAGCCTGGTCCTGACGGAGGCGCCCCGACAAGACCGCGGCCACCTCGGCGACTTTCCGTGAGTAGTCCAGGGTCTCGGCCCAGTGCCCAGCATAGACCTTGCAGCCGGCGATTCCGGGGAGGTAGGCAGCGCTCAGTGGGGAGAGCAGGACGACGGCGTCGGGCGTCATCCGGGGACCCTCGCTGCCGCCCAGCCATGCCATGCATGCCACATCGTCCCTCGCCATGTAGTAGGGCGGCAGATGGCGGGACCGGTTGTTGTCGGTCACCGTGGAGAGGGCCCTCTGCGTAAACACCCCCAGCGAGGGGACACACGCGGCCACGGTCATGAGGACAACGACCCGTGCCGCGGCCTGCAGCCGGGCGCGGCGGCCGCGGCGCCGCAGGCGCCGGTGCAGGGCCGGTATGGCGCACTCCGCCACGATCCATGCGGTCAGGAGGCACAGCGGAAGATAGGCGCCCTCCACCATCTTGCGCTGGAAGGACAAGCCGGGCAGGAACGGAATCGCGCACGCCACAACGGCCCAGGCCACGAGCGGATGCCATCGCCGGCGCCGGCAGCGCAGCGCGAAGGCCGAGCCCGCCGCAGCGGCGAGCAGCGGCAGACCCATCGACACCACGTAGCTGAGAACCGACGGCGAGGCGGTTACGGTGAGCGCCTTCTGCCGAAACACTGCATCCACCTGGAACACGTAGGTCTGGTAGGCCACAGGTGGCAGTGCCAGCAGGGCGATGGTGGCCAGCGACGTGCAGATCGAGCGCCACCGACCACGGTCCTGCAGCCAGGCCAGCACGGCCAAGACCAGCAGCGCCAGGGCTGTGGGGATGGCGTCGTAGGTGTGGATATTCCCGAGCAGGAATGCGGCGACGCCCGCCGCGAGGGCGTCGCGCCGTCGCCCACCACCAAAGGCCCGCCCGCCCCACACCACAGACACGAGCAGCAGCGACATCGACAGAGCGAAGTGCGGGTGCAGAAGCAGCGACATGGCGGGAACGAGCTCGGGCATCGCCAGGGTGATGGCATCCCCTTGGCCGCCCGTGTACGCGATGTCCACGCAGGCCACGTTCCCGAAGCGGCCGGGCCAGGTCAGGTCGACGAGCCGGTACAGCCAGCCCAGACCCGAGGCCGTGGCGACCAGGTACACCGCCAGGCGCCGAACCACCAGGCGACTCGAAAATGCTGCCGCGGCCAGATAGGTTGTGTAAAGGAGTGCTACACCACAAACGATGCGCGAGCCGGCATAGACGGTCCCGATCGAGAGCCCGGAGACGCGCGCGATCCAGCCGATGGCCAGGAAGAACAGATTGGTGTAGCGTCCGTTCTGGGCCTCGGTGGTGAACAGATCCTGGAGGAAGAGCCGCCCGTCGGCCGCTTGGCGCGCCCAGGCCATGTAGACGCACGGGTCATCGGGGTTCCAGATGTGACCCATGAACACACCGTCGGCGGGTGTGGACACCCAGGCCAAGACATAGGGCAGGCTGAGGATCACCATGAACCCGGTGGCCACCGCCAGGGCCCAACGCTTCTCGGCTGGCAGGACCCGCATCGAGCGCCTCGGCGCGGCCATGGTGGCCCTACCGTCCTCTGGCATTCACGACGAGCGCCCCCAGTCGCCCGGCCACGTCGCGCGGCACTTCGGCAACCACATGGACGCCATCGGCCTCGTACCGCTCCTCGATGAGCCGACCGCGCCGGCGCACCTCGGCCAACCGGTCCATCTCGGCGAACGGCACCACGAGCCGGACCACGCGAAGCAGTGTCGAGGCCTGTTCGACCAGGGCCTGCCGCAGATCCTCGAGGCCGGCGCCGGTCCGCGCCGAGACCTGCAGCACATGGTCTCCCTCCGGCAGCTCGGCGAGCTGTTCGGGCGTGGCCTTGTCGATCTTGTTCAGCAGCAGGAGCGAGGGGCGATCGAGGATCCCAAGCTCCTCGAGCACCGCATATACGGCCTCGATCTTATCGGCCGCTGCCGGGTCGCTGGCATCGACCACATGGAGAAGCAGCTGCGCGGCCGCGGCCTCTTCAAGTGTCGCCGCGAACGCCGCCACCAGGTTGTGGGGCAGCTTCTCGATGAACCCCACGGTGTCGGTGAGCAGGATGCGGGGACCATCGGGTGTCTCGATGGCCCGCGTCGTGGGATCCAGGGTCGCGAACAGCAGGTCGTCCACATAGGCATCCGCGCCGGCCAGTCTGTTGAGGAGCGTGGACTTGCCGGCGTTGGTATAGCCCACCAACGCGGCCGTGAAGCGCTCTTGCTCCTCGCGCGACTGGCGCTCGATCTGCCGGCGCCCCCGAATCTCGCGGATGGACTCGTGAAGCCGAGCGATGCGGGCACGGATACGTCGCCGGTCTACCTCAAGTTGCGTCTCGCCCGGGCCCCGCGTGCCGATCCCGCCGCCGAGCCGAGAGAGCACCTCGCCACGCCCCGTGAGGCGCGGCAGAAGGTACTCGAGTTGCGCCAACTCGACCTGGAGCTTGCCCTCGCGGCTGCGCGCGCGCTGCGCGAAGATGTCCAGGATCACCTCGGTCCGGTCGATGACGGGCACGCCCCACTCGCGCTCCAGGGCTCGCTGCTGCCGGGGACTCAGCGGATCATTGGTCACGGCGATGTCGAGGTCCTCCGACTCGATGATGAGCCCGATCTCCGCGACCTTGCCCTTCCCCACGTAGGTTCCCGCGTGCGGCGATGACCGGGATTGGACCGACACCACGCACGCCACGCCTCCGGCCGTTCGCACCAGCTCCGCAAGCTCGGCCATCGACCGTTCGGCCGACCCATCGCCCGTGTCGATCCCGACCAGGACGGCTCGCTCGGCCTCGCCGTCCGGGTTACGGAGTGACCGGTGTTTCTCCTCGCTGGTCTCCAAAGCTCGCCGGCTGAACCTAATCCCACCTTAGACCCAGTCTACCGACCCGCTCCACGGCCTCGGCGATGTAGCGCTGCACGTCGTCAGCCTGGATCGTCAGCGACAGGCGGATGTAGCCCTCGCCATGCGATCCATACGCACTCCCCGGCGTCACCAGCATCCCGGCGTCCCGCAGCAGGAGCGCTGCGAAGTCCGCCGAGGTGTAGCCCCGAGCCACGGGTGCCCAGATGTAGAAGGTGCCGTCAGGCTTGCGCACCGGCCAGCCCAGGGAGCGGAGACCATCCACGAGCCAGTCCCGTCGCTGCTGAATCAGGGCCCTCATTCGATCCACGGAGTCCTGGGGCCCGGACAACGCTGCCGCGCCGGCACGAGCCACCGCCGGGAAGGCATTCGAGTCCACGTTCGACTTCAGTTTCGTGAGCCCACCCACCAGCTCCGAACAACCCACCGCGAAGCCCAGGCGCCACCCGGTCATGTTGTAAGTCTTGGACAGCGAGTGGATCTCGATGGCGCAGTCCATGGCCCCGTCGACCTGCAGGATCGAGGGCGCCTTGCGCCCCTCGAAGTACACCTCGGAGTAGGCCGCGTCGTGGCACACGATCACCGAGTGCTCTTTCGCGAACTCGATGGTCCGCCTGAAAAAGGCCAGGTCGGCACAGGCACCTGTGGGATTGTGCGGGTAGTTGATGAACAGCATCTTGGCCCGGTCGGCCACGTCGCCGGGGATGGCGTCGTAGTCGACCAGGAATCCGTTGCTCTCGAGGAGGGGCATCTCATAGATGCTGCCGCCGGCGAACTTCGTGCTCACGCTGTAGACCGCGTACCGTGGATCGGGAACGAGGACCAGGTCGCCCGGGTCGACATAGGCCCACACCAGGTGGGCCAGCGCCTCCTTCGCTCCGATCGTCAGCTTGATCTGCCCATCGGTATCCAGCCGGACCCCGAAGCGGCTCTGGAACCACGAGGCCACGGCCGAGAGGAACTCGGGGGGCCCGTAGGTGCTCTCGTCATACCGGTGCGTTTCGGGATCCCGCGCCGCCGCGCACAGGGCATCGATGATCGGCGCCGGTGTCGGCTGGTCAGGATCCCCGATGCCGAAGTCGAGGAGATGGACCCCGTCTGCCAGCGCCTGCTGCTTCAGCCGCGCGAGTTCGGCGAAGGGGTAGGGGGGCAAAGATGCGACGCGGTCGGCTCTCTTGATCTCCACGGGGGCCTCCTGTGTGAGTGAACTTCCGCCGCGTGGCACGCGACGGCGTCATCGATCCTGAGGGTGTTGGCGAGTCGCGAACTCGGCTAGAGCCCGATGGTCCCCGAGAACACCGTCTCGGCCGGACCGGTCATCAGCACGTGGTCGTTCTCGGTCCACTCAATGGACAGCGAGCCCCCGGGCAGCTCGACGGTCGCTTTGCGGTCCGATCGGCCCGCCAGGCTCCCGGCGACGACCGACGCGCATGCTCCGGTGCCACAGGCCAGTGTGATACCGGCGCCTCGCTCCCAGACACGGACCTTGAGCCGGTCGGGCGCCAGCACCTGCGCGAACTCGACGTTGGTCCGCTCGGGGAATACCGGGTGGTGCTCGATCTGAGGCCCCCAGCTTTCGACCGGCACATCGAACACCGAGTCGACGAACACGACGCAGTGCGGGTTGCCCATCGAAACGCAGGTGACCCGAAACTCCTGGTCACCGACGGCCAGGATCTCGTCGACGACGCGTTCGGAGGGAAGCCCCAGCATCGGGATCTGCTGCCGAGACAGTCGCGGCGGGCCCATGTCGACCCGCACCGCATGAACGACACCGAGCGCCTTGCCGAAGTCCTCGCCCCGGCCCACCTCGATCTCGAGCGCGACATCGACGATGCCACCGATGGTCTCGATGCGGAACTGGTCTCGCGGCAGACGCCCGCTCTCGTAGGCATACTTGGCGAAACAGCGGAGGCCATTGCCGCACATGCCCTCGCTCGAGTCGGGGTTGTAGAACACCATCCTGAGGTCGGCATCGCGCGTGTTGGGTGCGCACACCAGCACCAGACCATCCGAACCGATACCGAAACGACGGTCACAGAGGCTGACCGCGCGTGGCTGGATGTCCTCAGGTTTGAGGCCACTCTCCAGGCAGTCCACGAGTATGAAATCGTTGCCGAGCCCCTGCATCTTAACGAAGTCCAACGCGGTCACCTCCCATGGCCTTGATCGATGACGAACCGGCTGAGTGTAGCACGCAGCCCGCGCGTGGAACAACCGCGCGGCATGACGGCATGGCGGACGTGGCGCCCCAGGAGCCGAAGCCGATAGAGCCGTAAGGTTCGGGGGTCGGTCGTGGGAACCCGCCGCAGGCTGGTGGGGCCTCACCCGGCCCGAGGGTGCCGGTACCTGCCGGGGCTCGGAGCCTGGTGGAGGAGCCAAAGGCCCTGCCGCATGCACCGCGCCTCTCCCTGCCCGCCGTGTCTTGTGCTATAGTCAGCCGGTACCTCGTACAATCGAGCCCGGAAGGGGCCAGCCATGGCGACGCCAGAGGAGCGGGTCCAGAAACTCGAGGAGCGCGTGAAGAACCTCGAACTCTTCGTCATCGGGATTCTCAAGGCGTTCCAGGCCGACGGGCGTGTCGACCCGGTGTGGCTCGAGGAGGTCCGCGGGTGCCTCGGGCCCGGTGGCTCCGCGGGAGAGCGGCCCTCGAACTAGGTCCACGACGGAAAGGCCCCCATGGCGCGCAGACGGTACATCGCTGATCTCGAGCCCGGAGAAGCGGTCCGGCAGCACTTCGCGGTCACCAAGAAGGCTCTCCGGCCATTCCGCAATAAGGATGGTCAGTTCCTGTCGCTGGTACTCTCCGACAAGACGGGCACGGTTCCGGCCAATGTGTGGGATCACGCCGAAGAGGCGGCCTCCTCGTTCAGCGAGGGCGACATCGTCTTTGCCGAGGGCAAGGTCGAGCAATACCAGGGCCGCGCGCAACTGACGCTGTCGGCCATCGAGGCCGTCGATCCGTCGACGGTTGACCTGACCGAGTTCCTGCCGCGCTCTGATGTCGACCCGCATTGGCTGGAGAAACGTTTCCGCGCCGTGGCCGGGGCCATCAGCAGCGCGCCCTTGCGGGCGCTCCTCGAGGGGATGCTCGGCGACCCCGAGCTCTTGAGCCGGCTGCTCGAGTCCCCGGCAGCCAAGGGGCTGCACCATGCCCGCATCGGCGGCCTGGCCGAGCACATCGCGTCGGCGCTCGCCATCGCCGAAGTGGTCTGTCAAGCGCATCCGGGCCTCGATCGGGATCTCGTCATGGCCGGCGTCATGCTGCACGACATTGGCAAGTTGTGGGAACTGCAGTGCGGTGCCACGATCAACTACTCGGTCCCGGGGCGCCTGCTCGGACACATTGCCATCGGGTTCTCCGAGGTCGACCGCCGGGCCCGCGCCATCCCGGATTTCCCCGAGGAGCTGCGCCTGCAGCTCCTGCACATCATCCTCGCCCATCACGGCTCCTCGGAGTTCGGATCGCCGGTTCGCCCGATGACTGCCGAGGCCGTGGCCGTCCACTGCATCGAGAACTGCGACGCCCAGGTGGCGCAGTTCGAAGAGAAGATCGGCGCTGCGGTCGAGGAAGGGCGCGAGTTCACCGAGTATGACCCGCTGCTCGAGCGGTACCTCTACGCCGGCAGCCGGGCCGTGAGGGATCCGGGTAAACGGATCGGCGCCAACGGGCAGGTCGAGCTGTTCTGACGGCGGGGCCGCTACTCGCCCCAGATCTCGATGGGCTTGTAGGGCCAGGTGCTCTGGACCAGGGACACGACCTCTTCGACCTCGGGACCCACGTACAACACACTGAGGTTGTCCCACGAAAGCACACGCTGCGCGGCCTCGAAAACCTGATCACGCGTGGCCGTGGGCTCGCCAATCAGGAGCTGCTCGAAGGCGAGTGGGTCGTCCATCCCGCTGGCGAAGTAGAGCGACCCCCGAGCCGTGGCGGCGGTCTGGGGGTCGTCGAGCTGGTAGTCACGCTCGAAGGCCAGCACGGTCTGCGCCTCTTGCAGCTCCGCCTTGGTGGGGGGCTCGAAGGTCAGGCTCTCGACGCTCCGCACCAGAGCTCGAAGGATCTCGTGGAAGCGCTCATAGATCCCCTCGACATAGACAGTGAGGATGCTCTGGTCGTTGACGAAGAACACCATCGAGTAGGAGGCGTCGGCCAAGCCCAGGTCCCATGCCAGCCGCTTGGGCACCCTGGCATCGGGGGTGCCTCCGACGATGCAGTCGAGCAGCCGAATGAGGAATGCATCGGAGTGAAGAACCGAGACTCCCGGGAACAGCAGATGCAGGCTGAACCGCTCGTCTGGAACGGGGACGACGGCGGCTCGCCTGGGCGCCTCGACGCCCCCCCGGAACGGCGCGGTATTGCTCGAACCGGCCGAGGCAACCAGCGTCGACAGCTCTCCGACGGCCTGTTCGAGGTCCTCGCGTGAGTAGGCGCCGGCCACGGCAAGGACCATATCACTCCCCAGCCAGTGCTCGTTGAACGATGTGGCCACGTCGGCCACCGTGATGCTCTCGACGGACTCGCGGGAGCCAAACACATTCCAGTTCAGTCCCGGAGCCAGCAGCAGGCGGTTGACCAAGTCGGTCGTGTCCGTCCACCCGTCGTTGGTGTCGGGCAGGGTGTCCCAGAGGCGCGACTTCTCCCGGAGCAGGGCCTCCTCGGTGAACTCGGCATCGGCCAGCACCTGAGGCACGAGCCGCGCCAGCTCCTCACCGCGGGACCGGTGGCCCCAGACCGTCACGTAGGCTTGTCCCACGTCGACGCCGCCATAGCACATGCGGCCGTGAGGCGCCGAGCGGCGACGCGCCATGGTCTCCGCCTCGATCACCACCCTTTGGGTGAGCGAAGCCACACCCGGGCGATTGGGCGGATCCGTAAGGCTACCAGCGCCCACATGCAGCGAGTAACACACGGAATGCACGTGGGGCGAGAGGAGCTCGATGACCTTCATGCTGGGTCGCTCAATCCAGGTAGTCCCTCAGACGGCGGCTGCGGGCCGGGTGGCGCAGTTTCTTGAGCGCCTTGGCCTCGATCTGGCGGATGCGCTCGCGGGTCACCTCGAACACCTGGCCCACTTCCTCCAGTGTCCGATTGTAGCCGTCCACCAGACCAAAGCGCAGCTTCAGCACCTCGCGCTCGCGCTCGCTGAGGGTCGATAGGACCTTCTCGAGCTGCTCCCGCAGGACTTGGTTCGATGCGGCATCGACCGGTGAGTGAACCTCTTGGTCCACGATGAAGTCGCCCAGGTAGCTGTTCTCATCCTCGCCCACGGGGGCTTCGAGCGAAAGGGGCTCGGGCGCGATCCGGATGATCTCGCCCACCCGCTCGACGGGGAGGTCCATCTCCTCGGCCAGCTCCTCCAGCGTCGGTTCCCGCCCGAGCTGCTGAAGAAGTTGTCTAGATGTCTTTACAAGTCGGTTGATGGTCTCGACCATGTGCACCGGAATACGGATGATGCGGCCCTGGTCGGCGATGGCGCGGGTGATGGCCTGCCGGATCCACCAGGTAGCATATGTGCTGAACTTATAGCCTTTGCGGAAGTCGAACTTCTCGACCGCCCGCATGAGGCCCATGTTGCCCTCTTGGATCAGGTCCAGGAAGGACAGCCCGCCTCGTCCCGTGTACTTCTTGGCGATGCTCACCACCAGGCGCAGGTTGGCGTCGGCCAGGCGATGGATCGCGTCCTGGTCCTTGAGCTTGATGGTGTCCTCCGACACGCTGGTCGGGTCCATCTTCTGATCGAAGCAGATCTGGATCTGGAGGTCGACCCGGACCCCTCGCTCGCCGGGACGGGGCCAGATCCAGAAGATCTTCGGCTTCCTGGGCCGGCTGCCGACGGTGAAGGTCCAGGTCACGTCCTCCTCAAGGCGGACGCCGTAGACGGTGCACACGCCGCGATCGCCGCCGCTGACCCGGGCCGTGTACTCCTCGCCCGCCTCCAGGGCCGCCTTGGGCACGAACACGGCCGCCCGGCCGTCGCAGGTGAGCTGCACGGTGCCCTGGACGCGTTTCCCCCTCGGCCCCGTGAGCGAGAAGGTACGAGACGACACCGAGCTCGAGGTCATCGACTCGGCGAACTTGACGCCCACTATGGCCTGCTGAGGGACATGCCGATCGCCCTCAATGGGCGTCCGGTCCGTGATCAGTGGGTCGTGGGCGCCGCGGACCCCAAATCGGATGACGACATCGGCGTCGAGCAGGCGTCCGTCGGTACCCCGGACCCCGCGGGGCCCGCCCCGCACGCGCAACCGATAGCTCCGGCCGGTCTCAAGCGCGCGCTTGGGCTTGACGGTGACGGTGGCTTTGCCCTCGCACTTGAGCGTCGATGGCAGCACTTGCCGGTCGGCGCTCTGGAGCTGCACGGTGTGTTCGGTAACGCTGCCCGGGTCGAGGGCTGACGAGAACGTGATCTCGAAGGCCTTGTGCTGGGCGGGGATGATCTTCTCTCGCTGTCGTGGGCGCGTGCCCACCACCGAGAAGGGGGACTCTCCCGATCCGGTGCGGAACTCCATCACATAGTCATCGGCGAAGGCTGACCGGCCGTCGAGAGCGGCGCCGGCATCCAGACCAGGTGGGTCCAGAGCGCGAACGCCATTCTCCCCCCCCTCGATGGTCAGGGTGTAGGTGATCCCGCCCTCGAGGCGCGCCTTGTGTGAAGCCCGGGGCGCCGCGACAATGATGCCGGTGCGGGTGGTGTACTCAACATCGCACTCGGCCCGCTGGATGCGCCGGGCGAGGTTGAGCTCTTCCTCTGGAGTAAGAAGGGAAACCTTGCCGATCTCGCGCAAGTACATGCGCACCGAGTCGTTGATCGGAATGCCCTCGGCCGCGTCGAACTCGTCGTCGCGATCGAGCTTGCGGCCGATGCCGACCTTGCTCGCGACTGGGCCGACCGTCTCCTCGCCGGCCTCCTCGGCATCCACCAGCTCGACACCCTCGTCCTGAAAGAGCTGGAGGATATCCTCCACCTGTTGGTCATCGGCGCCCTCGAGGACTTTCCCGAGGGAGTCGTTGATCTCTTCGTAGCTGAGGACGCCATCCTCGCGGCCCTTGTCCAGAAGTGCCTGGACTTCCTTGCTGTTCCTCAGGTCCTCTTTGTCCAACGCCAATCCTTCCGCGTCCTCGCGCGGCCGCGGTCGATGCCATCGCCCCGCTGATCCGGCCGAGGCGTCTCGTGAGTGCAGGTGTGTCCTCACCCTAACCCCCATCGGCGGGCGAAAAACGACCCCGCGGCCCCGCGTGGCGGCGACGGACGAGCTCCATGAACTCCCTGACGTCGTCGCTTGTTCTCTGCTCCTCGGGGGGAATCCTCGCGACCCGCTCCCGCAGCTCCCGGAACCGCTGTTCCTCCCAATGATCGCGAACCAAGTCGAGCTGCTGGAGAGGGAGACCTTCGGCCTCGTGGATGCTCCCCGGCAGGACAACCTCCCCAAACTCCTCGGCCGCGGCGGCACTGAGCGCCGAGAGGATCTCGGCCCCGGCAACCGCAGCGCCGCTGGCCCAGGCTCGCTGCAGTTCGCGGGCGATCTCCCGCGAGACCGGTCGCAGGAACCGATCGGGCGGGAGTTCGCGGAAGATCCGTTCCGCATGGCCGCGGTCGGCCAACGCCGACCGCAAGAGCACTCGCTCTGCCTGCACCACCGCCGGCCGCAGCTCTGCCGTGGCGCCCTGAGACACCGACTCGACGACGAAGCCCCGGTCGCGCCTGGGGTCGACCGGCCGCGCCACGGTCCGTGAGCTCTCGCCCTGCGCGGCTCCCGAATGCGCCCGCAGGCGCTTCCGCTCCGACAGGCGGAGCTGCTCACCCAGAGCTCGCTCCAGGCTGGCCACCCGGCCGGGGTCTGAACCGGCCAGACGGCTCGCCGCATAGGCTATGTAGCCCGAGCGGGCCACCGGCTTGCGGATCGCCGCCAGCAGATCGGCGATCTCCTCGGCGGCACGCTCCCGGCCCGCCACCCCTTCAGACGCCCGAGACGCGACGATGTGGTCAATGGCGAAGTGCACCAGAGGCACCGCCTCGGCCACGACCGCATCGAACGCTGAGGGACCGCGCTCCCGCAACAAGGAGTCCGGGTCCTCCCCGGCGGGCAGAACCGCGACCTCGACAGGCAGTCCGGAGTTCTCCAGGCTCTCGGTGCTGCGCAGCACGGCCCCCTTGCCGGCCGAGTCGGCGTCGTATGCGACGATCACGCGCTGGGCCAGCCGGGACAGGGCTCGTACGTGATCGGCCGTCAGCGATGTCCCCAGCGTGGCCAGCACATTGGCACGGCCGGCCTGGTGAGCCGCGATCACGTCCGTGTAGCCCTCCACGACCACGGCAACCCCTGAGCGGCGAATGGCTTCGCGGGCCTGGGCCAATCCGTACAGCGTTTTGCCCTTGGCGAAGACTGCCGACTCGGGGCTGTTGAGGTACTTGGGCTCCTCATCACCGATGGCACGAGCGCCGAAGGCCACCACTTCACCTTCGAGATTGGTGATGGGGAACATCAAGCGACCGCGGAAGCGATCGTACGCGGCTCCCGTTTCCCTGGGGACCAGGAGCCCAGCGGCAACCAGTTCCTCCTCGCTAAATCGCTTCTTGGCCGCATCGCGCAGCCGATGCCAGTCGGCCGGTGCGAACCCGAGTCCAAACGCCTGCACGCTGGCTGAGGAAATGCCCCGCCGGGCCACGTAGTCCCTCGCTACAGCCGCCTCAGGCGCCTCAGAGAGCACTTGAGCAAAGAACCGGGCCGCGAACGCGTTCACTCGACACAACTTCTCGCGAACCGAAACCTGCCCGGGCGGCTCCCCTCTACCAACATACCGCAGACCATAGCGCTGTGCCACGCGACGGGCTGCCTCATGGAATGGAATTCCGAGGAGCCTTTGCACGAACTGGATCGCATTGCCTGCCGCCTTGCACCCGTGGCAGTAGAACATCCGCTTGCTGGGTATGACATAGAACGACGGCTGCGTCTCCGAGTGGAACGGGCATGGAGCTTTGAAGTCCTTGCCCGCCCTCTTCAGAGGGACGTACTCGGAGACCACGTCGACGATGTCGGCGGCCTCGACGATCTCCGCCGCAGTGGCAGGTCTCTCGGCGGAATGAGCCACGGGTTCTCCATCCCCTGGGTGCAGCCGCGCTGATAGCCGGCATCGGCAGCACACCGCCACGCGAGCCACCGGGCCTTGCCAGCTCGGAGCAGTGTTCCCGACCCGAACTCAGCGCCCTCCCGCAGAGTCCTCAGGCGGAACCTCAGAGAACACACGAGGCCCGCGCGAAACCCCGGGCCTCGCAGAGCAGTCTCTACCGGCGGGCTGCCGTCTAGCTGGGATCCGGATCCCAGATGTGGATCCGCGTGACCTTCATGTCGTGCAGAGTGAATGCCACATTGCCCTGCTTGAGCCCGCGGACCTCGTGGTACCACAGGATGGCATCACGGCGGAAGACATTGGTGGCCCCGCCGAAGGTCACCGAACCGAAGGTCACCGAAGTGCCCTCACCGAAGTTGGTGAGGACGGAACTGCCACTGCCGGTGAATGTCTCGAGCGTGTGGGGCCACATGTAGCGCTGGAGGACACGCTTGAAGTCATCGCCCAGCTTGACCGTCTCATGGGGTCGGCCCATGGCGGTCCGGGCGAAATCGCAACGCTCGCCGGCTACCGAGATGGCGACGATCTTGCCCGAGTTCTTATTGATGACAAATCCCACGGCACACTTGTCGCGCATGTAGAACCATTCGATCTCGTCCTCGTGCAGGTCAAACCAGATGGCCATGACCCAATCGGGGAAGTCGCTCACTCCCTGGGCCGGGCCAAAGCCGCCGGCTCCCGCACCCGCCGCGCCCGCGGCGCCACCGGGGCCGGCCATTCCGGGCATACCCATCATCCCGGGACCGGGACCGGCACCGCCCATCATGCCGGGCTGGCCCCCCATCATGCCACCGGCTCCTGCCATGGGGCCCGTGGCGCCGGCAGCGATTTGGCCGGGAGGCATCCCCATGCCGCCGCCGCTACCCATGCTACCCATCGGCGCAGCCATTTGCATGGCCATCTGCACGGGCGTGACCGGTGCCACGGCGGAAGGGATGCTCCGAGTGCTTCCCCGCGCCATGCCCGGCCCCATGCCGCCGCCCATCATCCCGGGACCCGAGCCCATCGGTCCGCCGCCGGGGCCCATCATGCCAGCGGCACCGGGGCCCATCATACCCGCAGCACCGGGGCCGGCCGCACCGGTCCCGCCGGGACCCGTCAGGCCGGGGCCTTGGCCCCCCTCGGCACCGGGCACGTTGGCCCGATCGGCCGAGGTGGCCGTCGCGACGATAATCCCGTCCGGCTGGCCGTAGCCCGGGATGTCGAGCAGAATCATTGCGTTGTCGCCCAGGCGTATGCCCGCAAGCTGGGTCTCCATCCACCATGCGTGAGATGGAACGGCCGCAGCAGCCAGTGCCACAACCGCGACCCACAAGACCGCACTGTGCGGGTAAGCCCGCCGACCAGACCTCGTGCTCATCAAGTCGCCTCCCGCCAGCCAGGACAAACTGGGCGCGCTGTCAGCATCTTGCACGCCGAGAACCCATCGCCACATCCGCTCAGTTCAGCCTGGCAGGCAACTGCCATCGCATGATGCTCCCACGCCGCCACCGCCCGCGAGGCCAGCGCCCGCGGCATCCAGGAGCCGTGGCGATGCCATTCGGCGCACACATGCCCGACTCCTACCTGATCGTATAATGCCTTTCGCAGGGTTCTGGTTTTCTCCTGCCCTCAATCCTTCCCATTTCGCGGTCGGGTACACAACCGGATGGGCGCCAAATGGCCGCGGTCAGGCTGGCGGAGGTACCATCATGCCCCGGTCGTCGAAGGCGATGGGCCGGTGGGCCTGGCAAGGCGTGGCTGGCCCGCCGGCCACCGAGACCGCAATCCCCTCGGCGTCGGTCATGAACCAGAATCGGTCCCCGATGCGTACCAGGTCCCACGACCCGTTGCGTTGCCGCACGCGGAGCAGCGGATAGCCGCCCAGCAGGAGGGTGGTCGCCGTCTGACTCGGCTGGCCAAGGGTGGTGGGCGGTGCCTCGCCTCTCCGCATCACGGCGTAGGGCTTGGGGCCTCCGGTCACTCGCGCGACCTGCTGTCGCTGGTTTTCCGCCACGGTGACCATACGGACGACGTACGATCGCGACTCGAACAGGGGCTTGCCGTCCAGCGCCACCGCAGTCAGGGCGCAGCATCGGTCGTGCGTTCGGAGCTCCAGGTCGCCGGCCTTGGCAGAGAGGGCACTGGCGTCACTTGCGGCGATCATCCTCGCGGTGGGGGCGTTCACCGTGAGCAGTCCCTGGCCGGCATCACGGATGATCTCACCCGTATCTGAGATGGTGATGCCCTCTTCGAGAGTTCGGTGCGACGCGACCCGCTCGGCGGCGCTCAGCCGTTGCGCTCGACGGCCGAGCACGTCGAACACGAGGGCTGCCAGATCATGGTCGGGGAGGTTGCGGAACACGAAGTTGCCCTTGGCGTCGTCGTGGAAGCCGAGGGCGGACTGGAGTGAGCCGTTGGTTCCGATCGGGACGAACCCGGCTTTCCCGATGGCATCGAGGTCGTACGTGCGGGTGAGGTCGTAGCCGGTACGGCGGCCGTCGGCGATGAGACCGTCGAACAAGACGGGTTGCGGCGAGTCGTCGCCCGGCGGCCGCCCGGGGGGCACCGCGTAGCCGGAGAGCCAGCCCATCTCGGACTCCATGGCCGGGGGCACCGGGCCGCCGGCGACGGAGCCGGGGAGGATCAAGCCACGGCCGTCGGCGCCGCGACCGGGGCTGCGTCCGGCCAGGACGGTCAGGTCGGCCTCGGCCGGTACCTGGCCGTCGTCGAACCGGTTCCGCAGCCGCGAGATCCATGCGGCCCGGTGGACGGGGTTCAGACCCTGAACCGACGCGAACACGTCGTCTGGGCCAAAGGACACATCGACCCTCAGCTGGCCGGGGCGCAGATGGCGGCCGGCGAACACCTCGCCCGCCACCGCAAAGGGACCCCATCGGGCCGGGTCAGCCCGGAAGTCGAAGTAGTCGATGGGTCTGCCTCCATCGGCCGCCTGGTAGGTGAATGCCAGCGCCGCATCGATCTCCTGCAGGGAGCAGAATGCGGCCATTTCGAGCACGCCGGTGGCTCGGGCCGGGTTCGGCCAGCAGTAGGTCCACTCGCGCACCACCAGAGGCTTCCGCGCCGTAAGTGCCACGGCCAGTGCCGGCCCCAGGCTCCGGCCGCCGTCGGAGCGTAGTGGCGGCTCCTGGTTCACGAAATAGGGATCCTGCCACTCGCGCCCGGCGGGCCATGTGGGATGGTCCCAGTAGAAGTTGGCGCCGACGTAGTCGAGCGCATCGGTGATGGACCGGGTATCGGCCAACTGCTCCGAGCTGCCGACGGCTCCGATGGGGACCTTCACGCCCAGAGACCGGAGGTGGTCGCGCATCTGGGAGAAGTAGTCGACGTGAACCTCATGGAAGAAGCGGGCGCCATCGGCCCGGCGCCGCGGCCCCTGGCGGGCACCTGTCGCGGTCGTTCCGCCACTCCCAGGGGCCAGGATCGGCAGGGCCACCGTTCCTTTCTCGAGCAGCTCGAACGGGAGCAGGTCGCTGCCACTCCCTCCAGTCGACCATTCGCGGCGCAGCCGGTCACTGTCGGAGTATCGGGCCCGAAGCCACTCATTCCATCGCTGCTTGAGCCGCTCCCGGTATGGCTCCCGGAGGGTCGGAATGTCGTTGCGGCGGATGAACAGGCCGTTCTCGTCGTAGAGCTCGACGAAGGCCACGGTCGGGTCATCGGCATAGGCCAGGCTCGTGTGTGGGTTCACGTGTTCCCGCAACAGCCTCTCGGCATAGTCCTTCTGCAGGGCGATGAGCTCGGGCACGAACACGGCATACGGCTTCGCGCCACGACCCAGGTCCACCCCCCTTTCGACCGTGGGTTCGCTGAACACGCGGTAGTCGAGGAGGTCGAGATAGACATAGATCCCCCGTTGGCCGAGCCGGGCGATCCAGTAGTCCAGGGCCGCCACGCGATCGGCGTTGAGGCCGCCGCCCTGGCCGACGATGCCTCCCGGCCCGTCGAGGTGGTGGAAGCGGACCAGGTTCACGCCGGACCGTGCGAAGGTTGCCACGACGCGATCAATGACCTCACGTTGGGCGAAAACGCCGTCGCGCGCCACATTGACGCCCCAGAAACGCGCGGGTGTCCCGTCGGTGAAACGGAAGCGTCCCTCCGGATCAACGGTGAGGAAGCCGTGCTTGCCGGTGGGTGCCTCGAGGCGGAAACTGAAGTCGAAGAGGCTGGAGCACGGCCACGGAGTGAGCGAGGGGCTCGTGACCCCCGGTTCGAACGCCACTGGCCAGGAGGGCGGCGAGCCCGGTTGTTGGCCGGCCGCCGTACCTAATGCGGCTGCAGACCACCCCGCCGCCAGCGCGCACCACACCCACGCGTGGCCGAGGGGGCACGCGACGTGGGGGTCTCTCAGTGGGCTCCCGCCCGGGGCACCGCGAGCTCGTCCACGGCGGAACTGCTCGGTGCCGCAGCAACCCCGGTCGTGGGCGTCGTCGCCCCCGCGACGGGCGTTAGCGGAGTGGCGGGTGCCTCGAAGGCACGCCCGGGGTACCGCTGGAGCCACTGTCCCACGGTGAGGAACTCGAAGCCGGCATCACGCAGCATCCGGATGAGTGGCTCGAGGCAGTAGACGGTCTTGTCCTGCCCGTTGTGCAGCAGGATCGTTGAGCCGTCCTGCGCCTGGCTTGCCATGCGGCGCGCAATCTCCTCGGGCGCCAGCGACATGATGGGCCAGGTGTTCAGGCTGCTGGGGATGACCGTCAGGTTTGCCTGGCTCGCGACCAGTTGCGCTCGTGGTCCAAAGTTCTCGCCCGGCGCGCGGAAGTACGTCACCGGTCGGCCGAGTATGGCCTCCAGGAGAGCCTTGCCACCAAGCATCTGCCGCTGGACCTCCGGCGCCAAGAGCCCATCGAGGTTGAGGTGCTCATAGGTGTGGTTCCCCACGTCGTGGCCCTCCTGAGCGATGCGGCGCACCAGCTCGGGGTACTGCTCGGCCTGGGTGCCAACGAGGAAGAAGCTGGCCTTCACGTCTTGCTCGGCCAGGATCCGCAGCAGCGCGGGCGTGACGAGGGGGTGGGGCCCATCGTCGAAGATCAGGGCCACGGACTTCAGGTGGCGAGGCACAATCGGGACCACCGGTTTGGGCCCCGGACTCTCGATCACGGGGGGTGGGGAGTCGGCCGGCCGGGGCACTGCGGGGCTGGGGACAGGATCTCGCGCACTCCGGACTACGGGGACCCAACCCGGGGGCAGAGTGGGCTCACGCTCCGCGGGGTCGCGCTGGGTCAACTGGGTGAGCCGCTCGCGCAGGGATGCGACCCATGCCTCCGACGGCTGGGGCGTCATGGCGGCCACGACTTGGCGGACGATTGTGGGATCCTCTTCGGGGGCCAGCGCTACGGGCAGACCGCTCTCACGGGTCACATGGACCACGACCTGGTCGTGATAGAGCTCGGCCCCCAGATAGCTCTCCTGGGCGCGGACGGAGATCAGGTACTCGCCGGGGACGAGGTCGTAGACATCCCAGGTGTACCGGTACGGAGGCTTGTCGGTGGCGTGGATGCGGCCGCCATTCACGTAGAAGGTGACATACAGTGGCCGCGCCTCGCCAATGATCGAGGCCAGGAGTGGGACTTTCCCGCGCACCGTGGTACCGGTCAGCGGGGTGATGATTCGGATCCCGGGGCGTTCGAACCGGGCGGCGGCCGAGACGGCTCCCATACCCTCGATCGGACTGCGGCCGGACACCAGAGCGTCGGGTCCCAGAAGCGCGAGTTGCCGGGCCGGCGTGATCAGGCTTCGGGCGCGGAAATCCAGGATTTGCCGCAGCGTGTTCCCCGCTTCGGGGGCGGTGCCGAGACGGGTGCCAGCCTCGGCCATTACCATGAGAGCCAGGTAGTTGGCGGGATCGCTGTCGAGGACGAGCCGGGCCTCTGCGCGCGCGTCGGCGCAGTCGCCGGCCAGCAGGGCGCAGTAGGCCAGCGTGGCGCGCACGGCGGCGACGGGCTGCACACCGAGGTCGATGGACTGCTGGAGCAGCGAACGCGCGGCCAGCACCTCGCCCGCGGCCAGGGAGGTGAGGGCTTGGCCCACCGTGGCCGCGGCCGGCAGGCGGCCGCCTGCCAGGCGGAAGCTCCGATCCGCCTCGGCCCGGCGCCCCAGGCGCAGCTGCGCCACGCCGCTGCCAAGGCGCGCGATCTGGCAGTCCGGCTCGACCTGGGTGGCCTGGGCGAAGGCTTGGAGGGCCACCTCGTCGGCACCCTCGGCCAGCGCGCGAGCGCCTTGGTCGAGGAACTGACGGGCCAGGGCGGCCGTACCGGCCCCCGCATCCGCGGCCCAGGCGTCCCAGGCGGATCCCGCCCATGAGATCAGGAGGCCTGCCATGGCCATGCAGAGCCCCCGCGAATGCTGTCGAGGTGCCACCGAGGGTCATTCTCCCTTTTTGCCGCCCAGGACACCGATCAGCGAGGCGCCCTTATGGGCGATAAGTGCGGCAAGTCCACCTAGAACGAGGAGCGTCAGGAGATAGACGCCCGCCTCGGCCATGAACTGGACGAGCGGGCTCATCCCCTCCAGCGCACTCGGCGTGGTGACCCGGGCCGAGGGGATCGGCAGCCACTGGGGAGTCCCGGAGCCCAGGGCATGATGAAACAGCACGGGGAACATGTAGGCCAGGTAGAACACGTACCCGAGCAGGGCCATGCCTGCCACGAATACTGCTATTCCGATGGCCTTGCCGAAGGTCTCCAAGCCCGCCTCGGTCCCCGCTCGTCCAAACTCCGAATGGCCGCTTCAGCCCGACGCCACTCGGTGAAGGCGCTGGCAGTATATCCGACGCGCCCGGCGCGGCTCAATCGCTGCGGCAGCGCACACTCTCCGTGTTGTTTGGGCAGCGGGATGGGATGTCCTGCCCCCGAGTCACCGTCTTCCGGCAGTGGAGGGGGGCCGGACCGCGCCAGCCAGATCCGTCGGCACACCATGCGTGAGACCGATGGGCCCGAGGACGTGCGGGTCCACCAGGTCGCGGCCCAGCGCCCGGAGCACGGAGAGCATGGCCGGCTCACCGTAGCGGGCGAAGGCCAGTTCGTAGACCGCGGCGTCGCCCTTGGCGCCTCGGAACGGGGACAGATCGGGCGCCTTGCGAGTGCCATCGAAGTCGGGCGCGTAGTAGAGGTACGCGCTGCGCAACCCGGCGCCCTTGTACTCAAACGCATACAGGTCCTGTCCCTGATGGCGCGCCAGCTCGGCCACATAGGTGAGGGCCTTGATCACCTGGATCGCGCGTGACACCGGCGCGTCCTGGTTTGCCTCGTAGTTGGCCTTGCCATTGCTGTCGAACAGCCCGGGCATCTTCTTCCCAGTCGCCGCATCTTTGGACCCGCGGAGCAGCCCCTGGAACGTGTCCGGATTGTCCGGGGCGTTGTAGGCAAACTCCACCAGCCCACGGTCCTCGCAGATGATCCCCGAGGACGCAATCAGATTGAGGTTGAACGCGGTCAAATAGGGCGTGCAGAGTGGGTGCTTCTCTTTGGCCTGAGCCGCAATGGCGCCGGCCCAGGCCTTGATCTGCCCCTTGAGCTCGTCGGTCATAGGGGCGGCGTCCCAGCACAGGTCCACGGCGTAGTAGAGGGCCGGGAGGGTTTGCGCCACCACGAGCCAGGCCGAGTACGTGTTCGGCAGCTTCGCTTCCATGGCGCTCGCCCAGGCGGACGCGAACTCGGCCACTTTGGCCGCATATCTCTCGTCGCCCGTTAGGGCGTAGGCGATGCCGAGGTCACGAGCGGCAGCGAGATCGCGGCGCGCCAGCTGCCCGTGGGTGGTGACCAAGGTCACCTGGGATGGATCGGACGGCAGCGGCGGAATGAGCACATTCCTGAATGGCCCGGTGACTGGCTGTGGGGTGCGCGCGAGGAGCTGGTCGGCACCGGCGACGAGTCGGTCGGCCATGGTCCGCGCTGGCGCGTCGCTGGCGATCCGCTGCCGCAGACGCGCGATCTCGTCCGCGTTGAGGTACATGCATGGATGGTCGAACGCCGCCGGCGTCGGCGGCTGCCCCCACGAGGAGCCGGCGGATAGCGCCAGTGCACCGATCGCCCAAGCGATAGCCCTCAACCCGACACGCCTCCGATGCCGTGCCACTTGCGGCCAGGCCGCCACAGCGGGCCGCGCCCACCAGCAGTAGGACGTTCTGGAGCCCGGCGAGGTGCCCCGCGCCCGGTGCAGACGCCGGTCGGCACTATATGCGCGGCCCAGTGGGGCTGTCAAAGCGCCGGCGGAGTGACACGGCCGCGAGTGCGGCCGTCGCGACGCCTCATGCGGCCCTGCCGCGCTAGCCGGGGCTTCTGAGCATACGCGTGCGGGCGATCGATGATGGATAGGCGGCAGCGCCCGTCGGGGGCGGATTGTCCGGCGCGATGTGGGTCCAATGGATGGTGACGGTCGTGCCGTCGTCGACGCGTGAGAAGCTGCGGGCGGGGATGTCCCAGTTCGCGGGAAGCGTCTCCGCCGGCAGCAGGCCGGCGGTGCCGTAACTCGCCGACCAGTGTGAGGTCGTGGTCCCCTCCGAGTCGGTACGAGTCAGGGTGCCGTCGACGTTGATGGAGGCGCGGCGCTGCACGGTACCGGCGTCGAGATCGAGCTGGAATGCCTGGATCAGGGCATTCGAGTCGCTATCACGATCTGCGCCGCCGCGGGCGTCCAGCGAGTAGTGGACGAGCTCCCCGCCGTCGACCACATCCCACTCGCCGCCGATGTTCCAGGTGATCTCCCAGTGCTCGGGTTGGAACAGGGCATAGCCGGACGGGGTGGGCATGGTTACGGGCGTACCGTCGATGTCGGCCCGAATCTGGTGGAGGAGGGCGCGTCCGTCGAAGACGGCCTGGATGGTTCCATCATAGCGGCCAGGCCGCTCCACATCGGCGTCGAATCCTCCGCTGAAGTGGGTGAGCGGCACGGGGTTGCTTTCGAGATGGTTCACGCGAACCCGCACATCACCCACCAGTCCGGTGGTGCCCCGCGGGAAATCGCCCTGGACATAGAATGGTTGCCAGACCGCAATTGTCAAAGGTGTTTCATCAACAAGAATCTGCCCGCGCGTGCGGCCGAAGTAGCCGTTCAGCCAAACATTGGCCCGGGACGACTCCGTTTCGGGGTGGAACACGCCGCCACTGATCACGGGGCACAGCGCCGTCCTCTCGTCATCGGCGCTGGTGGGCCGGAAGTACTCGAGGTCAGATGTGTCTCCCTGGGGCGACACGTAGCGTGTCCAGCCGCGGCGGTCCAGCTCTCGCCACACGTCGTCGGCGGTGAAGGGACGAGTGGGCGGGTCCAACGGGTGCGTCACGTTGAGGCCGCTCATTCGGTCGAGGGCCCACAGGGACCACGCCGTGGCCCGACGCACCGGGGCGGGCCCTCGCCAACCGAGGACCAACTCGGTCCCCATGTCACAGAGCGACGCGGCCAGGTCGGTGTAGTACGTCAGGCTGTTGCAGGCGTTGAGCCAGACGATTCCGTGGCTTGCCATGGGGTTGCAGTAGTGCTCGAAGAACCGGCGGGTCACGGCCATTGCGCGCACGTCCTCGACATGGTCGCCCGTCTTGTCGACGGAGAGGAACACCATCCGGCCCTCGGCCAGGTCCTCAGCCCAGGCGGGATTGGGCCCGTCGGCGGCCTCGTACCGCTCGGCGGTCTGCAGGGCATAGATCGGCACGTCGCCGGCGTCGGTGGGCCAGCGTCCCCATCCACCGTGACCGGTGAAGTAGATGACGCCGCAGTTGCCCCAGTTTCGGAACCAGTCGATGGTGGCCGTGGGCACGGCACTGGGTACCTGGTACCCGGCGACATGGTATGAGTCGAGCACACGCTGACATGCCTGTTGGATGGCGGTGTACAGGCCGTTCTCGTCGTAGGAGGCGGCCGCGGTTGCGGCCGGCGTATCCTGCGAGGGGAACCAGCGGGTGGTTACCGGGTGAGCAGACAGATCGCGCACGGCGCCCGAATCGAGCAGGCTATCCAGCGTAGTGCCCGTCTCGGTCTCCGGGCTGTCGCAATGGTGGAGAATGTGGACCACGCCCGAGCGGTAACGGACCGATGCATCGCCGGTGGTCTCGTCGACGGAGACGCTCACGACCTCGGCATTGGCTTCAGCCGCGGCCACAAAGGCCTCGGCGCTACCGGGCCAAGGAGCCGAGTCGCAGGCCTGGTGGAACGACTCAGTGACCGCGTCGGCCGCGTCAACGGTGGCGGTCAGCGGGCCGGTCGTATCGCCGCCGCCCCCACCACCGGGGCCGCCGCCGCAACCGGCCCACACGCAGAGGCCGGCGAGAGCGAGGGAGAAGACGACCGACGGACCCATGCGACTGACCATGTCGACACCGCCCTCTCGACGCACCCACACCCTCGGCACCAAACGAGACGACCACCACTCACGATGTTCCTTCCCAGGTTCGTGGCGGAATCCTCGCCGCTGGGTTGCTTGACGGGGCCGGAAGGCGGCGGGGACAATGGCCTCCGAGCTTGGCCGACCTCGGGCCTCATGCGCCCGGGTATCGTGAGGTGCCCTTGATGATACGAACGCCCTCGCTCGTGACCGGCGTCGTGCTCCTGATCGCCCTGTGCGGCCTGGCCCCGGTTGCCCTCCCGGCGGACCCGCCGATCCGTTCTGATCAGCCCTATGAAGTGACGTTCGAGCCGCTCAATACCCGGTTCGTGCGCGTCGTGATCCGAGCGAGCAGTTCGGGTGACCAGCCGTGCATCGACGAGCTCGAGGTGTACGGCCCTGATCGTTCGGCGAACCTGGCTCTGGATCGCGTGGGAGCCACAGCGACGGCGTCGTCATGCCTGTCCGGCTACTCAAAGCACGCGGTGGCTCACCTCAACGATGGCCGATATGGCAACGACCGGAGCTGGATTCCGGCCACGAGCGGCGTGGAGTGGGCACAGATCGAGCTGGCCCGGACTTCGCTGGTATCGAAGGTCGTCCTCTCACGGGACCGGGCACGCCAGTTCGGGGACCGAATCCCCACCGAGTTCGAGGTGCGGCTCTCCCAAGATGGCCAGACCTGGCAGACCGTGCGCCAGGTGTCGGCAGTGGCCATCAGCGGCGCTGCTTCCCAGGGACAGGACGCGGCCCCGCGGCTTCCGGGCCCCCCGCCCCCGCCGAAGCGAGATGGCGGCGCCTGGCGCACGGGCGGTCTGTCGGCCTCGTCGCTGGCAGCACCGAGGCAGGACGGGCGGGGTCTGCCCAACCTGGCCCTGGCACCCGACGCCAGGGCGTTGGCCTCGTCGGTCTACGCGGGCGGCGCCATGCCGATCCACCAGATCCGGCACCTCAATGACGGTTGGGCGGGGAATGACCACTCGTGGATCGCGAACACGGGGGGGCCGGAGTGGGCGGAGATCGACCTGGGCGCTGACTACTGGATCTGTCGCGTTGCGCTGGGGAATGACAACTCGGGGCGCTTCGGCGATCGAGGGGCGACCACGTACGCAATCCTCACGGCGAGGGAGCATACTGAGGACTCGTCCGCGCCCCAGTGGACCCGCGTGGCCCAGCGCAATGGGGCGCCGCTACTGCTTCGAACGGAGATCACCTTCGCGCCGGTCCAGGCGCGCTACGTCCGCGTGCTGCTTGAGGGGTCGAGTGGCGAACCGCGACTCGACGAGGTCGAGGTCTACGGCCGGCCGACGCCGCTTGCGACCGCCGACGTGGGGCCGCTGACGCCCGAAGAGCAACCCGAGCCAACTGGTGTCACTGACGCACTGCTGAAGTACGCGTTCGTCGGCGAGGAGCACGCCTGGCTGAAGACCTATGGCCGCGCGGACCTGGACCCAAGCCTCGTCCCCTACAATGGTCGAGTCCAGCAGTACCCGCGTCATGTGGGCGATGACGCCCTCCCACTACCACGGTTGGCCGATGGCCCGGTTGTCGATGGCGAGTTGGACGATGCCGCGTGGGCACTCTCCTCGCGAGGCGTCGCG
This sequence comes from Armatimonadota bacterium, assembly GCA_029547025.1. Classification (GTDB taxonomy): domain Bacteria; phylum Armatimonadota; class Zipacnadia; order UBA1398; family JAKPQA01; genus JAKPQA01. The sequence goes on from JAKPQA010000023.1 coordinate 44,710, forward strand.
CGCGTGGCCGACCCGCGCGACTTCGATGAGGGCCCCCTGGTCGAGTGCGCGGTGCGGGCCGGAATCGCCGGCAGCGATCTGGCATTGGCCATCCATGTCGACCGCCTACTGAGCTCGCACGTGGCGGTCGTGTCCGCCGCCGACTGGCAGGGCTGCGGCATCGTGACCTGGACCGAGGGCGGCCTCGTGTTTCGCACGTTCACGCCTCAAGGCGAGCCGGCCGAATCGCGGCCCATCGAGGGTGCGTGCAGTGATGACCTCACCGGATTCGAACTGCGGATTCCGCTCGAGTGGTTGCCGGGGGCGGCCGGACGCGGTGTCCGGGTCGGTCTGGGCTTGGGCGGCCTTCATACTCCGGCCGCGGGACGGCCGGTCTACTTCCGGCCGTCGGATCTTGCCGTCGCCGCGGAAGGCCCGTGTCTGCACGGTTGCTTCCGGCTTCGGCTCACGAACACGGGCGAGCGGCCGGTCGATGTCACCGGCACCGCGCCGGCGCTTCGCGGCGGGCTGACTCTGGGCCCGGGTGAGGTCCGCGTGCTCGACCTGGCGTCGGCAAGTGGTCCCATCGGACCGGAGCTGGACGTGACACTGGTCGAGCCGGGCCGTGAGGCCTACGAGCTGCACCTGTTCCGCTACGACCCCCTGGAGCGCACGCTGGACCTGATGGAGGGCATCGCCGACCGGCTCGAGGCGGCCGGACTCGAGGTCGCCCGCGAGCGGCGGCAGGTGTCTGAGCTTCGAGCGCGCCAGGAGGAGCTGCTCGCCGCCGCACCCGATCGAAGCGCCGAGCGCCAGGTGTTGTGGGAGGCGCGTGTGGCGAAACGCGACCTGCTGTTACGCGACCCCGATCTGGCCGTGCTGGACCGTGTTCTGTTCGCCAAACGTTTCGCGTACTGGCCCTCACACATCTACACCGACTACACCGATGCGCCTTTCCGACCGGGCGGCGGCGTTTATGCGCTGTCGATTCCACGGCCCGACGGCCGCCTGGCGCCTGAGCGGGGCCAGCTCGTCGAGCTGTTCGATGGCCGCAACGGCATCGTGCGCGACCCGGCCCCGACCTTCGACGCGCAGCGCATCTACTTCGGCTACCGCCCCTCGGCCGACGGCTTCTACCACATCATGACCATGGCAGCCGACGGTTCCGGCCTGAAACAGCTCACCGACGGTCCGTTCCACGACTTCTACCCGTGCCCGCTTCCCAATGGTGATGT
>JAKPQA010000035.1 GCA_029547025.1 Armatimonadota bacterium
CAACCTCGGGCCGGTCAGGGGCCCCGCGCCCTCTGGGCGCACCCCTGTGCGGCCCCTCCACGACACGCCAACCGTTGCCCGTCTTGCGGAGGGGCGCCATGGGGGGAACCACGCGTCTCCCAGCGTGGTGGGCCCCCAACGCGCCCGATCGGCACCCCTCAACCTCGGGCCGGTCAGGGGCCCCGCGCCCTGCGGGCGCACCCCTGTGCGGCCCCTCCAAAAGACCAGGCGGGCGTTCCGCGCGACCTTCGCGAGACCCAGCCGCCCGGCCCAGGGCCCTATGCTACCGCCCATGGCATGGGCCCCCGGACCCCGGCCCAGCCCACTGCAGCGGGGGCTACTGCTTGCTCAGGCGAAGCTCGAATGGGAGCGGGCCGCCCGAGAGAACGAGGACGCGGTTGTTGCTCTCGAAGCGAAACTGCATGGTCTGAGTCGGTCCCTGACCGCCGGTGGTGGTGATGGCGTTGCCCTGAACCGTCCAGTGGAAGGAATCACTCTGGCCCGCCACACTACTGCGCCCCGTGTGGTCGGCGTTGAGCGTGATGGTGATGGGGATCGAAGACATGGAGCCCGACCAGGTTCCCACGAAGCGGGCATCGCCGCCTTCGCCCTCATCCCCCTGCGTCTCGGTCACGGATCCGCCCTCGGACACCGTGGGCTTGCCGTTATCGCCGGCCGCGGGTTGCGCCGCGGCCTCGGTCCCCTTGACGTTCTCGCCGATGGGAAGCACGAAGTAGCGGCCGTCCCGGACCACCAGGGCACCGCGGAGAGTGATGAGTTCGATGCGGTAACCGAAGACGACTTCGCCAACCCCCGCCCACTGGCTCTTGCCCGTGGGGTTGTGGCGAACCAGCACGCGGAACCCACTCGGATTGCGGACGATCCCGGTGATGCCCAAGTCGCATGACGAGTTCTGCCCCAGGGACCCCCCGTGGCCCGGGGCAGTGGCCGAACCGCCCGAGCCACCCGATCGAGGCGACTCCGGGCCTCCAGGCGCCGGCGCCTCACCCGCAGGCGCGCCGGGTTCGAAGGTGAGTGGGGCCCCGGCGGGCGGCAGGCTGGCTGGCATCACCCTGGCCACGGCACCCGCGGCGGGTGTCGGAGCGAACAGGGGCTTGAACGGGCTGCGGCCCAGGATGGGACTCAGGTCCCGCCCCGGCCGCACCACCAGGCGGCGCGGTCCAGCCGCCTCGGGTTCATCCGTACCGGCCGCAGTGACCTCGGTGGTGGCGCTCGAGACAGGCCGGTCGCGGCCAGCCCAAGGCGCCATGGTGGCCCCGACGACCACGGCCAGAGCCATCAGGGCCACGGGCGCCCACAGCACTCGCCGGTCCATGACGCTCAACCAGGTGGAATTGGAGTTGCGTTTCCTGCTCACGAGGACTCGACTTTCCCAGCGGCATAACCGCCGCGCGGCAGGCCCATGGGCCTGCTCCGGACGTCAGGCAAGACCGATGGACCTGCCCCTCGGCGTCCTAGACGCATTCGGCGCGCAAAGGTTCGCGCGCACGTGGTTGTGAGCGGACCCTCACACACCTCGCGGTGCCGGGTCCGCCGGACTACTTGGCCCGGCGGGGCCTCCTGGTGGGCCCGGCCTCGGGTTCCGGTTCCGGCGCCGCGAAGCCCTGCCTGAAGGCATCGACCACCTGGCGGGCCGCGGAGCCCATCTTGCGGGCGCCCTCGGCCGCATAGTCCGTCACGCGCTGACCGCACAGCTCGGATGTGAGCGCACCGATGAGGAACCCCAGCGCCAGATTCCCGAAGTAGCGGACTACCATGTCGGCTTCCTCCCTCTGTGGGACGGTCCTGCGAATCATTCGTGCCCACTGGGCTCAAAGACGGCCCTCCGCCGAGCCGGTTGCGCTTATCCTACACGACATGGGATGCGGGCGCCGCTTCCGGGGTTGGCAAAACCGTCTGGCGCGCCATGGTGATCCCGTACACATCGGCCGCGCCGGCGCGTTTGAGCACGCGGGCACATTCGTTGAGCGTGGCGCCGGTCGTGAGGACATCGTCGACCAGCAGCACGACCTGATCGGCGACCGAATCCCGTCCCGCGGCCTGGAACGCGCCCCGCACGTTGCGCGCTCGCTCCCTGGCCGACAGCCGCACTTGCGGCGGCGTGTCTCGAATGCGCTGAAGCATCCACGCAAACACCGGAAGCCCCAGCCGGGAGCCCAGTTCGATGGCCAGCCGCTCGGACTGGTTGAAGCCCCTCCGGCGCTGCTGCTCGCGCGAGAGCGGCACGGGAACCACCGCGGTGATGCCCTCCAGGGGTATGCGGGGCGGCGGTGTGTAGTAGGGGTCCGCCGCCGGACCATACTCGGGTGGATCGGCCAGGCACCGGACCATGAGATCCCCCAACGGAGGAGCCAGCTCGGTGCGTTGCGAGTACTTCAGCTCGTGGATGGCCTTGCGCGTGAGGCCCGCGTAGCGGCACACACTCCGCGCCCGATCGAGTGGGTGAGGGTCTCGACAGGGGGCACACCGGTCCCCATGGTGCGTTCCAGGGTCCAACGGCAGGCCGCACGCGTGGCAGATGGGCCCGGTGATGTACTCGAGGCGGGCCACACAGGCCGGACACAGGGGGCAGGCGCTCTCCGTCTCGCAGACGCGACAGCGGGGCGGGAACACCAGATCCACCATCCGGCCGAGTACCTGCCGGACCGCCTGCATGGGCAACCATCTCATCGGGCTGGGCGCCGGGCCGCACGGCTCCGCACGCCCACTTGGCTAGTTCTCGCTGTATAGTTTCACCGGCGAACACAGGTTCCTCTTCTTGGCCGCCGCCCGGCCACACTTCTTGCAGATGTACTGGGCATCTCGGACGAGGCCACGCAAGTCATTGAGCTTGGCCGAGCACTCGATGGCCTTGCACAGGCACTGATCGGCGATATCCTTCTTGGCCATAGGGTCCTCCGTATGGTCTGCGGTTCCGGCATGGGGACAGGCAACGGGCTCACCAAGGTACATCGGTGGGCGCGCTGCCGGGGTTCCCGGGACCGCGCCCCGGGAACCGATGCGTTCGGTGATCTGTGGAGGTTCGAGCGAATGAGGTTTGTGCGAATGAGGTTCGAGCGTGTCATGGTCGGTCTCGGCCTGGCTGCCCTGTGCCTGTGGGGCGCCGCCCTGGCCCAACCCGGAATGGACCCGGCTGGGCTGAGTGGGGTTCGCGTCTCCGCGGACACCGAGTACAGCGCGGCACATGCCGCCGCCAGGGTGGTGGACGGCACCATCCAGGCGCCCGAAGGGAGCTGGCTCTCGGCCGACTGGACACCGCTACCGTGCACACTGACATTGGAGCTACCCGCCACCGAGGTGATCCGGTCCATCGTGCTCCACCAGGCCGTGTGGTCGGGCAACATGTACCACACCCAGGACTTCGAGATCGATGCCTCAGAGGACGGCCGGGACTGGCGGCGTGCCGGCGCCGGCCGCTTGCCTGACGAGAGTGGGGCTTCCGTCGAGGTGCCACTGGATGGATGCCGGGCCCGGTGGCTGCGCATCCGAATCCTGACCTCCTACAATCCGCAGCAGACGTGCGGCCTGGCTGAGGTGGCCGTGCGCATGGACGGCCACCCTTCCTTCGGCCCGTGCGCGGTGGAGCTGAATGGCGTGCCGGCGGGGCCGAGCGATGCCGTCGCCGGCCTGCGGGTTGCGGCCGTGCCGGGAGGACCCCAGATGGCGCTAATGGCTCGCCCGGCCACCGCCGTGGTCGCACTGGCGCGGGGCGAGGAAGCTCGGCTACGGGTGCCGGTCGGTGGTTTGGCCGGGCCGGTGACGGTGACGGCCGAAGCGGCCGGAGACCCGGGCGCCTCGGCGGCCATATCGCTGGCCGATGGGCCGGTCCGATGGCAGGAGGTCAAGCCGGGTGCCACGGTGGTCCGCGCCGAGGCCCATGTGACGGGCGACGTGGTGGTCTCCCTCGCATCAAAGGCGACACGCGATGGCTCGACGGTTCGATGGTCCTCCATCCGTCTGATCGCGCGGGAGCGCGAGTTCGAGATCCCACTGGTCGCCGAGTCGCCGATCGAGGACCTGGGACCGCCCCCGGAGCTCCCCGCCTTACGTCCCGCCATCGAGCAGTCCCTCATCGAGTGGGACTGGGCGTGCCAGGACGGAATCGGCACCGCTCGGTGCCCGAGCACGTATGAGGAGGCCATTCGGCGGACCATCGCCCGTGGAGACGCCCTGCTCGCGGATCTGAGGTCGCGGGCAGCCGGCATGGGCGACGTGGCGCGCCGCTGGGAGGCCGTGCGGGCTCGGCTCTCCGAGCTCGACGGAGCCGATCCGATGGGCGTGAAGGCTCGAAAGCTCTGGCTCGAGGTTCACGCCGCGCGGCGGCAGATGGCGCTCAGCAACCCCTTGGCCCACGTGGGTCCCCTGCTGTTCGTCAAGCAGGTCCCCGCTGCGTTCAGCCACCAGCTGACCCAGTACTATGGACGCTATGCCCGCCCCGGGGGCGGCGTGTTCGTGCTCGACCAGCCGGGCCGGTCCATGGCATGCCGGCGGCTCGCGGCCGGGGCGTTGCCCGAGGGCAGCTATCAGCACCCGGAGCTCAGCTACGATGGCCAGCGGGTGCTCTTCTCGTTCTGCGCGACCGACCGTGGGCCGGGCGACTCGTTCGTGGGGAATCCGGGGCGGTACTACCACCTCTACGAGATGGGCATCGATGGGTCCGACTTGAGGCAGCTGACCGATGGCGCCTTCGACGACTTCGCACCGCGGTACCTGCCCGATGGCCGTCTGGTGTTCATCTCAACCCGGCGTCTGGGATGGCACCGGTGCGGAACTCCGGGCTGCGAGAACTACACGCTCGCCGTGGCCGAGGCCGACGGGTCGAATGCCCGGCCGGTCTCATACCACGAGACCCAGGAGTGGGATCCGGCGGTGCTCGACGATGGCCGGATCATCTACACCCGATGGGACTACGTGGACCGGCATGCGGTGTTCTACGAGCAGCTCTGGGCCACCCTCCCCGACGGGAGCCTGCCGTCGACCTTCTACGGGAACAACACGTTCAACCCTGTGGGCGTCTGGGAGCCCCGCCCGGTGCCCGGCTCGCCTCGCATCATGGCCACCGCGGCGCCGCATCACGGCATGACCGCCGGCTCCATCGTCCTGGTGGATGTCGGCTACGGCGTCGACGGCGAGGCCCCGATCACTCGGCTCACTCCCGATGCGCTGTTCCCCGAGAGCGAGAGCACGCTGGCGGCGTCGTGGCGCGCCGACATCCCCGGCCTCTCGGTCGACGTGCCCATCGAGGAGCAGCGGTGGCCGGGCCACTGCTACCGGAGCCCTTACCCTCTGTCGGAGGACTACTTCCTGGCCGCGTACAGCTACGATCGGCTGATCGGTGAGCCCTCGCCCAATCCGAGGAACATGTTCGGCCTGTACCTGGTGGACCGTTGGGGGAACAAGGAACTGCTGTACCGCGACCCCAACATCGCCAGCCTCTGGCCCGTGCCGATCCGCCCCCGGACGCGCCCGCCCGTGGTGGTCTCGGGCGCCACGGGGAATGGCAAGGGCACGGGCACGATCCTGATTCAGGACATCTACGAGAGCGCTCCCGCGATCCCCCGCGATGTGGTGCGCAAGTTGCGCGTGGTCCAGCTGGTTCCCAAGTCGACCCCGGGAGCCAACAACCCGCCGGTGGGCCTGGCCAACGCCTCGCCCGGGAAGCAAGTGCTGGGCACGGTTCCGGTCGAACCCGACGGGTCGGCCTGGTTCGAAGCCCCGGCCGGGGTGCCGCTGTCGTTCCAGGCACTGGATGAGCGGGGCATGGCTGTCCAGGTCATGCGGAGCGACACCTATCTGCAGCCGGGCCAGTCCATGTCCTGCGTGGGGTGCCATGAACCGCGGACGACGGCTCCGCCCAACCGCTCGCTTCGCGCCCTGTCGCGAGCGCCCTCGAAGATCGCTCCGGGACCGGATGGCTCCAAGCCGCTGAGCTACCCTCTCCTGGTGCAACCCGTGCTCGACAAGCACTGCGTCTCGTGCCACTCGGGCGGCCAACCCGCGGGTGGCGTCTCGCTGACCGCGCAACCGGAGGGCCGCTACACCGTCTCGTACAACGCGCTGGCGCCCCGAGTGTCGATCTCGCAGTGGGGCGTCGGTGACTTCCGCCGGGCCAACAGCGAGCCCCTGGCAACCCCGCTGTTCTTTGGGGCCCACGGGAGCCCGCTGGCCCGCCTGCTGCTGAGCGGACACCAGGGAGTCAAGCTCGAGGGCGAGGACTGGGACCGGTTGGTGACCTGGATGGATGCCAACGCCCTGTTCTACGGCACCTTCAACTTCGAGGACCAGGCGCGGCAGCAGCGCGGAGAGCGTATCGAGGGGCCCGAGCTGGAGTAGCCCGGCACCGGCAGCCTCGAGGAGTGGGATGCGGCCATGGGCCGACCGTTCGATGGTGACACCGACACAATCCGGTGCCGGCACTGTGGCACCGTCGTGCCCCGGGACGCATTCCTGACGACGTGCCCCAGTTGCCTGAGGGACCTGGCCGACCGCCCGGCCGCGCCAACGACCGGACGCCCGACCTCACCAATCCCTCCCCCCTCGATGGTCCCCGTGCCGGGGGTCCTGGGCGAGATGACATCGCCGGGTCTGGGGCGCGTGGTCCCGACCGCCGTTCGCCTGCAGATGAAGTTCGGGACCGTGTGGGCGTTCGTGGGCTGGATGCTGTTGGCCATCGAGCTGCCGCTGAGCCTGGCCATGCTTCGGCTGTCATCGCTGGCCGATGTGACCGAGTTTCGCGGGGCTCTGTCCCGTTCGGACGGCCGCGTGACCGCGGTGGAGGCCACATCCGCCCACGAGGGACGGCGCGGTGCGGACAGTGGCACCGTCTATCGCGTCCGATTCGAGTGGACCGGCCCCGATGGCCGGCTGCGGTACGGGTCTTCCTATGTGCGCGGCCGGCGAGCCCAGCCCGGTCAGACGCTCCCGCTGGAGTACCCGAGCGACCGGCCGGACACGGCCCGGCTCACCGGCATGCGCACCGGGATGATCCCCCTGTGGGTGGCCGTGATGGTGGCGGCCCTGGGACTGCCGGGCGTGGCCATGGTGGGCCTGTCGCTGGCGGCGGCGCGCCGCGCGATCTGGCTCCTGGCCCACGGCGCCACGGCGTCGGGAGAGGTGCTCCAGCGCAAGCCGACGATGAGCCATGTCAATGGCCGGACCGTCATCCGCCACGAGGTGCAGTTCACTGATGCCCTCGGACGGCCGCAGAGGATATGGGTGAGCACGCACCGCACGGAGCGTATGGAAACGCCCGAGGGCCTGACCGTGCTCTACGATCCGGCGTGCCCCGAGCGAGCCGTGGTGCTGGGCGCCCTACCCGGCCCGCCGCGGTTCTCGCCCCGGGGGCAGTGGGAGACGCCCTGCCCGGGTGTGGCGATGGCAGGGCTGATCCTGCCGGTGCTCACCATCGTGGCGACGGCCATCGTGGGCGTCGTCGTCGGGCGGTAGGGGGCGGCCGCAGGCGCCGACGGCCCCGGGACCCTGCTCGCCGAGATCCTTCGCTCCGCAGATGCTCCGCTCAGGATGGCACCAACGGCAACGCGCGCCGTGCGCCCCCGAGCCACCCCGCGCGTTGACTTCGCCCTCCGCATGGGTCATCGTTCGCGTACTGCGCTGGACCGACGGAGGACATCGATCATGCCTGAGAGACCCAAACGCCCGCTGGGCGATATCACGGTGCACTGCATCGGCAACGCCCACATCGACGCCGCGTGGCTGTGGCGTTGGGATGAGACCGTCCGCGTGGTCCGCGAGACCTTCGAGTCGGCTCTCGACCGCATGGATGAGACACCCGAGTTCATCTTCACCTGCAGCCAGGTGGTGTACTTCCGCTGGATGGAGGAGCAGTACCCCGAGCTGTTCTCGCGGATCCGCGAGCGGGTCGAGGAGGGCCGGTGGGATCTGGCGGGCGGCTGGTGGGTCCAGCCCGACTGCAACATTCCGTCCGGTGAGTCGCTGGTGCGCCAGGCGCTCTACGGCCAGCGCTACCTCGACAGCCGGTTCGGGAAGATGGCCACGGTCGGCTACAACCCGGACACCTTCGGGCACTGCAACGCGATCCCGCAGCTTCTGGCCAAGTCCGGCATGAACGCGTACCTCTTCTTCCGCCCCGGGCCCCACGAGAAGACGCTCGAGGGCGAGACCTTCTGGTGGGAGTCTCCCGACGGCTCGAGGGTGCTGGCCTCGCGGCCACCCCACCATTACTGCACGGACGAGGAGGAGCTGGCCGAGCGGTTGCGTGTCGCTGCGGAGCAGGCACCGGCCCCGCTGACAGACGTGATGTGTTTCTATGGGGTCGGCGACCACGGCGGCGGACCGACCCGGCGCGCCATCGCCTCGATCCTCGCCCACGCGGAGACGCCCGGCGGCCCGCGCGCGCGCTTCGCCCGCATCGAGGACTTCTACCGCGAGGCGGCCTCCCACGGCGCGGCGCTACCCGTGCTGCGCGATGACCTCCAGCACCATGCGCCCGGATGCTACGCGGTGCATTCCGAGGTGAAGCGCCGAAACCGCGAGTGTGAGCAGCTCCTTTCGGCGGCCGAGTCGATGGCCACACTCGCATGGGCCGCCGGCGGGCCGGACTACCCGGATGGCGAGCTGACCCAGGCGTGGGCGGCGGTGCTGTTCAACCAGTTCCACGACATTCTGGCGGGAACCAGCATCCCGGAGGTCTACGAGGACGCCAACGAGATGTACGACGAGGCCGAGGCGCTGGCCCAGGAGGCGCTGGAGCCCGCCCTGACGTCGCTGGCGGCTCGGGCCAACACGCGCGGCGATGGCTTGCCTCTGGTCGTGTTCAACCCGCTGAGCTGGGCGCACGAAGTGCCGGTTGAGGTCGAGATCCCGTGGGACTACCGGCTCGACCTTCTCTCCGTGTGGGGGCCAGACGGGCGCCAGGTGCCGGTCCAGATCGACCGCGTGCAGGGCCCGGCAACCGCCGGGATGCTCCGGATCGTGTTCCTCGCCAGGGTGGGCCCGATGGGCCACGCCGTGTACCACTGCAGGCCGGTCATGCCCGAGGCATTTCCCCCGCTCACAGCCGACGGGTGCCGGATCGAGAACGACCGGCTCCGCGTGGTGGTTGACGGGGAGACCGGCCGGCTGACCAGTGTGTTCGACAAGGCCAACGGCGTTGAGGTTCTGTCGCAACCGGCCGCCGACTTCCTCGTCCTGGCTGATAGGAGCGACACGTGGAGCCATGGCGTGGCCGCGTTTCGCGATGAGGTGGGCCGCTTCTCGGACGCGCAGGTCTCGGTGGCCGAGTCCGGTCCGGTCCGCGCGGTGCTGCGGGTGGAGTCGCGCTACGGCCAATCGTGCCTGCGGCAAGACCTGATCCTTTGGAGAGGCAGCGGTCTGTTGGAGGGGCGCGTTCAGCTCGACTGGCATGAGCAGCACGCCATGGTGAAGCTGGCGTTCCCGTTGGCGTTGGACCAGGCCACGGTGACTTTCGAGACGCCCTACGCGACCATCGAGCGGCCCGCCCACGGCGACGAGGAGCCCGGCCAGCAGTGGCTCGACCTGTCGGGCGTCGCGGCGAGCACCTCGCAGCCCTATGGTGCGGCGCTGCTGAACACATGCAAGTACGGGTTCGATGTGCTGGGCACCGAGGCACGCATCAGTGTGCTCCGTAGCCCGATCTACGCGTTCCATGAGCCCAAGGAGATCGACCCAAACGAGACCTACCGGTACATCGACCAGGGACTGCAGAGCTTCACGTGGGCACTGCTGCCCCACACGGGCACCTGGCGCGAGAGCGGGGTGGTCGAACGGGCGCGGGAGCTCAACGCCGTGCCTTTGGTGTACCTGGATACCCCCCATGAGGGGGAATGGCTCGCCGAGAGCGCGAATGTGAGCGTGGAGCCTGCCCACGTGCACGTGACGGTGCTGAAGCGGGCCGAGGATGGCGATGGGGTCATCGTCCGGCTGGTGGAGACACGCGGGCAGGCTGCATCGGCCCGACTGGGGCTGGGGTTCCTGGACCAGACCTGGGAGGGCTCCATCGGGGCCTGGGAGATCAAGACGCTCCTCTTCCCCGGCCCCGGCGCGGACGGCGATGCCGTCGAGACCGACCTGCTGGAGCGCCCGCTGAGCTAGGGACAGATGCCGCCAGTCGCCCATGCCCGTCTGGGGGAGCGAGGTCAGTCAGCATGGTGCACGACTTCATGGAGCTGCTGGACAGCCCGGTCTTCTGGATCTTCGGGGGCGGAACGGTCATCGCGCTGGTGGCCATCGTGGTGGACGGCATCATCAAGAGCCAGAAGCTGCGTGCCCAGGAGCGGGAGCAGGAGCGCGAGCGCGAGCGCGAGTCGAATCGGGCCCTCCTGGGACTGACGGAGTCGGACGACATGGCGGGGCTGAAGCTCCGGATCGAGGCCCTGGAGCAGGATGTGGCGAGGCTCGAGAAGCTGCTCGAGGGGCCAGCGCCGCGGCGTCTCAACTCGGCCTCAGCCTCGGCACCGGCTGGGGTCGAGCCGGAGCGGCTTGTCGACGCGTGATCGGACCGCGAGGCCTGTCCGTACCGTGGAGAGGCGGAGGTCACATGGGCGTGCTGGAGAGTCTCTTCGGGAACTTGTGGTTCTGGATATTCGGCGTGATCGTCGGCGGCTCACTGCTTGCCAAGATGGTTCGAACGGTGGCCGACCACCGTCTGGCCATGGCACGGCTCGAGGCGGAGGAGCGTGCCCGCCTGCGCCAGCAGGAGCTCGAGACGGAGCGCCGCCTCCTCGGGGTGGACGACGATCAGAACACCCTGGGACTGAAGCTGCGGATCGAAGCGCTCGAGAAGGACGTAACCCAGCTCCGACAGTGGGTCGAGATGGTCTACCGAGCGTTGACCGATGGCCGGGAGCGATCCGAGCACGAGATGCCCCAGATGCCCCGGCGCGTGACCGTTCAGGCCAACGAGGCCGCGCACGAGGCGGCCGAGCATCAGGTGACCTCGTAGCGGGCGGCCGGCTGCGGTTTGCGGGGTGGAGGACTCACCCCTACGGCCCCGTCGCGCCTGGGCCCCCTCGGTAGATGATGCACAGCCAATGCGAGGCGCCGTCCTCGCGGAACGGGATGGACCAGAGTGTGCCGAAGTCGGCGTAGGGGATCTCGCGGCTGGGGCCCAGATCGGGGGCCGGGTCCCAGCACTGGTAGACCTCGCGCCGGTCGTCGAAGCCGGTGACCACGCGCATGTGTTCGACGTCGTTGTCGAGCGCGGCGTACTGGTAGACGAGAACGGGCCGGCCGATGGCGATGCTGCATCGCACCAGGTCCTCGGAGCCCTCCCCGATCCATGCGCGAGCCCCGTAGTGGGCCACGAAGTCCGCCAGACGGCTCACATGAACGCCATCGACGCGCGCGCGGGGCCCGGCCATCTCCAGCAGCGCGTCCTCGGTGGCGGGTACCCCCACGAACCGCAGGCCCATCAGCGCGCAGGCAATGGCGCACAGGGATGGGTCCGTCTGGCGGACATAGGGCACGTCGGCCACCGAGAACCGCGGGCCGCAGACCTCACTGGCGCGCGCCAGCGCCTCCTCGATGGGCTTCCAGCGCTCCGCCGTGCGATCGTCTGAGGACAGGAACTCGGTAGCGGCCCGGAAGGCCCATCGAGCCGCCGCCCGCGCGGACTCGGCGCGGGCGGGGGTGCCCTCGGTGTAGGCCCGGGCCGAGGCCGCGACGGCACGCGCTCGAGCGGCTGAGGCCATCCCGCCATCGCCCCCGAGGCACGGAAGGGCCGCGGCGAGCAGTGCGCTCGCGAGCGTGACCCCGATGACCGTGCGACCCAACGCCCGTCCCCCCTCACACGGGCATTATAGCCGGGCGCGCGCCGGGAGCGAGGTGTGCGGGGAGGCAACGGGGAAGGGCGTGCCGAATCCGGTGTGGGTCCCGACGATCGAGGAGCCTGTCCCGGGGCTTGCGGGGGCACAGAGCGAGGTGGCGACGTTGAACTTCGATGCGACGCGCGGCCGTCGACGCTATCAGCCCCCGGGCCGCCCTTCCCCATTCCACCGGCCGATCCGGCGGTCGCCCTTCGAACGGGAGGGCGAGCCGGTCGCCGATGGGGCCGAAGAGCGCCCGGCCCCGGATCACGGGTTCGTGAAGGGCACCATCGCGGACTCGGCTCTCTTCATCGGCCTCAGCGAAGGAGAGCGGGACGACATCGCCGCATTCGCCGAGCCCTTGGTGTTCGCGCCTGGCACGTGTATCGTCCGCGAGGGCGAGCCGGGCGATGCCCTGTTCCTGCTGGCCGAAGGCACGGTCGAGATCGTGACCGGCGAGGGGACGCCCCATCAGAAGGTGGTGGCGCGCCTCAGTGGGGGCAGCTCCCTCCAGGCCGGCTATGCCGGCGCCTTCTTTGGCGAGATGTCGCTCATCGACGTGGAACCCCGGAGCGCCACCGTGCGCGCGCAGACTGACGTGAAACTGGTTCGCCTGCCGGCTCCGGCTCTGCGGCAGTACTACCAGACGCACCGCGATGCCCACCTGGCCATGGTGAGCAATCTGGCCCGCAGTCTCTCCAGGCGGCTCCGGCTCCTGACCGAGTCGGTCTAGGACCGTCCCGGCCAACGCCGGCCGCGGGCGCCCATGCCCCCCTCCGCGCGATGTGGGATGGGCGCTGGTGTGTGCGCGGGTTCCGTTCGGAGGCGTTCGGAGGCCCCACTGCGAACAGGATGGCGCAGCGGGTCGGCGTCGAGTGGGGTTGCACGGAAGGGCGCTCCTATGGGTCCTCATGAGCCGGAAGAGTCACTCCCCCGCACGGTTGCGCTGATGTTCACGGACATCGAGGGTTCTGTGGCCCGGTGGGAGTCCGGGGGCAAGCGCTTCGCGCAGGCACTGGCGCTGCACAACGCGGTGGTGCGCCGGGTCGTGGGGCAGCACGACGGTTTCGAGGTGCGGTTCCAGGGCGACGGTTTCATGTGCGCGTTCTGCCGCGCGTCGGATGCGCTGCGGTGTGCGGTGGCTCTGGGTCCGGCGCTGGCGGCGGAGAGGTGGCCGGAGGGAGTCGGTGTGCCCGCGATCCGCGTGGCGATCCATGCGGGTGAGGTCGATGTCGTCGACGGCGACTACGTCGGCCCGACGGCCAACATCGCGGCAAGACTCCTGGAAGCAGCGGGTGGCGGTCAGATCCTCGCCTCTGAGATCGCGGTGAACCTTGCCGATGACGAAACCTCCCGCGAGCTCAGCCCTCTCGACCTGGGTCAGCGCCACCTGAGAGGCATTGCGAAGCCCATGGGCGTGTACCTGATTTCGCCTCCCGGCGCGAGCCCGTCGACTGGCGCGCCCTCGCGTGATCTGGGCTTCATGCCCACCAACCTGGGTGCTCAGATGGACGAGTTCGTCGGCCGCGATCGTGAGCTGCGCGAGCTGGCGTCTCGGCTGTCCGAGCCTTCGACCCGCCTGCTGACGGTGACGGGACCCGGGGGGGTTGGCAAGACACGGCTCATTCAGCACTTGGGCATGGCCGTCGTCCCGTCGTTCGAGCATGGCGCCTGGTTCATCGAGCTGGCGGGTGTGCGCGAGCCTTTGCAAGTGCCCGCCGCGGTCGCCGCGACTCTTCGGGTTCCGCTGACCGGTCCCCCGGAGACCCAGGCCAGTGAGCTCGCATCCCACTTGTCGAGCCGCGAGCTGTTATTGCTGCTCGACAACTTCGAGCACCTGGTGGAAGGCGCGGCCACCATCGGCCACGTGCTCGCAGCGGCCCCACGCCTCAAGTGCGTGGTGACCTCTCGCGAGCGGCTGCGGCTCCGTGGCGAGCACGTGTTCCAGCTCTCGCCCCTGGAACTGCCCGATGCGGCGGCCAGCCTCGAGGAGCAGCTTGCCAGCGAGAGCATGAGGCTCCTGGCGACGCGCGTGGCAGAGGTGCGTGGGCGGCCTCTGGAGCCCGATGAAGCCGACGAGGCCGCGCGTATCTGCCGCCGGGTTGCTGGGTTGCCGCTGGCTCTCGAACTGGCCGCGTCAGCGCTGTCGCATATGACTCTGGGCGAGTTGGCCCAGAGCCTCGACGAACACATCGCCCTGCCCCAAGCCCATCTGCGCGATGTGCCCGACCGGCTGGGCAGCATGACCGCGGCCATCGATTGGTCCATCAGTCTGCTGAGCGACGAAGAGGCGCTGGTGCTTCGCCAGTGCGCGGTGTTCGAGGGCGGGTTCTACGTCGAGGCGGCGGAGGCCGTCTGCTCGACGCGGGAGACGCGGCGGGCGCTGGATGCCCTGCGGGACAAGTCGCTGCTCGGAGTCGAGGCGCGGCGCGGCCGGACGCGCTACACCATGCTACCGGTCATCCGTGAGCACTGCCTGGCTCTGCTGGCGGACTCGGCGGAGACGTGTCGCGCTCGGGCGGCCCTCCACTTCGCGAGCGTGGCACGCCAGCTCGACCTGGTGGGGCCCGGCCAGGCGCGCGCATTGGAGTCGGCTCGAAACGACCTGGACAACATCGTCGCCGCCCTCGAGTGGGCCAGGGCCCGCGGCGCCGACGACATGATCCGCGACATCGTGTGGGGCATGTGGCCGATCTTCTGGATGGCGAACCGTCCTTCTGAGGGGTGGGACTGGCTCGGGCTGGCCATCGGCGCGAGTCGTCGTCTCGGGGACGACCGGGCCCTCGCAACCTTGCTGATCCGCACGGCCGCGGTCTGCAAGTGGAGGTCCGACTACGACGGCATGCGGGCTCGACTGGCCGAGGGCTCGGAAGTTGCTGACCGCACGGGCCTGCCCCGTGTGTGTCTGCTGCGAGACCTCGAGGCAGCCAGTCTGGCCCTGATCGATGGCGATCCCGAGGAAGCGCGGCGCCTCTATGGCAGTTGCCTCGTGTCGTACACCGCTCTCGGCGATCCCTGGGGCATGGTTCAGAGCCTCAAGGGCCTGGCGGAAGTGGAACTGGAGCAGGGCGACTTCGTCGCCGCCGAGTACTACACGCGCGAGGCGCTCTCCCTCGAGACGCCGGATACGCAGCCCTGGGCCGCTTCGAACACGCTCTACGAACTGGGCCGAGTGCAAATGGCCGCCGGCGACTCCGCGGGCGCGGCCCGGAGTTACGCGGAAGCCGCCGGTCTGTGCCGCGCCATCGGTGATGCCCCGGGCTTGTTCAGCCGGCTGCGGGCCCTGGCCCGGGCACGCCAGGCTGCCGGGGACCTCGAGGGGGCGCTCGAAGCCTGGGACGAGGCGGTGGCCGTCGCGCGGCGCGAGGTGCCCTATCTGGAGGCTGAGGCCCGGGCCGAGCGGGACAGAGCGGCCGGCCAAGGCCAGGAATAGCGCGCTCCGCAGATCACCTCGTCGTAGAGCAGCTTGAACTTGAGGGCCGTGCGTCTGTCATCGAAGGTGCGGGCACGCTCGCGGGCCCTGCGTCCCATCACCTTGGGGTCATGTACGCCGTTCGCGAACTCCAAGGCCCGAACGAGCATCTCATCGGGCCCGGAACACAAGAAGCCAGTGGTGCCGTGCCGAACCGTTTCGGCGAGCCCGTCCATCGCCGGAGCGATCACGGGGAGGCCCACCGCCATGGCCTCGAGCAGGACGCAGCCGAAGGTCTCGACCTCGACCACATGCAGGCATACGTCCATGGCCCCGAGGTGCGCGGCCATGTCATCGACGGTGCCCGGCATGATGATGCGGTCGCCGAGCTGGAGGCTGGTGACCCGGTCGCGGTACTCCTCCAGCGAATCGCCTCCGCCGCATAGCAGGACGTAGGCCTTGGGGTGGCGGCGGACCAGCTCGACGTACACGTCGAACATCGGCGGCGTGAGCTTCACGTCGTCGAGGCGCGAGCCCGTGCCGAACACCAGGGCGTCGTCGGGCAGGCCCAGGGCTCGGCGGACCAGACGCCCACAAGGCGAGGGTGCGAAGGCGCACGGGTCCGTGCCGAGCCAGATGACTTCGCGCTCTTCCCGCGGGCCGGGGTGACGGGCCGCTAAGCAGTAGAGCGGGTACACCACGCGCCGCAGACCCGGTTGGGCCGGGAGAGTCAGATACAGGTGGACACTCGCCACCACGGGTACGCGGTCGCCGAGAGCGCGAAGCGGATCGAGCCAGCCGCTGGGTGCATAGTGCACGTGGGCGGCATCGGCCCCACGGCTCGCCAGGAGGCGGCCGGCGGACTCGTAGTCAGCCACGGCGACGGTAACCCCGATCTCGGCGAGCTCCGGCCCGAAATGCACTGGGGGCTCAGCCAGCGCCAACGTGAGCTCATGCTGGGGGCCGTGCAGGTGCCGCGCCAGTGACACGATGGAGCGCTCGGCCCCACCACACCAGAAGCCGTCCATGAAGTGGATAATCCGCCGGGGTTCGTGGTGTTTGCGCCGGAAGTAGGCGCTGTTGCGGTCTTTCTCGACATAGAGCCAGCCTGGCCGAGGATGGGGTTGGTGGTAGGCCACCGTGCTGGGGGACGAAATGGTGCGGCGTCCCAGCAGGTAGAGCCGGTGGCCCAGATCCAGGTCCTCATGCCCATAGCCCGTGAAGGCCTCGTCGAACAGGCCGACCTCGATGGCATCGAGCCGCCGGCACGACGCGTTGCAGGTGACGAACGGGATGGCGCCCACCTGTCCCTGACCCGGCGTCCACTGTCTTTCGCACAGATGGTCCCGGGCCCACGCCTCCCAGTCCTCGGGTAGAGGCGTCGGTGGCACCTCGGCCAGCCGGCGGTCCCAGCCACATACCATGCAGGGGCCATACCGGGCGTGCAGATCGAGATGGGCGCTGACGAAACCGGGCGGGCAGAGCATTTCGGCGTCGAGGAAGATCAGAACATCGCCCCGCGCGGCCCGGATGCCCCAGTTGCGGGCCTGGGCGCGACTGTTCGAGTACGGCTTGGCGATGTACTGGAACGCATATGGCGGGTTCAGGTCCTTCACGACCTGGTGGGTTCCGTCCTCCGAGCCGTCGTCGACCACGATCACCTCAAACGAGCCGCGCCGACACGACTGGTGGGCGAGCGACACGAGTGTGTTCCGCAGCAGACGGCCACGGTTGTGGCTCGGGACAACGATGCTACACGCGATCCGGCCTCCCGAGTCCATGCTCCTCACCTTGGGCCCCGGGTCCGGCCCGCGCGCCGGGGTGGTTGTGGGCGGACCTGCGGCCCGCGGGCATGGGTGCCGTCTGCGCGCGGCGGCCGGTCCAGCGTGGGCGAACGTCCGATCGGCTCGTCCCAGATCACGTCGCCAAACTCGAGCGGGATCTCGTAAGGCCCGATGGGCGGCATGGCGGCATTCGCGCTGGAGCGTCCGCACACGGGGCAGGCGGACTCGTTGGCGTCGAGTCGGGGCGGCGTCGACGCCTCTGCCGGCTCCGGCAGCAGTCCGGCCAGGCAGAGGGCGGCGAGCAACTCGCTGGCTCGGCGGTCCCAGGACGACCCCGCGACGAAGTCGGGGTCGACCGGCTGCCTCCTGCGCGACTGGACGGCGGCATGGATGGCCGCCCCGATCCCGTAAGGCTGCTCGTAGGAGCGCGTGTACGGGCGGCCACGGAGTGGCTCCACCGCTTCGCTGGTGACCACCCAGCAGCCTGCGGCCCAGTACTCGTAGGCCTTGATGGGATCCACGGACGGCGCAATGGGTCCGCGGAACGGCACCAAGCCCACGTGGTGCCGGGCCATGAGGTCGATGGCGGCCGCGTTGCCCATTGCGCCCGTGTATGTGACACCGGGCCACCGGGGCACTTGCGCGTGCAGTTCGCCGACGATGGTGAGTCGGCAGTCCTCCTGAGCGGCGACGTACCCGAGGGCGGTCCAATCGAGCCAGGAGCCCTCGAGGCCACCGACAAAGCATACGCGGACGGGGTCGCCGGGAGCCCAACTGGCGGTGGAGTGCGTGAAAAGTCCCGGGCCACCATTGCGGATGAGCGCCGTCCGGGCGGCGCCCAGGGCCCGGGCGCGCTCCTCGAGCCGCGGCGCCGTGCAGGTCACGAGCCGAGCCAGCCGCATGAGCTCGGCTTCGCCCTCGAGCATGTCAGCGGAGACGTCCCCTCCCGCCGCGAAAGCCGTCCAGTCGTCCAGCGATTCGTAGACAATACCCCACCCGAGCTCCGCCAGGCGGCGGGACAGGTGGAGGTGTTCGGGGAGCGCGCTGATGGCGATCCCCCGCCGATGGGCGCACCACGGGTCCAGCTCGGGCGGTCCCAGGATCTGCACGCGGCCATCAAGCCGGCAAGCGTCCTCGCCGTGGTAGAAGGCGACGTCGTACCCTTGCCGCGCCAGCGCTCGGGCGAGCTGAGCCGGCCGCTGGCCGCCGCCGGTGGCTTCATAGGGTGAACTGGATAGATAGAGAAATGCCGCCCTGCCCATGGTGCATCACCCAGCACTTCACAATGGCTTTGCTAAGGACAGTCGTACCGGTGGTGGCTTCCACAATGAGCTAGCAAATACCTGCAAGGGTTTGAAGGTGATATGCACAGAGTTCAGGAAACGGGCCAGGGGAGTGATAATAAGCATTACCGCTGGCATTGCGAGCGGACCCATGCGGAGGTGGCACTCATGTCCGACCAGACGCGTGGTACGGGTGGTCCGGGCCGCGGCCCGGGTACCGAGGATCTCACGAGGCCGTACAACCTGACTCGGCAGTACATGCTGGCCGAGGGCGCCGAGGTGACCCCCACAGACGCAGTCCAGGCCACGGTGAACTCGCTCGTCGAGAGGCTCCTCGTGGGGCGCAGGCTCTTCGAGGTGGTTCACTCCGGCACAGACGTCCCATCCGGCATCGTGTGGGCGCAGACGCAGGCCCATGGCGGAGACAAGGCCGAGGGCCCGACCGTGGAGGTCAGTACGGCCCAGATCGCCGCTCCCAGCACGCGTCTGTGGGCGGCGGTGGAGATCGACGAGTCTGAGATCGACCTCCGAGCATGCATAGCCCGGTCTAGCGCCCTGGTCGATGTGGCCCGGCAGATGGCGCTCCAGGAGGACCGGGTGGTCTTCCAGCAGGTGTGGGAGCGGAGCTCCCGGCTGCCCGCGACCCACGGTGGTCGCTCTGCTGATGGGGATCCCGCCGCGACAGCGCTCACCACGGCGTTAGGCACGCTCCGCGGGGCCGGCCATCGCGGGGGCGTCGCTCTGCTACTCGCGGCTGGAGATGGCTTCCGCGACATCGAGTCGGAGCTAGCTCGGACGGGCTGCATCGCTCGGGTGGCGCCCCTGTTCGCTCTCGGGATCCACGCCGTTCCCCTCATGGCGTCTGGGGACGCGCTGGTAGTCGCCCCCGAGGGGTCCGGTGCCAGCATCACCGTGGGCCAGAACTACGCCGTGTCGTGCATTGAGTGCAGCGGGCCGCGGCTGAGGTTCGGGATCTGTACGACGTTTGGCGTCTCTCCCGGCGCTCCAGCCGCGCAGTGCCGGTTGAGCGTGCCCGAACCGCCGGCTCCCGGCGGCGCCCAGCGGAAGCGCGGGTAGACACGGCCCCTCGGGCCATTGGCCTTCCTGCGCGCCTCGTGGCCGCCTGTGGTATCGTTCCCCTGACATTCTGGGGAGGTACCCGACGTGGCCCGACACCGTTTGCTGCTGCGCTGCCTGCTTGGTCTTGCCGTACTCTGCAGTGTCGTCTCTTCCGTCTCGGCGGAGGCGACGCTGCGTGTCAACACCGACCGGCCTGACGCCATCTACGCGTGCGGGGATGATGCCACATTCGCCGTGGGTCTCCAGCGCGATGGCGGCCCCGTGGTCGAGGCCACCGTCCAGTATCGGCTGACCCTCGACGGCGGCAAGCTCCTCGGCGAGGGCGAGCTCGCGGTTCGCGACGGCCGAGCAGAGGTGCGCGCGACGCTGGCGGAGCCCGGCTTCGTGCGCCTCTCGGTGACATTCGCCGGGGAGGACGGCCACATCGACGCCATGGCCGCGGCGGCCTTCGACCCCGAGCACATCGTGCCATCGGCCGACGAGCCGGCGGACTTCGTCGAGTTCTGGGCGAGGCAGAAGGCCGAGTTGGCCACCATCGCTCCCGACCCGCGGCTCGAGGAGCGGGCCGACCTGTCCAGCGACCAGCGGACGGTCTACAAGATCAGCCTGGCGAACATCGGCGGCAGCCGCGTCTACGGCTGGCTGGCAGTGCCCAAGTCCCCGGGCCCCTATCCCGCCGTGCTGACCGTCCCCTGGGCAGGTGTGTACCCGACACCCGTCGGGCTCATCGACTGGGCGGACCGAGGCTTCCTCGCCATGGCCATCAGCGCGCACGACTACGATGTCGACATGCCGGCGGAGGAGTACAAGAAGCTCGAGGAGGGCCCGCTCAAGGGCTATCCCCATCAGGGGCGCGAGAGCCGCGAGACGGGTTACTTCCGCCGGGTGTTCCTCGGATGCGTTCGGGCCGTGGACTACCTGACATCCCGCGAAGACTGGGACGGGACGTCGCTGATCGTCACCGGTTCGAGCCAGGGGGGAGGGCTATCGCTGGTCACGGCGGGGCTCGACCGCCGAGTGACGGCCCTGGCGGCGAATGTGCCGGCGCTGTGTGACCACCTCGGGTACAAGGCGGGCCACCAGCCGGGCTGGCCGCGCCTGGTGACTGAGGGCGCCGCCGACCAGGAACAGGCTGCGGGCTACTTCGATGCCGTCAACTTCGCGCGCCACGTGGCCTGCCCGGCCATTGTCGGAGTAGGCTTCATCGACACCGTGTGCCCCCCCACGGGCGTCTACGCTGCCTACAACGTGCTCGGCGGCCCGAAGCAGATCGTCCCGACGCCCTTAATGGGACACTCACAGAGCGAGGTGTATGGTGCCTTGCTCCATCGCTGGATCCCCGAGCAGGCCGGCCGAGCCGCCCGGTAACGCGACCGTCATCACTCCGGCCTCACACAGCTCCCTGCCCGCCACAAGCGAGTGTCCCCCGCTGTGCTGCGCGCACGCGAGGGCGGCGCTCCGCAGGTATGAGAGCGGCAGTGACGGTGAGTGCTGCGTGCGCCCTGACATTGGCGTCCGGCGGGTCCTCTCCGCGCGCCAACCCGCCACTTCGTTGGGAACAATGCTGAGTGGGCCGCTGTTTCACGGAAGAACTACCTGGAAGCGGCGCGCGGCCGAACTTCGGCGCAACGGCCCTCGCGGCAGGGCATTGTGCCCTGGCGCCACGGTTGCCTGCCCCCAGGCGGGGGTAGCGTGCGTCCTGGTGCGCGTGGGGAGGACCCTGCCGTGGATCTTCGGGCGATCCTGGACCGTTCCGACATCCCCGAGGACGTGAGGCGAGCCCTGCAGGCGCACCTCGCGGACCCGTCCACCCGAGAGGACCGGCTCTATCGCGAGCTCTTCGAGAGGTCCAGCGATGCGGTTTTCCTGCTGCACGGGACCCGCTTCATCGACTGCAACCTCGCCGCCGCGGCGCTGTTCGGTGCCGGCAGCCGGGAGCACCTGATCGGCCAACACCCTTCGGTTATCTCGCCTCCGCGCCAGCCCGACGGCACCCCCTCGGCCGAGGCCGCTGACACCTACATCGGGAGAGCGTATGCCTATGGCACGGTCCGGTTCGACTGGGTCCACCGGCGCATGGATGGCGCCGAGTTCGATGCCGAAGTCGTGCTCACGGCCATGCGGCACCACGGCCGCAACCTGATCCATGCCGTCGTGCGGGACATCTCCGAGCGGCGGGCCGCCGCGGCCCGCCTTGCCGAGTCCGAGGCGAACCTGCGCGCGATCATCGGGAACACCGATGACCTGATCTTCTCGATCGACCGCCACGGTGTTCTGCTGGCCTGCAATGAAGCGTTCGCGGATGCGATGCGGCGCGAGCTCGGAGTCGATGTGGTGGTTGGGCAGGCCCTGCCTATCGCGGAGCTGGCGCTGCGCGACTGGTGGGTGCCGCGGATCGACCGAGCCCTAGCCGGAGAGCGCGTGTACGAAGAGTACCCCTTCGTCCTCACTGACCGGCCCAGGCATTTCCGGGTCTCAATCAGTCCTATCGAGGGCGACGACGGTATCGTTGGCGCGAGTTGCTTCCTCCATGACGTGACAGCCGAACGCCGAGCGCAGGAGGCCTTGGCCATGGAACGCTACCTCCTGCGCTCCGTGATCGACGCCCTGCCCGACCAGGTGTTTGTGAAGGACACGCAGTGCCGTTTCGTGCTCGCGAACCGACAGACCGTCATCGGATGCGGCGCGGAGACCGAGTCTGATGTGCTGGGCAGGACCGACCTCGACCTCTTCGACCCGGCTTGGGCCCGCCAGTGCCTCGAGGAGGAACAGGCGCTGATCGCTACGGGTTCCGGCTTCCGCGACCGTGATCAGTCGGTGGTCACGCCCGACGGCAGGGCCGAGTACTACCTGTCCACCAAGTTGCCATTGCGGGATGTCAGTGGTGAGATCATCGGGTTGGTCGGTATCAACCACTGGGTGACCAAGGAGCGCGAGGCGCTCCGCATCGCGGAGGAGAGTGAGGCCAACACGGCGGCGGTACTCCGGGCAAGCCCGGTGGCGACCATCGTCTTGCACCACGGCACTATCGTTCGGGCGAACGAGGCCGCGGTGACGCTCACGGGACGTGCCCGCGAGGAGCTCATCGGGCTTCCCTGGCGGGTCCTCTATGCTTCGGCTGAGGAGTATGACCGTGCCAGCACGCGGTTCCAGGAGCAGATCGCGAGGGAGGGCCTGGCCGCTGTCGAGACCCAGTTCGCCCACTCGGACGGGCGGCGGGTCGACGTCCTGCTGCGCGCCTGCCCCATCGACCCCGCCAACCCCTCAGACGCCATCGTGGTCACGGCCATGGACATCACCGAGCGTCGGCAGGCCGAGGAGGCCCTCCGGTCCAGTGAGGCGAGGCTGGCCGCCATCCTGCGGGCCGCGCCGGCCGGAATCGCCGTGACCCGTGGCCAGGTTTTCGATATGGTGAGCGATCGGTACAGCGAACTCACCGGATACGCGCGAGACGATCTGGTGGGCCAGAGCCCGCGCCTGCTCTACGCCTCCGACGAGGAGTTCGCGCGAGTGGGCGAGTACCTCGAGCGGCAGATCTCCGAATACGGCAACGCCATGGTCGAGACCCAGTATGTGAGAGCCGACGGCCAACGTGTCCACGTGCTGCTGAGTGCGTGCCCTCTCGAACTGGGCGACCAGGATGGTCCCCTGGTCGTGGCCGCGCTCGACGTCACCGAGAAGCGCCAGGCCGATGAAGAACGGCGCCGGCTTGAGGCCGATGCGCAGCGACTGCAGCGCCTCGAGAGCATTGGCGTCCTCGCGGGCGGAATCGCCCACGACTTCAACAACTTGCTGTCAGCCATCCTGGGCTTCAGTGAGCTCGCTCTCATGGAGGCGCCCGAGGGCGGCAGGGAATGTCAGCGTCTCGAACACATTGTGGCGGCGGGCGAGAGGGCGCGCGACCTCGTGCGCCAGATCCTCACCTTTAGCCGACGAACTGAGTCCCAGCCCATGGCGGTCCAGCTGCAACCCATCGTCAAGGAGAGCCTGAAGTTTCTGCGTGCTTCGCTCCCGTCGACGATCGAGCTCCGTTCGAGCCTCGATGCCGAGTGTGGCAAGGTGCTGGTCGACCCGACCCAGTTCCATCAGGTCGTCATGAACCTGTGCACCAACGCGGGGCAGGCGCTGATGGCCGTCGGGGGCGGCGTGCTCGAGGTGCAGTTGTCTGAAGTCGACATCGACGCGGCATTGGCCGAACGCATCTCCGTGGCCACTCTCGGCCGCTACGCCCGGCTGAGCGTCAGCGATACCGGCATCGGGATGGACCCCGGCACCCTCGACCGCATCTTCGAGCCGTTCTTCACCACCAAGCCCAGCGGCGAAGGCACGGGGCTGGGCCTGTCCACGGTCCACGGCGTGGTTCGCAGCCACTCGGGTGGCATCACCGTCTATAGCGAGCCGCAGGTCGGCACGACCTTCCACGTCTACCTCCCCGTGACGACGGAAGACACCGAAGCGCCTGCCGAGACCGGGGTCGTGCTGCCCACGGGAAGCGAGCGCGTCATGGTGGTCGACGACGAGCCGGCGGTGGCCGCCATGGCTGGCGAAGCTCTGCGCGCATTGGGCTACGAGGTCGAGGAGTTCACCGACAGCCGCAAAGCGTTGCGCGAATTCCGAGAGGACCCGGAGCGATTCGACCTGGTGCTGACCGACCAGACCATGCCCCACTTCACGGGCAGCCAGCTCCGAGCGTCCATGCAGTTCCTGAGACCCGGCCTACCGATCATCATCGTCACGGGGTTCCACCCTCGAGTGAGGTCCGAGCCAACAGACGGCGGGGCCGCCACCCGTGGTGCTCTCCAAACCCTACACGATCTCGGAGCTCGCCCGGCAGGTTCGCGCGGCGCTCGATGAGGCGAATGCGCGCCAGAGCGCCGTCGAGTCCCAGTAGTGGTCAGGCCATCCCGACCGAGACATACTGGGTCTCCAGATACTCGGCGATACCCTCGGCGCCGCCTTCGCGCCCCATGCCCGACTCCTTCATCCCACCAAACGGGCACTCGGCTGTGGCGGGGACCATGTCGTTGAGCCCGACGATGCCGAACCGGAGGGCCTCGCACACCTCGATCGCCCGCGACAGGTCCCGAGTGAACACATAGGCCGCCAGACCATACGGCGTGTCGTTGGCTTCGCGGATGGCCTCGTCCACCGTGCCGAAGCGGAACAGCGGCATGAGCGGACCGAAGGTCTCCTCGCACCGGAGCCGTGCCCCAGGCGGGACCTGGTCGAGTACGGTGGGCAGGAACCAGAACCCGCGCTCGAACCCTGCTCCCTCCGGGGGGCGGCCCCCCGCCAGGATGCGAGCGCCTCGGGTGCGGGCATCATCGACCAGGGACATCATCCGCTCCACGGCCTCCCGTGCGAAGAGGGGGCCGCAGTGTGTACCCTCCTGCATCGGGTCGCCCACCACCAGAGCCTCGGCGCGCCGGACGACCTCGCGGACATACTCGTCGTAGATCGACTGGTGCACGTAGAACCGGGCCGCCGCGATACATACCTGGCCGTTATTGCGGAACTTGGCTTGTACCGTCGCGGCCGCGACGCGCTCGACATCCACATCGGGGAAGATCAGCACCGGGGCACTCCCGCCGAGTTCGAGCGACAGCTTCTTCACCTGACCCGCCGCGCCTTGCATCAGCTGCTTCCCAACCTCGGTCGAGCCCGTGAAGCTCACCTTGCGGCAGCGGGGGTCATCCATGAAAACGCCCATGAGCTCGCGGGCGGGCCCCAGCACATGGTTGATCACGCCGGGCGGGAAACCGGCCTCGTGCAGGCACGCGACCATCTGCATGGCGGCCAGGGGGGCGTGGATCGACGGCCGCGCCACGATGGTGCATCCGGCGGCCGTGGCCGCCGCGATCTTGCGGGCGGGCAGCAGCAGGGGGAAGTTCCAGGCCGTCGCGGCGGCACAGACACCCACGGGCTGGTGGAGCACCCAACGGCGCACCCCGTCTCTGCTCGGGGGGACCCATCTGCCGTAGACCCGCTTCCCTTCCTCTCCCATCCACTCGAACTGGGCGGCGGCGGCCAGGGTCTCGCCCAGCGACTCCGGGACGGGTTTGCCCACTTCCGACGACATGGTCCGAGCGATCTCGGGTGCTCGCTCGCGAATGAGATCGGCCGCTCGGCGCAGAATGGCCCCCCGCTCCCATGCGTTCATACGGCCCCACGGCCCCAGCGCCTGGGCCGCCGCGTCCAGGGCTCGCCGGGCATCGGTTGCGTCGCCGTAGGGCACGTGTGCGAGCGGCTCCTCGGTTGCGGGGTTGATCACCGCTTCAGTGCGGCCGGAGGCCGCCGCGCAGAACTCACCACCGATGTACAGGGCGCAATCAGGGCTCATAGCCATGGTGGACCTCCAGGCCGGCGCCCTCGTCGGCCCCCAGGGCCAGGGCGCGGTAGATGTTCAGAAAACCACCGGACGCAAAGCGCTCCGGCCCACGGTACGTTGCCAGACGTCGCTGGATCTCCGCGTCCGGCAACTCCACGTCCAGGCGCCGGCCGGGGATATCGATGACGATCGTATCTCCCTCGGCCACGGCGGCCAAAGGGCCTCCGGCCGCGGCCTCGGGGCACACGTGGCCGATACAGGGACCGCGCGTTGCCCCCGAGTACCGCGCATCGGTCACCATGGCCACCGATTCGCCAAGCCCCATGCCCACCAGCAACGCCGCGGGGATCGAGAGCTCTCTCATTCCCGGGCCGCCGCGCGGGCCCTCGTGGCGGATCACCAACACATCGCCGGCCGCGACCTGATGGCTCAGGAGCCGCTCCCGGACATGCTCCTCACTCTCGCACACTCGGGCAGGCCCTCGGTGCCGCCGCATCGAGGGGGCCACTCCCGACTGCTTCACCACCGCGCCGCGCGGCGCCAGGTTGCCGTACAGCACGGCCAGGCCGCCCTCCGAAGCCAGGGGGTCCGTCGCGGGCCGGATCACGCTCCCGTCGGCCCCGGCGACCCCGTTGAGCCGGTCCCCCAGCGAGCCCCCTTCGGCCATCGGCGCCGTCGCGTCCAGCACCCCCGCCCGCTGCAGTTCCGCCAGGAGCGCACGCACGCCGCCGACGCCGTGGAAGTCCGTAACGGTGAACGGGCTCGAGGGCTTCAGACGGGTCAGGAGAGGTGTCGCGCGGCTGAGCCGGTCGAAGTCGCCAAGCGTCAGCGGCAGCCCCAGCTCGCGTGACAGGGCCAGCACGTGGAGCACCATGTTGGTCGATCCGCCCAGGGCCAGCCCCATGCGTATGGCGTTCTCGATACCCCGCATGTCCAGGCAGTCGCGTACCCTCGGTCCACCATCGGCCAGAGCCACGATGCGGCGTCCCGCGTCGTGGGCCACGGCCAAATGGTCATCCGAGAGGGCCGCCACCGTGGCGCTACCGGGCAGCCCCAGGCCCAGGGTCTCGACCACGCACGACATGGTCAGCGCCGTGCCCATCATGTTGCAGGCACCGGGCGACGGACAGGCGTGCGCCTCGACGTCGTCGAGCTGCCCCAGGCTGATGGTCCCCGCCGCGGCGCGTCCCATGGCCTCCTTGACATCCGAAGCCACCATGGGCCCCAGGCTCGTCTGCCCCACGGGCATGACGCCCCCCAGAACGAAGAGCGTGGGTAGGTTGCATCGGGCGGCTGCCAGGAGAAGACCCGGGATGATCTTGTCACACGACCCGATCATCACGGCCGCCTGGCAGCTGTGGGCTTGAAGTGCGAGCTCTGCCGCGGCCGCAATGGCCTCGCGCATGGGGAGGATGTAGTGCATGCCTGGCCCCTGGGCGATCCCGTCACAGGGCGCTGGAACGCCGAACTCAATGGGCATGCCCCCCGACCCCGCCACGGCCTCGCGCACCACCCGGCCCAATCGGTCGAGGTGCGCATGGCCCGGGTTGGCGGTGGAATAGGAGTTGATAATGCCCACCAGCGGCCCGCCGAACTGCCGTGGGCCATGCCCGGCGGCGCGGTACAGTGCGCGAGCGTAGGTCGACTCGAATCCCTCGAGCGGACGCGAACCCATGGTCATCCTCCGCCGGGCAGTCTATCGCGCGATCGCCCCGCCCACAAGGTTCCCGAACCTCCGGCGCCGAACGCCTGGGCTATTCCGTTCTGTGGTGTGGGAGTGGGTTGTCGATGCGTTTGACTGGTGGAGAGATCATCGCCGAGCTGCTGATTCAGGCAGGCGTGCCCTATGTGGTTGGAATACCCGGGCATGGCAGTATTGCGCTGGTGGACGCTCTGCGCCTGCGGAGCGATCGGATCCGAGTGCTGCAGCCACTACACGAGAGTGCAGCGGTGCACCTCGCCGACGGCTATTACCGTGCAGCGGGCCGGCCCCTGGCCGCCTTCACGTCCATCGGCCCGGGGGCCCTCAACACGGCCATCGGCCTGGCCACGGCCTATGTGGACTCGACGGCCGTGCTGGTGTTCACCGGCGAGACCCATGTGCATATGTTCGGTGTCGGGGTGCTCCAGGAGATCGAACGGCACACCGACGCCGCCAACTGGCGCGTCCTCGAACCCGTGAGCAAGCGCCACTTCATGGCCCTCCAGGCGCGCCAGATACCCCGGATCATGAGCCGGGCATTCAACCAGATGCTGACCGGTCGCCCGGGGCCCGTCACCATCGGCCTCCCGATGGATGTTCAGGCCGAGGCTGTGGATGTCGATCTGCCCGACCTGCGTCTGCGCCGGCCGGCGAGCGCCCCACTCCCCGACCCTCGCGAGATCTCGCGCGCCGCCGACCTTCTGCATGGCGCCACCCGGCCGGTGATCCTCGTCGGCGGAGGCGTCCGGTCGGCTCGAGCCTATCCCGAGCTGATGCGGGCTGCCGAGGCCTGCGGTGCGGCCGTCGTCAACACGATGATGGGGTTGGGATCCTTCCCGGCCGACCATCCCCTCTACGCCTGGTGCACGGGGGCCAAGGGGAGCGAGTGTGGCCTCGCACTGACGCGCTCCGCCGACGTGATCCTCGCCGTCGGCTGCCGCTTCGCCGATGAGACCGCCTGCTCGTACCGCCACGACGTGGCATTCGCGGCCGAGGGCACCCGGATCATTCAGCTCGATATCGACCCGCATGAGATCGGCAAGAACTATCCGGTCGAGGTCGGCATCGTCGCCGACGCCCGGGCGGGATTGGCGGCGCTGGCGGATGCCCTCGAGGCTCTCGGTCCACGCGACTGGCGCGAGGCCGGCTACACGGCAGAGATCGGCCGGCGCCGCGATGAATGGCTCACCACGCTCGCCGGATGCCGTGATGCAGACCGCGACCCCATGGACATCTCCTCCTTGCTGCGGCAAGCCCGGCAAGCCCTTCCGCGCGAGACGCTGATCGTCCATTCCTCGGGGAACACGCAAGCCCAGATGATCCAGGAGTTCCCCTTCTACGAGCCCGGGACGTGCATCACGACCGGAGGCTTCTCAACCATGGGCTTCACTCTCCCTGCCGCGCTGGGCGCCAAGCTGGCATGCCCGGAGCGCCCCGTGGCCGGCGTGGTCGGTGACGGCGACTTCCTCATGCACGTGCAGGAGCTGTCCACGGCCGTGCGCTACGGCATCCCCGTCGTCTTCATCGTTGCGAACAACTTCGGATGGATCTCGATCCGCGATCTGCAGATGGCGGCATTCGGCGAGGACTGTCGCTACGCCACCGACTTCGAGCGTCAGGGCCAGCCCTACTCGCCGGACCTGGCGGGGATCGCCCGCGACTTCGGCTGCTGGAGCACGCGCATCTCGCGCGCGGACCAGGTCGGCCCGGCCATTCGCGACGCCCTGGACGCCGGTCGGCCCGCAGTGGTCGAGGCACTCGTCGCTCGGGACTGGCCACACACCGGCACGCCAGCCATGGGCTGGTGGGATGTGCCGATCCCCGCCTACATGGGCCACAGCGGCGACTACGCCCAGGGGAAGCTGCAGGAGGGCGTGTAGCGGCGCCCGCTCCCACACATGCTCCGTGACGGCCACGGCAAAGAGCAGCTCACCGTGGAGGCAGCACACTTCGCCGTCCTCTACCGGCCCGTGCCCCTGACAGACCGCAGCCTCACTGGCCTCGCGGATGATATACTTATCATGGAATATGCATTCTGGGCCAAGTCCCAGGAGAGGAAGGAAACGCGCGTGCGCTACCGTCGTGGCTTCACCCTCATCGAACTGCTTGTGGTCATCGCCATCATCGCAATCCTCGCGGCCATCCTCTTTCCCGTCTTCGCCAAGGCCCGCGAGAAAGCACGCCAAGCCAGTTGTTTGAGCAATGTGAAGCAACTCGCCCTCGGCGCCGTCATGTACGCACAGGACTGGGACCAAGTCACCCTCGCCTACGGCATGGGCGACTCGCTGGGACAGGTCATCTACTGGCCGAGCCTCATCTACCCGTACACCAAGAACATGCAGATCAGCGTGTGCAACAGCCACTACTACGACTACACGGCCAACAACTCCTGGACGTCTCCGTTGAACCTGGGCCGCGACGGCCAACCCATCGGCCCCGGGGGCGCATTTCAGATCTCCTACTGCCTCAACGGGATCGAGACCTACAACGGGGCGTGGGGGCCGGTGTCATGGTCTGACGGCGCGTCGCGGCACTTCGGACCGGCCGGACAGCCCGACGCCGCCATCGAGGCGCCGGCCGAGACACTGCTGATCTTCGAGGCCTGCTGCCCCGACATGCACAATGCTCAGCACATGTATGGCTGGGGCTACAACCCGGCCTGGCCCTGTCAGCCGCGCATCCGCCACAACGGCGGCATGAACATCGGCTTCTGTGACGGCCATGGCAAGTGGATGAAGTACTCGCAGATCACCCCCGACAAGCTCTCGGCCGTGAAAAGCGGGGCCTGGAGCGGGATCCAGATTCCCGATATCGACTATCGCTAGCCGCCCGAACAGGGAGCGTCGGAACGCGGGCGCGCCGGGTTCTCAGCGCGCCCGCGTTGTCTGTAGCGGTTCGGCACCCCATCGGCCCCCCGAGGCGTTATGCTTAGGAGGGTAGCGTTGCCGATCGCGTCGGCCCGGCGGCCGCGCAGTCGCAATCGGGGTGGAATCCCGTGGACCGGGAGCTCCAACGAAAGTACGCGCGCCTACAGGACATCCTGCGCGACATGGGCGGCGTCCTGGTCGCCTTCTCGGGTGGCGTGGACAGCACGCTCCTGCTGCGGGTGGCGCACGATGTGCTGGGCCCGCGCGCTCTGGCCGTCACGGCCTGCTCGGAAACGTACCCGGCTCGCGAACGTGCCGAGGCCCGCGAGTACATCCGTGCGATCGGCGCGCGCGCGGCCGAGATCGAAACCAGCGAACTCGCTCTCCCCGGCTTCGCCGGGAACCCTCCCGACCGCTGCTACCACTGCAAGACCGAGCTGTTCTCGACTCTCAGACGCATGGCCGAGGCCGAGGGCTTGCCGTGCGTCGCGGACGGCTCCAATGTCGACGACCTGGAGGACTTCCGCCCCGGCGCACGGGCGCTCGGCGAACTCGGTATTCGCAGCCCGCTCCGCGAGGCCGGACTCGGCAAGCGCGAGATCCGCGAGCTCTCGCGCTGGCTGGGGTTGCCGACCTGGAACCGCCCGTCGGCTGCGTGCTTGTCCTCCAGATTCCCCTACGGCACCCCCATCACGCGCGAGGCACTGGCCCAGGTCGAGGCGGCCGAGGACCTTCTCCGCAGCATGGGGTTCCGGCAGATCCGTGTCCGGCACCACTCGGGGGGGCTGGCCCGTATCGAGGTGGACCCCGAGGAGATCCATCGCTTTGCCGATCCCGGGTTGCGCCAGGAGGTTGTGGCCAGCTTCCGGGGAATCGGCTATACCTACGTATCCCTGGATCTCCAGGGCTACCGCACCGGGAGCATGAACGAGGTGCTCCCAGCCCATCAGCGCGAGGCGGCGGCGGTCTAGAGGCGAATGGCACCCAATGGGACGGCGGTATCTCGTCGATTGCGATCTCTCCACGCTCGACCGGCACACGTGTGACGTGCTCGTCGTCGGCACCGGTGTGGCCGGGCTCTCGTGCGCGCTCAGTGCCGCGAACCTGGGCAAGCGTGTCGTACTGCTCACCAAGAGCACGCTCTATGAGAACAACACGGCCTACGCCCAAGGGGGCATCGCGGCCGCTCTTTCACCCGACGACACTCCCGCCCTGCATGCCCAAGACACCTTCGCCGCGGGCGCAGGACTGTGCGACGAAGACAACGTCAACCAGCTCGTCACCCTGGGGCCGCTGCGTGTCCTCGAACTCATCGCCATGGGCGCCACGTTTGACTCCGAGAACGGCGTCCTGTGCCTGGGGCGCGAGGCGGCTCACAGTAGCCGTCGCATCGCCCATGCCCGCGGCGACGCCACGGGAAGAGAGATCCACGAGACTCTCTCGCGCGCCGTCCTCAACCACGCCAATGTGGACCTCCGCCAGGGCACTCTGCTCGTGGATCTGCTGACACACGACGGCCGGTGCGTCGGCGCCCTGACCTTCATGCCCGACCGCGGCCGGCTCGCCGTGATCCTGGCGCCGGCCACCGTGTTGGCCACGGGCGGCCTCGGCGCCGTCTACGCGCGAACCACCAACCCCACCGTCGCCACCGGCGGCGGCATCGCCGCCGCGTTCCGCGCCGGCGCGGATGTGATGGACATGGAGTTCGTCCAGTTCCACCCCACCGCGCTGGCGACCGACACGTACCCGATGTTCCTGATCTCCGAGGCGGTCCGGGGCGAGGGGGCCATCATACGCGACGTCTCCGGCGTCGCATTCATGCGCGAGTACCACCCCGACGGCGAGTTGGCGCCCCGCGACGTGGTTGCCCGAGCCATCTTCGACCGCATGAATCGCACGGGGGCCGACCACGTCCTTCTCGACTTCTCCTCCCTGAGCACCGAGGAGATCGAGAACCACTTCCCCACAATCCTCCGCACCTGCCTGAGCAGCAACTATGATCCGCGCAAGGAACCCGTGCCCATCGCCCCCGCCGCTCACTATGCCATGGGGGGCATCCGGGTGGACGCCGACGGCCGCACGTCACTCCCGAGCCTCTATGCCTGCGGCGAATGCGCCTGCACGGGGATTCACGGCGCCAATCGGTTGGCCTCGAACTCCCTGCTCGAGGGTCTGGTGTTTGGCACCGGATCGGGCGCCAGTGCCGCCTCGCTCTCTGACGAGGATCTGTCGCACATGACCGCGGTCCCGCGCCAGATCTCCGGCAATGGCAGCCGATCCAGGGGTTCGCTGGATGTGGAGGCCACCACCCAGGCCCTGCGCAACCTCATGTGGTCCGCATGTGGCATCGTTCGGTCCGGCCCCGGGCTCGAAGCGGCCATCGATCAGATTCGCGAGTGGGAACGCGCCATGGGCACCCCGGCATGGGATGCCGCGGCCTTCGAGCTGTGCAACATGCTGACCGTCGCGCGGCTGATCGCCGAATCGGCGCTGTGCCGCAGGGAGAGCCGTGGCGCTCACTTCCGCTCCGACGCGCCCGAGACTGATGATGAGAACTGGCTGTGCCGGATCGTGCGGCGCCTCGATCAGGCTGCTGACGCAGGGGATTACGCCACGGTGGAGCAGATGGACCCGGTGTCTGAGCGAGCAGGCTAGTGCCCGATGACCGGGAAGAGGTGATCCCGATGACACTGCATGAGGCGGCGCGCGCGGGCTGCTGTGAGACCATCCGCGCCCTGCTGGCTGCCGGGGCTGACGCCAATGCCGAGGTGGACGACGGATGGACGCCGCTCCACAGCGCTGCCAAGGGGGGACACGCAGATGCCGCGCGCCTGCTATTGGATGCGGGTGCCGACCCCTGCCGCGCCACGGCCGGCGGATGGACGGCCCTCCATCTCGCAGCCAAGAGCGGGGACGCCGGCCTCGTCGAACTCCTGCTCGCCCGCGGAGCGGCCATCGATGCGCCCTTGGCAGCGGGCCCGACACCCCTGCACGCGGCCGCCCACGAGGGCCACACGGCTGTGGTCGAGCAGCTTCTCGAGCACGACGCGAACGTTGATGCCACCACCCGCGCCGGCACCACGCCGCTGCACTTGGCCGCATACGCCGGTCACGTCGAGGTCGTCGAGCGCCTGGCCGCCCGAGGCGCGTCCCTGGACGTCCGGGATGAGTGGGGCCACACGCCTGCGGATCTGGCTCGCTTCGCCGGCTACGTCGACGCCGTCGAGTTGCTCGCCCGTCACGCCGCTGCCGACTAGCCGCGCCCCGGGGGAGGATTCGGCGGCAACGATGCGGGATACACCGTCAGGGCGCGCCGCTGCCTAGTCTCGGCGCCCTGGACCCGTTATTGGGGAGGTCGTTATGGCGGAACACACTCAGTACCGATTCACCGCAGGACCCTGGAATGTCCACAGCGGCGCGGATCCCTTCGGGCCCCCGGTCCGCGACGAGATCGACTTCGCCGCTAAGGTGGCGAAACTCCAGTCCCTGGGATACCACGGCGTGCAGTTCCACGACGACGACGTCGTGAGTGCCGATGCTGACCCAGCCACCACCGCCCGAGTGGCGGCCGAGGTCAAGAAGATCCTGGACGACCACGGCATGGTCGCCGAGTTCGTGGCACCCCGACTGTGGGAGGATCCCCGAACCATCGACGGCGCCGTCACGTCCAACGATCCCCGGTGCCGAAAGTACGCGCTCGACCGCTCCCTCCGAGCCGTCGATATCGCCAAGATGATAGGCACCCGCAACATCGTGCTCTGGCCCGCCCGTGAGGGCACCTACATCCGCGAGGCCAAGGACGCCAAGGCGGCCGTCGGGCTCATGGTGGATTACATCAATGCCCTGCTCGATCGCGATCCCGAGATCCGCGTGCTGGGCGAGATGAAGCCCAATGAGCCCATGGACCACGCCTACTTCCCCACCACGGGGCACTTCCTCGCCATGGCCTACCGGACCAAAGACCCCGACCGGGTCGGAGTTCTGATCGAGTCGGCCCACGCCATCCTCGCCGGGCTCGATCCCTCCGACGAGATGGCCTTCGCCCTGTGGCACGGCAAGCTGTGGGGGGTGCACCTGAACGATCAGAATGGTCTCAAGTTCGATGAGGATAAGGCCTTCGGAGCCGTCGATCTCCGGCGTGCATTCAACCAGGTGCGCGTGCTCGAGGAGAGCGGCTACGGCCGCAACGGCGAGATGGTGGGGTTCGATGTGAAGGCGATGCGGACCCAGGCCACCGAGCGAAGCTTCCAGCACCTGGCCAATAGCAAGGAGATATTCCTCCGGCTCGTCGATATCGTTCGCAGCCTCGACGCGTCCGAGATCTCCGAGCTCCGGAGAACCCGCGACTACGAGGTGCTCGAGATGTACATCGTCCGCCAGATCATGGGCGGCTAGGTCAACACGACACCCGGGGGCCGGCCGTTCGCCCGGCCGGCCCTCTTCCGCTCTGCTCCCGCCGCCCCACCAGAACGCATTACATCGCCTACACTGTCAAATCTGCGTCAAGTCCATGCAACTTGCATACACAACCCGTCCCCTCTGCTTTCGCACCATGGTATGGATTCCTCCGCGCCCACAGCCGAAGCGGGCGCTCGTGCGTGGGGGCTTACCATGAAGTCGTGGGGGAGGTTGATGTGTTGCGTCTTCGCTTTCGGAGCCTGGCTGCCAAGCTCTCCTTCGCGTTCATCGCGATCGCAGTCCTGTGTGTCGCTCTGCAGGGCGCGCTCGCGGTCCGCGCGACGCGGCCCGAAGTCACGGCCATGGGCCGCGAAAACCTGGTTGCCATCACCAACGGCGTTCTGGCCATGTGCCAAGCCCAGCAGGATCTGCTCAACCAGGTGCTCGACTTCGACCTCCGCTTGGCCGAGAGCACCCTGGCCCAGTACGGCCGCATCACCGAAGGGCCCAAGGTCACTCTGACGGTAGCCGACCAGACCACCCAGGCGACGACCACCGTCACCGTACCGACGTGGAGGGCGGGGGCACAGCCGGTTCACGATGACTGGACCATCGTCGACACCGTCCAGCGGCTGGCCCCTGAAGGCACAACATGCACCATCTTCCAGCGCACCGAACCGGGTCTGCTGCGCGTTTCGACCAATGTGAAGAAGGGCGACGGGTCCCGCGCCGTCGGCACCTACATCCCCGCGTCCAGCCCGGTGGCGCAGACCGTCCTCCGGGGGCAGACCTACCAGGGCATCGCCAACGTGATGGGCAAGCCCTACGTGGCGCTCTACAAGCCGCTGAAAGGTGAGGCCGGGGAGGTCATCGGTGCGCTGTACGTGGGCGTCCCCCAGGAGAGCGTCACGTCGCTGCGGCGGGCCATCATGGACATCAAAGTCGGTGACACCGGCTACGTGTACGTCCTGGACAGCAAGGGCAACTACGTCATCAGCAAAGATGGCAAACGGGACGGCGAGAACATTCTCGGAGCCAAGGATGCCAACGGCCGCGAGTTCATCAAGGAGATCGTCGACCCGGAGAGCCAGGCGCGGAAGACGGGCTGGATCGAGTACCCCTGGCAGAACGAGGGGGAGAAGGCCGCGCGCGTGAAGATTGTACGTCTCGCCTACTTCGAGCCATGGAACTGGGTCATCGGTGCCGGGAGCTACGTGGATGAGTTCCAAAAGCCCGTGGCCGCGGTGACCCGCTCGATCCTGAAGAGCTCCGCCGCTGCGCTGGCCGTCGCGGCCGTGGTTGGCCTATGGATCGCGTTCGGCGTGGCGAAGCCCATCCGGCGCGTGGCTGAGCGGCTTGAAGCCATCTCCGGTGGAGGGGCCGACCTGACTCAGGAGCTCGAGGTGCTCTCCGTCGACGAGACCGGCCGTCTCGCCGCCGCCTTCAACCGCTTCGTCGCCGGCCTGGCTCAGATGGTACGGGACATCCGCGAGGCCACCGACCAGGTCTCGCACGGAGCCCAGACCACCGCGAGCAGTGCGGAGGCCGCGGCATGTGGTGTGCAGGAGATCGCCACCACCGCGGGCAGCGTGGCCGAGGGGGCCGCGCAGCAGCGCGCAAGCCTCACCGAAGCATCCCGGCTCGTGGGCGAGCAGGACAGCGCCCTGTCCTCCCTGGCCGGGTCCGCCAGCGCGCTGGTCCAGCAGGTCCGCGAGGCTTCCCTGAGCCTGCAGCAGATGAGTCAGGCGGTGCAGAGCGCCGCCGACCAGGCTCAGTCGGTCGCCCAGGCGGCTGAGCGCGCGCACGAGGCGGCACAGCGAGGGGGTACCATGGTCCGCTCGTCCCTCCAGGGCATGGAGAGGACCGGGGCGTCGGCAGAGGAGTCCATGCGCCGCATCGAACACCTCGCTGAGAAATCGCGCGCCATCGGCGACATTGTTGACGTCATCGACGACGTGTCGGAGCAGACGAACCTGCTCGCTCTGAACGCTGCCATCGAGGCCGCCCGCGCCGGAGAGCATGGCAAGGGCTTCGCCGTCGTGGCCGACGAGGTCCGCAAGCTGGCCGAGAGAGCCACTCACTCGGCCGACGAGATCCGCTCGCTGATCCGCGAGGTCCAGAACGGCGTGGCCGAGGCCGTCGAATGCCAGCGGGCCGGCACCCGCGAAGTCGCCGAGGGGCTCGCGTTGGCGTCCCAGGCCGGCGAGGCGATTGATGAGATCGTCGGGTCCGTGGCCGATGCCGCCGAAGCGGTACAGCAGATCAGCGCGGCCACCGAGCAGTTGCTCGCCCAGTGCGAGGAGACTCGCGCCCTGGCCTCGGAGATGGAGGCCGTCAGCGAGCGGAGCCAGGAAATGCTGGCCATGGTCGCCGATGTGGCGTCCCGCGTGCGTTCCAGCACCGAGGGCGCCTGCCAACTCGCCGAGAGTGCTGCGGCGGCCGCCGAGCAGTCCTCCGCCGCCACCGAGGAACTCGCTGCCGGCATCGAGGAGATGACCGCCATCACCCAGGAGGTCTCCTCGGCCGCCGAGCGGGTCAAGGATATGGTCTCGCGGTTCCGCGTCTAGCTCGTCCGTCCGACCGGAATCTGTCCCGGCGGCAGCGATCAGCCACGAGATACCCGGCGCGTCGCTGCCGCCATTGGTATGTACGTACCCGTCTGAACCCCGGCGACGGTCCGGCCCCGAGCGCGAGCGTCACAGAGACCTAACATACCAGCCACCCCACTTCATCCCATAGCTCCCCGATGGAACAATGTCTATGAAGATGATCCCACGTGTGTGGGACCACATCGCCGCGAACGGATGGGAGGGTCTTCCTGTGCGGCGAGGCCTGCGGTCTTGCGGCCTGGCTGCCAAGCTGCTTGTCGCGTTCGTCGTGGTCGGCGCCCTGTGCGCTGCCGCAGAGGGGGTGTTCGCTCTTCGAACGGTTCGGCCCGAAGTCGCCAGTACGGCCCGGCAGAATCTGGAGGCCATCACTCGAGGGGTCCTGGCTATGTGCCAGGTCCAGCAGGATCTACTGAGCAAGACTCTGGATAATGACCTGCGCATCACAAAGCGCATCATCGCCGAGTACGGGGGCAACATCACCGAAGGTCCCCAGACCACACTCCAGGCGATCGACCAGGTTACCGGTCAGTCCACCATGGTTCAGGTACCGACTTGGCGCGTTGGTCCGCAGCCGATCCATGGGGACTCCACCATCGTCGACCGCGTCCGCGACCTCACGGCCGACGAGACGACCTGCACCATCTTCCAGCGTACCGAGCCGGGCCTCCTCTGGGTATCGACCAATGTCAAGAGAAACGACGGCACTCGCGCGGTGGGCACCTACATTCCGGTGTCCAGTCCCGTGACCCAGGCCGTGCTGCGGGGGGAGACGTACCGGGGCATCGCCAACGTGATGGGCAAGCCCTACGTGGCCGTCTATGAGCCGCTCAGGGGGCCGGCGGGCCAAGTCATCGGCGCCCTCTACGTCGGCGTGCCTCAGGACAGCGTCACGTCCTTGCGGCAGGGCATCATGGACATCAAGGTCGGCGCGACCGGATACGCGTTCGTACTGGACAGCCAGGGTAACTACGTCGTGAGCGCGGGTGGAAAGCGTGACGGCGAGAACATCCTCGAAACCAAGGATGCCACCGGTCGCCCGTTCATCAAGGAGATCTGCGACCCGCAGAGCGAGGCGCGTCGCACCGGCTGGATCCGCTACGCCTGGAAGAACGACGGTGAAGACAAAGCTCGCATGAAGCTGGTGCGGCTCGTCCACTTCGAGCCATGGGACTGGATCATCGGTGCGGGCAGCTACGAGGACGAGATCAACTCATCCGTCCATGCCGTCTCCCGGTCCCTGGTCATCAGCGCCGTGTTCGGGTTGCTGTGTGCCTCGTTGCTCGGCGGATGGATAGCGCGACGAGTCGTGCAGCCCATCCGGCGAGTCCTGGAGCGGCTCGAGGCCATTTCGGGCGGCGGAGCCGATCTCACCCAGCAGATCGAGGTCTCGAGCCGCGATGAGGTCGGCCGCCTGGCCGAGGCGTTCAACCGCTTCGTCGCGGGGCTGGCACAGATGGTGCGTGACATCCGCGACGCCACCGTACAGGTCTCCAGCGGGTGTCAAACGACCGCGGCCAGCGCCGAGGGTGCCGCGTCGGGCGTCCAGGAGATTGCCTCGTCATCGGGCAGTGTGGCCGAGGGGGCGGCCCGTCAGCGCGAGGCCCTCATCGAGGCAACCCAGCTGGTCGGCGAGCAAGACCAGGCCGTGGCATCACTGGTGGACTCCTCCTGCCAGCTGGTGGCCCAGGTCCGCGAGGCCGCGCTGAGCCTGAAGCAGATGGGCCAGGCGGTCCAAAGCGCTGCCGCGCAGGCTGAGGAAGTGGGCCGCTCGGCCAGTGCCGCCCAGGAAGCTGCCCTGCGCGGCGGGGCTATGGTCCGCGCATCGCTCGAGGGCATGGAGCGGATGGGTGCCTCCGCCGAGGAGTCGACGCGGCGCATCGAGCGCCTCGCCGAGAAGTCCGGCGCCATCGGCGACATCGTCGATGTGATCGATGACGTGTCGGAGCAGACCAACCTGCTGGCCCTCAACGCGGCCATTGAGGCCGCGCGGGCGGGTGAACACGGCCGAGGCTTCGCCGTGGTGGCCGATGAGGTCCGCAAGCTCGCCGAACGGGCGACCCAGTCGGCCGGCGAGATCCGGTCCCTGATCGAGGAGGTGCAACGCGGCGTCGCCGAGGCCGTCGAGTGCCAGCGCTCGGGCGCCACCGAGATGGCTGAGGGGCTACGCCTGGCCACGCAGGCGGGCGAGGCCATCGACGAGATCGTGGCATCCGTCTCGGACGCCGCCAGTGCCGTTCAGCAGATCAGTGCCGCCACCGAACAGCTTCTGGCCCAATGCGAGCAAACGCGGGGGATAACCTCCCAGGTCGAGTCCTTGAGCGAGCGAAGCCAGCAGATCCTGGCCGCCGTCGCCCAAGTCGCCTCGCGGGTGCGCGCCAGCACTGAAGACGCCTTCGGGCTCGCCGAAGGCGCGGCGGCCGCCGCCGAACAATCGTCAGCGGCCACCGAGGAGCTGGCCGCGGGCATCGAGGAGATGACGGCCGTCTCTCAGGAGGTCTCGGCGGCGGCCGAGCGGGTCCAGGCCATGGTCGCCCATTTCCGCGTCTGACCCCAAAGACGTCACGCCACCCCGACGATGGCCACCCGCCCGAGCGACGATGCGAGCGGGTGGCCATCCCCCATGCCACGGCGACCGCGCGGCGTTCCACGGCCATCCCGCCTCAGGCGGACCCGCTTCCGTTATCTGTCTCGGTGAGCTCTGGCCATGCCTGGTCAACCCGGGCATCGGCAATGTCCTCGGCCCGGACTCCAAACAGGTCTTCGAGGATCGGGCCGATCTTGCCACCCCGCTCGGCCTGGATCGCCAGGGCCTCGTCGAGCTGGTCACCGGTGATGACGCCATTCTTCACCAGCACTTCGCCCAGTCGTGGACGCGTGGTGGACACGCGACTCCCCCCTCTTGTGAGTCGGTACTGCTCCTCAGACAACGAGAGGCCTCGCTTCATTGTTCCGACGACTCTGTGCCCCCGGACCGACGGCTCAGCCGGGCCGATTCCTGTGGATGAGAGGAGTTGACCTGGACGGCAGCCGAACATGGTTCCGTGAACGGTTCGACCGGCGCTGCCGGTGTTGTCTGTCTCTGAGGTGCGACCATGGCGTTTGATGTGGTGGGCGTTGGGGCCAGCGCCCTGGACTATTTGTGTGTGGTGCCCAGTCCCCCCAAGCCCGACGAGAAGATGCGCATGGAGGACTTCAGCGTCCAGGGCGGCGGGCCTGCGGCCACCGCCATGGTCACGGCGGCGCGCCTCGGCCTGTCTGCCTGCCTCTTCGCCCGAACGGGCAGCGACAGCATGGGGCACTTCCAGCTCGCCGAACTGGAGCGAGAGGGAGTCGATGTCAGCTACGTCTCCCAGGTCGAAGGTGCCAGCAGCGTCTTCGCCTTCGTGATGGTCGATCGCAAGTCGGGCTACCGCTCCATAGTCTACAACGGTGGGACGCTGCCGCCGTTGGCCGAATCCGACCTGCGGCAGGATGTGATCCGGCGGGCGGGCTGCTTGGTCGTGGATCCCTACGAGCTCGGCGCGGCCACGGTGGCCTCGGCCTGGGCGCGTGAAGCCTCAATCCCAGTGATCCTCGATGCCGATGCCGTGGTGCCGGGCGTCAGCCAGGTGGTGCCGCTGTGCGACTATGTGATTGGCCCGGCCGAGTTCGCCACGGCCTTCGCAGAGACACGGAGCCTCAAGCGCGCCGTCGAGTTTCTTCTCAGCTATGGCCCCAGTGTGGTGATCATCACGATGGGGGAGAAGGGATGCCAGTGTTTCACGCGCGATGAGAGGTTCTCGGTTCCGGCGTACAAGGTCGATGTCGTCGACACAACGGGGGCCGGTGACGTCTTCCATGGTGCCTGCGCCCTGGGCGTTGTGCGCGGCTGGGATCTCCGCCGCATCGTTGAGTTCGCGTCGGCCACGGCCGCCCTCAAGTGCACCTCGCTCGGTGGCCGGGCGGGAATCCCCAGGCTGGCGGAAGTGGAGCGCTTCATGCTCCATCAGCGCCCCGGATAGGGTGCACCCGGTGAATACGCGCACGGACCGGTGCGTCACATGGCTGTGAGACACCGCCTCCGGGTTCCCATCCTTTATCGCTATCTGGCCGCCGAGATGATGCTCCCTGTCGTGGCGTGGCTGTTTGGGCTCGTGGTCGTGCTCGACGGGAACTTCCTGTTCATTCTCCTCCGCCTGGCCGGCGGCCGGGATCTCCCCTGGGACGCCACGATCCAGCACCTGGTGTACCGCATACCCTATGCCATCTTCATGGGCATCCCGATGGCGTATCTGTTCGGTACCGCACTGTGCCTCAACCGGTTCGGTCGTGATGGCGAGCTCACCGCCATGCGGATGGGCGGCCTGACGCCCAGACGCATCCTGGCCCCTTCGATCATCGCCAGCGTGTTCTGGGCTCTGGCGGCCTTCGTGGTCAGTGATCGGATCATGCCCCAGACCCAGCACAAGGCGGACTCAGGCTTGAGAAGTATCCTGATGGGCAACATCACCCTCGATACCACGCGTGACGTGCTGGTCAAGGTACCTCAGAGCGATACGATGCTCTATGTGCGTCACGCCGATCTGCCCAGCAACACGCTCCGCACCGTTGTCCTGGCAAGGGCATTTGACCCACACCATCGCGAGTTCACGGTGGCCGAGTCGGCGGTCTTCGTGGACGACATGTGGCGGCTCAATGGCGGCCGCCGGTATGTGTTCGACCGCGACGGCCGCGTCATCCAGCACGGGCCGGTGCAGACCATCGATATCGACCTGCGCGCCATCATTACGAACTATTGGGAGGACTACCGGAGCCCCGAGGAGCAGTCGACAAGACAGTTGGCCGAGCGCATTCGATTCCTGCGTGATAGCGGACAGCCGGCCAATGTGGAGATCAACGAGTTCCACTCGAAGTTCGCCATCGCGTGTGCGTGTATCGCGTTCTCCCTGGTGGTGGGTCCGCTCACGCTCCGCTATGGCGGCGGGGGGAGCTTCACCGGGCTGCTGCTCGCGACCCTGGTGCTCTTCGTCTACTACGTCATTCTCGCCTGGGGCAAGATCCTGGGGCACGCCGGCCGTATGGACCCGGCGCTTGGCGCGTGGATCCAGAACATCGTGTACCTCGTCGCCGGTTCCTTCCTGATCTGGCGCAGCGAGTGAGGAGGCCGGAGGGGGGCGGACATGCTCAGACTCGTGTACCGGTACCTGGCCTCGGAGCTGATTGTTCCCTTCTTCTCGTGGATCATCGGCCTGGTACTCCTGCTCGTTGGCAACTTCCTGTTCCTGCTGCTCAAGTCGGCCGAGGGGCGCCCCTTGCCCTGGGATCTGACACTGCGGTATCTGGTCTTCCGCGTCCCCTTCGCGCTGGTGCTGTGCGCGCCCATGGCGTTCCTGTTCGCGGTGGCCCTGACGATCAACCGGTTCGCCCGCGATGGAGAGCTCACTGGCCTGCGCATGGGTGGGATGGGACCGCGGCGCATCCTGCTGCCCTTCTTCGCCGCTGGCCTCTTGCTCTCGGTGATCGACTTCACCATCTATGATGCCGTGGTGCCGTGGGCCAATCACGTGTCTGACAACGCCGTCCGAGGCATACTCCTCCAGCAGGCAGAACTCAAACCCAGTGAGGACCTGGTGATCAAGCCGCCGGGTGGCGATGTGATCTTCTTCGCCAAAGACATGGACCTCGCGCATGATCTGCTCAAGGGGGTCGTCCTCTGCCGGCTCCTGCCCCAGTCGTTCCCTGAGTTTGTGGTGGCGAGCCAGGCTGAGCTCAAGGACAACGTCTGGCACCTCTCGGATGGGTGCATGTTCCAGTTTGATGATGAGGGCTATCTGAGGGCCGGGATGGTGGCCGATAGGGTCACCATCGACCTGAAGGAGGTGTTTGCCGAGTACCTGGAGGACCGATGGAACCCGGAGCAGATGAGTGTCGGTCAGCTCAGCCAGAGGGTGCATGAGCTGAAGCGCGGAGGTCGAAAGGCCTCGATGGAGATCAGCGAGATGCACTCGAAGTTCGCGATTCCGTTCGCGTGTCTGGCGTTCACACTGCTGGCCGGTCCGCTGGCATTGCGGTTCGGGACGGGCGCCAGCGCCTTCACGGGCCTCCTGATGGCGGCAGTTGTGCTCTTTATCTACTACCTTCTTCTCGCTTGGAGCAAGGTGCTCGGCCCCACGGGAAGGATGGACCCGGTACTGGCGGCTTGGATGCCCAACGCAGTCTTCGCCGTGCTGGGCGCGGTCGCGTTGGTGCGGAGCCGCTAACGGCCGAATGGGAGGCCGCCATGACGCGTTGCCCCAA
The DNA here is from genome assembly GCA_029547025.1 of Armatimonadota bacterium. GTDB lineage: Bacteria > Armatimonadota > Zipacnadia > UBA1398 > JAKPQA01 > JAKPQA01. Next base: position 43,565 of record JAKPQA010000035.1, read on the forward strand.
GTGCCTGCGGCAGTTCGGCGATCAGTGCACGGAGTGCCCCGAGTGCGGAGAGCCCACGGTCAGGGGGCTCGCCCCTCTTGGACCGGTCGAGAAGCGTGAGGAGCGATTGGTGTGCGTTCACCGTCTCGAGGACCGCGTGGCGGCGGGGGCCATCATGGGTCTGCTCGAGCAGGCGGGCATCCGGGCCATCGTGCGCGAGGACTCGGCGGAGCACGTCTTCGGGGTCTCCTCGCTCGGGGTGGGCCGCTACGGCGGGATATGCGTCCTCGAACCGGATGCCGTTCGAGCGACCGAGCTCATCGAGGAGTACCTTCGGGCAGTAGGGAGCCCCGAATCGACGGGGGAGGAGGGGGACGGGGAGACAGCCATGACGCATTGCCCGCGGTGTCTACAGTGTTTCGCCGACCACTGCACGGAGTGTCCCGATTGCGGACAACCCACGGTGAGGGGGCCTGTTCCGATCGGGAGGGACCGTAAGCGAGAGCAGCGCCTGGTGAGTGTCTATCAGCCCACGGACGCGCTCGAGGCGGGCAACATCGTGGCGATTCTGGAGCAAGGAGGCCTTCGGGCGACCGCGATCGAGGACCGCACGGTGAACCTGCGGGTGGCGCCCCCTCCGGCGATCACCCCGTGGGGGGTTGTCTGCGTTCTGGAGCACGATGCATCGAGGGCCGCCCAGCTCATCGAGGAGTACCTGCGGGCGGTGTCGGCGCCGGGGGCGAGCAGCGACCCGGAGGCAGGCTAGTGGCGGCGTCTCGATCCGTGGCGTTCGCGCTGCTGCTGTCGGTCGCACTGCCGGCCGGGGCAGGATCCGCCACAGAGCCCTTTGAGATGTCACGCGATGGTTTCACCATCCAGTACCATGCCCGCCGGCGTTCGGCGACCGGCGAGATCTTCCGGGTACTGAGCGAAGCCCGGGCGGCGGTGAGCGCCCGGCTGGGTACCGAGGCCCCGCCCCCGGTGACGGTTCGCTTCTGCGAGTCCGCGCAGGAGTTCCACGAGTCCATTGGGCTGCGCGTGCCCTGGTACGTGGCCGCAGTGGCCCTCCCGGAGGAACGGCGGATCGCCGTGGAGTGGGACGTGGCATTCCCGAGTTTGCGCCAGGTTCTTGCCCACGAGCTCTGCCACATCTACCTCCACGAGTCCCTTGGACCGCACGCGCGAGCTGTGCCGCTGTGGATGGAGGAGGCGATCGCCAAGCACGTGTCCGGCGAATGGACCGAGAGCGACGAGGTAGTCCTCCAGGAGGCCGTGCTCGGTGGTAAGCTTCTCGGGTTTGGATCGATCGAGCGCGACTTCCCGTCGCAGCACCGGGCCGCGACGGTGGCGTATGCTCAGAGCGCCACGTTCCTCGCCTTCGCGGAGCAGCGGCACGGGCCTCTGGTGCTCAGAGCCTATCTGGATGGCGTGCGCGGAGGCCTGGGCCATCGCGAAGCGCTGGAGGCGGCGACGGGTCGGGATCTGGACTCACTGGAAGCTGAGTGGAAGGAGTACCTGCGGCTCCGATTCCGCCGGCGGATGCTGGCGGACCGCGTGGACGAACTGATCTTCAGCTTCATGGCGGTGCTCCTTCTCGTGTGTGCCGGCGTGGTGTGGGTGCGGCGGCGGCGCTGGCTGGCCGAGCAGGACGCCGAGGAGTTCCCGGAGGAACTGGGGAACGGCCCAAGCATGACCGGCTATCCACCCAGGCGTCGTGGGCGCTACTTCGGCCCGCGTTTCTGATGATACGAGGAGCGGTATCCATGCCCGTGTTCCTGATCTTCCTGTTGTCGCAGGTCTCGGCGCCATCGATGTTGGCCGATGCGCAGCGCCTCCCTGTCATCCAAGGCGCTCGTTTTCCCGCGCTGTCGCCGGACGCCAAGGAGATCGCTTTCAGCTACCGTGGTGACTTGTGGGTTGCGGACATCGCGTCGCGTGTGGCCCGGCGCTTGACGGTGAGTGAGGGCTACGAGTACCGGGCGGTGTGGTCGCGGGACGGCCGCTACATCGCGTTCGCCTCAGACCGCTACGGCAATAACGATGTCTTCGTCATGCCGGCCGAGGGCGGGACGATCGCCCGGCTCACGTACCACTCCGCCAACGATCGGCCGGTGGACTGGTCGCCGGATGGCAAGCGCCTTCTGATCTCGTCGGCGCGAGAGACCCGTTTCCAGTGCCCCTATGAGATCGATGTCGACACGGGTCGTACGACCAAGGTGATGGAGGATGTCACCAACCTGACGCCCGGGATGTACGACCCCGATGGCCGGGACTTCCTCTGTGTTCGCGGCGGTAGCTCTTGGTGGCGCATCGGATACCGCGGTGCAACGAACCCGGACATCTACATCTATGACCGTGAGGCCAAAGAACTGAGGCGCCTGACGGACTTCGACGGGCGCGATGAATGGCCGCTGTTCTCACCTGACGGCCGGCAAGTCTACTTCGTCAGCGAGCGCGACGGCGCTCCCAACATCTACCGACTTGACCTCGCGTCCGGAGCCATCGAGGCCATCACCAAGCTGGATGGTGATGGCGCGATGTGGCCCAGCATCTCGGCCAACGGCAGCACCATCGTGTTCGAGCACGCGAACGGCCTCTGGACGGTACCGACCAAGGGGGGGGACCCCAAGGAGCTGCGGATGCGGGCACCGATTGACTATCCGCAGACATTCGAGTCCCGCAAGAGCGTGAGCTCGGGCATTACCGAGCTGGAGGTGGCGCCGGACGGGAAGTTGCTGGCCGTGTGTGTGAACGGCGACATCCTGTTGCTCAAACCCGAGTTCGAGAATGACTCGATCCGGCTGACGGACCACCCGGGGAACGACTCGGACTTCATGTGGTCGCCCGACAGCAAGAAGCTGGTGTTCACCTCAGATCGCACCGGCAACAGCGACCTGTTCATTGCGGATGCCGAGACGCTTCAGGTGCGGCAGCTCACGAACACGCCCGAGTACGAGCATTCGCCCCGGTTCAACCCGAAGGGCGACCAGGTCTACTTCACGCGTTCGGCGGCCGACGGGCTGTATTCGATCCCGGCCGAGGGGGGCGACATCCGGCAGGTTCACCCAGGCCCCTTCGTCGAGGAGTACAGCTTCTCGCCCTGCGGGCACTGGCTGGCCCTGGGGCTGCAGGACACTGTCGGCACGCGGGACCTGTGGATCGTGCCCGCAGAGGGCGGCGAGGCCCACAACATCACGAAGTATCCCGGCGGCAACTACTCACCCGTGTGGGATCCCAACGGCGAGTATCTGTTTTTCGTCTCAACCCGCACGGGTAATGGGGACATCTACTCCGTGCGCCTGACCAAGGATGCCGAGAAGTTCGACGATTACCAGGCTCAGGAGGAAGAGAAGGCCAAGCGAGAGGGTAAGAAGCCGGCGCCGCCAGAGAAGCCGGCCGAGGATGGGGAGAAGAAGCCGAACGGTGGGAACGATGGGGAGACGCCGGAGACCCCCAAGGACGAGGAAGCCAAGCCGGCCGAGGGCGAGGCAAAGCCAGCCGAGGAGGCCCAACCCGAGAAGGAGCCCATCGCCATCGACTTCGATGACATCGAGAACCGTGCTCGGCGGCTCACGTCGACCAACGAGGGCGAAGGCAACCTGACCATCGCCCCCAAGGGAGACCGACTGGTCTACACCGTGGCACCCCGCGGCGAACCGCAGGTGTGGCAGATGAAGCCCGACGGGAAGGACGCGAAGCCGTTCATCAGCGGAAACGTCGCGGCTGGAGCGCTGCGGTGGACCGCAAGCGGCGATCGGCTGTACTACTCGGCGAACGGCAAGCCCTACTACGTCGGCGCAGGTGGTGGCGGCGGGTCGGAAGTCAGTTTCCGGTTCGAGTATGTCGACGATGCGCGCGTCCGCCAAGTGGCGGCCTTCAACCAAGCGTGGATGGCACTGGACGAGCACTTCTATGACGGCAACTTCCACGGTGTGGACTGGAAGGCCATCCGCGAGAAGTACGCCAAGATGGTGGATGGCACCCTGGTGCCCGGTGACTTCAACATCGTGGTCCAGCGCATGATCGGAGAGCTGAACGCATCGCACCTGGGGTGCTACGGGGGCGGCATCAGTGGCCCGGAAACCGGCCTGCTGGGGCTCGACTACGATGAGTCGTACGAGGGTCCAGGCGTGAAGGTGATCGGTCGTCTCTACAACGGCCCGTGCACCAAAGCGGGCAGCGAGGTGGCGGCCGGCGAGTACATCCTGCAGATCAACGGGAAGGATGTGCAGTTTGGCGAGAGTCTCTTCGATGCCCTCAAGGGGATGGTCGGCAAGCGAGTCAAGCTCACCGTGAACTCCAAGCCCGAGGCCGAGGGCGCCCGGACGATCTCCGTGAAGCCCATCGGCGGTGGCGAGTGGGCGAACCTGCGGTACGAACAGTGGGTCCGGGACAACCGCAACAGGGTGCTCGAGCTTTCGGGTGGAAGGCTGTACTACCTGCACATCCGGAGCATGGACGGGGCATCGCTGGAGCGCTTCCGCCGCGATCTGTTCGGCGAGGCCCAGCGCTACGAGGGGCTGGTCATCGATGTCCGCTACAACGGCGGGGGCCGCATCCACGATGACCTGCTCGAAGAGCTCACCAAGAAGGTCCATGTCTACGAGAACCAGCGGAACGCGCCGGCGGTTACTCAGCCCATCCGCCAGTACGACAAGCCGAAAGTGCTTATCATCAATGAGCACTGTGCCAGCGACTCGGAGATCTTCCCCAATGGCTTCCGAGAGAAGAAGCTGGGCAAGATCGTCGGGGTCCGAACCTATGGGGGTGTGATTGGCACTTATGATATCACCCTCCTGAATGGCCACGGGTTCCGGATTCCCGTGACGGGCTGGTATACCCTGAACGGCACCAACCTGGAGAACTACGGTGTGCCGCCCGACATCGAGGTGCCCTACCCGTATGAGGCCTATCGCGATGGCCGCGATCCCCAGATCGAGGCCGCGGTGGCCGAGCTGCTGAAGACCGTGGGCGCCCCGGAGGAGCCGGCCGCCCCGTAGCGAATCCGGAGGCTGGATGGCGCGCGGTGCCCGCTCGCAAGCGGGCGGGCACCGCCGATGGAGGGACGATCGATGGCTGTTGAGGATAAGCAGATTGCCATGCGCGTGCGCCGCGAGATTGTCCGCCGATCCCTCGATGCGTCGCAGCTCATGATCCACGTCGCCCACGGGCACGTTGAGCTCGGGGGAATCATCAAACCCGCCAACAAGAACGCGGCCATCGACATGGCGAAGGAACTCGAGTTCGCGCGGGAGCGCGTCATACGCATCCCGGGTGTCCGCGACATGACGTGGCGCTACTTGAGGTTCTTTGGCGGGGCGTAGCGCGCTCGCGGACTCACCCGCCACACCTGGACGTGGACTGTATTGGCATGATGGAAGACCGTCAACGTTCCCTGGGGAATGGTTCGCATGTGTGGCGAGACCGCGCCGCCCGGGCGGGCCGCTCGGTTCAGCTCGCAAGGAGCCGCCTGCACTCCTGGACGGCGTTGGCCGCTCTCATTGTGGCTCGGCCGTCGCACTGGACCGATGTGTGGGAGCTCGTCCCGATTGCCGCGGGGCTGCTGTTGCGGTCTTGGGCCCTGGGCCACCTCCGGAAGAACGAAGAGCTCTGCACCTCAGGCCCCTATGCGTACACCCGCAACCCGCTCTACCTGGGCAGTGCGCTGATCCTGCTTGGGTACTGCCTGATGGTGAACAGCGTCTGGTTCGCGCTCCTCGTGTGTCTGGTGGGTGTCGCGGTCAGACGGGTTGTGGTGTGGCGTGAAGAGGCCGAGCTGATGGCTCGCTTTGGTGAGCAGTACGCGGCGTACCGCCGAAGCGTGCCCGCCGTCATCCCGCGGTGGGTGCCCTACCGCGACGGAGTGGCCAGGCCGTTCTCGTGGGAGCAGGCCTGGCGAAACAACCTCGCCCAGGGATGGCTGCTGGTGTGGCTGTTTGCCGTGATGCTGGAGGCGAAGCAGGAGATCACGGAGGCTTGGTTGGGGATTCACTACCCTCCGGCCTGGCTCTCCTAGCCTGCCCGCTCCGGGTGCACGGCGTTACTCGATCAGCGACGCCATGACGATCAGGCGCTGGGGAACATAGACCAGATCGGACTGGGTCGATTGGTACCACCGGCGTAGCCGATCGTGGACGGTGACCGAGCCCGGCCGGATCACCCAGCCCCGCTCATCGACAGCGACGAGCTCGCCCTCGATCGAGGCGCTCTCCCCCCACAGCTCCTCCATAACGACACTGACCGTCTTCCCCACAAACTGCTGCATTGCCGCGACCTCCTGCCGTCTTCGCCACTGAGTGTCTCTGCCGGACCGTGCCGAGTCAATACGGCCGCACCATGGGTAGCATGACAGCCGCCATCAGCAGAACCTGGGCGATCTGCAGGCTTGCAGTCATGGCCAGCCAGCGCGGCACCTCGTTCGCGGGCTGGCCGGGACCTGGAGCAGGCAATGCACCCGCCACAAGCAATGGCATCAGAAAGAGCCAGATTCGGCCCACCTCCCCCCGAACCAGGCCGAGGGCACTGGGCAGCACCATGGCCGACAGCCCAGCGACGGCCAGGGCCAAGCCCGCCGTCATGGGCCGTCGCGGACTCCAGAGCTTGAGCTGCGCCCAGACCATGGACGCCACCCGTGCGGCGACCGGCAGCCCGAGGAACAGGGCGAGTTCAACGAAGTTGAGCCACGCCCATACCGCATGGGTGCGTTGGGGGCCCAGTGTCGCTCTGGCGTGGGCATTCAGGCCCTGCTCGCACACCGCGATGAGGTTGACACCGAGTGTGACGGACACCAGGGCCCACGCACCGGCGAACCCGGAGGCGAAGGCGACGGCTCGGATCGCCAGCCGGCGGACCGTCGGCCGGCTCGGCGAGAGGACAACCGCGAGAACACCGACGGCGACGCAACACGTGAGAAAGCCGAAGGTGACCGCCGTCCCCAGTCCGGCGACCACGCCCGCAGCCGCGAACCACACCCAGTGATCACGCGTGATCCCCTCGACAGCGAGCCACGCCAGGACCATGGAGATGAACAGGACCCACTGATCGGCGCACTGCCCCAACAGCAGCAGGCTCGGCGCGGTGGCGAACAACAGAGCGACCCACAGGGCCCGAGAGATGTCGGTCAGCCGCCGGACCAGCGCGAACAGCGGGATGAGGGAGAGCGCCCCGAAGAGACTCGGCGCCACGGCCGCGGCAGCTGCGGCGGGCACGGCGCCATCGGGGAGCTGGGCGGCGCCAGGGTAGTGGCGGGCGAAGCGACCCAGCTCGGCCAGACTCATGCCACCCACGCCCTCGGCGAAACGCGTGGCAAGGGCGCGCCCGATCTCGATGTCTCGGGCAGGAACCACGAAGACCCAGTGGAGCAGCACCATACCCGGCGGGTGTGTCGCCAAGTGGTAGCCGGCGTGGCGCATCGTCTCGAGGTAGTCTCGGCAGTAGCTCACGGGATCCTCGAGGCGGAATGCGGAGTCGAAGTACTCGCTGGCGACGGGGCTGAACTGCGAGGCCACGGCCCACGCCATCCCACCCGGATAGCCGACCGACAGGGCGACCTGACACAGGAACACGGAGCCAACCAGTAGCAGCAGGGTGGCCGCAGTCCAGAAGCGTGGGTGGGTTCCACGCTGTCGCATCCAGAGTGCGGCACCGACCAGGACACCGGACGCGAGGAGAGCCCGCGCAATCCCGAACAGGCCGTGCATCGGAGTCGGCATGGCACTCGCCTGCCACACCCACTCCGGCGGGTACCCAAGGGGCCAGCGGAGCACCAACAGCCACACGGCCAGCAGGGCCACGAGGGCGCACTGTGCCAGGGCGAGCATCCGGGCACCGCGCGGCGAAGAAGGCGGAGTCGGTTCAGCCATGCTCGGCGTGTTCGGCGGCCGGGGGCAGGCACCCTTGTGCCCCGGACCAGATGGCAGATGGCAGAGCCTGCCGTCGGCGTGGCGGCCGAACATGGCCTGCTGGAACTATGCCTTGCCTCCGCCAGGGGCTGCTCGCTAGAATGCGGTCCAGTAGTGGGAATGGTTGTTGCGTAGTGGTCCGAGTCGGTCCCTCGTGACACATCCCGCCGGTGGCAGGCCTGGACGGCAGCGCGACCGCCGGAGCAGAGTAGCCGCCTGGGGCACGTGCGTCCCGAGGGGTCTTTTGCTTCGAGAGCTCCGGAGGCCCCCATGGCGAGTGTGAGCGTCAACGTCCATAACATCACCCGCGTCGAAGGCCACGGCAACATCGTCCTGAACGTTCGCGACGGCACCATCGAAGAGCTGCGGCTTGAGATCACGGAATCCCCGCGCTTCTACGAGGCCATGCTCGTGGGCCGGAACTGGGATGAGGCGCAGGAGATCTCGTGCCGCATCTGTGGTATCTGCTCCACCGGGCACTCGACGGCGTCGCTGCGGGCCATGGAGGCCGCGCTGGGGGTGACGCCGTCCGAGCAAACGGTCCTCCTGCGGAAACTGGCTCTCCACGGTGAGCACAACCAGAGCCATGTGCTCCACGTGCTGTTCCTGGTCGCCCCCGACCTGCTGGGCGCCCCGAGCGTGGTGCCTTTGGCGTCGACCCACCGCCCGGTGATCGAGATGGCGTTGCGTCTCAAGCGGTTGGCCAACGACCACATTGCGCTCGTGACTGGCCGGCATATCCATGGCGTGAATCTCAAGGTCAATGGGTTCCACAGTCTGCCGAAGGAGAAGGCGCTTGCGGCCCTGCGTGAGCGCTTGGTGGCGTCGCGAGATGATATCCAGGCCACGATTGAACTGGTGGCGTCGCTGAAGCTGCCTGACTTCGAGCGAGCGGGCGAGTACGTGGCCAACAGCCGTGCGGATGAGTATGCCTTCTACGATGGCACCATCACGTCGTTCCGGCCGCTCCAGTGCGACCACTGCGGGCACACGCTGAAAGAGGGCTACCGGGAGGAGTATCCGATTGAGCGGTATCGCGACATCGCGCGCGAGACGGTGGTGAAGCACTCGCATGCCAAACACACGGCCTCGGTCCACGGGTCCTATGCTGTGGGCGCACTGGCGCGGGTGAACATCAACTACGATCTGCTACATCCGGCAGCCAAGCAAGCGGCCGAGGCGCTTGGGTTTCGGGCTCCGTGTATGAACCCGTTCATGAACAACGTGGCGCAACTCATCGAGGTCGTCCACTGCACCGAGGACTCCATCGCGATCATCGACAAGCTCCTGGAGCGCGGGATTCAGCAGGAGGACACGAGTGTCGAGGTGCGGGCCGGGCGCGGGGCGGCCGCCGTCGAGGTACCCCGAGGCATCCTGTTCCACGAGTACGAGGTCGATGACGACGGCAAGATCGTCGCGGCGAACCTCATCATTCCGACGGGCCAGAACCTGAACAACATCGAGCACGACATGCGGGCCCTGGTGCCGCAGATCCTGACGCTGAGCCACGACGAGATCCGGCTCATGCTGGAGATGCTGGTCCGTGCTTACGACCCGTGCATCTCGTGTGCTACCCACCTGCTGGATGTGCGCTTCGTTGGATGAGGAATGGTCGGCCCGGGCCGGGCGGACGGTGGTCATTGGGGTCGGCAACCGGTTGATGGGCGATGAGGGGATCGGCGTCCGGGTGGTGGAGGAACTGAAGCGGCGCTCGCTGCCCGACGACGTGGACGTGGTGGACGCGGGTACCATCGGGCTGGATCTGCTGTTTGTGCTCGAGGGGTATGCGCGGGCCGTGATCGTGGATGCGGCCGAGATGGGTCTGCCGGCGGGAGAAGTGCGCGTGCTGGGTCCGGCCGATCTGGCAGAAGCCGGTCCCGTGTCCGACGCTCACGGAATGGGTGTTGCCCAGGTGCTCGAGCTCGCGGAGGCCATGGGGCTTTGCCCCGCGAATGTGGTTCTCGTGGGTGTACAGCCGGACAGGGTTGGTCCCGCATTGGACCTGTCGAAGCCCGTGGAGGCGGCTCTGGCCGGTGCCGTGAGGTGTGTGGAGGCGCTGGTGCGAACGCCAGGGGACGGGGCAGCCCGTGTGCCCCGCTCGGGGCCATGGCATGAGTAGGTTGCTCGGAACAGAGTCGCTGGCTCAAGGGAGGCGCGTGGAATGCCTGACGGCCACAAGATCCTGATCGTGGATGATGACCCGGATCAGGTCGACTCCACCCGGTTGATCCTCGAGAGCAACGGCTATGACGTCGTCGTGGCCTACGACGCACGTCAGGCCTTCGAGACGGCTCTGGCCGAGAAGCCGGACCTGATTGTGCTCGACATCATGATGCCGGATGGCACGGAAGGGTTCCAGCTCGTGAGCCGTCTTCGCAACGAGCTGCCCGAGGAGCAGGCGAACGTCCCGATCATCATCGTGTCGGCCATCCACGACTACACGACGCTGCGGCTGTACCCCGATCAGTCGGATACGACGTATGCCCCGGGGGAGTATCTCGACGCCCAGGGCTTCATCGACAAGCCGGCCGAGCCCCGGCAACTGCTCGGGAAGGTCGCCGAGCTTCTGCGGAAGCCGTAACTGCCGCGCGGCCGGGCCCACCCGGATCGGTGCCCCCATGGCGAGCAGGCCACTGGAGACCGTCGACCCCGAGCTGCGAGACCGGATGCGGTGGCTTATTGGTCTGCGCTGGGTTGCCGCGTTCGGGCTGGCCGTGGCGTCAATCGTGTCGTCCTTCTGGCCCGCGCTGGGCATCGCGTGGCATCCCGTGCTGGGCCTGGCTCTGGCTCTGGTCGTGGCCAACGCGCTGATCTCCGCGGCCGTCGCGCGGTTTCCGCCCGTGGGAGAGACGGGCCTCCGACGGTTCAACAAGGCGCAGATCGGGGTGGATCTGGCGGCCTTGACGGGTCTGTGCCTGTTCTCGGGCGGCGTCCACTCGCCTTTCCTCGCGTTCTTCGTGTTCCACATGATCCTCACGAGCATCCTGCTCTCGCCGCGTGACAGCTACGAGGGGGCCACCGTGGCGGTGGGGTTCATCGCCGCGATCTATCTGCTCACCGATCGTGAGACCCGGCAGGGCCCAAGCGCCGTACTTGTGGTGGCCGTCATGATCACCACCGTCTACACATGTGTCTACCTGACGACATCCATTACCACCGCTTTGCGGGCGCGCGAACGCGAGCGGGCCCGGCTCACCGAGGAGCTTGCGGCACGGGCCGAGGCGTTGCGGCGGGCGTATGACGAGATCGAGGAGACACGCAAGCTCGAGCTGCGGTACATGCGCAAGGTGGCTCACGAACTCCGGTCGCCGCTGGCGGCGGCCATCTCCTCGCTGCAGGTCGTCGGGCTGGGTATGGCGGGTGAGCTCGCGGAGCGCCAGGCGCAGATGGTGGGCCGCGTCGAGACGCGGATGCGCCAGCTCCTGAAGACCGTGGACGACCTGTTGCTGCTGGCGCGAGAGCGGGCGCGCGCCAACGCCGTGGCCGGGCCCGGCGATCTGGTTAGCCTCGCCGCAGTGATCGGGGCGGTGGTGGAACTCCTGGAGGCGCGAGCCCAGGCGAGTGGCGTGGCGCTTGCGACGGACCTGCCGCCCGACCTGCCGGCGATCCGGGCCGATCGCGAGGCCCTAACACAGGTGTTCACCAACCTGATTGGCAACGGCATCAAGTACACGCCCGAGGGGGGAGCGGTGCGCGTGTCGGCTCGTGCGGAGGACGGTGCCGTGGCGGTTTGTGTCGCCGACACGGGGATCGGGATCCCGGCCGAGGACGTGCCGCGGGTATTTGAGGAGTTCTTCCGTGCCTCGAATGCCCGAAGCCATGCCGCGGTGGGCACGGGCCTGGGCCTCGCCATCGCCAGGAGCGCCGTCGAGGCCCTGGGCGGATCGATACGGGTCTCGAGCCAGGAGGGAGTCGGCACCCAGTTTACCGTCACCCTCCCGATCGAGCCCTCGCAGGGTCCCCTGGCCGTCTCCGGTCTGGCCCCCTCGCCCCCTGAATGAGGGGTCGGCGGACACCCTTTCGCACTCTCAGGAAGGTATCAGGGCCCGAGGGCTCGGAAATAGGCGCTAGTTCCCGGCTGTCGGCGGAGCCCCCCTGGGGCGGCCCGCCCCACGTGGGGCCGCCGTTATGGGGGCCCGCGTTGTGTTACCGCCCCCGCGCCTCCGCGAAACGGTGGGGCGCCTCGCTTGCCGTCAGCCGTGATGCGTGCGGGACGGGCCGTGCCCGGCCCGTGCCTGCATGGAGGGAGTCGCGGCCATCATGTCCTGGCTACGACGGCGCGCGCCGACGATCGCTCTGGGGGTCATCCTCATCGCGGTGACGGTCACGGCCGAGATGACTCACCGGCAGCCATCGAAGCCCCGGGCCAGCAAGTCCGAGGCGGTAACGCCTGTCCCCGTGCAGACCGCCGAGGCGAAGCTCCGCAGATTGCCGCGTACGGTGGAGGTCTCGGGCCAGGTCGAGCCGTTGGTGCGGGCCGAGGTGGCGCCCGAGATCATGGGCCGGATTCTCGAAATGGGGCCGCGCGAGGGCGACCAGGTGTCGGAGGGGACTGTGCTGGCGCGCATCGACGACAGTGCGGCCCAGGCCGAGGTCGCCCGGGCCAACGCCATGGTCGCTGCGGCCCGCGCAGCGAAGTCCCAGGCCGAAGCCGCGTTCAAGATCCAGCAGACCCAGAGCGAGGTGCGGGTCTCGCAGGCCCAGCAGGACCTCGCCATGGCGCAGAGCTCCCGCGAGGAGGAGAAGGCCCAGGCGGACGAGGCCGTGCGCCAGGCCGAGTCGGCCGTGGCGGCCGCCCAGGCGCTCGTCGACCTGGTCAAGGAGGGCGCACGGAAGCAGGAGAAGGCTCAGGCCCAGGAACGGGTGCGGCAGGCTCAGGCCGGGCTGGAGCAGGCCCGTGCTGCCCTGGACAAGGCCAGAAACGGGCCGCGTCCCCAGGAAGTCAAGGAAGCCGAGCACGCGGTGGCCCAGGCCCAGTCGGCTGTAGACCAGGCCGAAGCCGCGCTCAGCAAGGCGAGGGAGGGCGCACGGAGGCAGGAGCGGGCCGAGGCCGATCAGTCGGTGATCCTCGCCGAGGCCCAGTACACCACGGCTGAGGCCGCCCACCGGCGCATGAAGGCCCTGATGGACGCCGAGGTGATCTCGAAGCAGGCGTTCGAGGAATCTGAGCTTAAGCTACAGGCTGCTAAGTCCGCACTGGAAGTCGCCCGCCAGCGGACCAACCTGGTGCATGAGGGTGCCCGCACACAAGACATCCAATCGGCGGAAGCGGCGGTGTCTCAGGCCAAGGCGGCCCACAGTGCGGCTCTGGAGCGCCTCAAGCTTCTGCAGGAGGGCACGCGACCCGAGGACGTCCGGATGGCCGAGCAGCAGGTCGCCGCCGCCGAGTCGGCGGTCGAACAGGCCAGACAGCATGCCGAGATGCTGCTCGAAGGCCCCCGCTCGCAGGAGGTCATCCAGGCCGAGGAGGCGCTGCGCCAGGCGGAGGCACAGGCCGAGATCGCGCGCAAGGCTCGCGATATGGTGCACGCGGGAGCTCGGCCCGAGAAGGTCAAGCAGGCGGAGGACGCCGTGCGCATGGCCGAGGCGTCCACTGAGGAGAACACCATTCGTCAGCAGGCGGTCGAGGCAGCCCAAGCGGCCTTGGCGCAAGCCGAGGCGGCAGCCCAGGCCGCCAACGTTACACTGGCGCACACGCAGGTTCGATGCCCGTATACCGGGATCGTGGTCGAGCGGCTCGCCGACGCCGGGGACATGGCGGTGCCCGGTCAGCCGATCGTGGTGATTCAGCCCAACGATCGATTCCAGCTCCGCTGCGACGTCCCCGAGGCCGAGGCGAAGCTCCTCCAGACCAACCAGCGCATCGACGTGGTGATCGACGCCATCGGCGCGAAGCCACTGTCGGCCACCGTGGTGACTGTGACCCCGTCGACGGATGCCTCGAGCCGATCCTCGGTGGTGAAGCTGGCGCTGCCGGCCGATCCGCGCCTGCGCTCGGGGCAGTTCGGCCGTGCCCGCATCCCCATTGGCCAGCGGCCGGGCATCGTGGTGCCCATCGCGGCCGTGCGCCGGCATGAGTCGGTCACCAGCGTGTTCGTGGTGGACCGCGGTTTCGCGCGCAGTCGCCTCGTGCGTATCGGCGAGGACCGCGGCAAGCAGATCGAGATCATTGCCGGCCTCGAGGGCGGCGAGCAGGTCATCGTGTCCGATGTCGAGCGGCTTGTCGACGGCATCCCGGTCAAGACGGGACAGGCCAGCCCCAGAGCCAAACGGGCGGAGCAGTGATGGCAGCGTGAGTGACCAGGAGCGCCCCGCCGGCGAGGGGGGGCACGTGCAGGGCGAGGTGCGGTCCGGGCCGGGACGGCATCGCTATGGCCTGGCCGGCGCCACGGCCCACATGTTCATCGACTCGAAGCTCACTCCCCTGGTGGTCTTCGCGTCGCTGATGCTTGGCGCCATGGCCGCGCTTCTCATCCCCCGAGAGGAAGAACCCCAGATCATCGTCCCCATGGTCGACATCTTCGTGCAGATGCCGGGGGCATCGGCCGAGGAGGTCGAGCAACGGGTTACCAAGCCCATGGAGAAGCTCCTTTGGGAGATCCCGGGGGTCGAGTACATCTACACGACATCGAGCTCTGGCCAGTGCATGGCCATTGTGCGATTCCGCGTCGGGCAAGACGAGGAGGACAGCCTCGTCCGGCTCTGCAACAAGCTTTACTCCAACTACGACCTCATCCCCCCGGGCTGTTCCGAGCCTCTGGTGAAGCTCCGTTCCATCGACGATGTGCCCGTGCTGGCTCTGACGCTGTGGACCGATGCTCCGTACTATGAGCGCGGGGGCCAGGTTCTGCGGCGGGTGGCCGCCCAGCTGGAGGATGACCTGAAGGAAGTCCCGGACGTCTCGTCGACGCGGATCATCGGTGGGGACCGCCGGCAGATCTGCGTCCGCGCGGACCGCGTGCGGCTCGCCGGACACGGCGTCGATCTGGACCGGCTGATCCAGGCACTCCGCGGCGCCAACCGAGAGCTACCATCGGGTTCCTTCTCGGCCCAGGATTACCGCTTCCAGGTCGACACAGGCGAGTTCCTGAAGTCGGCGGCCGATGTGGAGTCGGTTGTGGTCACCGTCGGGCCCGGTGGGCCAGTCTACGTTCGCGACGTGGCGGACGTCAGTGACACCGGCGAGGAGCCGAGCAGCTATGTCTACTTCGGCCTGGGCCCAAGGAGTGAGGAGAAGGGCGTTCGCCCCATCGGCTACGACCGTACCTTCGACGCCGTGACCATATCCGTGGCCAAGCGCAAGGGCACCAATGCGGCTACCGTGGCCCACCAGGTGCTGCGCAAGGTCAAGACCCTCCGTGGCGCGGCCTATCCCTCGGATGTGCACATCACCGTCACCCGCAACTACGGCGAGACGGCCCTCGAGAAGGCCAATGAGCTGCTGAAGCACCTGCTGATCGCCACGCTGTCGGTAGCGGTACTGATCGCCTTCGCGCTGGGGGTCCGTGAGGCGGGAGTGGTGCTGGTCGCGGTCCCCGTAACCCTGGCGCTCACCCTGATGGTCTTCTTCCTCTACCGCTACACGCTCAACCGGGTAACGCTGTTCGCGCTCATCTTCTCCATCGGCATCCTGGTCGACGATGCCATTGTGGTCGTCGAGAACATCGTGCGGCACTTCCGTCTGCCCGAGAACCGGGGTCGGGCGGCTTCCCAGATCGCCGTCGATGCGGTGGCCGAGGTGGGGAATCCGACCATCCTCGCGACCTTCACGGTGATCGCGGCCATTCTGCCTCTGGCCTTCGTTCGGGGACTCATGGGCCCCTACATGCGCCCTATCCCCGTGGGGGCGTCGGCGGCCATGATCTTTTCCCTGGTGATCGCCTTCGTGATCTCGCCCTGGGCGTCGATCCGGCTGCTCAGACGGCAGGGGCGTGGCGGTCACGAGGGCGAGCGAGAGGGACGCGCGACCCGGCTCTACCGTCGGGTCATGGGCGCCTTGGTCCATCGCAGGGGCGTGCGATGGGGGTTTCTGATCGGCGTTGTGGTGTTGCTGGGACTCGCCGTGTCCATGCTCTTCGTCAAGCTCGTCAAGGTGAAGATGCTGCCCTTTGACAACAAGAGCGAGTTTCAGATCATTGTGGACATGCCCGAAGGCTCGACCCTGGAACAGACTTCGGCGCTGTGCCGGCAGCTTGGGAACTACGTCAGCGGCGTACCCGAGGTCACCGACTACCAGTGCTACGTCGGTACATCCGGGCCGTTCAACTTCAATGGTCTCGTCCGGCACTACTTCCTGCGCTCGGCCGCGAACGAGGCGGACATCCAGGTGAACCTGGTTGATCGCCATCACCGGAAGGCCCAGAGCCACGACATCGCCAAGCGGGTACGGCCCGACTTGGTGAGACTCGCCCAGCCCTATGGGGCGCGGATCAAAGTGGCTGAGGTGCCGCCCGGACCTCCAGTCCTGCAGACCATGGTGGCCGAGATCTATGGTCCGGACATGCGACGGCAGCGCGAGATTGCGGCCCAGATCCTCTCGGTCTTCGAGAAGACGCCCGGGGTTGTCGACGCCGACTGGTATGTCGAGGAGACCATGAGGACCGTTGACGGCAAGGCCAGGTTGGTGCCTGGCCCTCAGACCAAGTATCGCTTCATGGTCGACAAGGAGAAGGCGGCTTATCACGGCATCACGGGCGAGCAGATCGCGGGCACGCTTAACGCGGCTCTCCATGGCGCCGTCGTGGGCCTGGCGCATATTCCCGACGAGAAAGAGGACGTCGACATCTGCGTGCGGCTGCCCGAGTCGCAGCGATCCAGTGTGGACGACCTTCGGCAGATCCAGATCGCCTCGCGATCCGGCGAGCTCGTTCCGCTCGGCGAACTGGCCCGGGTTCAGGTAACTGAGGGCGATGAGGCCATCTACCACAAGAACTTGCAGCCCGTGGTGTATGTCACCGCGGACCTGGCGGGTGTCATCGAGAGCCCGGTCTACGCCATTCTGAAGATGAACCGCACCATCGACCGCATGAAGCTCCCCGAGGGGTATCGGCTCAAGCGGTACACCACGCATCAGCCGTTCTCGACGGCACGGTACTCCATGAAGTGGGACGGCGAGTGGCACATCACCTACGAGGTCTTCCGCGACATGGGACTGGCCTTCGCGGTGGTCCTCGTGCTGATCTATGTGCTGGTTGTGGGATGGTTCCAGTCGTTCTGGAAGCCCATCGTGATCCTGGCGGCGATTCCCTTCTCACTGGTCGGGATCTTGCCGGCACACTGGGCTATGGGCGCGTTCTTCACGGCGACATCGATGATCGGCTTCATCGCGGGAGCCGGTATTGTGGTCCGCAACTCGATCATCCTTGTCGATTTCATCGAGCTCCGCCTGCAGCAGGGATCCCACCTCGACCAGGCGGTGATTGATGCCGGTGCGATCCGGTTCCGCCCGATGCTGCTCACGGCGGCCGCCGTGGTGGTGGGCTCGGCGGTGATCTTGTTCGACCCCATCTTCCAGGGCTTGGCGATTGCACTGATGGCTGGCGAGGTGGCCTCGCTCCTGCTCTCTCGAATGACCGTGCCGGTGCTCTACTTCATGGCCGAGGCCCGAGCGCTGCGGCGCTCCGGTCAGGCAGACCGCATCACGGCGATCGGCCCGAGCGCGGTCGAGGGCTCCAGGGATGCCGCGCAACAACCGATTGTCGGCTCAGCCTTCGGCCCCGACGTCTCGGACCCGCTGTCCACTTCCGGGGAGGAGGGGTCCGATGACACGCCTGTCTAGGTTCGCATGGCTGGCGGCCCTGATCGTCCAGGCGGCACTGCCGTCGTTCGGCGAGGATGCGCCGCCGGCGCCGCCGGCCCCGCAGGCGGCCAACCCGGCCGACGAGTACGACCTCCAGCGTTGCGTTGATGTGGCCCTCTCACGGAACCCATCCATCCGGGCGGCTGCCGCGTCGGTGGCGGTCGCGATGGCCGATCTCAAACAGGCGAAAGGCCTCAATGATCCCAAGCTCACGGCTGCCGGAGGCGTGTCACTGTACCAGAGCGACCCCAGCTTCGCGGTGCCTGGCCTGGGACGACTCGTATTCGGCCAGCGGCTCAATGTGGATGCCAGCCTGCAGTTTGAGTTCCCGCTCTACACCGGCGGTCAATCCGACGCCGCCGAGGATCAAGCCCGTGCGGGTGTGCGGGCCGCGGCCTACGCCGAGGTCCGAGCCAATCAGGCCGTGGCCCTGCAGGCGGTCGAGGCCTATTTTGGGGTGCTCAGGGCTCGGGGAGCCACGCAAGTCGCCGAGAGGCAGCTTGAGGCGCTCCAGGCCCAGAATCGCGCTGTCTCTGAGATGTACAGGGTGGGTCTCGTCGCGCGGCTGGACGCGTTGAGGGTGGCCGCGGCCTTGGCCGCGGCCGAGGAAGCGGTCGTCGTGTCCCACAACGCTGAGAAGGTGGCAGTGGCCGCCCTGCGGGCCGTCCTTGGCCTCCCACCGGACACGCCGATCACCGTGGTCGAGCGCTACGATGATGTGGCGCTACCGGCGACCCTGGATGAGGCACTCGCCGAGGCCCAACAGCAGCGGGCCGACCTCCACGAGATCGAGGCTCACATCGCGGCCGCCGATGCCGCTTACCGTCTGGCCGAGGCCGGGCGTCACTTCACGCTGGGCCTGTACACTCGCGCGGATTTCCTCCGGACCTCACTCCTGCCTCAGACCGGCATCCTCTCGGGTGGGATCCAGTTCCGGATCCCTCTCTTTGATGGCGACCAGTCGGACGCCGGCAAGAATCGGGCCCAGGCTCAGAAGGAGAAGCTTATCGCTTTCCGTGACAGCCTCCGGGACCAGGTCAATCTCCAGGTTACTGAAGCTTTCCTTGCCCAGGAGTCTGCGACCCGGCGCGTGGCTACGGCCCAGCGAGGTGTCCAGGCGGCCGAAGAAGGCTTCCAGCTCGCCGCAGTGGGCTATGCCAACCAGGTCGTCCCGCTAACCGACATGCTGGATGCCCAGGCACGCCGGACTCAGTCCCAGAACGACTTGGTGAACGCCACGTACGACCGCCGCATGGCCATGGCTCGGCTGGTGAACGTGCTCGGGCGCTAGGCATTTCAGCGTGGGCCTTGTGTCGCTGCCTTGAGGCACCCTCCATCTCCCGCTACACTAGGATCACTCGATCGCACTCGGCCCCTCTCGCGGGTGGGAGATCCCATCATCGAACGGGTGGTGTGGCCGGTCCGGGATCTTTCTCTGCTTTCCTCCCGTTGTTTGGAGAACGAGGCTGGTGCCAACGATGACTCAGCTGGAAGCCGTCCGGGAAGGACGGATCACCGATGTTCTGAAGGCCGCGGCGGCACGTGACGCCGTGGACGTGTCGCGGCTCCGAGACCTGGTAGCCTCGGGCCGCGCCGTCGTGCCTGCTAACGTGGGGCATACGAACCTGGCACCCGTCGCCATCGGCGAAGGGCTGCCGGTGAAGATCAACGCCAATATCGGAACGTCGCCGGAGCGCGCCTGCGTCGAGGAGGAGGCGGCGAAACTCCGTGCCGCCCTCGATGCCGGTGCGCATGCCGTGATGGACTTGTCGACCGGCGGCGATCTCCACGCGATTCGGCGAGAGTTGATCGCGCAGTGTCCGGCCGTCTTTGGGACTGTGCCCATCTACGAAGTGGCCGTCGAGCTGGGCCGCCAGGGCAGGCACATCACCGAGATGGAGCCCGATCATCTCTTCGGCGTCATCGAGAGGCACGCGCAGGACGGAGTGGACTTCATCACGGTGCACTGCGGTGTGGTCCGCGACAGCGTGGCGCGGCTACAGGCAGAGGGCCGGACGTGCGATATCGTCAGTCGGGGTGGGGCCTTCCTGGCCGCGTGGGTCCTCGCCAACGAGCAAGAGAACCCATTGTACAGCCGCTATGACGACCTCCTGGAGATCTGCAGGCAGTACGACGTCACGCTGAGCCTGGGCGACGGGCTCAGGCCCGGGTGCCTGGCTGACGCGACGGATCGGGCCCAGGTGCAGGAGACCATCGTCCTGGGCGAGCTGGTCGATCGCGCCAGGGCGGCCGGCGTCCAGGCCATGGTGGAAGGTCCGGGCCACATGCCGCTCGACCAGATCGAGGCCAACGTCCGGCTCGAGAAGCGGCTGTGCCATGGCGCACCTTTTTATGTCCTCGGCCCGATCGTGACAGACCTGGCGCCCGGCTACGATCACATCTCGGGTGCCATCGGCGGCGCCCTGGCGGCGTGGGCCGGCGCAGACTTCCTGTGCTATGTCACCCCGGCCGAGCACTTGGGCCTGCCCACTCCGGCCGATGTCAGACAGGGCGTGATTGCCTCACGCATCGCCGGCCACGCGGCCGACATCGCGCGCGGGCTGCCTGGGGCGCGGGAGCAGGATGACGCCATGGGCAAGGCCCGGCGCGCGCGCGACTGGGAACGCCAGGCAGAGCTGGCCCTGGACCCCGAGGCCGTCCGCGCGTCCAGGGCCGTAAGGGAGGCCCTCCGGCGCGACGCGGGGCAGGATCCCGAGGACGCCTGCTCCATGTGCGGGCGCTTCTGCTCCGTGCGGATCGCGGCTCAGGCGCTTCGGGGCGAAGCCCTCGAGTAGCCTCCCCAGCCGGCCCTTGGCGGTCGCTAAGGTTCGGCATGGGTCGAGAGGGTCTGGCACCCGACTACCCCGTCTTGTACAGTGGTCACGCGGAGGCGCGTCCGCTGGGGACGCGTGATTCCCCAACCAGGCCGAACGGCGGCCGCGGGGCCTGCGTTACGGCCAATGCCCTAACCGGCCCTCCCTCGGAAACCGATCTCGTTGGGAATCTGCTGTGCCGCCCGGCAGCCCACATCGAACCGATGGATGCTGTGTCGTGCGGCCACGGTCACGAAGAGCTGGTCGCGCCACCAGCAGAGGTTCGTAACCTGGCTTCCTCCGGCGTCGAGGCTCCCGAGGAGCTCCCCGTCTTGGGAGAGCACATCGACCGTGCCATGCGTCCACCGACAGACCCACAGGCGGCCGAACTCGTCGAACATGAGCCCATCGGCCGTGTCATCTGGAAACTGATGGACGACTCGAGGGTTGGCCCCAGTCCCGTCGGGCTGCAGGTCATACACGAGGATCCGGTTCGCCGCCGATTCGGCGACGAAGATCCGAGTCTGATCCGGGGACACCGCCAGGCCATTGGGGTATGCAATCCGGTCGGCGACGCGGTTCACCTCGCCGCTGGGAGCGATGCGGTAGACGGCGCCAATGGGGTTCTCGATGGTGGCCGTCCCGCAGTCGGAGAAGTATATGTTCCCCGCCAGGTCGAGGCAGACGTCATTGGGGCCAATGTATGGCCGGTCTTCGAATCGCTGAGTCAGCACACGGATATCGGCCCCGGCTGGATCGACCCGAAGGATGCGTTTGCCCTCGTAGTCGGCCGCGATCAGGAAGCCTTCGGCGTCCACCTTGAGACCGTTGGCTCGGCCTCCCGTCTGGCAGAGCACCCGAACCTCGCCTTCGGGTGTCTTGACGCCGATGCTCCCATTCCGGATGTAGTCGACAAAGTAAAGATTCCCGTAGGCGTCAAAGATGGGCCCTTCAGCGAAATCGATGTCGGCCACAACCGGATACGGCTCGACGTCCTGTGGCACCGGAGGTACATCCGCGGCCACCGCGATCATCCCCCAGCAGGTGAGTGCGAGTGCGCTCTGCATGGTCCCTCCCGCGCGGCGGCCCCATCAGCCGCCGATAAGCTCGTGCACGAGCTCCATGTAGTAGGAGAAGTTATCGAATGGCACATCCGGGGGCACCGCATGGTCGACGAAGGGCACATAGCCCCCGTCGGCCAAGAGGGGCGGAATCCGCGCCATCACCTCGTCATACACCGCCTGCCTGTTCTTGGCCAGCGCCCGTTTGTCGATGCCACCGACGAGGATGAGGTCCCTTCCGTACTGCCGACGGTAACCCACGGGGTCGCAGCCCGCCGCGATCTCCAGTGGGTAGATGCCGTTGACGCCGCTCTCCAGGAACAGGGGGATCAGCTCATCCACATTGCCGTCGGAGTCGACCAGGTGGATGTCGATGCCGCGCTGGGCGAGGAAGCTCGTCACGCGACGATAGCAGGGCGTCATGAACTCGCGGAACAGCCTCGGTGAGATCAGACTGCCTGACTTCATGGCCATGTCTTCCCAATACAGCGCGAAGTCGAGGTCGAGCTCATCGGCAGCGCGAGTGATCGTCTCGATCACAAAGTCGGCGATGGTGTGGGTCATCTCCCGCACCAGCTCGGGGTCGTCGTAGTAGAGGATGGCCAGATGCTCCATGCCCACCCAGTTGCGGAGCCATCCGTAGTAGGAGCCGCCACTGATGCCCAGAGGATAGTCACGGCCGGCCCAGCACCGGCGCAAGTCATCCCAGTATTGCGGGTAGCGGGCGGGCGATGCGGGATTGAGGCGCTCTTTGAAGATCTCCCACTGTTCCCGCCCGCGGATCGGGTACACGAGCCACTGGCTCATTCCGATCTCCCGATCGGACCACGCCTTGGTCCGCCCACCCAGTTCGTCTTCGACGATGCGCCAGTGCTCGGTCTGCTCAACCACCTGAGTCTCGAGAGGGGGGACGGACCCCAGGTCGATCGGAACGGTCTCGTAGCGGTCGAATCCGAAGTAGGCATTCAGGTGGACGTCGGCCGGCATGCCCTCTCGCCGCCAGCGCGACAGCGTCTCGCCGAAGAACCAGTGGGGCATCAGAAAGGGGCGGTCCGGCTTGCCAAAGTGCATGGTCTCGAGGAACCGTTCGCGTGCCGTCATGATGGCAGCACTCCCCAGGGCGGCCCGCATTGCCTGGATTGGGGCCGGCGGGAATAGGGTTTCCCGCCGCCGGGCACCGCTACCTGCGGCACTCCAGTGCTTCGAAAGCCGCGATGCACTCGGCGAAGCACGGCTCGATGGCGGCAATCCCGCACACCGACTCGAGTACCGCCCCCGGTCCGCCGCGTCGCACACGTCTGGCGAGCTCTGCGGCGGAGGGGTCTTTCGGGTCGCGGTAGCGCAGTGCGGCGCCGATGACACGCGTCACGGGCAGGGTGCTCAGATGGGCGGCCTGCAGGAGACGTAGCAGCCCTACCAGCCGCTCGCCGGGGCCCAGCTTCCGAAGCGGATCGCGTGCCAGCCGCGCGATCGTATCCCCGAGCTCCGCGTTGGGGTACCGCTCGTCCTGCAACTGGACCAAGTGGTCCCGAGTCGCCTCGGGGTTGAGTCCGAACTCATGCACGAGAACCGCACCGGCCGCATGGAGCAGATCCTCGAGATGACGCCGTATCGGCGCCCGCTGGACGGCTTCGGCTACCGTGGTGCAGCCCAGGTAGGCCCCCATGTAGGCGATGAGCGCGTGGCCCGCATTGTTGGTGTAGAGCTTCCGCCAGTAGAAGGGAGTGATGTCCTGCCAGTAGTCGAAACCGGGGATATCCGGCGCCGGACCCAACCAATGGGCAGCCTCGACATAGGTGGTTCGGATACGCTCCGCCACCAGGTCCAGGCTCCTATCGAGGGAGCGCACCATCGGCTCGGGCGATGACCGGACGCACGAGAAACGTTCGCGCGAGGCACCCCGCGCCGCCAGGGCCTGCGCGAGCACCTCGCCGCCTTGCGGGGCATTCTCACATAGCAGAATGTTCAGCGGCTCCGCCCGATCCGCCAGTCCGTCGACCAATAGGGGTGCGATGGCCGGCAGGTTCTGCGAGCCAACCGCCGTTGCGGCGAACTGGCACGAAGCGATGGCGGCGCGGAGGCGCCTCCGGTCGTCGGTGGTGATGACGTCGTAGTCTGATACGGTGCGCACCAAGCTCTGGCCGCCACCAACGAGGCGAATGCAGTAATGGCCGGCCTGACGAAGTGCCTTCCCCTTAGCCTGCCGAGCCACGAACACGGGACGGAGGCCTGCCGCAGACACGACGTCGGCCACCAGCCCCCGGCCGATGCTACCGGCCCCGATGATGACCACACTCTCGCCCGGCGCCACACCCAGCCTCCACCCGTGCCCAACGGCCACAAGAGTAAGAACGTTGAAGGTTCGCCGACGTTTCGTCCGAGCCCTCCCAGGGCTGGCCCATCCACCAATGACCTGACCGTCGCTAGATTGGTGGCACGGGACGGGTCTGTCTGCTAGATGCATGGCCGGGTTGCTGAGAGACGCACAGGATGTGGCGGCAACGTGGTGGGGCATTGGACCGCCGGTACGCTCGCTTCGGGCGCTGAAGGGCTACGGATCCTGAGGGAGGAGCTGCTGTGGGGTTCCCGAGCCCATCCATACCGCACCGATCGGTGGGCCTTGGCTGACATCGCCCAGCTCACCAGGAACCGGTCCGGTGTGCGGCGGTCCGTGACTGGGGAGTGGCGCATACCGTAGGGCATGGGCGTTGGCTGCCGGAAGCCCGCGCAGCGGTCAGTGCGGAGTGGCTGACGGCGGAGCACCTCCCGCCGCACGCGCCCGGACCCAACCTGGTGGCGCAGGTGTGGGCGGACTCGCGGGGGAGGAAACTGGCTCCGCACGCCTCTGATAGCCCGGGCGAGCTTTCCGGACATTCCGCCCGCGATGGACGCCGCGTCGGCTGGGTCAAGCGCCGCTCAGGCTTCATCCAGCATTCCAGACTCCTGGACCTCGGCATCACCAGACAAGAGTGGCAAGATCATCGGCAGGGCCATGCATATCCCCCACGAGGCCGTGGGCCTCCTCAGACACGAGTCGGCTCGGGCCGTATGCAGTCCCACCAGCCGCTCGCCTTGGCATTCGGGCGCGTTTGGGCGATAATGTGGCCCGCGTCGGCGACTCGCTTGCCCCTGCCGGCGCGACTTCGGAGGGCTCGGCGCCACACTCGGAGGGTGCTGAGCGAATCTGACACTCCCGTGAACGCCGGCCCGGGCTCGTGCGCCCGCCGGTGACCGTCACACAGAAAGGGATCGTGCTGCTATGGCTCTTGTGCCGATGCGTGTCCTCTTGGACGAGGCCGCCAAGGGCGGCTATGGCGTGGGCGCCTTCAACGTGAACAACATGGAGCAGATTCAGGCCATCATGATGGCCGCCCAGAAGACCCAGTCGCCGGTCATCGTCCAGGCCAGCCGGGGAGCCCGCAAGTACTCGAACGACGCCTACCTCCGGCATCTCATGCTCGCCGCCGTTGAGCTGAACCCCGACATCCCCATCGTCATGCACCTGGACCACGGCAACTCAGTGGAGACCTGCCGTTCGGCCATCGAGCAAGGCTTCACGTCGGTCATGATGGATGGTTCGCTCCTGGAGGATGGCAAGACGCCTTCGGACCTCGAGTACAACGTCAAGGTGACCTCTGAGGTCGTGAAGATGGCGCACGATCGTGGAGTCACCGTCGAGGGCGAGCTCGGCTGCCTGGGCGGCATCGAGGACGGCCACGGCGCCAACCTCGATCCCCGGGCTCACCTGACCAACCCCGATCAGGCGGTCGAGTTTGTCGAGCGTACCGGAGTAGACGCCCTGGCCGTGGCCATCGGCACTTCCCATGGCGCCTACAAGTTCACCCGTAAGCCCGATGCCGAGATCCTGGCCATGGACATCATCCAGGAGATCCACCGCCGTCTGCCCAAGTGCCACCTGGTCATGCACGGCTCCTCGTCCGTGCCCAAAGAGCTGATCGACAAGATCAACCAGTACGGCGGTGACATCAAGCCGACCTTCGGCGTGCCGATCGAAGAGATCCAGCTTGGCATCAAGAATGGCGTCCGCAAGATCAATGTCGATACCGATAACCGGTTGGCAATCACGGGCGCGATTCGCCAGGTCTTCGTCGAGACGCCGGCCGAGTTCGACCTGCGCAAGTACCTGGATCCAGCGCGGTCGGCCATGGCTGAGGTCGTCGCCGCGAGGATGACTGCCTTTGGACAGGCGGGCCACGCCAAGGACGTGCCCATGGTCAGCCTGGACGAGATGGCCGAGCGCTATCGGTCGGGCAGTGTCTAGCAGGGATGGCCAAGCTGACACGGATGGACGGGGGCGCCTTCGAGCGCCCCCGTTGGCGTTTTGGGGGCCGTTGATCCAAGTAACAACCCCGCAACGGCCGCAGGAGCGTTCAGGGAATTGGGCCTCGGGCCACGAATAGGCATATGCAGTGAGCTGGCGGCGCCCGCCGGGCCGCCGCGCGGCGGGCCATCTCGGCATGGACGGAGGCTGGTGGCGTGAACCGGTTGGCTCTCAGGCTCGGGCTGTACGGCGGCTTCATGGCGTTCACCACCAGTGCGCTGGTCATGTTCACGGCCGATCCGCAGTTCGCGCAGCGGACGCCCGCACAACTCCTGCAGATCTCACTCATATGGTTCGGTTTCGCGGCACTGCTTGGGAGCGTCATCGGATGGGGCGTCTTCGCCGCGTGGAGCCACCGCCCAACCGAGGCAGGTGAGGCCCAAGCGATCCCTGCCACAGGGCCGCCGTCGGTCAGCGCCAATCAGGCATCCCGGGCCTATGCCGCTTCGGCACAGGGGCCTATCGCCGAGGAGCAACCAGAGTTCGAGGAAGGGACTGCGGGCATCTTCGAAACGATCCCGCCCGAGTCGACGGCCCAGGTCATCCGGGGAACCTTCCAGAACGAACAGTGATGGGGGCCACGGCCGTTGGTGGAGTAGAGTGAGCCCGGGGCTCCTGGTTTCCGTGTGACAGACATCCGTATAGGAACGTGGTTTCGTGCTAAGGCAGTACCGGCAGAACATGTCTCCCGAAGAGCGGGAGGCCCTGATCCTGCAGTATGCCCACTTGGTGCGCTATGTGGTCGGGCGCATCATGGTGGAGTTGCCTCGTCACGTGGACCGCGATGACTTGATCGGGCACGGGACCATCGGCCTGATCCGGGCTGTGGATAAGTTCGACCCTCGCCGAGGTGTCAAGTTCGAAACCTATGCTATCTCGGTGATCCGCGGCGCTGTCCTCGAAGCCCTGCGTCAGGAGGACTGGGTTCCGCGGTCCGTTCGCGACAAGTCGCGGCGGGTGGCCCAGGCCATCCGCCAGATCGAACTTGAACTGGGCCGGCCGCCCGAGGATGCCGAGATTGCCGAAGCCCTGGAGATGACGCTCGACGAGTACCAGGCGCTGTTGGCCAGCATCGCCAAAATCAGTGTGGTCTCTCTCGAGACAGGCTTCGAGGCCGACCCAGACTCCAGTGGATCACCGGTAGACGAGATCGCCGACCAGGCACCGGGGCCTGACGCCGTCTACGGCCGAGCCGAGCGCAAACAGATCCTCGCGCAGGCGATCGACTCATTGCCAGAAAGAGAGAAGCTCGTGATTGCCTTGTACTATCAGGAGGGCTTGACACTCAAGGAGATTGGCCTCGTACTCGAAGTCACCGAGTCGCGCGTATGCCAACTCCATACCCAGGCTCTGCTGCGACTCCGCGGCAGGCTGGAGCAGCTGCGGCCCTCCCTGATGGGCTAGCGCACGGGTGGGCCTCGTCATGGCCCAATGGAGCCCCAGGAGTCTCCCATGCGCCTCAACGATCTAGGCGAGTTCGGCCTGATCGATCGGCTGGCAGCGCTGCTGCCGCCGGTGCCCCGCCACGTGCTCACTGGCGTCGGCGATGACTGTGCCGTGCTCGATCTGCCCGGCGATCGTGCCCTGCTGTTCGCGGCCGATGCCTGCATCGAGGGGACGCACTTCTTCATCGAGACCCCCCAGATCGGCTGGAAGGCGCTCGTCGCGAATCTCAGTGACATCGCGGCCATGGGAGGGCGGCCCGTCGCCGCCCTGGCCGTTCTCGCGGCCCGCCCCGATGTGGACGTGCGGGTGGCGGATCTGATCTATGAGGACCTGGCGCGCGCTTCCGCGCACTACGATGTTCCCGTCGTGGGTGGTGATACCGTCTCAACCAGCGGACCACTCACCCTCGCCGTCAGTGTCCTGGGCGAGGTGCCCAAGAATCAGGTGCTCCGCCGTTGTGGGGCGGAGCCGGGGCATGTGCTGATGGTCACCGGTTGGCTCGGGTGTGCTCTCGGGGGCCTCGAGGTCTACCGGGCCCGGCGCGAGATGTGGTCGTTGGCGGGCACCATTGCCTCCCAGAAGCCGCCCATGGAGTACCAGCACCGGTTGGCCTTCGTCACGGCGACGCTGCTCCGCACCCACCGCCAACGCCCGCAGCTGGGCGACGCCGTGGCCTCGCACCGGCTCGAACTCGAGTTCCATGAGCCGCTGGCACACGTGGCGGCGGGTCGCGCTCTGGCCGAGTCCGGCGTCGTCAGTGCCATGATGGACGTCAGCGACGGGCTGGCGGGCGATGCAACCAAGCTGGCCTCGGCGTCGGGCGTGGGTGTCTGTGTGGACGCGCGGAAGATCCCTCTCTCCCCTGACCTGGTGGCCTGTTACGGCACACCCGGTGCCCTCTCGCTCGCTCTGCAGGGCGGTGAGGACTACGCCCTGATCTTCACCGTTCCGCCCGAGCGCGTGGCGCAGGCCGAAGAGGCCCTGGCCCGTGTTCACTACACCGCCGCGGCGATCGGCACCGTCGTGTCGCAGGACCAGGGATGCACCTTCCTGGACCGCTCGGGGCATAGTCACCCGCTGGCTACAGCGGACTCGTGGGACCACTTCCGGTAGGCTCCCATGGGGAAGATCCGCGTACTCCACATCATCACCCGGCTTATCGTGGGCGGCGCCCAGGAGATGGTGCTTCTGGCAGCTCGCGGCGTGGATTCCCACCGTTTCGAGTGCCACGTCGTCGCCGGTCCCGAGACCGGACCCGAGGGCTCCATGCAGGACGAGTTCCACGCCGCCGGCGTCCGGGTCACCATCGAACCCGATCTGTGCCGCGAGATGTCGCCGCTGCGCGACTGGCGAGCCACGCGTGCCCTGTCCCGCCTCATCGGCGACGGCGGCTACTCGCTGGTGCACACGCACACCGCCAAGGCGGGGATCCTCGGGCGCGAGGCCGCTCGCCGGGCGGGCGTTCCCGCGGTCCATCACGTGCATGGCTGGAGCTTCAGTGGCTTCCGGGGCTGGCGGAGGCGGGTCTTCGCGGCACTCGAGCGGCGCGCCGCACGCAGTTCGGCCGCGCTCGCCGTCGTCACGGACCGCGACATCCGCAAAGGACTCGATGCCGGAATTGGCCACATCGAGCAGTACCGCCTCATCCGGGCCGGTGTGGACCTGTCCCGCTTCCCCCTCGCCGGCCCCGAGGAGCGCCGAGCTGCGCGCGCTCGGCTTGGCATCGCACCCGACGAGTTCTGCGTGGGCTATGTGGGCCGTCTGGCGCCCCAGAAGGCGCCCCTGGACCTGGTCCGTGCCGTGGCCGCCGCGCGTCAGCATGGGCAGCTTCGCTTCCTGCTGGTCGGCGATGGCCCCATGCGTGCAGAGACCGAACGAGCTCTGCATGCCGCTCGGCTGACGGACTCAACCATCCAACTGGGCCTGCGTCGCGACATCGAGGCGGTGCTTCCGGCCTGCGACGTCTTCGCCTCCGCTTCGCTGTGGGAGGGACTCCCTCGGGCGCTGATCGAGGCCATGGCCGTCGGGGTCCCCGTGGCCGCCACGGCCGTGGATGGTGTCGCGGAACTGATCGTGAATCGAGAGACCGGGCTGCTGGTCCCGCCAGGCGACCCGGAGGCTCTCGGCCGGGCGATCACCGAGCTCCGCGAGGACCCCGGGCTGCGGGACATGGTGGTGGCCGGCGCGCGGGTCGCTTGCGAGGAGTACTCGGCGATCGAAATGGTACGCCGACTCGAAGCGCTGTACGACGATGTGGTCGGCGGCACGGGTTGAGCGGGCCAACAGCAAGGTGTGGTCCGTCGCTGTCTGGGGCCTCGGGATCGGGTATTCTGGGGGCCGAGGGCGGGTGTCCACTCCAAGTGCTGGCGGTCACGGCGGCGCCACCGGATGTCGACGGGGAGGCTGTGTTGCATTGCGCGGGCGCGCGTTACTCAGGGGTCTGGTGTGGGATGCTGTGTGGTTCCTGCTCGCCGCCAACGCGGTAGTGGCCGGGCCGGCGCGCCTCAAGTGCACGAGCGAGCCGGACGGCGCCACCGTCTGGCTCCGACGCGAGGGCCAGCCCCGTGAGGCCGCACGCAAGATGGGGCAGACGCCCGTCGAGTTCCTTGTGACAACCGTGACGAGCGAGGAACGCCCGTTCGTTCTCACCTATGAGCTCGAGGGCTTTCATCGCATTGATACCACGGTGCTGCTACAGGTCGATGCCGAGGACGAAGTCCATATCAGGCTGACCCCCTCGGACCAGGAGCCGCCGGAGCCTGAGCCGGGGCCACGAGCCCGTCGCGGCGCGCCCGATGAGGAGACCTCGCCCGATGAGGTCGGCGGTGTGCCGCCCGAGGATGGCGGGGCTGGGGGCGAGCTCCCCCCTGGCGAACTGGTTCCGCTGGCAGAGGCCGAGGTCGCCTTCATCCGCGGATCGGGGTTGTTCGTGGCGCGCGCGGACGGTAGTGGTGCCCGCGAGATCACCAAAGTCGCCCGCGACGCCACGCGCTCCGCACCCGCATGGTCTCCCGACGGCACGCGGCTGGCCTATGTGAGCGGCGGCGACCTCTGGCTGACTTGCCTCGACGGCTCGCCAAACCGCCTGGTTCAGGCGAGTGCTCTCCGGGCCTCCACCGGCTTCTGGGCGCGGAAGACACCCCTCTGCCTCGACCCCACCTGGACGCCGGACGGTCAGGCCATTCTGTTCCTGCACTCGACGTTCGACGGCTTCCTGAATCTCTACCGAGTGAACGCCGACGGCACTGGCATCATGCTCCTCGGCGAGACGGTGGCGGGCCCACCCGCGCCCCACCCCACTCTGCCGCGGCTGGCCATCCCCTATCCGGGCGGCGTGCGGCTGTTGGATCTCTCATCGCTCCCGGAGAAGCGCTCGATCGTGGCGGTGCTGCCCAAAGCGGCGGAGCCCTGCTGGTCGCCTGATGGGTCCCGCCTCGTCGTCGTGTGCGACGGCGAGCTCTGGCAAACCAACCCCGACGGAGAGCAGGCTCGCAAGCTGTTCTGGAACGACCGCTGCCCCGTGCGTCAGCCCGTGTGGCTCCCCGATGGCCAAACCCTACTCGTGATCGCCAGCGTGCGACGGACGGCCGGCCCGCGCTACGACGAGATCTGGCTGGTGCCTGGCCGGCCCGGCGGGGGCCCGAGGGTCCTCGCCAGCGGGGGCGACCAGGGCGGCGGCCAGAGGGCAATAGGCTTCCTGGCGTGGTGGGCTCCCGGCCGTCAGGCCATCTACGGGTTCGGGTACCGGCCCACCACCTTCCGTTGGGTGCGCGAGGACGGGACGGCCGGCGACCGGGCGTCAGGCCTCATTCAGCCGTCTTGGCGCCCCACGGCGTCGGTAGTCCCAGCGTCGGCCGCTGATTCCGAAACACCTCAGGAAAAGCAGCCTGGCACCTGATGCTCAGCGGCACCGACTCAGGCCCCAGATGACGCTGCAGGAGCACCCAGACGGCACATCTGGGTGTGACGGAGGCGAGGCCGGGAGCCCCAGGTTGCCGCGAAGCCTCCCATCGGGTGTTCGCGCAGGACCAGGCAACGTGTTCAGAGTGACCCTCGCGAGATCCGATCGCCCGGCCCAAGGGGCCCCATGTCTGTGCCAACGCGCCTGGTGCGCCGGGGGGCGGCACGCGGACACCCGCGTGGCCAACCATGCCCTCGCTCCTCGCCGCGGCGCGGGTGGCTCAGTCGGACGAGTCGCCGGGAGCTCGTGCCGTGCTCTGCCCGGCCTGCTGCTCGAGGGCGTGGATGGTCGCCACATCGTCCCCTGCAGTCCGGCTGGCGAAGAGGAACAGCCCGCTGCAGAGCAGCATGGCGGCCGGTGCCAACAGCAGGGCGGCCTCCATGGAGCCTCCCTGGGCATCGGACACTGCGCCCGCCGCCCAAGCCCCCGAGGCTTCACCCACCAGGTTGTTCGACAGGGCCAGGAACCCCAGCGTCGTCGCCGTCAGGTGCACCGGCGCCAATGCCTGAGTGGCCACCACGGCCAGTCCGCCCTGCCAGGCCATGAAAAACGCGGTGGGGGCCAGCAGGAGAAGGCCGGCAGCCTTGGACGTGCCCAGAATCAGCAACAGGAGCAGGGGCGCGAGAACCGCTCCGCCCGCGGCCCCACACACGGTCGACACGTTGGGGCGCCGAGGCTGAGTGCGGTCGACGATCCACGTGGCACACCAGAATCCAAGTCCCCCACTGGCCACGCTGATGACGCCGGCCGCGACGAGCTCCCACACCGGTGTGGCCCCGACGGCGTAGCCCCTGTGCTGCTGCAGGAACGCGGGCCCAAACACCTGCAGCACGGCCATCCCGAAGCAGAATGATGTGTCGGCGCCTACCACGCACAGCAGACTCCTCCGGCGGACGACCTCGGAGAGCTCGATCCAGCCCTGGCGCGAGAGCAGAGACGCGGGGCCCCGGTACGATGGCCCTCGTCCGCTGTCTCGCACCGTCGCCAGCAGGACCGCCAGCGGGATGCCCGGCAGCCCGATCAGGACCAGCGCAGTGCGCCACGGCGCCCACGGGAGCACCGTCCGTGCGACCTCGTGAGAAGCGAAGTAGCCTCCCACAAAGTAACCCACGCCGGCCCCGGCGACCATGGCCGCCGAGAACGCACCGATGGCCCGGGCGCGACGCCCCCGCTCGAACCACTCCATCAACAGTGCGACGCCGGCCGTTGGGCCCACGGCCTGGGCGAGCCCTACCAGACCCCGAGCCCACAGGAGTGTGGTAAACTGCGGAGCGGCAGCTGAAGCGAAGCATCCGAGCCCCCAGAGGAACATCCCGATCGCCAGGATCCTCCGGCGGGCGCAGCGGTCGGCGATGACGGCCCAGAACACGGCCGCGAGCGCGAAAGTCCACACGAACACGGAATGCATCAGGCCGAAATCGCGCTCGCCGATGCCGAACTCGGCCACCAGCGGGTCGTGCAGTGCGTACACCACGGAGCGCGTCGCGAAGGCGCACATGTTTGCGAGTACGACGAGGCCAAGCACATAGTAGGGGTATCGCCTCGAAACCAACTGCGCCTCCTCGTGTGACCGCGGCGCCATTCTCGCGCCTTTCAGCGGCCTACGCAAGGCGGACGGCGCTCGATCGGACGCGAGTTGTGGGAGAGGAACTGGGAACACCAATGAGCAGTGATCCGCGCGGGAACAAGCTGGCAGGCATGGTGGCCCTCGTCACGGGCGGAGGCCGGGGCATAGGGCGCGCCATCGCCATCGCCTACGCCAATGAAGGGGCCGATGTGGCGGTCTGCGCGCGTTCGGCCGGTGAGCTCGACCGTGTGGTCGAGCAGATCGAGGCCCGCGGCCGGCGCGGCGCGGCGTTGGTCGGCGACCTCGCTAATCCGCGCGACGCCGAGAGGATCGCCTCGTGCGCTGCAGCGGCTCTGGGGCCCATCGACGTGCTCGTCAACAACGCCGGCGTGTTCTGGACTCGCCCGTTCATCGAGTCGACCGCCGACGAGCTGGACCGGATGCTGGCCGTCAACGTGCGCGGCCCCTTCGCCATGATGAAGGCCGTTCTCCCGGCAATGCTCGAGCGGGACAGCGGGATCATCATCAACGTGGCGTCTCTCGCCGGACAGAAGGGCTACGAGGAACAGTCCGCCTACTGCGCGTCCAAGCATGCACTACTCGGGATGACTAAGGCCCTCGCCCTCGAACTGGCGGGAACGGGCGTTCGCGTGTCGGCCCTCTCGCCCGGTGGCGTGGACACGACCCTAATCGCCCAGGCTCGGCCCGAGCTGGACCGAACCACATGGATGGACGCCGACGATGTGGCACAGCTCGCCGTGCTACTGGCCTCGCTTCCGCCCAAGATGGCTATCGACGAGAT
Organism: Armatimonadota bacterium; assembly: GCA_029547025.1. Taxonomy (GTDB): domain Bacteria; phylum Armatimonadota; class Zipacnadia; order UBA1398; family JAKPQA01; genus JAKPQA01. Next base: position 77,236 of record JAKPQA010000035.1, read on the forward strand.
CACCGTGCGCCGCAGAGCCGCGGCGCCCACTTCCTTCCGCTAGCCCGCGACGCCCTGGGCCCGGCCGATGCTTGCCGGGTCTCGCGAATCGCGCTGGAGCTGCAGAGCCGTGCCCAGGCTGGTGTCGGCCTGCCGGAGGATGCGCGGGGAGGGACCGGCGGCCGACCGGCCGGCCAAGCGGTCCCGGGGCAGCTGCGCACCGCTCTCTCTCAGGCGCACTGGAGCAGACCCACTAGAGCCGTGGCGGACCCTCAGCCGTCGGCTCCTCGTCCGGCAGCTGGGGTCTGGGCTGCGGCCTGGGGCGAGCAGGTTGCGGCGGCGGTTGCGGCGGTCGTGCCGGTTGGGGAGCCGCCTGCGGCTGCGGCGGCTGCTGAGGCCGTGGCTGCGGCGGCTGCCCGCCCAGTTGTGGCGGCCCCTCGGCCGTCGCCCGCTGCGGTGGCTGAGGCTGTGGTTGCGATGGCCCGCCCAGCCTCGGTGGTCCCTCGGCCGTGGCGCGCTGCGGCGCGGCACCCGCCGGTCCTCCCGGCCTCGGCGCGGGCGCCACGCCAGGGCGCTGCTGCTGGGGGCCTGCCCCACGGTGAAACTGCACCGGCACCACCTGACGCGTCTGCTGCTGGACCGCCGACGTCGCGGCACCGGTGGTCTGCTGCTCGCCGGCCTCCTCTTCCTCTCCGCCGCGGAGGATCTCCTCAAGTTCCTGCGGCCGTGAGCTCTTCTCGAGGGCCGTCTCCAGAGTGATCATGTTCGCCTTGACCAGCGCCGCAAGGTGCTGGTCTAGGAGCATCATGCCCTGCTTTGAGCCGGTCTCTATCGTCCCCGGGATCTGGTGTGTCTTGGCCTCACGAATCAGATTTCGGATCGGCGGCGTGGCCACCATGATCTCCCATGCGGCCAGGCGGCCCACGCCGTCCTTGCGCTTCACCAGGACCTGTGAGATCACCCCAACCAGGTTAACCGAGAGCTGCATGCGGACCTGTTGCTGCTGGTACGTGGGGAACACGTCGATGATGCGGTCCACCGTCTGGACCGCGTCGGTCGTGTGCAGTGTGGCGAACACCAGGTGGCCCGTCTCTGCGGCGGTGATGGCTGCCGAGATGGTCTCCAGGTCGCGCATCTCACCCACCAGGATGACGTCCGGGTCCTCACGCAGTACGCGCTTCAGGGCTTCGGGGAACGACAGGGTGTCGATCCCGAGCATGCGCTGGTTCACGATGGCCTTGTGATCCTCGTGGACGAACTCGATCGGATCCTCCATCGTCATGATGTGGACCGGATATGTATGGTTGATGTAGTTGATCATGGCCGCCAACGTGGTGGACTTGCCGCACCCGGTGGGGCCGGTCACCAGCACCAGGCCGCGGGGCCGGTCGCACATGTGCTGCACGATCGGGGGCATCCGCAGCTCTTCCATCGTGGGAATCGTGAAGGGGATCGCGCGGAACGTGCACGCCGTCGACATGCGCTGGCGCATGAAGTTGACACGGAACCGCGCGATCCCTGGGATCTCGTATGCGAAGTCAAGCTCCCAGTCCCTGTGGAACCGTTCGAGCTGCGCCGGGTCGCAAGCCGCGAAGGCGATATCCTCGACATCCTTGGTGTTCTCGAGCTTGGGCAGTTCCGTCCGGCGCACCAGCTCGCCATGGATCCGCATCATGGGGGGAGCGCCCTCATGCAACAGCAGGTCGGAGCCCTCTCTCTTCACCAGATCGGTTAGGAGTTCATCGATGTAAGCCAAGTCCGTCACACCCTCTCAGGCCGCCGGCGACACGCGCGCGGTGCGATGGGCTAAGTCGCCAGAGTCGCGCCGCCCAGGTGCGAACCCAGAACACGCTGCGCACGCTGCTGGAAATCCCGTGGGTTGCTGCACTTCTGCAGGGCCTGTTCGTAGTCGACGACCTGATCCTTCACCAGGCCGATCAGGTACTGGTCGAGAGGCACCATTCCCAGTTCGAGGCCGGTCTGGATGATAGTGGGAACCTGGTGGGTCTTCGCCTCACGGATCAGTGTCTTCACCGCTGGAGTGCCCAGCATGATCTCGAAGGCGGGCACGCGCCCCTTCCCGCCCTTGCGCTGCAGAAGCTGCTGGCAGACGATCCCCTCGATCGTCGCCGCCAGCTGTGCGCGGATCTGCTCTTGCTGTTCCGGTGGGAACACGTCGATGATACGGTCGATGGTCTGGGCCGCGTCGGTCGTGTGCAATGTGGCGAACACCAGGTGCCCGGTCTCGGCCGCGGTGATCGCTAGCTGAATGGTCTCCAGATCGCGCATCTCCCCGACCAGAATGACATCCGGGTTCTGGCGCAGGCAGTGCTTCAGCGCCTCGGCAAAACTGTGTGTATCCTCACCAAGCTCCCTCTGGTTCAGGCACGACAACTTGTCAAAGTGCAGGAACTCCAGCGGGTCCTCGATGGTGATGATGTGCGCCGCCTTGTTCTCGTTGATGTAGTCCACCATGGCCGCCAGTGTGGTCGACTTGCCGCTCCCGGTGGGACCCGTCACCAGCATCAGGCCTCGCGGGCGCATGGCGAGGTACTTGAGAACCTGGGGAAGTCCCATCTCATCGATGGTCTTCACCTGGATGGGAATCAGCCGCAACACGCCTCCGACGTAGCCCTTTTGCTGGAATACGTTGACCCGGAAGCGCGCCACATCGGGAAGATAGTAGGAGACGTCCATCTCATGCGTCTCCTCGAACACTCGCTGGCGCTCCGGGCTCAAGAGACCATACATGATGCGCTTGGTGTCCTCAGGCCGCAGGACCGGCAGATCCAGGCGGGTCAGGTCGCCATCCACGCGGATGATCGGTGGATTACCCACCTTCAAGTGGAGGTCGGATCCACCCCGGTCCCGCAACGTGCGCAAGAGCGGATCAATCTCGGCCACGTGTCACACCTCGCTGGTCGATGAATGTGGCGGGACCCGGGACCCGGGCGCCAGCTGCGGCGCCGGCCAAGGGTTGGGGGTGCCGCCCTACTCGGGCTTGTGCCGACGCACCATCTGCCGAAGCTCCGTGAGATTGCCGGCATTGGCCAACGCCACTTCCTCGGTGATCAGGCCCTCCTGGAAGTAGCGGCAGAGGCACTGGTTCATGGTCTGCATGCCCCAGAACCCGCCCTCGTCGATCGCCGAGTACATCTCCGCCACCCGGCCCTCTTCGATGTACTTGGCCACCGTGGGCGTCACGATCATGATCTCGATAGCGCCCACCCGCCGGGACATGTCGGCCGTCGGCACCAGTTTCTGCGAGATGACGCCCTGCAGGGACTGCGACAGGCGCATACAGATCTGGTCCTTCGCATGGGGCGGAAACATGTTCAGAATGCGTTCGAGGGTCTCGGCCGCTGACCTCGTGTGTACCGTCGAGAACACCAAGTGGCCCGTCTCCGCGGCCGCCAGGGCCACCTCGAATGTCTCCACGTCGCGCATCTCGCCGATGAGGATCACATCCGGGGCCTGGCGCAACACGGTGCGCAGGGCCGCACTGAAGTTCTCGGTGTCGATGTGCACCTCGCGCTGGCTGATGATGCTCTTCTTGTCGCGGTGAATGAACTCCAGCGGGTCCTCGATGGTGACGATGTGGCAGTAACGGGCCTCGTTGATCTCGTTGAGCATGGCCGCGATGGTCGTCGACTTCCCGCAGCCCGTCGGGCCCGTCACCAGAATCAGACCCTGGCGCCGGCGTGACAGGTCCTTCAGGACCTCTGGTAACCCGAGCTGGTCCACCGACTTGACCTCGAGGGGGATGAGGCGCAACACCAGCGCAATGCTGCCGCGTTGCTGGTAGATGTTGACGCGGAACCGCACCAGATTGGGCACCGTGATGCCCAGGTCCATCTCGTGGCACCGCTCGAAGATCTTGATCTGCTCCGGCGACATCATCTCGTAGGCCAGAGCCTTGGTGTCCTCGGCGGAGAGCACGGGCAGATCCATCTGGCGAACCTGTCCGCGGACCTTGATACAGGGGCGGTTGGCCTCTTTGAGGAAGATGTCGGAGGCGTTCTGATCCACCGCCGTCCTCACCACAAGGCCGAAATCCAGTCCCATAGCGATGCTTCACCCCAGGAGCGGACGGGCGACACGCACACCGCACCATGAGTCTGGCCGCGTCGCCATTCGCCCATCTCTAGTTCCGACCGAACCCCGCAACCCCTCCGGCACGCCGGAAAAGGGCCCGCGAGGCATCGCTACCTCTGGTGCCGCCGGCGCACCAGGGCCATGGTGACCATCGTCAGCGACCCGGCCGCCAGCACCGCACACAACACCAGCGCGACCCAGACCACTGCAGGGCGCCCCGAACGCTCAGGCCGGGCCGCGGCTGCGCCCGCCGCCACGGCCTCGGGTGGCGTGGCGGACTCGTCCTCCGAGACCAGGCCCCGCGATAGCTCCGCCGGCCGCGTCGCCGATCGGCCCATCATCTCCACGTAGATGCCATACGAGTGTTCCGACGGCACGCTCAGGAAGGTCGCGCTGACGAGGTCGTTCCGCCATCGTCCCGTGGGTCCCTTGTAGTAGAAAGGGTCTCGCGGAAGAAAAGTCAAATGCACGGCATCATAACGCCGGAAAACGAAACAAAAGACCTCCCAGGGCAGTGAGCCCCGTCCGCTCTGGATGGCACCGTCGCACACGCAACGGAACGTGGCGCATCCATGCAACACGTCGCTCGGACCGGCCTCCACGGGAGGGGAGTACGGCCACCCGCCCTCGTTCGCGAGCTGGCGGAAGTCACGAGTGGCCTGGCTGGGTCCCACGGGAGAAGGATAGGTAACGACGATCTCGTCCTTCCCCCCCTCACCGCCCACCACCTCGATCCAGACGCACTCGGTAGCGGGAAAGGCGGTGGTTGACACGGCTAGCCACGAGGAGAGCGCGAGTGCGCTGACGACGGATCGGCGCGCCAGACCCACGGTCTGCATCCAGTCCATACCGACCAACGCTCGCGGATCAGTGAAGTACCCCACGCAGTCCCTCGCCCTGACGGCGATCCGGCGCGTGAGGATTTCCGAGGGGAGCCCTAGGCGCCAGGTGCCTCTGACACGCAACACCCGGTGACACGCACCGGGCGGATAGGGCTCTTCGAACAATGGTGGAGCCGGTGGGATTTGAACCCACGGCCTCTTCCATGCCAAGGAAGCGCGCTCCCCCTGCGCCACGGCCCCACAGGAATCACAAGCGGATTATACGGGCCGTGTCACGACCGCGTCAAGGCGACCTGGACGTCATACACCCGGCGCCGCGTCCCCGACCGCCGTGCTAGAATGGGCTGGGGCGCGGGCCCCCGACGGCCCGATCTCTCAGCTTGTCGCCCAGGGCGGTGCCTATGAGTGAGACGCAAGGCAGCGGGAGCGCGGGACCGACCGTGATGATTCGCAAAGCTCGACGGAGCGATGCCGCGGAGCTCGAACCCATCATCCAGCACTTCGCCGCCCGAAACGCCGTCCTGCCTCGAACCACGGCCAGCATCGTGTGCGCCATCCGCGACTTCTGGGTCGCCGAGGTCGACGGCCGCGTGGCCGGCTGCTGCGCCCTCACCGTCATCGACGAGGACCTGGTCGAGGTGCGCACTCTGGTCGTCGACGAAGCCATCCAGGGGCTGGGGCTCGGCCGCAAGCTCGTCGAGGCCTGCATCGCCGAAGCCGAATCGTTGGGCTTCAGCACCGTGTTTGCGCTCACACGCGTCGTGGGCTTCTTCGAGCGCATGGGGTTCACCCCGGTCCCCATGAGCTCCCTACCCCAGAAGGTCTGGCTCGACTGTGTACACTGCCCGAGCTTCCCCAACTGCGACGAGGTCGCCATGGCTCGTCCGCTTCACTCGGCCGGACGCTGAAGCCGGACCGGGATCTCGTGGGTGATGGCAATGCCGGCCGCACCCACTCGGCAACGGCAGGCGCTCACCTCGACGCCGCTCCGGGCCGCCTCGAGGAGCGCCTCGCCCAGTGCCGGGTCGCGCTCCCAGTAGGGCGCGCACAGCCGCGCATCGGAGCGCTGCACCACGAACCAGACGGCCAGTTCCTGGCCGCCCCGGGCTGCCTCCGCCATCTCGACGAGGTGGCGGACGCCTCGCTCTGTGGGGGCGTCGGGGAACAGCGCCACGCCGTCGACCACACAGTTCACCGACTTGGTCTCGACCAGCACCGGGCGGCCACGCCTCTCCACCACCAGGTCCAGCCGCCCATGGCCGAACGCCGGCTCGGACGCCACGACACGCGAGGAGGCCCAATTGGAGAGGCGCCCCGCTTCAATGGCCTCGCGTAGCAGACTTGGTGGCGTCCGGGAGTCCACGCCCACCCAGCGTCTGCGGTGCCACACCAGCGACAGGCAGTACCGCGTCCGCCGATCGGCGCCAGGCGTGGGCGTCAGCAACACCGGAGCGCCCGGCACCAGCAGCTCCCACATCCGGCCTGAGTTAGGAACATGAACGTATTCAGATTGTCCGTCAAGGCGAACCAACGCTGCAAACCGGTTGCATCGCCGGTCGAACTGCGCTGGAACGAGGGGATGTGGGTGCTTCACGGTCCCTCCATGATGCCATAGGTGGGGCCACGCTGCGGAATCCGGAGCCGTCGATGGCGCCAGAGGAGTCTAGAATCGGGGGGGCGCGGGCCTCTGCCCCCGCTGGAGGGCTCGACGATGGGCACATGCCGTTCCCTGCTGCTTCCGGCCGCCGTGGCCGCACTGCTCATCCTCCATGGCTGTGGTGGCACGAACCGGACCACCAACCCGTTCCCCGAGGTGGCCCCTCCCGGCACTGTCGTGCGCTCGGCCAAGGCGCGCAATACGGCGCCCGTGGTCTCCGCGGCGGACATGGCGGCGCTGGCAGCGGGGAACCGGGAGTTCGCCTGTGCCCTCTATCAGCGGCTGGCCCGCGGCGACGGCAACCTTGTGTTCTCGCCGCTGAGCATCTCGACCGCGCTGGCGATGGCATACGCCGGCGCCCGGGGCGACACCGCGACCCAGCTCGCCGATGCCCTTCACTTCAGGCTGCCGGCCGAACGACTCCACGCGGCATTCAACAGGCTCGATCTGTCGCTCGAGCCCACGGGAGCGGATGGGGGCAAGCAACTCACTCTCAACGTCCTCAATGCCCTATGGACCCAGCAGGGCTGGTCCTACCTCGACAGCTTCCTCGACACCCTCTCGGTGAACTACGACGCGGGGATGCACGAGATGGACTTCGCGAACGATCGCGAGTCGGCCCGCCAGGCCATCAACCAGTGGGTCAGTGAGGCGACCGAGGGGCGCATCCCCGAGCTCATCCCCGCCGGCGCCCTCGATGAGAGCGTCAGGATGATCCTCACCAACGCCATCTACTTCCGCGCGTACTGGGCCTCGCAGTTCGACGAGGCAGCAACGCGGGACCAGGCCTTCCATCGGCTGGATGGGACGCAGGTTACCGTGAAGATGATGCACCAGACCCAGTCCTTGGGCTACCGACGCGGGGACGGCTACCGCGCGGTGAGCCTCCCCTACTTCGCCGACAAGCAGTCGATGGTCGTGGTCCTGCCCGACGAGGGTGCCTTCGGCCGTGTCTCCGACGCCGTCGATGGCGACTGGGTGGCAGCACTGCGGGCAGGTCTGGAGGCCACGCCGGTCGATCTCGGGTTCCCGCGGTTCGAGTTCGCCGCGTCGGCGAGCCTGGCCGACGTGCTCCAGGCGCTTGGGGCGACCGATGCCTTCTCGGCCGAGCGGGCGGACTTCTCGGGCATCACCGGCCACCGCGATCTCTACATCCAGCAGGTACGGCACAAGGCGTTCATCTCGGTGAACGAGAAGTGGACCGAGGCCGCCGGCGCCACCGATGTAGAGTTCGGCGAGACGTCGGTGCCCATGGCGGAGCCGGTCACCGTCGACCGGCCGTTCATCTTCTTCATCGTGGACAACGGCACCGGGGCGGTCCTGTTCGTGGGCCGGGTGCTGGACCCGACAGCGTAGGCGAAGGTAGAGAACTAAGCCCTCTCGAACAACCTGGTGCGCCGCACCCCGCACCGCTCCCGGGAGGGTCTACTGTGCGCCGACTGCTTCAGCTCGTACTCGTCGTCCTCGTCGCCGCCAACTGCTCCTCCGGCTGCAAGGCGCCGGGCCCCGAGGGCGGCGAGCGGCACTTCGCGGCACCGCTCGACATCGAGGCGCCGGGCGCGCTGGTGCGGTCGAACAAGCCCCACGACCCGGCGCCTAAGGTTCCGGACGCCGATCTGAAGGCTCTGGCCGACGGCAACCGCGAGTTCGCGTGCGCGCTCTACCACGAGCTGGCCGGCGGCGAGGGCAACCTGGTCTTCTCGCCCATGAGCATCTCGACGGCCATGGCCATGGCCTATGCGGGGGCGAGAGGCCGGACGGCTGAGCAGCTCGCCGATGTGCTCCACTTCGACCTGCCTTCGGAACGGCTGCACCCCGCATTCAACAGCATCTGCCTCGCGCTCCAGCCACCCCAGGGCGCCGACGACAAGACGGTCAAGCTCACCATGCTCAACGCGCTCTGGGCCCAGAAGGGCGGGCACTACCTCGACAGCTTCCTCGATACCCTCGCCGCCAACTATGACGCGGGTATGCACGAGCTGGACATTGCCGGCGATCCCGCAGGGGCGTGCAAGGCCATCAACCGCTGGATCAAGGAAGCCACGGGCGGGCGGATCGCAGAGCTCGCGCCCGCCGGCGGGATGAACGGCGTCGCTCTGGCGGTCACCAATGCAGTCTACTTCCGCGGCTACTGGAACTATCAGTTCGATGAAAAGGACACACATGATGAGCCCTTTCATCGCTTGGACGGCGACCGGGTGACGGTCAAGATGATGCACCAGACGCACTCGTTCGACTACTGCGAGGGCGACGGGTACCAGGCCGTGAGCCTGCCCTACTACTTCGAGCGCCAGTCGATGGTGGTGGTGCTGCCACAGGCCGGCCAGTTTGAACATGTCGAGGCGGCACTCGATGGGGACTTCGTCTCCGGACTGCAGGGCCATCTCCGGGGAACACGGGTCGAACTCGGCCTCCCGCGCCTCGGCTTCTCGGGCACTGCCGAACTGGCCCAGGTCCTGGCCCGCATGGGCGCCCCCGATGCATTTTCCGATGGTGCCGACTTCTCGGGCATCACGGGGTCGCCCGGCCTGTTCATCTCCAACGTGTGCCATGGGGCCTTCCTCTCTGTGAACGAGAAGTGGACCGAGGCCGCGGCGGCAACGGAGGTCGCGTGGAAGTCGATGGAGGAGCCGAGCCAACCCGTGCGGCTCATTGCCGACCGGCCGTTCATGTTCCTCATCGTCGACAGGCCCAGCGGCGCCATCCTGTTCATGGGGCGCGTGATGGACCCAACGGCGTGAGTGTCGACAACCACTGGGTAGGTGATGCACGTCGCGGCAGTTGGCCCGTCGGCTCGGAGAGGAGCGGGAGTATGGTTCGAGTGGCTCGTCTGGCCGCTACCTTTGCGGCGCTCACGGCACTTATGTTGGTGCCCGCGTGCCGGAGCGGGGAACCCGGCCCGTTCCCCGTCGCCGCCATGCCTGGCACGCTGCTCCGGTCGGCCAAGGCCTTTGATCCGGCACCCCAGGCCACCGAGGATGACCGGAAGGCCCTTGCCGACGGCAACCGCAAGTTCGCGTGCGCGCTCTACCACGAGCTGGCCCAGGGCGAAGGCAACGTCGTCTTCTCGCCGCTCAGCATCTCGACGGCGATGGCCATGGTCTACGCCGGGGCGCGTGGGGAGACCGAGAAGCAGTTGGCTGACGTCCTGCATTTCACGCTGCCCCCCAGAGCGGCTCCATCCGGCTTTCAGCCAGATGGATCTGGCGCTCCGGCGCCCCGGGCAGGAGCCCGATCAGCGGCTCCTGCTCAACGAACTGAACGCCATCTGGACCGGTAAAGGCTGGACGTTCCTCGAGCCGTTCCTCGACACGCTGTCGGTGAACTACGACACCGGCATGCGCGAGTTGGACTTCGCGGGCGACCCCGAAGGGTGCCGCAAGGCGATCAACCAGTGGGTAAGGAAGGCCACCGAGGGGCGTATCGATGAGCTGGTCGCGAAGGGTGATTTCACTGACCTGACGGCCCTGGTGCTCACCAATGCCGTCTACTTCCGCGCGCATTGGGCCGAGGAGTTCGAGAAGCGCGAGACCAGGAAGCAGCCGTTCCATCGGCTGTCTGGTGGCGATGTGAGGTGCGAGATGATGCACCAGTCGACGCATCTCGCCAGCTTCCGCGGCGAGGCGTTCGACGCCGTGAGGCTGCCCTACTTCGGCCGGCGCCAGTCGATGGTGGCCGTGCTGCCTGATGAAGGTGCGTTCGCCGCCGTGGAGGCCGCTTTGGATGCCGAGGCGCTCTCCGACATCCTTGAGGGCCTGCAGGAAGGCTCCGTGGAAGTGGGCGTGCCGAAGTTCCGCTTCGAGCGCGGTGCGGACTTGGCCGGCACACTGGCCGCCCTCGGCGCTCCCGACGCGTTCACCGACGCAGCCGACTTCTCGGGCATGACTGGGAAGCCTGAGCTCTTCATCTCTCACGTGCGGCACAAGGCGTTCATCTCGGTCAACGAGAAGTGGACCGAGGCCGGCGCCGTGACGGCGGCGCAGATGGACGGAGCGGCGGCCCCGTCAAGGTGATCCTCGATCGGCCATTCCTGTTCTTCATCGTCGACGAGGACTCAGGCGCCATCCTGTTCATGGGGCGCGTGATGGACCCGACGGCTTGAGGCGCCGCGCAACTGGGGGGAGGCACCAGAGCTGGACTCACCATCGCCGCCCCCAGCCATTGCCGCCGTCCGGCCCTCCGCAGCCGACTACGCGCGCACCCATGCAAGCCTCCTCGGCCTGACAGTGGCCGTTCTGGCGCTGGCGGCCTACCTGCGAATCGCGCCCGATGGCAGTGGCATCATCGTCCCCGGCCTCAGCCGGCACCCGGCGCCGCCACTGTGTGCCATGAGGTTGCTGACGGGTATCGATTGCCCCGGCTGCGGGCTCACGCGCAGCATCGTCGCGCTGACGCACGGCCAACTCGCCCTCGGGTTCCGGTGCCACCATCTGGGCCCGGCCGTGTTCGTGCTGCTGGCCGCCCAGATACCCTACCGGCTGTACTACCTGCGCACCAAGAAGCCGGGGCCGTCGCGGCGAACCGCGCGTTTGCTGTGCATCGTTGGGGCCGTGCTGGCCGCGGCCATCCTGCTCGACTGGGCGATACGCCTGCCCGGCCAGATCGCGCACCCGCGCCCATCGGTGCTGTTCAGGCGGAGCAAGACGGACGGGATCGGCCGACCGGTACCGGAGTCTGCGGCCCCATTGAGCAGGCCGCACCGGGGCCGTGCGCACCGATCCAGCCCCCCGCAGACGTGGCCCTCTACTTCGCCTTGGCCTTCTGGCCCGCCACAAACGGCCCGGTGTGTAGCCCACGCTGCTCGGCCAGTTCGGCGAGGTCGTAGCCGTCGATCGACGGTTCGAGGCCCGTCTCCTCGAGCGGGACGTTGAGGCGCATGCCGGTCTCCTCGGAGTACACGCCGAGCCCCAGCGTCTCGACCGTGTCGATGATGCGCTGCTTCTTGAACACGAAGGCCAGCGTCTCCAGACCCTCGCGGCAGACCAGCGGGATGATGACCGTCGCATCCTGGTAGATCGGCTTCGTGGCCGGATGCGTCTGGCGGTTGCGCACGAGGCCGCGGTTGCACGAGATGCCGCAGAGCTCCCGGTGGATGACGTTGTAACCATCAGCCTCGAGCCGGTCGGCCAGGGCGTCGAGCGGATCGCGGCCACCCAGGCCGCAGTAGCGGACGCAGTCGTTGCAGGTCCAGACGACGATCCGGTCGTCATCGTTGAGCTGCTCGACCAGCTCGTTGTAGGTCAGTTTGAGTAGAGAGACGACCACCCGGACTCCTCCAACCCGCCGCTACGAGGCCGCGGCGCCGGCCTTGGGCCGGGACTTGGGGACACTCGACATCAGGCCCGTGGTCTTGCAGGCCTTGACGCACTTCCGGTCGCGGAAGCGCTGGACGACGGCCATCCAGCCCACGTCGCAGGCGAGGACGATCGTCGCGGTCTGACGGCCGCTCATGGGGGCATCGAAGACGTAGTCGCGGTTGCAGGCGGTGATGGTGACCACTTCGTCGGTGACCTCGAATCCGTCGGCGCGGAGGCGGCGGGCCATCTCCTCCATGAACGCCTCGCCGCCGGTCTCGCATACGCGCACGCACGTGTTGCACGTCACCAGCGCGACCTTCTCGTCCGGCTCGAGCTGGGCCACGATCTCCTCATAGGGGACGGCCTCGGTCTGGGCTCCCATCGCCTAGCTCTCCTTCTTCGCAACGAACCGTCGCAGGCAGGTGCCCACCTCAAGAATCCGCCGGGCCGTGCGCTCGCGGCGCTCGGCCTCGTAGTCCTCGACCTCGGCGAAGGTCAGGGCCTTCATGGGGCACGCCTCGACACATGCCGGTTCCTTGCCCGCGGCCACACGCTCGGCGCACTGGTCGCACTTGATCGCGTGCCGGTCTTCCTCACTGAACTTGGGGATACCGAAAGGGCACACGATGTTGCACAGCGTGCAGCCGATGCACTTGTCGTCCTCGACCACAACGGCGCCGGTCTCGGTGCGATGGATGGCGCCCGCCGGGCAGATCAGCTCGCAGGGCGCCTCGGCGCAGTGATTACACACCATCTGCACGGGGTAGATGCGGTTCACCCACTCAATGTAGTTGCAGGCAACCCAGTCATGCTCCCGCTTGCAGGCCTCGATGCACTCCTCGCACCCGAGGCATCGGTTCGGCACCAGGTAGACTCGCTTCAACTCGGGTCCCTCATTCGAGCTCCGCTCCAGGGGGCGGAGCAGCATGGCGCACTACCTCATGGCCTGTCGGAGAACCGCGCCGATCGCCTGTCGCCGGCAGGCTGGGCACCGGGTCAACAGGCCTTCGGTGACCTCCGTCTCTGTCTTGAGCCGGTCGATCATCCGCTGGGGGGCGAAGTAGGCCCCACATTCGGAGCAGGCCTGTAGCTCGAGCTCGGTGTTGAAGACGCGCAGGACGCGCTTGTTCCCCATGTCCTCGATGGCGATGCAGCCCGTTGGGCACACGCGGGCGCACGCGCCGCAACCGATGCACACATCGGACTGGATCTCGAAGGGCGTGGCCACTTTCCGGTCCACTCCCCGATGGATGAAGCTGATGGCCGGTGTGCCGATCTTCTGCTGGCAAGCCCGCGTGCAGAGTCCGCAGAGGATGCACTCCATCCCGCGGCCCTCGAAGCGCACGTTCTGGACCCCCAGACGCTCGGCCAGCTCGCGGATGGGCTTCGAGTCCGGGCACTGGGCCACGAGCAACTCGGCCGTGGTCCGACGGTACTCGCGCAGGTCGTCGGTATCGGTGCGCACGACCATGTCCGGCTCCACGGGACGCGTGCAGGAGCTCTCGATGCGCTTCCGGCCCCGCTGTTCGACCTCGACCACGCACAGCCGGCACGCGCCATAGGGCGTCAGCCCGGCATGATGGCACAGGGTCGGGATGTCGATGCCGAGCTTTCGAGCGGCCTCCAGCACCGTGGAGCCCTCGGCCACTTCCACTGCATTTCCGTCGATCTCGATACGGATCATCGCCAGGGCCTCCACCAGAGGCCTACTCCTTCACTACCGCGTCGAAGCGGCACGCGTCGAGGCACGCGCCGCACTTGATGCACCGCTCCGGGTCGATCACATGGGGCTGCTTGCGCTCCCCCGTAATGCACTGCTGTGGGCACGCCCGGGCGCATGCGGTACAGCCCGTGCACTTCTCGGCGTCGATGTGGAACGTGATGAGTGCCGTGCACACCGCCGCCGGGCAGCGCTTCTCATGTATGTGAGCATCGAACTCGTGGCGGAAGTGCCGGATGCTGCTCAGTACCGGGTTGGCGGCCGTCTGGCCGAGCCCACACAGTGATGCGCCTTTGACCGTGCGGCCGAGTTGGCCGAGCAGGTCGATGTCGGCGTCGGAGCCCTCGCCGGACGCGATGCGGTCGAGCACCTCCAGCATCCGGGGCACGCCTTCACGGCACGGCGTGCACTTGCCGCACGACTCGGACTTCAGGAAACGGAGGTAGTAGCGGGCCACATCCACGATGCAGGTGCGGTCATCCATCACGATCAGGCCGCCCGAGCCCATGATGGAGCCCACCTGCGCCAGGCTCTCGTAGTCGACACGCACATCGAAGAGCGATGCGGGGATGCAGCCGCCCGAGGGGCCGCCCGTCTGCACCGCCTTGATCGTTCGGCCCGGCTTCGGGCCGCCACCCACTTCGAAGACGATCTCGTTCAGCGTCATGCCTACGGGCACCTCAACCAGGCCCGTGTTCTGGACCTCGCCGACGAGAGAGAAGATCTTGGTCCCGCGACTGCGCTCGTAGCCGATCTCGCTGAACCAGGCCGCGCCGTGGCGAATGATGAGCGGTATGTTGGCCCAAGTCTCGACGTTGTTGATGTTGGTGGGTTTCCCGAACAGGCCGCGCTGCGCCGGAAACGGTGGCCGGGGCCGCGGTTCGCCGGCGAAGCCCTCGATGGATGCGATGAGAGCGGTCTCCTCGCCGCAGACGAAGGCACCCGCGCCGGTGACGATGTCCAGATCGAACGAGAACCCCGTGCCGAGGATGTCCTCACCGAGTAAGCCCATCTCGCGAGCGACCTCGATGGCCAGCGCCGCGTTGCGCACAGCCAAAGGGTACTCGGCCCGGATGTACATGATCCCTCGGCTGGCTCCTATGGCGTACCCGCCAATGGCCATACCCTCGATGACCGAGTGAGGATTACCCTCGAGCAGCGCTCGGTCCATGAACGCGCCGGGGTCGCCCTCGTCGGCATTGCAGATGACGTACTTCTGGTCGCCCTCGGCCCTGCGGCACAGCTCCCACTTCATGCCCGTCGGGAAACCCGCACCGCCACGGCCGCGAAGCGCGGACTGCTTCACTTCCTCCAGCACCGCCTCGGGCGTCATCTCGGTCAGCGCGCGCGCCAGAGCCGCATAGCCGTCCACGGCGAGGTAGTCGGCGACCTGCAGGGGGTCGATATGGCTCGCGTGCTTCAGCAGGCGCCGTTCCTGATGGGCGTAGAACGGGATGTCTCTCTCGAGCGCGATGGGCTCGTTGGTGGCGGGATGGCGGTACAGCACCGATTCGGGGATCGGCTGGCCATTCACGGCGGCTTCCACGATGGCGGGTGCCTGATCCGGCGTGGCGCCCCTGAAGAACAGCCCGTCACCGTAGGCGACCACCACGGGGGCGCACTGGCAGAAGCCATGGCAGCCTGTCGTCTTGATCTGCACCGAGCCCTCAAGGCCCGCATCGGCCACGGCTCGGCGCAATGCGGCGGCCACCTTGGCGCTGCCGGCGGCGTTGCAGCCCGGCCCATCGCAGACCGCGATCACGGTGGCCGCAGCCTCGTGGGCCTCGAGCGCCTGCTTCCGGCGGGCGTCGAGATCCGTCACTCCGGCGAGACGACTCATTCGTCGGCCTCCTCGCCGCGGCGCACCTGGCCCACCAAACGCTTGACCTTCTGGGGCGTCATGCGCGCGTGGTACTCGCCGTCCACCATCACGAGAGGCGCGAGCGCGCAGGCGCCCAGGCAGGCGGCCGTCTCGAGGGTGATCTCGCCATCCTCGGTGGTCTCGCCGGGTCTCACGCCGAGCTGGCGCGAGAACTCCTCGGCAACACGCTCACCTCCCCGCACATGGCAGGCGGTGCCGAGGCAGACCAGGCACGTGTGCTTCCCTTTGGGCTTGAGGCGGAACGAATGGTAGAAGGTCGCCACGCTGTAGACCTGGCTCAGGGGCACGCCGGTGGTGTCGGCGATTGTGCGAAGGGCCTCCGGCGGCAGGTACTCGCACTCGGCCTGAACGGCCTGGATCAGGGGCACGAGGCCCTTGCCCTCCTCGATGCAGCGTTGCGCAACCGCGCGAACCTTCTCCACCATCGATCCGGCCTTTCCCGTGACCAGCCCGCCCGGGCGCAGGCATGCGTGCACGGCCAGTGACTGTGCTCTGGATGCGTGGCGTAAACCCAGCGGGAACCCGGACTTCCGCGCGCGGGAAGCCCGGGAGAGACAACGGTAGTCAGCCAAACGCGTTGACGAGCCCGGGGGCATTCCGGCGCCCCACGCCCCTTGCACTGTTCGTCTCTAGAATACCCTGCGGGCAGGTTCCGGGGCAACCACGGCGATGGGCCGGGAGTCGGCCTTGCCCCGCGCGATGCGGCCGTGGTAGACTCTGGGGGCCGCTTCGCGGGGCCGTGCCTCGTCGGAGCCTGGTATGTGGTCGCGTTTCACCACCGGATGTCCCCCATGGCTTTCCCTGGGCTCCGGCTTGCTGCCGGTGCGTCCCCGGTGTGGGGACTGCGTCCGCGGTGGCGACCCATCAGATCTCACGTCGCCCCTGTCGACGTGGTTGCGGCAACCGATGCTGGAATCGGTTGCAGGAGGTGCGTCTGTTTGGCCCTCGTTTCGATGAAGGAACTCCTGGAGGCCGGTGTGCACTTCGGCCACCAGACCCGCCGCTGGAATCCCAAGATGAAACCCTACATCTACGGCGGGCGCAACGGGATCTACATTATCGACCTGCACCAGACCCTCAAGAAGATCGACGAAGCCTACGACTTCGTGCGCCGCGTGGCCCTCGAGGGCAAGCCCGTCCTCTTCATCGGTACCAAGAAGCAGGGGCAGGAGACCATCCAGCGCGCGGCGGAACGTTGTGGGCAGTATTACGTGAATCATCGCTGGCTGGGTGGCATGCTGACCAACTTCGTGACCATCCGTGGCCGCATCAACCGCCTCAAGGAGCTAACCCAGATGGAGCAAGATGGCTCCCTGGAGCTCCGCCCCAAGAAAGAGGCGGCCCGCTTGATGCTCGAGCGCGAGAAGCTGGCCAAGAACCTCGGGGGCATTATGGACATGCCCAGCTTGCCGGGGGCCGTGTTTGTGGTGGATCTGAAGAAGGAGCACATCGCGCTGCGCGAGTGCCGCCGGCTGGAGATCCCGACGGTGGGCATCGTAGACACGAACTGCGATCCCGACGAAGTGGACTACATCATCCCGGCCAACGATGATGCGATTCGCGCGATTCGCCTGCTGACGAACCTGATGGCCGATGCGGTCATCGAGGGCCAGCGGGAGCGCGAGGCACGCGCGGCTGACGAGGCCGGCGAGGAGTCCGAGGGCGCCGCCGCGGATTCCGACGAAGCCTATGACTACCCGCACGCGCCCGAAGAAGTGGGTGCCGAGGCCGAGTATGCCTATGAGCCCGAGGACGAGGAAGAAGACGCCTCGGCCGTCTAGGACACGTTCGCCTGCTCTCGGGCCCGCGATGAGGACGCGCACTGGCGCCGTGTGGTGGGCGTGGGCCCGCGGGGTGGGATCATGGGTTCCGCGGGTCGGCGGGCCCACTTGTGCAAGGAGCTGACTCCCCGATGGCGATTACCGCTTCCCAGGTCAAGGAACTCCGCGAGCGCACTGGCGCGGGGATGATGGACTGCAAACAGGCACTGACCGAGGCCGATGGCGACATGGACGCGGCCATCGAGTGGTTGCGGAAGAAGGGCCTCTCGGCTGCCGCCAAGCGTGCGACGCGCCAGGCCAGCGAAGGTGCGGTGTTTGCATACGTTCACACGAACCAGAAGATCGGGGTCCTGGTCGAGCTCAACTGCGAGACCGACTTCGTCGCGCGCACCGAGGGCTTCAGGAACCTGGGTGCCGAGTTGGCCCTTCAGGTGGCGGCCATGGCGCCCGAGTACGTGAGCCAGCAGGACATCCCGGCCGAGCGCATCGAGCGGGAAACCCAGATTCTGACGGAACTCACGCGCAATGAGGGCAAGCCCGAGCAGGCGATCCCCAAGATCGTTGAGGGCCGCGTCAAGAAGCTCCTCTCCGAGATCTGCCTCATGGATCAGGTCTATGTGCGCGACGAGAAGCGCAAGCAGACCATCCGCGACCTGGTCAACGAAGCGGCGGCCAACTTGGGTGAGAACATCCAGGTCCGGCGCTTCGCACGGTTCAACGTGGCCGAGGTGGAGGGGACCGCAGAGGCGGAGTAGCCGGCCAGACCGAGCGCGGGCCCGGCCCCACCACACCCGACGGGGGCCGGGCCTTGTCGTGCCGTGGATCCGCGGTGGAAAGTGGGGCGCGCGAGCATGGGGGGACCAGCCGACGGGCCGCAGTACAGACGGATCCTCCTCAAACTGTCCGGGGAGGCATTCAAAGGGCCGCGCGGTTACGGCATCCACCGTGAGACCGTCGATTCCTTTGCCGAGGCCATCGCCGAGATACACCAGGCGGGTGTTGACATCGGCGTCGTCTGCGGGGCGGGGAACATTTTCCGAGGCGCCAAAGAGGGCCAGGGAATGGACCGCAACACCGCCGACTACATGGGGATGCTCGCCACCGTTCTCAACGCCATGGCGCTGCAGGAGGCCGTGGAGCGACTCGGCGTGGTGACGCGGGTCCAGAGCGCGATCGAGGTTCGCCAGGTGGCAGAGCCCTTCATCCTGAGACGGGCGCTGCGGCATCTCGAGAAGGAACGCGTGGTGATATTCGCCGGCGGAACGGGTAATCCCCACTTCACGACCGACACGGCGGCCGTCTTGCGCGCCGTCGAGATCCGGGCCGATGTCATTCTCAAAGCCACGAACGTGGACGGCGTCTACGATAAGGATCCGCGTAAGTACCCCGACGCCCGGCTCCTCACCGAGGTCGACTACGGCTACGCGCTCCAGCACGAACTTGCCGTGATGGACGCCACGGCTCTCTCCTTGAGTCGCGACAAGAATGTGCCTATCATCGTGTTCAACCTTTCGGATACCGGCAACATCCGCCGCGTGGTCTGGGGCCAGAAGATCGGGACGGTCGTGAGGAGAATGCCTGATGGTGAAGGATGTCATTCATGACGCCGAGACGCGGATGAAGCGGTCCATCGAGGCCACGCGCGAGGCCTTGTCCACCATCCGCACCGGAGTCGCTCACGCCGCTCTCCTCTCGCCCATTACCGTGGACGTGTACGGCTCGAAGATGCGCATTAGTGAGGTCGCGACTATCAGCGTCCCCGAGCCGCGTACGCTGATGATCACACCGTGGGACAAGGGGATCGTCCCCGACATCGAGCGCGCGATTCTCACTTCGGAGCTCGGACTGACGCCCAGCAGCGACGGAGCAATCATCCGCCTCCACATTCCCCCGCTGACCGAGGAGCGCCGCAAGGAGCTGGTCAAGGGAGTCGGCAAACGGGTCGAAGAGGGCAAGGTTGCCGTCCGCAACATCCGCCGCGACGCCAACGAGATGCTCAAGGAGCTCGAGAAGGCCAAGGAGATCAGCGAGGACGACACCCATCGCGGCCAAGAGGAGATTCAGAAGGCGACCGATGCGGCGATCAAGGAACTGGACGCCTTGCGCGCCGCCAAGGAGAAGGAACTGATGCAGGTCTAGGCTGGGCCTCCACTCTATGCCGCGAAAGAAGACCCCCCCAAAGAGCGCGGTTCCTCACCATATTGCCATCGTTATGGATGGCAACGGCCGGTGGGCGCGTCAGCGCGGCATGCCTCGTCCCATGGGGCATCGGTATGGCGTGGCGGCCCTGCGTCGCACGTGTGAGGCGTGCGATGCGCGAGGCGTGCGCGTGCTCACGGCCTATGCCTTCTCGTCGGAGAACTGGAAACGGCCGCGCACCGAGGTGGGGGCGCTCATGACCCTCTTCGAGCGGTCAATCCGGAAGGAGATCGACGAGCTCGACGCGCGGGGCGTGCGGTTCATGATCTCCGGCCGGCTCCACGAGCTGCCCGAGCCCGTCCTGCGGGCGTTCACCGAGGCCATCGAACGCACCGCACCCAACTCGGGGCTCACGCTGAATCTGGCCCTCAACTACGGCGGGCGGCGTGAGATCGCCGATGCTGCCCGGGCCATTGCCGAGCGGGTGGCTCGCGGCGAGATCATGCCCGAAGCCATCGACGAGGCCCTGTTCGCGGAACACCTCTACACGGCGGGCCTGCCCGACCCGGACCTGGTCATCCGGACGGGCGGCGACATGCGCGTGTCGAACTTCCTCCTCTGGCAGGCCGCCTACGCCGAGTACTGGGTCACGCCGGCGCTGTGGCCCGACTTCGACGAGACGCTGCTGGACCAGGCGCTGGCGGATTTCGCGGCCCGGGAGCGCCGTTTCGGCGGCGTGGTGGGCCGCAAGGGAGCCGCCGCGTCCGCGGCGAGCCCGGCCGAGGGATCTTGATGCGGGCCCTGAGCGTGCTCGGGTCGACGGGCTCCATCGGCACGCAGACACTCGATGTGGTTCGGGCCCATCCCCAGCGTCTGCGCGTGGCCGTGCTCTCGGCTGGCCGCAATCTGGAACTGGTGGCCAGGCAGGCGGCGGAGTTCGCGCCCGAGGCAGTGGCGCTGGCCGATCCGGATCTGGCCCGCGAGCTTGTCCCGCGCCTCCCCGCCGGCACGCGGCTGCTCGCGGGACCCGATGGCCTCAGCGAGGCAGCGGCGTGGCCCTCTGCCGACACCACGGTGATCGGCATCTCGGGCGTGGCCGCCCTGGCGCCAACGCTGTCGGCGATCCGCGCCGGGAAGCGAGTCGCCTTCGCCGCCAAGGAGCCCCTGGTGGCCGCGGGCGATCTGCTGGTCGACGAGGCCCGCCGGCGTGGTGTGCCGCTACTGCCCATCGACAGCGAGATCTCCGCGCTGTTCCAGTGCCTTCAGGGTGAGCGCGTGGACGAGGTTCGGCGGCTGGTGCTGACGGCTTCGGGGGGACCCTTCCGCACCTGGGCACCGGAAGCCCTGGCGGGGGTGACACCCGAGGCCGCCCTCTCGCATCCCACCTGGACCATGGGCGCCAAAATCACCATCGACTCGGCGACGCTCATGAACAAGGGGCTCGAGGTCATCGAGGCATGGCGGCTGTTCGGCGTGCCGCTCGAGTCTATCGACGTGGTGGTGCACCCGCAGAGCGTGATCCACTCGGCCGTCGAGTTCCGCGATGGGTCGGTGAAGGCGCAGCTGGCCCGACCCGACATGAGGTTGCCTATTCAGTATGCAGTCTTCTTTCCCGAACGACCCGCGAACCCGTTCGACCGGCTCGACCTCGTGGCCGCGTCCCGACTGGACTTCGAAAGCCCGGATCCGGTACGATTCCCTTGCCTGCGGCTGGCCTATGAGGCCGCTCGGTGCGGTGGGACGATGACGGCAGTGCTCAACGCTGCCAATGAGGTAGCGGTCGCCGCGTTCCTGCGCCGTGGGATCGGCTTTACGCGGATCCCTGCCCTCATCGAGGGTGCCATGGCGAACCACACGGTCGTTCCAAACCCGGACCTGGCCACCGTCTTGGCGGCCGATGAGGATGCTCGGCAGTGGGTCCGTGGCGTGGCTGAGTCCGAAGGGTCAGGGGTCCAGTAGACAATGTCCGATGTCCTGAGCGGCGCGGCGGGTACGGTCATCGCCACGGTGGTGTGCCTCGGAACGGCTATGCTGTTCCACGAGGCGGGCCATTTCATCGTCGCGCGGTTGTTCGGATGCCGTGTCACCAGGTTCTCCCTCGGCATCGGTCCGGCCATCCGACAATGGCAGCGGGGAGACACCACGTACTCCCTTCGGATGATCCCCTTCGCTGCCTACGTCAAGATCGTCGGCATGGAGCCCGGCGAGGAGTATGAAGAGGGCAGTATCTACACGCGGCCTCTCTTCGGCCGGCTAGCGACCATTGTGGCGGGCGCGATGATGAACATCGTTCTGGCCTTCCTGTTCCTCACCGCCGCCGGCGTGATCTTCGGCCTGGGGGAGCGCGAATCCGACCGGATTGCCATGGTGGCCAAGGACTCGCCGGCGGCCGCGGCTGGAGTCAAGGAAGGCGATCGCGTCATCACGCTAGATGGCGCAACTCCATCGGGTGGCGTCCCCGGCATGATCGCCTATCTCGCTCGGCGCCCCGGCAAGCCCGTGCGCGTGGGCCTGCTTCGGGGCGGTCAGCGGATGGAACTGGTGATGACTCCCGTCGAGACCGCCGTCGCCCCGGACGAGGCCCGGAAGCTCGGCCTCCCGGCGGGCACCACCAAACGCGGCATGCTCGGTATCACCTTCGGGTCCGAGTCATACCGCACCGACGCCTCGCCGATCGACTATGTGGTCGCGGGCGCCACGGACACCTGGGTGCAGATCGTGGGCACCGTCGCCTTCGTCAAGCGCTTGGTGACACGCACGACCGAGAAGGGCGATGGCCTGGTGGGCCCCATCGGCGTAGTCCGAGTCGTTTCCGCGGTCGTGAAGCGCGGCCTTCAGCCGCTGCTCTATCTGTTCGCGGTACTCAATGTGAGTATTGGCCTGCTGAACCTGTTCCCCATCCCCATGCTCGATGGTGGCCGGTTTGTCATCATGCTGGTTGAGGGCCTCCGCCAGCGGTTCTTCGGGCGGGGGCTGTTCGATAAGCAGAAGGAGGCCGCCGTCCACGCCGTCGGCCTGATCCTGATCCTGATGTTCGTGGTCACCGTCTCTGCGGGCGACATTCGGCGGCTGGCGCGCCGTGAGGACCCATTCGAGTCGGCGATTCAGGAGGAGCGAGCCAAGGCGCAGCAGGAACTCGACCGGCGGCTGAAGGCGACTCCCCAGGGTGCCAAGGGGCAGACGAGCGGGCCGCTGACCGGCAGCCGGGCCCGCGGCGAACACGGAGCGCCCGATGCCGCTGCCTCCCGCTGATCCGGCCGTGGGCGCGCTTCCTGAGCCCCGCCGGCCGACCCGAGGCGTGAATGTCGGTCGGGTGCGCGTGGGCGATGGGGCTCCCATCGCGGTCCAGTCCATGTGCAAGACCGACACCCGCGACGTCGACGCCACGCTCCGGCAGATCCGTGACGCTCATTCGGCCGGTGCCGAGATCATGCGTGTCGCCGTGCCCGACGAGGCGGCGGCGCGGGCTCTCCGGCGAATCGTGGCCCAGTCCCCCGTGCCGATTGTGGGCGATATCCACTTCAACCACCGGCTGGCGCTGGCTGCCGTCGACGCCGGTGTCGCGAAGATCCGCATCAACCCGGGCAACATCGGCTCGCCCGAGAAGGCCAGGGCTGTCGTGGACCGAGCCGGCGAAGCGGGCATTCCGATCCGTGTCGGCGTCAACAGCGGGTCGCTCGAACGCGATCTGCTCGACTCCAGCGGCCACGTCACGGCGCGGGCCCTGGTCGAGAGCGCACTCCGGCACGTGGACCGTCTGGAGTCGTGGGGTTTCCGCGACATTGTGGTCTCGCTCAAAGCCTCGGACGTGTGGCGGACCATCCAGGCTTGTCGTCTGTTCTCGGCGGCATCTGATGTTCCCCAGCACATTGGGGTGACCGAAGCGGGTCTGGTCCTCGAGGGCACCGCGAAGTCGGCGGCCGCGCTGGCGGTGATCCTGGGTATGGGGATCGGCGACACCGTCCGGGTCTCACTGACCGGGGATCCCGTCGACGAGGTGCGCGTCGCCTGGGCGATTCTGTCGGCCCTGGACCTGCGCCGTCGAGGTCCGATCGTCATCTCCTGCCCGACCTGTGGGCGGACCGAGATCAACCTGCGCGACCTGGCTGAGCGTGTGGCCGATGCCGTTCGCGACTGCCGAATCCCCATCACGATCGCAGTGATGGGGTGCGTCGTGAACGGTCCGGGCGAAGCCCGCGAGGCCGATGTCGGTATCTGTGGCGGCCGCGGTAGTGGAATCGTGTTCCGCCGCGGCGAGGTCGTTCGCAAGGTCCCCGAGTCCGAGCTGCTCGATGCCCTCCTCGATGAGGTCCGCGCGCTCGAGGCGGAGCATGGGGGAGTGAGCCAAGCACCCACGTAGCCTCTCGCGCGACCCACGCGAGCGTGAGGCATGCGCCACCCGACCATGGGCTGCGCCGTCACCACGATTCCCGGAACCGCTCTGGATTCGCACGCCGGCAGCCAGGCGGCTGTGGCCCCGGCTCTACGGCGCGATGACGGAACGAATCTTGGCGATCAGGTCGGGGGCGCCATAGGGCTTCTGGATGAACCCGGTGGGCGGCACATGACCGAGGCGCTCCAGCGTCTCATCTTCACCATAGCCGGTCGAGATGACCACGCGAGCATCGGGCCGCACGCGGCGCAACTCGGGGAGCGTCTCCGCGCCTCCCATCTCGGGCATGGTCAGGTCCAGTAGCACGGCGCAGATCCGGTCGGATTGCTCACGGAAGATGGCCAGTCCCTCGCGGCCGTTGTTGGCTGTGAGCACGGTGAAGCCGGCAAACTCGAGGGCAGCCCGCGCCACCAGACGGACATCCTCCTCGTCATCGACGACGAGCACGCATCCGGTCGCCGCCGGTTCAGCCAGGGCGGGAGCCGTCGTGGGGGCCGGACTCGCCTCCCGCGGCTCGCGCCTTGAGGCCGGCAGGAGCACCTCGAAGGTGGTCCCCTCCCCGGGTCGGCTGGTCAGGCCGATCGCGCCCCCGTGTCCTCGGACAATGCCCAGCACGGCCGCGAGTCCCAAGCCGCGCCCGGTAAACTTGGTCGTGAAGAAGGGCTCGAAGACGCGCCGCTGGGTCGCCTCATCCATCCCATGGCCCGTGTCGGTCACTCTCAGGAACACGCACGGGGTCGTTGGCAACCCATCGCCCAGCAGGTCTTCCGTGAGCTCGCCGGCGGCTACTGACCGGGTTCCGGTCTCGATGGTCACAAGTCCCGAGCCCCGATCGATGGCGTCGGATGCGTTCTTCACCAGGTTGAGCACGATCTGCCGGAGCTGCGTCGGGTCGCCGTCCACGGGCGGGAGGCCGCACGCGAGGTCGCCACGCAGCACACACTTGTGCGACACGGAGGCTTCCAGCAGCGGCATCATGTCAGAGACGAGCTCGGAGAGGTCTATGGGCTGGAGCTGGAAGCGTCCGCGGCCCGAATAGGCCAGCATCTGGTTGGCCAGCTCCGCCGCCCGCGTTGCGGCCGCCTCGATCTGTTCGATGTACGGCCGGACCGCCGCATCGGCGTCGAGGCTGATGAGCGCCAGAGACGCGTGACCCAGAACGCCGACCAGCAGGTTGTTGAAATCGTGAGCGACTCCGCCCGCGAGAACGGCCAGGCTCTCGTTCTTCTCGGCGTCCTGCAAGCGCGTCTCGAGCCGCCGCCGCTCCTGTTCGGCCTCGACCCGGTCGGTGATGTCGGCCGTTGTGAGGAAGTCCGCCGGGCGGCCGCTGAGCATGATCGCTTGCGAATACTGCTCGACCCATCGCACGCGGCCATCGCGCACGATGCGATAGGTGAAGTGGGGAGCGGCACAGGGATCACCGGACGTCTTCCGCCGGTACTGGCGGGCCACGGACTCGCGGTCGTCGGGGTGGACCATGGCGACGAGATCAGAGACCGTAAGCGTCCGCAGCGCCTCCGGCGAGCAGCCCGCCAGATCGGCGAAAGCCCGGTTGGCGAACGACACACGGTCGTCCTGGACGATACAGATGCCAAGGAATGACTGCTCGGCCAGTACCCGGTGGCGCTGTTCACTCTCCTGGAGCCGCTCCTGCACGCGCAGTCGGGTGGTGTGGTGGCCGATGGCGGCGGCCAGCAGTGCCAGCACCTCGCAGTCGGTATCCTGCAGGGCGCGTGACGAGAACAGCGTGTCCGTGCAGACCACGCCGATGGTGTCTTGGCCGTCCCACATGGGCGCCGCGCCCCACGATCCACGGCCCACGACCGTGCCCGTGGCATCGTGCAGTTCGCGATCCAGGGCACGGACCCAAGGTTCGTGTGCCTCGAGCGCCATCCGCGTGTCGCTCGGCTCATGCAGCTCGCGCCGGGTGCCGCGCTCATCGCGAACGCGCCCATCCTCGTCGGTCCCGAACGTGCCCACAAGCGTCTGGCTCTCACGATCCCACAGCCAGATGCCAACGCGCTCGAAGCCCAGCACCGAGGTGGCCGCTGTGACGGCCTCGCGACACATGTCGTCGACCGACGCGCACAGCGAGAGCCGGTTCGACACCTGGTGAAGGGCTCGGAGCCGGTCGAGGAGCCGCCGGTCCTCTTCGACCCGGCTCCGCAGTTGCTCCTCGGCCACCCGTAGCTCAGTGATGTCCCGGCTGATTCCCACCAGGCCCGTGATGGTGCCACCACTGTCGCGGAGGGGCACTTTGGTGGTGGACACCCATTTGGCCCGGCCGTCGTGCGTCCGTACCGGCTCGGCCTTCGCGACCAGTGGTCGCCCCGTACCGAGCACGTGCCGCTCGTCCCGTAGGCTCTCGGCCGCGATCTCGGGCACCTGGTAGTCCATGTCCGTGCGCCCAACGGCCTCCTCGGGCGAAGAGGCTCCCAGCGTCCGTGCCTGCGCTGCGTTGATGCGCACGAAGCGGGACTCGACGTCCTTGAAGTAGATGGCGTCGGGGATGTTGTCCATGAGTGCGTGGAGAAGGAAGCGCTCGTGAGCCAGCTCCGTCTCCGCCTGCTTGCGCGCGGTCACGTCGACGTCCATACGGATGACCTCGACGACCCGGCCACCTTCCACCACCGGGAACATGGTGGTCAGTACCCAGAGCGGCCCCGACCGCGCGGCCACCGGCCACTCGCACGGAGGTTCCCCCCTCTGGACCGACCAGATGGCGGCCAGCAGTGCTTCGAAGCGGTCCCACTGGTCCTCAGGCAGCAGAAGCTCCTGCAAGCGCCGCCCCATGGCTGCTTCGGCCGGCATGCCGTATAGACGCGCCGACGACTCGCTCCAGAGGTGAACGACGCCGTTGCGGTCCAGGCCCTGCATGGCCACGGGAAGGGTGCTTCCCGCCAGCGCCTGAAAGCGCGCGGCGGCACGCTGGAGCTCCGGGTGCTCCTCGGCCCACTCCGGGAGGAGCTGTAGCCCCCGAGGCGAATCCCAACACAGCGGCGGGTTCGCCAGTAGCTTCTCCGCCATGGCTCCCCCCGTTTTGAGCCGCGCTCCGCGGCTAGCCCCCCGGGCACCGTGCACGGACCGGGGTGTTGTCTCCATTGGGCATCGTTCCACAAGAGGCCCTCCGTGCGGAGCATCGTTCTCCATCAGGGCTGGCCGATCTCCGCCGTGTGGATGAGAGGACAGGTCCACGGTGTTGACCGGTGTGCGGTATGGGCGGGGTTATGCGTCCGTCGAGGTGCCCGACGGGCGCCTCGTCTCGGTGTTGCGGGGGGCTGCGGCGCCGGCACTGGCGGATGCCCATGCGGCGGTCCAACATGCCATCGGGTCACCGATCGAGGGTGAGGATCTCGCCGCCATGGCCGTGGGCCGACGCCATGCGGTTGTGGTGGTCTCGGACATCACGCGCCCGGCACCCAACGCGCTCATGCTGCCCCCGGTCCTCGATGCGCTTCGGCGGGGCGGCATCGACCACCACCGCGTCACGGTCCTCATCGCCACTGGAGCCCACCGGCGCACCTCGCCGCAGGAGCTTGGCGAGCTCCTGGGGCCTGACTTGCCCGCCGCCTGCCGCATAGCGGACCATGTCGCCACGGACCACGAGGCTCACACGTACCTGGGTACCACCCCTCAGGATGTGCCGCTGCACATGGACCGCCGGTATGTGGACGCGGATCTGAAGGTGCTCACGGGTCTCATTGAGCCTCATTACATGGCCGGCTTCTCCGGCGGCCGCAAGGCCGTCTGCCCGGGCCTCGCCTCAGTGGAGACCATCGGCCGTTTCCATCGGCATGAGTTGCTCATGCACGAGAGATCCACGACCGGTGTGCTGGCCGGGAACCCGGTGCACGAAGCGGCACTGGCGGCCGCCCGGGCCGCGGGCGCCGACTTCATCGTCAACGCCGCGCTCGACGACCGCCGCCAGGTCACGGGCGTGTGGGCGGGCGAGCTCGAGGCCGCCCACCTTGCCGGGTGCCATGAGGTCGCCCGAAGCGCTTCGGCCGCGTGCCCCGAGCCCGTGGACATCGTCGTCACATCCAACGCGGGCTACCCGCTCGACTGCTCGGTCTACCAGGCGACCAAAGGCATGGTGGGGGCTTTGGAGATCCTCAAGCCCGGGGGCACCGTGGTGATTGCGGCCGAGTGCTCTGAAGGACTGGGGAGCCCGGCTTTCGCCTCAGTACTCCGGGCCGACTCTCGCATCGAGGACTCCCTGGCGCGCCTCGCCGACCCGTCCAGTACCGCCATGGACCAGTGGGGTGTCACCATGCTCGCCAAGGCCGTGACTCGTGCCCGAGTGCTGATCTACGCCGACGGTCTGTCCGAAGCGGATGCACGGTCGGCCTACCTTACACGGGTGCCGTCGCTCCAGAGTGGCCTCGATCAAGCCCTAAGGTGGCATGGACCCGAGGCCACGGTCGCGGTGATTCCCGATGGCCCCTACACCATGGCGACCCTCGCGCCGGACGGGCTGGGCTGACGCGATGGGCCCGCGCACGGGGCGGACGGCGCGGAGCGCCGCACGGCCCATCCTGGGCCGCGCCCGGGACTTGACATGCCCTTGGCAACGTGTGTCTACTTCTACATCGGGTGCGGCGAGTCCCGTTGCCCCAACGAGTTGGGTCTCACCGAGGATGTGGCCGATCGATGAGCACGTCCGCTGCGCCCGGCCCGAACGAGGGTGTGGGACTCGCAGCCATCCAGATGCCGCTCCGGTGGTTCCCTAGTGCCCTCGAGTTCTGTGAGACCGTCGACCGGCTTGCCGCACGGGCCAGAAGTCTTGGCGCCGATGTGGTGGTCTACCCCGAGGACGTGGGCCTCCTCATCGCCTTCGGCGACGAGGCGGCGGGCCTTCAGCTTGTCACGGATGTCCGCACGGCAGTCCGCGCCTTGTTCTCCAAACACCAGGCCCAGGCCATGGAGATCATGCAGCGGCATCCTGTTGGGCCGGCCCGGGCCCTGCTGCTGTTGCGGGCGCAGACCACGCGCGAGCGCTATGTCTCGATGTTCTCTGACGTCGCCCGTAGGCACTCGCTCTATGTGGTCGCGGGTAGTGCGCCGTTGACTCGTGTCGAGGATGGCGACGATCCCTCAGCGGTGTACAACATGGCATGCACCTTCGGACCGGATGGGGCGCTGCTTGGGGTTCAGTGCAAGGTGAACCTGATCGACATCGAACGGCTCGTCGGTCTTGACCTGACGGCCGGCCGTCCCGAAGACTACCGTGCCATCCGGACGCCCTGGGGCGGCATTGGGGTCTCGATCTGCGCCGACACTTTTGACCGAGAGCTCATCGACAGGTTGGTTGCCGACGGGGCAAAGGTCATCGCGGATCCCAGGGCGAATCCCAAGCCATGGACCGCCGATGAGGCGGCGGAGAACCGCAAGTCCGCCTGGAGCCGTTGCCAGGAGCGATCGCTCTATGCCGTTCAGGCATTTGGTGTCGGTCAGCTGGTCGGCATCCCGTTCCAGGGGCGTTCGGCGATTTGTGCGCCATGCCATCTGACTCCGGACGGATCGGGCGTTCTCGCTCAGGCACGGACCCATAGTGCCGAGGATGTGGTCGTGGCTCGGGTGCGGCTCGAGGACCTGGGCCAGTAGACTACGGGAACGGGGGGATCACGGTGAGACTGCTCTGCCTAGGGTTGGTTGTGGGGCTAGCCGTGGGACTGACGGCGGACACCGTGGGTGCGGTCACGCTGGACTTCGAGGACCTGTGGGACGGGACCAAGGACAACGACCCCATACCCGACGGCTACGCGGGGTTCGACTGGTCGGACTATGCCTACTGGGAGTCGGTCGAGTACATCAGCTCGTGGCTGCCCAATGGCTTTGTGAATACGTGGGAAGGCGACGTGGGAATCTTCACCGCGTACTCGAACCCGATCTCCATGAGTGGCCCCGTGTTCGATTTCAATGGCGCCCGTGTGGGCGCCGCGTGGAACCTGGGGCAGGAGGTCACTTTCGAGGGCTGGCTCGATGCAGACTTGCTGTATTCACAGACCCTCACCCTCGGAACTCAGGGTCAGGAGTACGTCTTTGACTTCATCGGGATCAACACGCTGTGGATCCGGCCCGATGTGACCACCGGCACCAAGGATCCGGCGATGCATTCGGCCGGCGCGGGCCACCACATTGCCATGGACAACTTCGTCATCAATGAGACGCGGGTGCCAACGCCCGAACCGGGGACGTTGGCGCTTCTGGGTCTGGTCGGCATTCCGGCGGCTGCCAAGTCGCTTCGCCGCCGGTGGTGCCGGAACTAGACCGGTGGAGTCTGGCTGAGCACCAGGTCCGCCGCACATCGTGGTGCGAGGCGTCCGTACAGCGCTCGACAACACGACGATCGGCCGGGTCACCGCGTGCGTCCTGGCCTTGTCGCCGAAGGGTGCCGCCGGGTATCATGGGGCGCACGGGGGCACTGTGGGCCTGCCTGCCGCCGGTCCTTCCCTCTCCTTCCCGCCGCCGCGCGCAGACGCAGCCGAGCGCCATGTCGTGCTCACGGACCTGGAGGGCACATCCGAGTGAACCGCTTCGCGTTCGTTATCCATCCGCTAGACGCGTCAGATGTGGCGCGTAAGTATGCTCTTGCGCGGTACCTACCAGCCCGTCTGGTCGAGCGGATGGCGCAGGGCATCCAGCCCAAGGTGGTCTCCCACATCACGGGCATACGGTCCGCGACGGGGGCCGAGGCGGAGGGCTGGTTCATTGGTTGCCCCCTCACGGCCCGGGTCATCATGAATGGCAAGCCCGAACTCGTTGAGCGTCGGCTTATTGAGTCGGTTCAGGTGGCCGAGCAGGTCGGGGCCCGCATCGTGGGCCTGGGGGCTTTCACGTCCATCTTCGGTGACGCGGGCATCACCTTGGCCAAGCACGTGGGGATTGCCGTCACGACCGGCAACAGCCTCACGGTCGCCACGGCCATCGAGGGCGCCTTCCGCGCTTGTGAGCTCATGAAGATGGACCCCAAGCAGGCCGCGGCGGGCGTCGTGGGCGCGGCTGGGTCCATCGGCCGCGTCTGCTGCCATCTCCTGAAGGACCACGTCGGGTCACTGACCCTCATCGGCCTGCAACAGGATGACCTCGAGGCCCTGAAGCAGGAGCTCGAGCAGGCCGGAAGCTGCCCCATCACCATCCGCCGTGATCCCAAGGTCGTCTTGCCCGAGCTCGACCTGCTGGTGTCGGTCACCAGCGCGGTGGACACCGTTATCCATGCCGAGGACCTCAAGCGCGGCGCCGTGGTGTGCGATGTGGCGCGGCCGCGCGATGTCTCGAAGGACGTCGCGCGGAAGCGGAACGACGTGCTGGTCATCGAAGGCGGCGTGGTCGAGGTACCGGGGAACGTGGACTTCGGGTTCGACTTCGGGTTTCCACCGCGAACCGCCTACGCGTGCATGTCCGAGACCATGGTCTTGGCCCTCGAGGGGCGCTACGAGAGCTTCACCCTTGGTCGCGGGCTGACGCTTGAGGGTGTGCTCGAGATCCAGGCCCTGGCGAAGAAGCACGGCTTCCGGCTGGCAGGCTTCCGCAGCTTCGAGCGGGCCGTCACCACCGAGCACATTGCCGCCATCCGTAAGGCCGCCGGGCGCTAGGCAGGCGGCCTGTATTGGTTGTGAGAGGCCGATGGTAACAACTGGTCATATAGGCGGATGAGCATACCAGTTGTCTGCGTCTGCGGGGGCGGTGTGATCATGGCGTGCAGGGTCATCTGGCTCTGGCCCCCGGTCGTGGGTTCCTCCAGGCCCGGATGGCCTCGGGCCGGATAGGGTTCCACCAGCCTGCGGCTGGTTCCCCCCATGCGTCCCGTCCGAAGACCCTTGAAACTACTGAGGAGCGGCCGCGTGGAAGGGGCCCGCGGAGCGGGAGAGGCGCCATCCGGGGGGCGCCGGTGGAGTGCGAGGAGCCTGCTGTGCGCGTTCTGGTTGTCGAGGACCATGAGAAGGTTCGGGGGTTTCTCCAACGGGGGCTGACGGAGCACGGGTATGCCGTGGACGTGGCATCCGACGGAGACGCGGGCTTCGCGCTCACCCGCACCGAGTCATATGACGCGATCATACTGGATGTGATGCTGCCGGGGTTGGGCGGGCTCGAGCTGCTCGGCGCGTTGCGGGAGCGGGGCGATGACACGCCGGTGTTGCTGCTGACGGCACGCGACGCGGTGGAGGATCGAGTCAGCGGGCTGGATCTCGGCGCAGACGACTACCTGACGAAGCCATTCGCGTTCGAGGAGTTGCTGGCACGTCTGCGGGCACTGCTCCGGAGGGGCCGCTCGGGATCGCCGGGTCTGATCGAGTTCGCCGGGGTGACTCTGGACCCCGTCTCGCACCGCGTGTGGTCGCTCGGTGAGCCCGTGGAACTGACGAACCGCGAGTATGCCCTTCTGGAGTTCTTCATCCGCCGTCCGCGCCGCCTGCTGAGCCGTGCAGAGATTGCGGACCACGTGTGGGGGATGGATTTCGAGTCGGGGACGAATGTCATTGATGTCTACGTCAGCCATCTACGCCGCAAGCTTGATGCTGGAAGGCCGGGCTCGCTGTTCCGGGCGGTGAAGGGTGCCGGGTACATGATGGTGGACCCGGCCACGGACAATGCCACGCACGCTTAGGGGGCGCATCGCCCTCCTGTATGCCTCTGTCGCCGGCGCCACAGTCCTGGCGGTGTGCGGAGTTGTCTTCGCCATGGTGGGGCGGAGCCTGCAGCAGACGATCGACGCGGCACTCGCGGCCGAAGTCAGTGAGCTGGCCGCTTTCGTGCAGGACTATGGTGAAGCCGTTCTCCACCGGTCGTCTTCGCCACCGGTACGTTTCCGCTTCGCGGCCGGCTACTTCGAGGTGACTCGGCCCTCGGGCGAGATCGTCATGGCCTCTGAGGCGCTTGGTGGGGTCCGGCTCCCGGCAACCCCCACTGCCGCGTCTGAGGGGCCCAACCAGAAGACGGCTCTCCGGACCCAGCAGGTGGGCCCGCTGGGGCGCTTGCGCATCGCGGCTCGCACTGTGGATGCCCCCGGCCTGGGTGTGGTGACCATCCAGACGGCGATGCCCATGCATCAGACCGAGACGACGGTTCGCCGCCTGGCTCCCGTGCTGGCGCTGTGCGCAGTTCTGGCGTGTTGCGGGACCACGGCCGCCGGGTGGCTCGTGGCCGCTTGGGTTGTCGCCCCCGTCCGTCACGTCGCCCGGACGGCCCGCCGCGTGTCGGGGGAGGACCTCGGCGCGCGTGTGGTTCTGGGCCGGTCTGAAGAGGAGATCCGGGAACTCGTTGACACGTTCAACGGCATGCTGGATCGCTTGCAGGCAGCTCTTGAGCAGGCGCGCCGGTTCTCGGCCGACGCATCGCACGAACTGCGTACTCCTCTGGCGGTGATCCGGGGCGAGGTCGAGGTGGCGCTGGAGAGGGACCGCAGCGAGAGCGAATACCGGGCCTTATTGCGCAGCGTGTTGGAGGAAGTCGAGGCATTGTCTCGCTTGGTCAGCGACCTCTTGGACCTGTCTCGCGCAGATGCCGGGGCCACTGGGCTGAGCTGCGAGCTGGTGGATCTGGCGGAGATTGCCGAGAGCACCTGCGACCGTTTCGAAACGCGGTTCGCTGAGGCGGGCGGATCCCTCATCCGGCGCTGGAGCGGTTCGTTCCCGATCGTTGCAGATCCCGTACGGGTTCGCCAGCTGTTGGGGAACCTGCTCGACAACGCGGCCAAGTACGCTGCTCATGCGGGGCCTGTCTCTGTGGAAGTAGACGCAGCCGGCCAGGGCATCGAGTGCCGTGTCACGGACTGTGGTCCAGGCATCACGCCCGATCACCTGTCGCGTGTGTTCGATCGTTTCTACCGGGTCGACAAGGCGCGATCCCGTGACCTCGGAGGGGCGGGCCTTGGTCTGAGTATCTGCCAGTGGATCGCGCAAGCGCATGGGGGCTGGATCCGCGCCGAGAGCGAACCCGGTGTACGCACATGCTTCGCCGTCTGGCTCCCAACAGAGCCCCCCGGCCAGTCGAGGGGCCCGGCCGAGTTCCCTGGCCGTTAGCGCTTTTTCATCCTCACCCCATCGAAGGTTCACTCACGGTCACCATACTCCACCTCAGTTGCGAACGCTCGTGCTTCAGCGCGTGAGCCGTGAGCAGTCGGATCGTGGAGGATGGACTATGACAAGTGAGCCGCGTGGCTTCGCGGGCATCAGGACATTGGGCGAACGGGGCTGGATGGTGCGGGCCGGCGCGGTGCTGCAGCTGTGGCGCGGCCGCCTCCACGCCCTGGCCGCCCTTCTGGGTGTGATGGCGGCGCGACCTTCGCCCGGCTGGTTGCCGTGGGAACTGCTATCCATCGGCGGCGGCCTCCTTCTGCGTTCGTGGGCCCTGGGCCACCTACGCAAGAACGAGGAGCTGTGCACGTCCGGCCCCTACGCGTTCACACGGAACCCCCTCTATCTCGGCAACGGCCTGATTCTGTGTGGGTTCTGCATTGCGGCCGGGAGCGTGTGGTTCGCCCTGGCGGCCTGGGTTGGCGGGGTGCTGGTGTGCCGCGCGGTGGTGCTGCACGAGGAGGAGCTGCTACTCCGGAAGTTCGGAGAGCGCTACGGGGCCTACCGGTGTCATGTGCCGGCACTGATTCCTCGCATCACACGGTGCCCGGGCAGTGTCCGGGCGCCGTTCTCGTGGCGCCAGGCGTCGCGGAACCACATCGCTGCCGGATGGATAGCTGTCATCCTCGTTCTGGTGGCGATGCACGTTGCCGGGCCGGTCGCCGCCGCGTGGCACCCCTCGCTCCACCTGCTCGCTCGGCTGCCTTAGAGCCCGAGTGGGGTGAGGGCAGGCGTCTGAGCTCCGCCACTCATGAAGGATTCTTAACCCTTGGCCCATCGTGCTTTCACATGTCCCGAGCACACTGCCCCAGTGTGGTAGGTCCGCTGCGCCGCGGCCAGGCGATTGGGCCGCTTCGGGGATCGGGCCTCCGCAGCCCAGAGGAGTGGGTACCTGGTTGTCGTTCCCGCGGTTACTTCCCTGTGTCTGGATGGCATGTGCCCTCGGAACCGCCCGTGCGCCGGCGGTCTCTGCAGCCGAAGGGGGCGCCCCCAAGCCGTGCGGCATCGAGGAGGCCATCGGCGAGGCGCTGGCCCACAACGCATCGCTCCAGGCTGCCGCAGCTCGAGTCGATGAGGCCCAAGCCGCCGCTCGGGTCGCGGACGCCATCCGTCACTTCGCCTGGCGCTACGAAGGGGCGGCCTCGGGGATCGTGGAGCAGAATATCGACCCCGAGTACTGGTTCGCCCACGCCGAGCTGCTGACTTCGGTGACCACCACCCTCTCCGATGGCGGGAAGTCGAAGGCCGATTGGCTTCGAGCCATCGCTGAAGTGGTCGTGGCCCGGGCCGAGTATGAGAAACAAGCTTCGAGCCTGGCTTTGGCAGTCGTGTCCGCCTTTTTCGGCGTGGTCGGAGCCGAGGCCGAGCTGGGTGCCGCGCGTGAGGGCTGCGAGCTCGTGGGCGAGCATCTCCGCATGGCGCGAGCCCGCTTCGCCGAAGGTCAGGGTCCGGAGCTTGATGTGCTGAGGGCTGAGGCTGCCCTGTCCCAGGCCCAGGCGGCGCAGGTGGGGGCGGCGGCGGAGTCGGACAGCGCGCGGCGCGCACTGGCCGTGCTTCTCGGCCGCCCCCCTTCGGAACTGGTTGAGGTCGCCGAGGCTCCCGTCGGTGCCGACGAGACGGTAGCCGACGCGGAGCTCGCCTCGGCCCAGGCTCGCGAGCGGGCACCCGAGGTGCGCATCGGCCAGGCCGAGCTGGCGCTCGCCCAGGCCGGCGTCGAGGTTGCGCGCAAGACCAACAAGCCCGATGTGGGCATCGTGCTCAGTCACACCCTTGGCAACGACGCGACCGACTCACGGCACGTGCTTCAGGCTGGACTGCGGTGGGGGCTCCCCTTGGGCGATCACGGGGAGCGGAGTGCGCGCGTGGATGAGGGAGCCGCCAGGGTGAGGGCGGCCGTCGCGCTTCTGGAGGAGGCCAGTCGCCAGGCCGAGGTGGCCGCCCGGGATGCTCTGGGCGCTCTGGCCGCCGCCCGGTTACGGCTGGAGGGGCTGACGCGTGCGGCCGAGGTGGCGCGGACGGTTCACGAGCGGGCCACCCGGGGGTACGCCGACCGGGCCATTGCCATGCGAGATCTGCTGGACGCCCGCGAGGACCTCACCGCCGCCGAGCGCGACCGCGTGCGGGCCCAGTGCGATGTGGCCGTCCAGGAGGCACGGTTGCGACAGGTCCTCGGAACGCTGGTCTCAAGTTCGTCCGTGGCGACGTCGACCGCCCACGAAGCGACCGATCGGAGAGGGAGAGCCTATTGAGCCGCCCACGTCTCGTCGGCCTCGGCCTCTTCATCGCCCTGTTTGTGCCCCTCGCTTGGCTGGCGTTCAGGCCCCGGGGCTCCGGAGCGGCCGATGAGGAGGAACCAGAGGTCGAGCCACTGGTCCGCGTGCATGTGGAGGTGGCCCGGTCCGCCCTGGTGACCTCCGAGGTAACCATCGACGGCCGCCTGGAGGCCCTGCCCGACCAGGAGGCCCGTCTCGCTGCGCCGGTCGAGGGACGGCTCGTGCGTGTGGCTGTTCGCGAGGGGCAGACCGTGAAGGCCGGTCAGCTCCTGGCCGAGATCCGCAGTCCGTCGCTATCCGGGGCCGTGACGGCGGCGCGTGGTGCGGTGGCGGCATCCGAAGCGGCGGTGGAGCGCGCCCGCCGCACCTCAGATAGCCGTTCGGCCGAGGAGAGGACCGACATCGCCCAGGCGGAAGCCGCACTGGAGGCCGCCCAGGCCAAGCTGAGGCTTACCCAGGCCGGGCCGCGCCCGGAGGAGGTGCGCCAGGCCCAGGCGGAGCTGGACCGCGAGGTGGCCAAACTGCAGGAGCTCGAACGTGGCGAGCGGCCTGAGGACATCGCCGCGGCCCGTCAGGCCGTGGCCGCCGAACAAGCCGCGCTCGACGCCCTGAGGCACGGCCCCTTGCCCCAGGAGATTGCCGCCCAGGAAGCGGTAGTGGCCGCCGAGAGAGCGGAGTTGAGGAAGCTCGAGGCCGGGCCTCGCCGGCAGGAGCTGATCCAGGCCCAGAGCGCCGCGAAGAGCGCGCAGACGGCTCTCGATGCGGCTCGGTCCGAGGTGCAGCGTCAGGCACGGTTGTTCGCGGATGGCATTTCGTCTCTCGCCGAGAAGCAGGCCGCCGAGGTGGCCTACGCGTCGGCGGAGAGCGCGTACGAGGCCGCCGCTCAGAACCTGGCCATGCTCCGGGAGGGCACTCGTGCTGAGGATGTGGAGGCACAGCGGGCGCGCGTGCGCCGCGAGGAGGCCGAGCTGGATCGGCTCCGCTCGGGCACGCGCGCCGAGGCCGTGGCGGGGCAAGAGGCCAGGCTTCGCGCGGCCCAGGAGGCGTTGCGGAAGGCGGAGGCGGGGCCAAGGCCCGAGACGGTGACGGGGCAGCGCGCCGAAGTCGAGAGGGCCCGCCAGGCTCTCGCGGTGCTCCGGGCGGGGCCAAGGCCCGAGGAGGTGCAGGCGGCCCAGGCCGCTGTCGCCGATGCTCGGGCCGCCCTGGATAGAGCCAAAGCCGGACATTTCCAGACGCAGGCGGTCTTGGCCGATGTCCGCGCCGCCCAGGCGCAACGAGAGCAGAGCGTGGGTGCTTTGGAGACGGCCGAAGGGCTCCTGGCCTTCACTCGCGTCTCGGCCCCCGTATCCGGCGTGGTCGGCCGCATTATGGCCAACACGGGTGAGATGGTGAGCGCCGGGGCACCGCTTCTTGAGGTGCTGAACCTCAACAGCCTCCAGCTTCGCGGCCGCACGCCTCTCTCCGAGCTCGGCTCCCTGGCCATCGGCGATACGGCTCGGGTCAAGGTGGACGGGCTGGCCGAGCGGATCTTCGAGGGACGCGTCGCCGTGGTCGGCGCCGATGTCGACACCGAGACCAATACCGGCGAAGTGGTGGTTTGGCTGGAGAACGCCCAGTACGTGCTCAAGGAGGGCGCATTCGCCACGGCCACCATCGCGACGGCGGGGGTGGAACGCGTTACGGTGCCGGCTCAGGCCCTGGTCTCCGAGGAGGCTGAGCAGTTCGTGTTCGTCGCGGACGCCGATGACGTGGCGCGCAAGGTGGCGGTGACGGTGGGGCGCCGGCAGGGGGATATGGCCGAGATCGTCTCGGGGCTGAAGGCCGGAGAGCGCGTGGTTACAGTGGGGGCATTTGGTCTTGAGGATGGCGTCAAGCTTCGGGTGGAGTCATGAGCGTCGGCCGGTTCGCCCTGACCCACTCGCGTGGGGTTCTCGCCATTGCAGTCCTGTTGGCCGCTCTGGGCCTCCAGACCCTGTGGCACGTGCCGCTGGCCATCCTGCCCGACTTCCCGTACCCGCGCATTGCGGTCATCGCTGACGCCGGTGATGTGGCCATCGAGACCATGGTGCAGCGGGTGACGCGGCCCCTCGAGTCGGCGGCGGCCGTGGTGCCGGGGGTCACCCGTGTGCGCTCGCGCACCGCCCGCGGGTCGGTGGAGATGTCGGTCGACTTCGACTGGAACGAGGACATGTTCCAGGCCCTGACCTACCTCCGCGGCAGCATTGACTCCATCCGCGACGATCTCCCGTCGGGCGTCAGTCTCATTGTGGAGCGGCAGGACCCGTCGTCCTTCCCCGTTATCGGCTACAGCCTGACCTCGCAGACGGTGGACCAGGCAACGCTTCGCGAGTTGGCGGACCTGCAGGTCGCCCCGACCCTGAGCCGGCTTCGTGGCGTGTACCGGGTGTTGGTGCAGGGCGGGGACGTGCGAGAGTTCACGGTGGCGGCGAGGCCCGAAGCGCTGGCGGCGGCGGGTGTCTCGATCGCCGACGTGACCGCCGCGATCCAGGACACCAATCAGGTGTCGTCCGTGGGGCGCTTCGACAAGGACCACATGAAGTACCTGGTCGTCGGGACAGCCGAGATGCGCGGCGTCGACGATGTGAAGTCCGCGGTGGTGGCGACCAAGGGTGACGTTCCGATCCGTGTCCGGGACGTGGCTGACGTCTTCGAGTCCAGCGAGGAGCGTACCACCGCCGTGACCGCCAACGGTCAGCCGGCCGTGCTGGTGAGTGTTCTCAAGCAGCCCGGGGCCAGCGTCGTCGCGGTGTCTGACGAGCTAAGGGAGTCATTCGCCGATCTGGTCCACTCGCTTCCCGCCGGAATCGAGATCCGGCCTTTCTACGACGAGTCCGACCTGGTGCGGGAGGCCATCGGGAGTGTCCGTGATGCCGTCATACTGGGCGCCGTGCTGGCCGCCATCGTGCTCGTGGCGTTCCTCGGAAGCGGGCGGGCGTCGGCCGCAGTGTTGCTCACCCTCCCCATCACCGTACTCATCACGCTCTTGTTGCTGCGTGTCCTGGGCGAGACGCTGAACCTGATGACACTGGGCGGCCTGGCGGTGGGGTTGGGTCTCATCATTGACGACGTGGTGGTGACCGTTGAGAACATTCATCGGCACGTTCAGGAGGGGAAGGGCAGCCGCCAGGCGGCCGTGGACGGGACGAGTGAGATCACGCGGCCGATGATCGGGTCGTCGTTGACGACCATCTGCGTGTTTCTTCCGCTCCTGGCCGTGGGAGGCATCACGGGCGCGTTCTTTGCTCCCTTGGCTCTGACGTTGACGGTCATGCTGCTGGCTTCGATGGTGTTGGCGATCACCGTCGCTCCGGCGCTGTGTGCCCGGCTGCTGCGCGTCGAGGCGGGGCACGACGCGGCCTCGGGGCGGATGTACTGGCTCGTCCGCCTGGTCCGTAGGGGCTACGCGCCGGTATTGCGCCAGGTGCTCAGGCATCGGTGGGAGACGGTCGGGGCGAGTATCCTGCTGGCGCTCGCGACCGTCGCCATCTACCGCGGTCTGCCGACTGGTTTCATGCCCGAGATGGACGAGGGGGCCTTCATCCTGGACTACTGGACACCGGACGGCACCTCGCTGGCCGAGACCGACCGGCAGCTTCGGATCGTCGAACAGATCCTCTTGAGCCAGCCCGAGATTGAGGCCTACTCGCGCCGAACGGGCTTGGAGCTTGGTTTCTTCGCCACCGAGCAGAACACGGGTGACTTCGCCGTGAAGCTGAGGCCTCGATCTCAGCGCCAGCGAAGTATCCAGGAGGTCATCGAGGACACCCGCGCGCGGGTCGCCCGGGAGGTGCCGGGGCTTCTCACCGAGTTCGTGCTCATCATCCAGGACCGCGTGGCCGACATGGCAGGCGTTCCCGAGCCCGTCGAGGTCAAGGTCTTCGGCAGCGATCCGGTCCTTCTTCAGGAGCTCGCCCCAAGGGTCTCCGAAGTGGTTCGTGAGGTCCCCGGCGTTGTCGATGTGTCTCCCGGCATCACGAGGAGCGGCCCCGAGCTCGTCGTGCGGATCGATCCGGCTCGAGCGAGCCGGGCCGGCTTCACGACCAACGATGTCATCGATCAGCTCTCGACGTCCATGTTCGGCCGGTGTGAGACGTTCGTGCGGCGCGGCGAGCGCACCATTCCCATCCGGGTGACCTACCCTCCGGGCCGGCGGCGCACCGAGGACCAGGTGAGGCGTATCGAGCTGGTCTCGCACACGGGGAAGCTGGTTCCGCTGTCGGCCATCGCGGATGTGTCCGAGGGCGCCGGATCGGCCGAGCAGGAGCGTGAGGACCAGAAGCCGCTCATCGCCGTGACGGCATCCCTGGAGGGCGTGGATCTGGGCACTGGTGTGCGCCGCGTCCAGCAAGCTGTCGCTGAGAACATCGATCTGCCGCCCGGCTACTCGGTGCACTATGGTGGGCTGTTTGAGACGCAGCAGCAGTCGTTCCGCCGCTTGCTCCTCGTGTTCCTGTTCGGCATGGCCCTCGTGTTCGTGGTCGCCGTTTGCCAATATGAAGCCTTCGCGGAGCCCATGGCGTTGTTCTTCGCCGCCGCGTTCTCCGAGGTCGGGGTTGTGCTTGCCCTGCGCCTGACGCACACCCCGTTCAACGCGTCCTCTTTCACCGGTGCCATCATGGTCTTCGGAATGGTCCTGACCAACGGCATCGTGCTGATGGACTACATCCGGCAGCGGACGCGCCTGGGCATGCCCCTGGCCGAGGCCGCGGCCGAGGCGGGCAGGATCCGCGTCCGGCCCGTCCTGATGACCTCGACCATCGCCATACTCGCTCTCCTGCCGCTGGCACTGGGCATCGGCGCCGGGGCGGAGATGCAGAAACCGCTGGCGATCGCGGTGATTGGGGGTCTGACGGTGTCTCCCTTCTTTGCCCTCCTGCTGGCGCCGGCACTGCTGACGGTGTTCCGCTGGAGGCAGTTCGCTCGGGGTCCGCAGCCGTAGGTCGGCCCCGTGACGCGCGGGACGCGGGCCGCGAGGGGGGCAAGCTTCGGCGGCTGCGGACCTGCCGGTCCGCGCCGCGACCCAGTGCGGTCGCCTACCCTACCGCGGATAGCCGTAGAAGCGCATGAACAGCTCGACGGGGTCGGGGGCCTCGACCACCCGCCGGTGAAGGACGACGGGGCCGTCGCCCGTGCTGGTGTCGGCCATGTGCTCCTCGATCATGGTCAGGGGCGATCCGAGCGAGTAGGGTCTCACATCACCCAAGTGGCAGAGGGACTCGGACGTCCGGTTGCGGATGAGCTCGCGGGCGGCTTCGGGCGCGAGGGTGACTGCGCTCAGCGTCGAGAGTCCCTCCTTGACGGGGGCCGTGGTCACTCCGGGAATGAGTTCCTCGACCTCCCGGCATGCGTGCGCGTCGCCTGAGAGGAACACAAAGGGGACACCAAAGTGACCGGCGATGAGGGCCTGCATTCCGATCTCGCCCATCTCGACGCCATTGACCGTGTAGCGCAGGTTGTGCGACATCGAGTGACGGAGGTTGCCGCGAGGAGTGCCGTAGCGCGGGTGGGCGCCGACGAGCGCTGTGGCCGCGCAGGTCTCATCCAGCAGGGGGAGCCAGAAGGGCCGGTCGTGGCCATGGATGACCCGGGCGCGGGGGTGCACGCGCTCGATGTCGATGGTGTAGCCCGCGCCGTGGCCGTCGTTGACGATGACCTCAGTGGCGCCGCCGGCGAGGAAGCCCTCGACGGCAGCATTGACCTCGCCGGTGAGTAGGCGTCGCCCGCGCTGGCGCTCATCCCAGGCGGCGGGGCTGACGTCGTCACGGGGCTCCCAGTTCCAGACGCCTGCAACACCCTCGTAGTCGGTCATCAGGTAGACCTTCATCGATCGACCTCCAGGTTCGCGACGTGGCGAGAGCGAAGCGCACGGACCGGCGACGACGTCATCCCGAGCATGGTGAGCCATCTCGGCGTGTGGTGGAACGCCGTGCACGCCCCTACCAGGCGCCAAGGTCCCCCGTCGCTATGCGGTTCGGAGTGACGCCTCCGCCGGGGCGGGCCCCATGGGCGCCGGACCTCGCTATTCCTGTGCCCCCGGTCGCTCTCGGCCGAGATCGTACTTGCGGTACAGGTGCCGGAACTGGTCGTAGTTCAGACCGAGGCGGCTGGCGGCCTTACGCTGGTTCCACCCGCAGCGTTCGAGTGCCTCCAAAGCCGCCTGGCGCTCGAATGCGGCGATGCGGTCGGGCAGCGGTCCCTCGGTCAGGAGCGGCGCGTGTGTGGTGGCGGTGGCCGCCTCGGTGGCCAGCCGCGGCGATGGAATCAGGTCGAGGTCCTCGGGCCCGATGGTTTCACGATCGCAGCGGTAGGCAGCCCGCTCGACCACATTCTTGAGCTCGCGGACGTTCCCCGGCCAGTTGTGGTCGGCCAGGCGCGCCAGGGCGGCCGGGGAGAGCCGGTGGGCCACGAGTCCGGCGACCTCGGCGCGAAACCGCTGGATGAAGTGGTCCGCCAGTTCGGGGATGTCATCGATTCGCTCACGGAGCGGCGGCAAGGTGATGGTCTCGAAGGCCAGCCGGTCGTGGAGATCCGCGCGGAAGGTGCCCGCGGCCATGGCGGCCTCCAGATCCGTGTTGGTGGCCGCGACGATGCGGACATCGGCGGTGAGTGTCTGGTTGCCCTGGACGCGCTCGAAGGTGCGGTACTCGATGACTCGTAGGATCTTCTGTTGGAACTCGGGGCCCATGTTGCCGATCTCGTCGAGGAACAAGGTACCCCGTTCGGCGAGG
This sequence comes from Armatimonadota bacterium, assembly GCA_029547025.1. Classification (GTDB taxonomy): domain Bacteria; phylum Armatimonadota; class Zipacnadia; order UBA1398; family JAKPQA01; genus JAKPQA01. Next base: position 120,119 of record JAKPQA010000035.1, read on the forward strand.
TCGAAGCGGCCGAGTTTGAAGGGCGCGTTGTTGAAGGCATCCTCCTCCTGGCCGAACAGCTCGCATTCGAGGAGGCCCTCGGGGATGGCGGCGCAGTTGACGGTGACGAAGGGTCCCTCGCTGCGCGGGCTGGCGCGGTGAATGGCGGCGGCGAAGAGCTCCTTACCGGTTCCCCTTTCGCCGCGGATGAGCACGGGCCTCGGGACCTTGGCGACGCGCTCGACGCGGGCCAGCGCGGCGCGGATGGCCTCGCTGGACCCCACGATGTCGTACCGTCGGCCGACCTGCTCTTCGAGGTACTGTGTCTGGCGCTTGAGGCGCTTGTACTCCTCGGCGAGCCGGCGGTTCTCCTCGATGGCACGCACCAGCCGCTCGATCTTGTCCATGCTCAGCTCGATGGTGTCCTCGAGGTAGGCATCTTTCTCGAGGTAGTCGGAGGCGCCGCACTTGATGGCCTCGACGGCTGAGCCAACGCTGCCCTGGCCCGTCAGCACGATAACCGGCATATCGTTGCCGTCGGCGCGGATCCGCCGGAGGACATCCATGCCGCTCATGCGCCCGGCGCCGAAGTCGAGGTCGAGGATGACGACAGAGAAGGGGCGTTGGCCGCGGAGGTGTTCCAGGGCCTCCTCACCCGAGGGGGCCTGGACGACACGATGGCCACGATCGGACAGGATCGTAGTTAGCAGGTCGCGCACGGCCGCCTGGTCGTCGACGACGAGAATGGGGTCGCCTATCGCGCGGGCTGCGACGAGTCTTTCGCTCATTGGAGGATCTCCGGTTCGCGGTCATCGGCGGCCTCGGCATCGATGACTTCGGTACGGATCATGCCGCGGAAGTCTTCGAAGATGACGGGACGCAGGCGCAAGCGGGCGGCTTCGGGGTGGAGTTCGACGGCCGCGGGCAGCTCGATGCAGACGGTCGTGCCTTCTCCCTCGGTGCTATCCACATGGAGCCTCCCGAGGTGTTCGCGGGCGATCTGGGCGGCGATGGTGAGTCCGAACCCGCTGCCTCCCTCTTTGGTGGTGAAGCCAGGCCGGAGCACATCGCGCAGGTGCGACTCGGGGATCCCGGGGCCGGAATCCGACACGATGAGGCGCACCACTTCGGCGCGCGATCCATGTCCGGAGGGGCCGAGGACTAGATCGGTGGACACCTGCACCGGCTTTCCGGCCGATGCCTGGGCGGCGTTCTGGACCACGTTGACGACCATTTCACGCAGCCGGCGGGCGTCGCCGCGGATCCGTGGCAGCGCCAGGGACGGGTTCAGCTCGACGCGGGCCTGGGGATACTGCACCTGCACTGTGAGGACGGCACGGCGCACCGTCTCGTTGACATCGACCATGCTCGTGTCCATGGGGGGCGGCCGGAGCACACGGAGGAACTCCACGATACCGTCGTAGGCTTGCGACTGGACGTCGGCCAGGCCAGCGACCTCACTGGCAACGACGTCAGGCGGCTCGCCATCGATGGCCCGCTTGGCCAGCGCCCGGATCGAGCTACCCAGTACACCCAGAAGGTTCTTGGTGGCGTGGAGATGGTCGTAGACACTGGCCAGCGCATCAGCCCGGGCCACATCGACCAGGGTCGGCAGGAGCTGGACCATCACGCGTTCGCAGGCTCCCCTGCCCTGGGCGGCCTGCACCAGGTCAAGCAGGTGCCCCACCATGGTCGCGGCATCCTGGTCGTAGTAGAGCGCCGACAGGTTGTGGTAGGCCGGTGCGTAGTCGGGGTCGGCGAGGATGGCGCGGCTGTAGTAGTCCAGGGCCTGGCGCACCTCGCCGCGCTTCTGGAGGAGGATGGCGAGGTTGTTCAGGGCGGGCGCGAACTCCGGGGCGAGTTCGAGACAGCGCTGGTAGCGGTCGATGGCCAGGTCAGCGTCGGCGTCGACATCGTCGTAGCAGGTGCCGACGGCGAAGTAGACGCGATGGGGGCTGGAGAACTCGGTGTGCAGGGTGGGGCGGGACAGCAGGGCCTCGAACTCGCTGATGGCTCGTAGGCGCAGGTCGGGATGAGCATACTTGTCGCGAGCGTAGAGCAAGCCCAGCCGGTATCGGGCTTCGAGATGGCCGGGATCGGCCTCGAGTGCTTGCTCGAAGTAGCGGACGGCAGCCGTGTCGGGCACGTCGGGGTCGTCGCTGCAGGCGAGGCCAAGGTTCACATAGAGGTCGGACCGGTGGGCGGCGAGTAGGGGCTCGCCCTCGATGAGCTTCTCGGCCCGGTCATAGGCGCGGCTGGCGGCCAGAGCGACGGCCAGGTTGTAGTAGGCGTCGCGGGCGTTGGGGTCGAGTTCGACAACGCGGCGGAAATCGGCGGCGGCGGCGCCCGCATCCCCCCGCGCGTAGCGGCACCGCCCGCGGTGGTAGTAGGCCTGCAAGTGCTCGGGAGCGGCCGCGACGGCACGTGAGAAGGCCACTTCGGCTTGTTCGTACTCCTGCTCGTCCTTGTGGACGAGGCCCAAGGTGAACCATGATTCGGCCAGGGTCGGGTCGAGGCGAAGGGCTTCCTCAAGCACGGTGATGGCCTCATCGAACTGGCCGCTTCGATAGAGGGCGGCTCCGAGGCCTCCATAGGCAGCGGCCCAGCCCGGGTCGGCCTCGCAGGCCGCCCGGTATCGTTCGACGGCGACGGAGAGGTCGCCCCGGGTCATGGCCTCGTGGCCCTGGCGAACGAGGTGTTCCGCGCTGGCTGCACCGCGCCGGTGGCTCGACTTCATCCGCCCGCGGCCTCCGCGGCCGCGCTCACCGTCACTCTCTTGGCGGTGATCACACCGGCTTTCACGATGACCGTGTCGGACGCGTCCTCGATCGTCGAGCCGGTGAGGTTCAGCGTGAACGTGGCCGGAGGAACGTTGCCGAACCGGAACAGCCCGGCTCGGTCCGTGGTCGTCGTGACCGGGGCGTCGACGTTGTCGGCGGTGAGCTCGACCGTCACGCCGGGGGCGAACGTGCCGTCGCCGAACAGAACCTCGCCACTGATGGCGCCCGCCGAGGATGAGGTGGCCAGGTCGTTGGTCACACCGGCGAGGCTGATGGTTCCCGAGATGATGGAACCGCCTCCACAACCGGCGAGCGAGGCGAGAGCAACCAGCGCCCCCACGCATTTCCACAATGTCGTGCGACACACGGACAGACTACGCATTCCGCATCGTCCCCTTGGTCCGAGACCGGTGGTAGTTGACGGTTCGCCGGCTCACCCGGCAGTCGTAGCGGTCACGGAGCACAGCCGCCACCTCACGATCCGAGAGGTCGGGCCAACGCTCGACCACTCGAGCCACGACATCGCGCTTCGGCTGGCAGTACCATGCCAGCGGCCGATCCTCACCCCGGAACCCCAGTAGCTTGCGCTGCAGGATGCGCGAGATGGTCGATTGGTGTTCGCCGACCGCACGAGCGAGGTCGGCCTGCGTGAATGGTACTAGCGAGAGCGGATCGCCATCGACGAAGTAGCGCATCTGACGAGCTACCAAGACGCCCAAGACCCGGTGAAGTAGCGACTTGCGTTGGTTGATCAGACGGAGTCGCGCGAGCAACTGCTCGGCTTCGCGTTCGTCACCGGCCAGCTCAAAGAGAGCCTGGTGACCTTGCGCGCTCAGCCGGTAGGCCTCGGCATACGCGCTGTCGTCGTCGATGCGCAGACGAGGCACGCCGGTGACCGGATCGGGTTCGACCGATGCCACGCGGACCGCGCAGGGCTCGCCGACCGGGGCGCCCTCGGCCGGCGTCGTGGCCGGCTGGGTGCTACCGGCGTAGACATCGAGGATGCGAAGGCTGTCGATGGCCTGGAGGACGCGTCGGACCTCTGCCAGCGGGGCGTTGAACCTCCGGGCCAGCGCAGCGGCATCGGCGTCACCGCTGAGGAAGCCCTCGGTGAACTCCTCGGGTCCGAGTCCGTAGCGCTCGACGAATGCCGCGCATAGGGCCGTGGTGTCCTCGGGCGCCGACTCGGCCGGTGCGGCTGCCGTGTCGGCCACCTCCAGGACCTCTGGCGCGCCGACCCCACGTGAGGCGGTGGCACCGTCTTGCGCCATCAGCCGGTGGCAGTACCGGGCGACACGGCGCACCATGGGAGCATCGATCCGGTACTTGGCGGCGTAGCGCTGGGGCTGCTCATAGGCTTGGGGCTGCGCCAACTCCTCCAACCACCCGGGCACGTCGCAGATCCCGTGCTCGCGGATGATGCGGACCATCTCGACATCGAGGTACTCGTCGTACCGCTCGCGCGGAATGCGGCCGCGGAGGCCGATCTTCGCGAGGTACCCTCGCTCGCGCAGGGCACGGAAGAGAGGCAGGTTCTCGAACTCGGCAATGGCGGCGCGGAACTGCTGTTCGGTCTGCTCGGACAGCTCAACGGCCTCGGGTATGCGTCGCCTGCGGGTGGTTATGGTGGTCTCGGGGCGGACTCGAGGCTCGGGTCTGAGCATGGCGAGCTCCGTGCAACGAATTTGCCAGCGGCAGTGTAGCAGCGGGCGCGCGGCGAGGCAACTGCAGAGGGACAAGGGCTGGGGGACCTACGGCATTGCAGGCTGTGGGCGGGTCTTGGGGAGACAGATGGTGAACACGGTGCCGTCGGGTTCCTGGCTGGTGAACGAGATGCTCCCGCCCAGGTAGCGCTCGGTGAGTAGCTTGGCGCTGTGGGTACCGATGCCTCGGCCGGCGGGACTCTTGGTCGAGAACGACCGGAGGAAGACTTGAGACCGGACCTCCGGCGGCATGACCTCGGCGTTGTGGACGGACAGCGCCACCTGGTCGCCCCGGTCCTCACCGGAGAGGTCAACGGCGCCCCCGCGTGGCGTGGCCTCGAGCGCGTTCTTGAGCAGGTTCCCGAGGACCCGCCGGGCCAGGGCGGGATCGGTCTCGAAAGCAATCTGCGGGCAGCACCCCAGGCCTATGGTCTTGTCGCGCGCGACCGTGTGGTTCCGATAGAGGCTGGCAACCGAAGACAGGAGCTGGTCCGCGAGTACGGGAGCGAGCTGCACCTTCAGGTCCCCCCGCTCCGCCGAGAGGAGCTCGCGCTGAGCCACGATCTCCTCGGTGATCTGCTCCGTGAGCTGGACCAAGTCGCGTCTGAGCTCATCGGCCTGAGCGGGATCCTCGGCATCGGTCTTGAGCAGCTCGGCGATGGCGATGATGCCCGTAACGGTGTTGAGGACGTCGTGGAAGAACACGCGTTCGAGCACATCGCGACGCTTCTCGGAGCTGATGTCGCGCATGGCTACGATGGTGAGGCCGCTTCCGCCAACGAGCACGAACGTGGCGCGGACTTCGAGGTCGAAAGCGCCGCCATCTCGGTACCGGCGCGTGCGGATCCGGCACTCACGCGTGCACGCGCGCTGGGTGGCCAAGCACTCGAGGATCGCGTTGACGGCGCCACACGGCTCGCAGCAGGCGCTGGTCCCGCACCCATCGGGGGCCCCTTCGGCGTTGACGCATTCGATGAGCTCGCCCGGGCGCAGGCCGACTAGCGACTCGGGATCCTCCACTCCCATGGCCTCAAGGAGCACTGAGTTGACCGCGATGATCTGCCTCTGGGAGTTGAGCACGAGGGCGAGGTCGGGGATCGCCTCGAGGAGAGTGACTGCGAGCCGGTTCGAGATGAACTCCCGCCGCGCCGCGTGGAGTTCGTCCGGATCGGCCCGGCCCGCCGGCGCGTAGTACGTACGAGCCGGTCCCACATGGTGCCGGTACATGCCGTCATCCCCTCCGTCGCCGATGGCCGGTCTAGGCGCCCGAGAGCTCCTCGATGGCCCGCGCCACGCGATCACGGTGCGCCAGTAGAACGGCGGGATCCTTCGTGAACTCCGTCAGGCTGCGCGTCACCTCAGGCGACACCTCGAGCAGTGCTTCGGCCCGCGCGAGGGTCTCGGCATCGGCGCCACGGGCGCGGGCTCGCCCGATGGTGTCGCGAAGGAGCCAGAGGTACTCATAATCCTCCATACCATCGCGGAGCATCTCCCATCGGATGGAGTTCACGGGGCCGGTGACATAGGGAGTCGTCGTGTCCTCGGGATCCGTGTTGGGCGGGTAGAGGAATCTTCCATCGCCATTGCCCCAGGGAAGCTTGGAGCCGATGGGAGTGCTATAGCCGCTCACCCAACCCATGGGGTCGGTCCAGGGGTTCTGAACCGATGGCGGCGGGTAGGCGCAGTCACTGGTCCAGTAGTTGGTCGTCCACACGAGCACCCCCTGAACGTTCGCCTGCCAGGTCTGCCAGAGCCACATGCGCATCTCGATGGCGCTGTGGTCGATGAACAGGCCGCAGTAGGGCGCCTTGGGTCCAGTACAGACGTACCACCAGATCTCGTCGCCCGCGGCCTGCCGGGTCTCGCACGACTGCTTGTCATAGTTGGGAGTTAGGGGGCACCAGATGTCGACCGAGCCGATGAGCTCCGGGGTGACCTCCTCGGTCAGGAGACGCCGGACGCTGGGGGCGGCCCGGCCCAGTAGCCTCATGCCGTCTTTGACGAAGTCATAGTCACGCGGCTCCGGCTCATCGAACCAGTAGGTGTATGCCTTGTCGAGCCAGCCCTTCTCGCGGAGATGGGCCTCCACGGCACCGAGGTAGCGGGAGAAGAGCTGTTCGTACTCAGGCGAGCCCTGCTGGTAGCCGCCGAGACTCCCGAGGTAGCGCGAGTGGAAACTGCCACCGCCCATCCCATGGAGCGAGAGACAGAAGGCGGTGATGCCCAACTCGTCAAGGTACCGGGCGGCCGCCTCGTCGAAGGCCGTGAAGTCCAGTTGGACCTCGACATCATCGGGTGTGTAGATCCGCTCGAAGCCGCCATCCTCGACGGCGTTGGCCTCGTTCAGCGCGCCGAAAACGATGTCGTCGAACCAGGCCTCGCCCGTGTGCTCGCCCTGTTCGGTCCACGGGGTGGGGCGGAGAACGATGCGCACGAATCGGGCCCGAGCGTCGAGCCGGTCGTCGATCAAATGCTGAACGCGCTGCCACTCGCCGGAGCCTGTCTCCGTGAAGTCGATGTTGTGGCCGGAGATCCACTGGCCCGCCTGATCGTAGGTGTTGAGGGTGACGCTGTAGCGTTGGCCGGGCTCACCGGTCCGGACAGACCACTCGAGCCGGTACTCGGTCCCCGGGTTGGCGGGGATCGCGGGGCGGTAGTCCTGTGCCGCCACGGCGGTGGCCGAGTCATCCACGATGTGGAGGCACCGCTCGCCCTCGGGAACCCCATCGACGCCGGCGACGACGCGACCGGGGCCCTCCCAGGGCGAACCACCGGCCAACTCGAGGGTGTACGGGGCCAGCGCCATGGGGTCGATGGGTGCGATGCGGTGAGCGGCGAAGTTCTGCATGTAAAGATCCCAGACCCGCCGCTGGTCGTCACGATCGGTGAGGTTATGGTAGCGGAAGATATTGCCAGGCCAGAGCCCGAAGCTGGAGGCAACGTGGGTCTGAGTGGGAAGGGTGACCGCGTAGACGTGAACGGCGATGGGGAGGCGCAGCGTGCTGCCCTGCGCCTCGACGACCAACGCGCCCCGGTAGTCGCCGGGCGGCGTGTCGGCCCGCGTGTGCACAGTCACCCAGAGTGGCTGATTGCGGTCGGCCTCGAGCGCGATGGGGCCAGAGACGGGCGGTAGTGGATCCGGCCAGTCGCCCGGGGTGGACGAGCTATCCGACGGAATCTCGACGGTGAGGTAGGCCACGCGGCAGAGGTCGACGTCGGCTGCCGGTATGGTCCCTGCCGGCCCAGTGAGGTCAGTGACCGAGACCGCGGCCTCGGGGATATCGCGCTCGGGGCGGAGGACGATCTGGACGGCCTCATACTCGTTGCGGGCCATGCGGATCTCGGCCGCTTCCGCTCGGACCTGGGGCAGCCCGCGGGTCCGACTCACTTTGTGCGGCGCGTCGCACCACCAGGCGGCGATGGGGCCATCGGAGCGCAGAAGGGCACCATAGGAGGTGTCGTGCAGGTCGGCAACCGTCACGGTGGTTCTCGCCGTAAGCAGCGGCGCGCCATCATCCGCGGACGCAATACGGAGCTCGATGGCATAGTCGCCGGCCCAGGGGAGCGGCATGCCGAACGTGGTCGCCGGACCCGTTCGTTTGCTCGCACCGGTTTCACCAGGCCCCGGCGCGGAGAGAAACTCGAGCTCGGCGTTCACCTGGATCGGCACGCCGCCCGGAGGCGTGTCGAGGCCAAGAGTCAGCTCGCCCTGGCTTGGATCGCTGAGGGCGGTGAGCCGCAGCGGCAGCTCCGGTGTCTGCTCGATGATCCCCCACAGCTGCGTGGCGCCCCGGCGGGATGGCGTGACCGGAGTGTCGAGCTCCGCGTCGAAACGGTATCCGTAGACCTGCAGACCGCCCTGGAGGGGTGTCTCAGGTTCGAAGCGCAGCCGGACGAAGACGACATCGGCGGGGAGCAGACGCGAGGGGATGGCGCAGTCGACGGAGGTGACGGAGTTGGCCGAACCGGCAGGGAGCCATTCCTGCCCGTCGACCGATGCCTCGACGACGAGCGTCCCCCCGGTGTAGTGGCCGATCGACACGTTGGCGGTGGCGGAGGCAAACGTTCTTCCAGGCACTTGGTGCCGATAAACGACCTCGGAGCCGGCGGAGAGCAGCCAACGGTTCGAGTTGAAGCCCGCGCCCTGCTTCTCCAGGAACCGGCAAGAGGTGGAGCCATCCCATGCCAGATCGTGGACGGCCGAGAAGTGTGTGCCGTCGATCTGCTCGCCGGCGCCGAGCTCGATGCCATCCTCAGTGAGATGCAGCGGCATCACGCGGTACAGTGCAATGTCGTCGTACTCGACGCTTCCGTTCACATGCCACTGCCCAAAGTGGAGGGTGGTCTCGGGCTGGTCCTCGGGGACCCGGAAGGCGAAGGAGTACTGCTGCCACTCGGCGGTGCCGGCGAAGTCGCGGTTCGCGAACTCGGGCCCAGTGATCAGAAGCCCACCGGCGGCACCGGGCAGGCGCCGTGCCCAGAAGGAGACGCGGTAGACGCCACGAGGTTCGAGAGTCACTGGTACGCGCCACCGCGCATCGTCCATTCCGGTGCCAGTGGCGCGTACGCAGCGCGCACCGGTGTGCCCCCCGGTTTCCCAGGAGCCCTGCCCTGTGAGCGTCCACCCCGAGGGGGTCGTGTCTCCTTCCTCGAATGACGGGCTGGGCACGACCGGCTCCTGGGCCCAGGCTAGCGGCGCCAGACCGACGGCGCACAAGGGAACCCACCATTTGGCCATCTGCGGCAACCCCTCTCACGGGTTACAGATCCGCCGCGAAGTCGACAACCTCGGGGCGCACGATGCGTTCGTAGTCCTCTCTCCGCAGGTCCATGGAGCGCGCGCGCTCGCCGGCGTTGAAGTCGATACGGTCCACCGCCCGCAGCGACGGGTCCATGAGAACGCGGAGGCCAAACAGGTTTCCGAAGGGCGGAACACCGCCGGGCAGGCACCCGGTTCGGTCCATGACGGCCTCGGCGCTGGCGAGCTGGACGCGGCGCGAGCCCAGGTGCCTCTTGAGCTTCCCAAAATCGGTGCGGCGCGCGGCCGAGATCACGGCCATGACCAGGTCCCCGCCCGTGTCGAGCACCAGCGCCTTGGCGCCACGCTCGAGGGGCGTGCCGCGCACCCGAGCGGCCTGCTCGCTGGTGCGAACTGGTTCGTGCTCCATGACGCGAAAGTCCGCGCCATGGCGTGTGAGCAGATCGACGATACGGTCGAACACCATGGTGCGTTCCGCAGGCACCCGCTCGCCGCTCACCGCTTGCGCTCCCGTTCGAGCACGAAGTCGACCGATGCCGACGCGGGCACGAGTTGCTCGAGCGGCAGTGAGTCCTCGGTGTCGCTGAGCAGATAGCGCGACCGTGTGCCGTTGGCGGTCAGTACCAGATGCACTGGACCATCGGGAAAGGCGGAGAGGTCCACATCGGCCTCGGTGCCCTCCAGCCCGGTGACGAGGGTCTGTCCGTTGGCCGCCACGGAGAACGACTCGGGCTCGACGCCCACCCAATTCCAGATGGCGCGCACGGAGTCCGCCCGCACGGTCTGCTTCCGCAGTGGGCTTGCGATAGCCACCACCGTGGTCTCCGGTCTCGCCTGACGGTAGAGGTCGATCAGGGCGCGAGTCAGGTTCAGATAGAGGAAGCCCCATCCGCCGTTGCCACGGTAGGCGGGGGCGGTCAGCGAGACGGGTTCGATATCATCGCTGAGCTCGACGCTGTAGGAGTCGACATAGACATTGTGCTCGTCACCATAGCCGTTGCCCTCGGGCTGGCCGGCGAACTCATTGAACTGGTGGATCTCGAGGAACCGCGGCCGATGCTCGAGCGCCGCTTTGAATGTCTCGATGTACGTCCAGCCGCCCCGGCGGCCATAGGCAGTGGGGGCGAGCCACCCGCCCGAGCTGAAGAAGGCCGTCGAGACCGTCAGTGCCTCGGGCTGACCCTCATATGTGGTCAAGGCGGGCACCAGGCTGCCATCCATCCACGACCAGTAGCCGGATTCGTTCAGCCTCGTCCGATCCGACTGTGAGGATTGCCAGCGAACGGTGAAATGGTCATCGCGGACAGGAGCCTGGCCTTCGAGGCCGCTCGGGCCGCTGCCGTTGTGGATCAGCACCAGGGGCTTGCCCAGGTACTCGACGAAAAGCCCACGGAAGCGGGGGTTGCGGACGTAGTTGTGGTAGATCCAGTCGAGCTCCTCGTTGATGGCTTCGGTGGTCGTCGCTGGACCGTTGTTCAGGCCCGGGTAGAGCACCACCGCTGGCGCGGGGAGGCCCTCATCGCGCAGCGAGGCCAGAGTCTCGAGGGCCAGGGTGGTGCAGTGGATGATCTCGTTGGGGCTGTCGTCGCGCTCATCCCAGTGGCTCTTGCCCCACAGGTGGTTTGTCCAGTCGACGATGAGGAAGTCGATCCCCGACTCCATGAGCCAGATCATGTGCTGGCGCAGTGCGTCGGGGTCCCACGACCAGAACTTCCCGACTACCGGCACGGCCTGAGCAGTAGTCCAGTTGCAGTTGTGGGGCGTGAACCAGGGCTCCCACTGCATGCCGACGAGATGATCGGGATCCCGCACCATCGTGTGCAGAGTGCGTGGCTCGACGCGGACGCTGATGGTGTTCGAGACCCATGCACCGGGCTCTAGCGGCGTTCGGGTGAACAACAACCGGCCATTGCGCAGCGTGGGCCAATCCGTCATGGTTCCGGCCCAGAGCGAAGTCGCAGGGTCTCCGAGGGGGTTCGCCGGCGCGCCACCCGTGGCCGCAGCGGGCCATTCCGCAGGCTGGCTGCCGAACGTGACCCAGTGCTCATCGGTGGTAACGAGATGAGTGCCCTGGGGCGTGGTCAGCTCGAGGCGTGCGAGGAGACCTGCCGGCCCGGAGCCGTTCCGTGCCTCGGCCGAGAGAACGTTCGCACCCGGCCGTAATCGCCCATGGAGGTCGGCGAAGGGCTTCACGTCACTCCAGCCCCCGACCTCGCCGAGAAGCTCGCCGTTCAGATAGACCGTGGCCGAATCGTCGACGGCGAGCCAGAGTACGGCATCCATGAGATCGTCGGGCACTTCGAAGGCGCGCTGGAGCCAGAGTGTCTGGTGGTCGGCGACGGTCTCGGCCCAGATCCACCGTTCGGGCGCATCGGGCTCGGGCCGGGCCTCGACCTGCAGCTCGACCGGCCCCGGGTTCGGAAGCGGGATGTGGAAGACGGCCCTACCGTTGGCATCGGCGTGCTCGTGGGCGCCCCACCGAAACCCGTTGGCGTAAGGCAGCAGGAGACAGGCTGCGGGGGTGCCGTCGGAGTTGCGCGCCTCGGCCGTCAGCGTGACGACGCGGCCCATGCCAACGCGGTCGTGGTCCGCCGTGAGGTTCACGCGGACGTCGCCGACGCTTGCCGTCATGGTGTGGGACAGCAGTAGGGTCACGGCGAGCAGCATCGGGGTTTGCAGGGGCCGTGGCGGCCCCCGGGGCTCCATTTCCTGCGCGTTCGCTCACTCATTCGGGGTGAGCGGATTTCGATTCGCCCCGCTGCGGGTGCAGTCCTGCCGCGCCACCGATCATGCAGGCAGGCGGCGGTGGGCCGCCGAACAGCATAGGCGAGGCACGGCCGCCGAGGGGGGCGCCACGCATGACACCACGCGAGAGGGTCTATGCCGCGCTGCGCGGTGAACGAGTCGACCGGATCCCGTTCACCGTCTATGGTGGACTGCTTCCGCGGAGTGAGACGGAGCGTCTGCTGCGCAACGAGGGGTTGTGCCTTGTCGACCGCATACCGGTGTTCTCGTGCCACAACCCCACGGTGGAGTTCGAACGGCGGGAGTTCTGGTGTGACGGCCGTCTGTGGGTCCGGCAGAGCTACTGGACTCCGGTGGGCGAGGTGACCGAGCTGCTTCGGACCGGCGGAGGCTACGGCACGAGCCTCCGCCAGGAGTTCCTGATCAAGCGTCCGCCGGACTACGACGTGCTACGCTACATCGTGGCCCACGAGGTCTACACGCCGGCCTACGACGAGTTCCTCGCGCACCAGGCCATGGTGGGCGATGACATCGCCGTGATCGGTAACCTCGGCTACTCGCCGTTCCAGCAGATCCTCATCATGTGGGCAGGTCCCGAGCGCATGGCCATCGATATGATGGAGTGTCCGGGCGAAGTCCACGCCCTCTACGACATACTTACGGATCGCCACCGCGAGCAGTATGAGCTGGCTGCCAACAGCCCGGCGGAGTTCTTCATCTATGGTGACAACGTGACCGCCGAGATGGTGGGTGTTCCGCGGTTCGAGCGGTACATCGCGCCACGCTACAACGAGTTCGCCGAGGTCTTGCATGCCAAGGGGAAACGTCTCGGATCACATCTCGATGGCAAGATGGGGGCACTGGCCGACGCGGTGAACCGTACGGGGCTGGATTTCATCGAGGCGTTCTCGGCCGCTCCGGATGGCGATCTCGAGCTGAGCGCCGCGCGGCGCGCCTGGTCCGAGAAGGTCATCTGGACGAACTTCCCTTCTCCCCTGCACCTGGCGCCGAGCACCGAGATTGAGGCCTATTGCCAGCAGATGCTCCGTGACGTGGCACCCGGCGATCGTCTGCTGGTCGGCGTGACGGAGAACATCCCCGAGGGTTCGTGGCAGCGCAGCCTGCCGGTGGTGTCCGGCATCCTGGCGCGGGAGGGGCGTCTGCCCTTGGCGGGTTGCTAGGGCGTGCTCGAGCGGTCGAGCAAACCGGCGGCGACGAGGGCGTGCGCCACCGACGGGTGCAAGAGGTCGGGCGCGAAGCGGGGATCCCATTGGACGCGTGAGACGACATCGCGCACCGGCCCCTTCATGCCCGCCAGCAGGATGCGGATGCCCAGTGCGGCACCGTCGGAGAAGAGGTCCTCGAGCATGTGCACACCGACGGCGTCGATGTCGTTGACTGCCGAGAGGTCGAGGACGATCCACCTGAGCCCGGGCCTCGCGGCGATCGCCTCACGGACACGGCTGTCGACGAAGGCCATGTTCGCGAAGTAGAGGGAGGCATCGACGCGCAGGATCAGGCAGTGTTCGAAGGTCTGTGCCTCGGGATAGCGGTCGAGGTTGCGGAAGACGCCGCCCTCGACAAGCCCGAGCTCCGCCATGTGGGGGTGCGCGCTGCGCCAGATGAACTGCGCCAGCGAGAGTCCCACGCCGAGGAGCAGTCCGGGCTCGATCCCCAGCCCGAGCGTGGCGGCGAAGGTGAGCACCAGCACGTGGCCATCGCGTGGGCGCACACGGAAGAGCCTGGCCGGCTCACGGGCGTCGAACAGACTGGTCACGGCAACCATAACGATGGCCGCCAGCGCAACCTTGGGCAGGTGGCGAAACACGGGAGTCAGGAAGACGATGGTGGCGAGGACAAGGGCGGCCGAGATCAGGCCCGCGAGACCGGTGCGGGCTCCGGCGCGGTAGTTGACCGCCGTTCGCGAGAGCCCACCGGTGACGGGATACCCGCCGCACACGGCGGCGGCGGCATTGGCAAGACCCAGCCCGATGAGCTCCTGGCTGGGCTCGACCTTCTGCCTCTCCCTGGCAGCGATGAACTTGACGACCGCGACGGACTCCATGAAGCCCACGAGCGAGATGGTCAGCGCCGTGGGCAACAGGTCGATCATGACGGCCCATTCGGTCTCGGGAAGCGACAGGGGCGGCAGACCTTGAGGCACATGACCCACCATGCGGACCCCTCGACCGTCGAGCCCCAGTAGCCATGCGGCGAGAATGGAGGCCGCACAGACGGCGAGGGCGGCCGGGATCCTCGGGGCGGCTTTGCTCAGGATGACGAGAGCGGCGATGCAGGCCAGACCGAGGATCAGCGTGTCTCCGTGGGTCTTGGGTATGGCGGCCACGAGAGCCCTCACCAGGCGCGGGAATGACTCGCCCCCGTCGACATCCACACCGAGCAGGTGCTTGGCCTGGCTCAGCCCAATGATGATAGCGGCGGCCGAAGTGAACCCGCTGATCACCGCGTGCGATACGAAGTTGACCAGCACACCCAGGCGCAGCAATCCCATGGCGAGCTGGAGCGCTCCGACCACCAGCGCCAGAAGGGCCGCCAGGGCGATGTAGCGTTCCGAACCTGCCTCGGCCAGGGGCCGACACCCGGCCGCCACGAGGAGCGAGACCATGGCCACGGGGCCCACGGCCAGTTGCCTCGATGACCCGAACAGCGCATAGACGGCAAGCGGCAGCGTGGCGGCGTACAGGCCGGTTTGTGGCGGCAGACCGGCCAGCATCGAGTAGGCCGTGGCCTGAGGAACCAGCATCACGGCGACCGTGACGCCCGCCGTCAGGTCTCCGGCAAGGTCGGCACGCCGGTATCCCCGCAGCCACCCCACGGCGGGCACCGCCCGCTCGAGCAGGCCGCCCAGCACGGGCCTCCCCCCCCCTGTATCAGCTCCGGCTCTCGCGGAGGCCTAGAGGCCAGCGGATTCGAGCCATGCGAGGAGCCCGATGAGGACTGCGGCCATGACGACGACCGCGTACTCGGTGCGCCTGAGGCCCAGTGCCTCGGTGAGCGTTAGCTTGGCGAACTTGCCCGCCGCCAACGGTCCCCGAGCAAGGCGGGGGTAGGCCAGAGCGAACAGCGCCGACCCAACGAGTATCCCGCCGATCCCGCCGATCAGGGCATCCATCGTCCCGTGGCCGGCGGCCGCGGCGGCCGTTCCCGGGCAGTAGCCGAGAAGCCCGAAGCCGACCCCGAAGATGAGCCCGCCCACCACCGTCGAACCCCAGCCGCCCGGCTTGATGTGAAGCTGCGCCAGACCGGCAGCCGTGAGTAGGTGTACGCCAATCATGCCGACGACCACGGCCGAGAGCATGAGCTTGAGCACGGTGAAGTCCGTCAGCAGGAGCTGGCCCACGATCACGTCATAGGATGTGGCGCCACCCTTCTGCAGCAGGAAGCCAAACCCGACGCCGATGAGCAGGCCGATCAGCAGCTGGGCGGGCTGGTTCGCATGGAGTCTCGCCAACATGGTGCCACCTCCTATGAGCCGAGGACATGGAAGAGGAACATCGCCGTGGTGATGCCGCCGGCGAAGAATGCCATGATGGCTGCCCAGCCACTGAGGGCGAGCTGCAGGCCGCCGCTGATGCCGTGCCCGCTGGTGCATCCGCCGGCCCATCGGGCGCCGAAGCCCATCAGGATGCCACCGGCGACGGCGGCAACCAGTCGCCACGAGGCGGAATCACCAAAGGCGCTGGCCCACCGCGACGGGACCCACTGAACGGCCGCGGTGCCGGAGGCCAGGGCCGAAAGCGCCGAGCCGATGACCACGCCCAGCAGGAGCATCCACTGCCAGTCGATCCTCGTGCCGACCTGCTGGATGTAGGGGTGCTCCTCGGCCTTCCGCGACCCGGCCAGGCGCGCCAGGATTCCGCAGGTCGTGGCATAGGATGTCGAGCACCCGAGCGGCCTGTTCGAGAAGACGAAGGCCAGGCAGCTCAGCACGCCTATGCCGGCCCCGGCGACGTAGGGAGACCAGCGATCCATCACCAACCAGTCCATGGCTGTCACCTCCGAGACCGTGCTACTGGGTGGCCGCGAAGCGGGGCCCGTGGGGGGCCACGCATCGGGCACACTCGGGCCCAAGCCCCGCGGCAGTCCAGGCCGTCATGCCGCCCGCGGCGTTGAGGAGCTTCTTGAACCCGCGCTGCAGGAGCAGGGCGGCGCCGAGGCTCGAGCGGTTCCCGCTATTGCAGGTCAGCACCGTTGGCTGTTCGGGGTCCAGCTCGACGTAGCGGGTGCGGAGATCGGGAGCAGGGATGTTGATGGCCCCGTCGATGTGGCCTCCGGCGAACTCGTTGGGGGCGCGAGTGTCGACGAGCACGATGCCGGACCCACCGCTGACCATGGCCTGGAGTTCCGGCAGGCCCACCTGGCGCAGGTGACCGAGTTCGTAGCCCGCGTTGGACCAAGCCGTCATGCCTCCCGCGAGAGAGCCAACCACGCGGTCCAGTCCCACTCTCCTCAGCCAGGTGACGCTCTCGCTCAACGGGGCTGAGTCGTCGCTCACAATGAGAATGTCCTTGTCCGGGGGCAGAATCCACCCAGCGAAGGTGGCAAAGTTGCCGGCCAGGCTGATGTGATAGGCTCCCGGGATGTGCGCCCCGCCGAATGCCTCATAGGAGCGGATGTCGAGCACGATGGAGTCCTCGCCGGCGGCGCGGTCGCGGAATGCCTTGGGCGCGAGCGGCACGACTGGAGGCAGATCGGCGACCACGGCGGGTCCCGCTCCGTTGATGGCGCTACAGCGGCTGAAGTGGTCCGGCGCTCCCGGCATGTTGGTGGTCAGCGAGGTGATGAACTCCTCGCGCGACGTAAGAGCTAAGGCGGGGTTGTAGAGCGCCTCATAGCCGACGGTGCTCGTGCGCTTGGCGCCCATGGCACGACCACAGAGCGAGCCAGCACCGTGGGCGGGGTAGACCTCGCAGTAAGCGGGGAGCGTCAGGAGCTGCTGGTGCAGGCTGTCGTAGAGCCGGGACGCCAGATCGCGCGCCTGCCCCGGAAACAGATCGGGTCGGCCCACATCGCCAACGAAAAGGGTATCGCCGCAGAACACTGACACGGGCTGGTCGCCGCGGGAACGGTCGGCCACCACGTATGAGATGTGCTCCGGGGTGTGCCCCGGGGTGTCACGCACCTCGACGCTCAGATTGCCGATCTGGAATGAGTCACCCTGCCCCACTGCCACGCTGTCGAAGGATCCACTGCCGGCCTTGGGGACGTAGATCGTGGCACCGGTGACCCGGGCCAGGTCCATGTGGCCGGAGACGAAGTCGGCATGCAGATGGGTCTCCAGGATGTGTGTGATGGTCATGCCCATGGCCGATGCCGCTTCGAGGTAGATGTCGATATCGCGTCGAGGGTCGACGATGGCGCACGTCTTGGTGTCTCCGAGCAGGTATGAGCTGTGTGCGAGGCCCCTCGTGAAGAACTGCTGGACGTACACGCAATCGCTCCTTTCCGCTACCCAACGCTGTGGCGCGCCGTTGATGCGGGCAGCATCCGAGGCAAGCAGCCCGGATAGGTGAGCGCTCGACGCCCGGATTCGAGTTCCCCTGGCTGCCGGGCGAATCGGCTCATGGCCCGTCGGCCCGCAAACTCGGTGCCGCCCGGAAAGTGGAGTTGCTGTGGAGCGGCGCAACCTTCTGGTGGGGTCCTCGTCTCTGTGGGCGTAGGGCGAACGCGGACCCTGCGCGGAAGGGTGACAGCAACCATGGAACGCCGACCAATTCTGCCTCTCGGCATCGGGCTTGTGCTCCTAGGACTTGTGGCTCTGCTGAACCCCTTTGGCCCCATGGACGAAGGGCTCGGGAACACGCGAGCCGAGAGCGCTGAGACGCCGGAGTTCCTGCGGAGTGGCCGCGGACCGGTGCCCTTGGTGGCCCCCATTGAACCGAGCGCGGCGCCGGTGACCGACGGCGAAGGGTTCCGACCCGCCGCACGGCCGTCGAAGGTGAAGACTCTGCGGCCTCGCCCGGCGCCGATCTCGACGGCCACGCCGGTAGCGCAGTAGGCCCGGCAGGTCGGCGTGCGACGAGCTCCGTGAAGTGGGGCGTGGGCCGCGGCACGGGACGCCTACGCGCCCGCCCCGTTGCCCGATGCCGCGTGTTCGGCCAGCCACTGGCCGAGCTCAGTCAGCCGGAGCCCGTGCCCAGGGCGCAGGAGCGCATCGGCGTCGATGCCGGGCCACGCATGCAGGTGAGGCGGGAGCGCCACGAGGCCGTCGACCAGTGCGGGCGGCGGGTAGACGTTGAGTAGTGTCGCGCCGGCTCTCATGTTGCGCTCGATGACGTCGAGGACGGCATGCAGGTCGGCTTCGCCATAGGGGAAGCCGCGTCCCAGCTCCAGCGAGTAGCCCCAGGCCGTCAGGTCTCCGCGGCGGCAGCCAGTCACCAGAAAACGGGGCGGGTTCATCGGGCTCGCCACGGCGAGCCCGTGAAGAGCCGTGACGGCAGAGGGACCTCGCGACCGGGCGAGCCGCGCCCATCCGCCCGGGCCCCAGTCGACCTCGCTGACGACCACTTGGGCGCCCAGTCCGGCGTCGCGGCAGAATCCGAGAACGTCGGCGAAGCGTACCGGCCGGGTGGTGGGACTGCCTGGTCCGACCCCGATGCGCACCCACTTGAGCTGGCGCGGTGCGGCCTCGTGAATGCGCCCCAGCTCCTCAACCGTCAGAATGCGTCGCCGCCGCAGATGCCCGGGGTCCGCTTGGACCCAGGGCCCGTCGAGGCCAAATGGGATGCCCGCGGCCTCCAGCACGCGGGCCGTCGTGCAGAGGTCCCCCACGGTGCGGTGAGGTGGGATGTCGGCCTCGATGGCCAGGCTGTATGACGGGAACGCCCCCGCCAGGAGCTCGCCCAGGCCACGGAGCACTCGGGGACTCGCCGCATAGCTCTCCACGCTCAGCGAGACGTGCATCGTGCCGGCCCGTGACTCCAGGCGCTACGCTAGGCCGTGACGGTCTCGGCCTCGCGGCTGAGATACTCCGTGGCCCGCTCCGCGTATACCTCACGCTGCTCGGGCGTGAGCGTGCGCCAGATGAGAAGTTGCTTGCGGAACACGTTGAGGAACAGCCAGTTGGTCTTCTTCCACGAGCTGATGTCCCCGGCTTCGCGGTGCATGTGTAGGGTGATGGCGTACACGTTCATCTCACCCGTCGGCTCGGTAACAATGCGAAGGTGTTGGCTTACTCCGAGGTCGTAAGGCGCCAGCCACATCAGCAGCTCGACGACATAGCCCTCACCGTGTTCGCACTCGATGGTCGAGAAGCTCACGCCCTCGGTGTAGAAGTCGCCGCCGGCATAGCCGACGTACGCCTCGAAGAACTCGACGAGGAACATGTTGGCGGCCCGGCCATTGAGCCCGGTCACCGTGAAGGGCATGGGCAGCACCAGGTTGTCGCCATCGGGCTCGGGCAGCTTCCACTTGCGGTCGACGTCGGGGACCGAGATCTCGGCGGCCCGGCGCGCGGGCCAGAGGGTCGACAGGAGCACTGTCGCCACCACGACCATCGTCGAAGCCACGGCTGCCTTGGAGGAGTAGTTCAGCGAGATGCCACTGCCCTCGATGTTGCCCGTCAGGAACAGCACCTTGGCCAGGATCTGTCCCATGAGATAGCCGACAATGGCTCCGATGTTGGCGTAGACGCAGGACTCGGCCAGGAACAGGGTGCCGATGTGCGTGGGGTTGAGCCCCACGGCGCTGAAGATGTGGATCTCGCCGATACGCTCGTAGACCGCTCCGAGCATGGTGTTGAGCACGATCATGGCGGCGATGAGGATGGGGATGATCACCGTCTCGAGCCCGTCCAGCCGCTGGCGTCCAATGGAGCTGTAGAGCATGACCTTGGCTGGCTCGTCCCCATGGGCAACCTCACCCGCGTACATGCTGATGGCAAACCGATCCATGAAGGACTTGATGAGGTCTTGCTCGACGGCGTAATCGCGCACCCCCATGATGACCGACCGCGTGGTGCCCCCAACCCGAAGCAGACGCTCATAGGGTAGGATGAACAGCTCCCGGGCCGTGAAGTGCTTGTAGTCCTGCAGGAGCGATTCGACGCCGGTGCGCCCGAGTTTGAAGCGCTGCTGAGCCATCTCGCGGATCTGGGCGATGATCTCGGGCTTCATGTCCGCATAGTTCACGGGAGCCAGCGTCTCACCATCCAGGTCCTTGAACTTGTCGATGGCGTCGTCCGGCAGAATGCCGACTACTCGGAAGTTGGTGCCTGAGAACTGGATGAAGGGCCCGCTCGAAAAGTACTCAGCGTCGGTCTGGCCGGGGCGGCGTTCGGGTACGCGCTGGTTCCACCGCGCCACTTCATCCGGGTTGATCTTCAGGCCCTCCGCCACGCTCTGCGGAAGGATGCAGACATTGCCGTCGGTCTCCTCGAACCATTTGCCGCCCGGCAGCAGAGCCTTCGGCAAGTCGGTGATGTTGCGTTCGTTCGGTGAGAGCCCGAGGATGGAGTTCACGGTGAACTCGGTGGCCGGATCGCGAGCCGAGAACACCGTCAGATATGCCTTCTTGGCGATGTCGCCCGACACCACCCACCCGCGTGGCGCCACAGGGTAGGTCTGACCGAACTCGTTGTCGATGATGGCGGGGATCGAGTCCTCGAGCGGCGCCCAGACCTTGTCGCGGATCATGAAGCCATAGTAGGCCGGCGTGCCGGCACGGCGGATCCGGTTGATCTTGGTGCCCGAGCTCACCGATGTGAAGGAGAGCACGGTGAAGGTGAGCAGGATGAGGGTGACACACGTTAGCGCCGTGCGCATCTTGCGGCGGCGCATGTTGGCCACGCCGAGGGCGAAGGCCAGGCTCGCCGCACCCATACGGCCGACGTCGGCCTTGTGAATCCCGCCCACCTCCTGCTTGAGCTGTTCGAGCTGCTCGTTGAACTTGGTGACGACGATGGATGTCACGATGAGCCCGAGAGCCAGCACGATGAAGGCCAGGAGGATGATGTAGGGATTGATGGCCAGGCTGAAGGCCGGGTGGACGTTCATCAAAGCGACGAAAATGACCAGGAAGATGCCGAATGTCCACCCGACTCGGCCCTGGACCGAGCTCGCCGAGATCAGCAGACGCTCGACGAAATAGGCGAAGCTCATGAGTAGTGCCAGGTAGAACAGCGCACCGCTGACCACGTCACGGGCGGACTTGAGCACGTCGGGATAGGCGTTGGACTCGAAGGCCCATCCGGCTCTCGCATGCGAGAGTACAGCCCCCCACTGGCGCGCCTCGCGCGCCTCATCGGCAGCCTTGAGCTCGGCCTGGGCGGCTCTGTGGAGCGTGTTCAGGCGCGGATCCTCGACGCCTCGGGCCCGGAACGTCTTCATCCGCACCTCGTCGAGATGCCACACATCCCACGCCGCACGGTGCAGCGTGAGAGGGATGCGAGGGTTCTCGAGGGGGTTGAAGCCGATCCCCATGGGCTTCTCGGGCGAACCATTCAGCAGCACCAGACGCGCGCGGAAGATCCCCATGCCCATGGCCAACTTCACGGACTTCGTTGGGTCACAGAACAGCGTGGCGCACGGCTCGACCGGGACGCCGAGCTCACCGGCAGGCGGGTTGAACTGGGGCAGAGCGTACCCAAAGGAGAGTGGTTCGGAATCCGTGCGCGCGTCATACACGAAGAGCTGCTCGAGCGTCTCCAGGTAGCGCTGGTCGACCAGGTCGTAGAAGTCTATGGGCCGGCAAGGAAACACGATCACCGGCCGGATCTGGCGCCCGCGCTTACCCACATTGCGCGTGTAGCGCTTCTCGCCTTCGGATCCGAGATCGGGCGCGTAGATGACGTCGCCACTCACGGGATCGATGTAGTAGGCGTCCACATTGCCCCAGCCGATGGCGTTGTAGCCCTGGATGGAGAACGCCCCCGAGCCGTCGGTGAGGTCCATCACATCGTTGTGAACACCCATCATGCTCTTGAACGGCCCGGCGATGAGCGTCAGGCAGCCGGGAACCGGCGTGTCGGGCAGGAAGCTCTTCTTGTGGACGAACTCGAGCACGTTCCCGCGCAGCGGTTCGAGGCGGTAGGGCAGTTTGAGCCGGTGGGTACGCTTGAGCGCCGTCTCGGTGAGAGCTGAGTCGTTGAGAAAATCGCTGAGGATGCAGGCGATGACTCGCGTCTGGAAGGTCAGACCGTCCATGTCCATCCGCTCGACCGTGTCCAGAGGCGTGTTGAAGTACGGGCGCTGATCGTACCCGGTTGCCAGCACACAGGCCGGGCGTCCGGCCTGGAGGGGCGCCTCGCTGTCGAAGGCAATGCGTCCGGGGAAGTAGTCCGGCCAGCTCACATTCTGCTTCGGATTGGTTCCGTCGAACCAGAACAGGTCGGGCTTCTCGTACCCGAGGGCCTTGGAGGCCCCCTCAAGGTACTCACCCATTCGCTTGCCGATCGGAGAGAAGAAACGGATCAGGTCGCCCCGGTTGTAGTACCACCCGCAATGGTTCAGGCCCAGTCGTCTGCTGTGACTGCTCAGGTCGAGCGATAGCCACAGCGGAATGGCTGCCACCGTCTGGCGGTCGCGGTACTTCCTCACTAGGGCGAGCTCCTGGCTCACCAGGTCGATGCGGTCCTGGGTCAGCGCCAGCGCGGCGTCCCAGTCAATGTCGCCCCGAGCCGTGAGCTCGAACTTGCCGGCCTTCCTTTCGGCTTCGAGGAAGTCCCGTCGCTGCGCGGCGCGCTGAGCCGATCGCCGGAGCCACCGGAGTGTGTCGTTGCGCTCGCGAATGCCGTCTCGCAGGAACTGGTCCTGCTCGCGCGGGCGCCGGCCCTTGGGGCCCAGGACATCCCCAAGTCTGTGGGCCCCGCGCATTGCCTCAAAGTGCCCGGAGCAGGCTGCCAGCACCACAGTCCGCTTCGGAGGGGCCGCTGCCAGCAGTCGAGCCAACTCCATGAGGGCCGCGATGCTGCTTGCCTGGTCGGCCCCCGGCGCCCGATTCGGCACGACGGAGATCGAGTCGTAGTAGGCTTCGAGGAAGATATGCTCGGCTGAGAGCTCCGGGTCGCTGCCCGGCAGTGTCGCGATGATGTTGCGGCCCTTCCGGCGCTCCCACGTCATGCGGCACTCGATGCCCCCGGACGGTGCCGAAGATCCCTGGGCCGCTTTGAGCCTCGCGAGCAGCGGGTCTGCCTGCTCGCGTTCGATGTAGAAACGCGGAACATCAACGGGAACCTTCAGGTACTTCTCCGCCGCGTCGGACCACGTGGTATCCCGCGGCTCAACGAATACCACGGCCCGGCCGCCCAGGAGCGGGACGTTCAACCAGTTGGTGCCGCAGTTGAAGTCGGCCAGGACAATGGCGCCATCCATGGCAGCCCCGTCGAAGCGGCCGAGGCTGCAGTCGGCACCATAGACCACGGGGCCCCGGAGGGTGCCCGGTGCCACCTGAGAGGTGCGCACCACGTTTGGCCAGACCGCGTGAATCGGTATGGGCTCGCCATCGACTATCAGGGTGGACCCGTGGTCCACGGGCACCATGATCTCGAAGTCCTGGTACTCGATGTTCTGGATCCCGGCGCCGCGGAACTGCCGCTCGACATACTGCGCCGCTTTGTCGGCACCCGGGTAGCCGGTCAGCCGGCTGCCCAGGCTCGCGAAGTAGCGGATGTCCTCGCCCATGCGGTCGGCCGAGACGCCGGCCATGACCGACGCGTAGTCGCTCGGCGTGAAGCGAGTCTCCGCAGCGCGGGTCGCGGCGCTCTTCCCGCAGCCACATGCCACGCCCAGGCAGATCGCCGTCAGTGCGGCGAGGCCCGCCAAGCGTCTAGCCATAGCAGCGTGCCTCCGGCCTTCGTTGGAAATCATCGAACCCAGCCGAACGCGCCCCACCGGCCCGAGCGTTCAGGCCGCCTCGTCGGTCCTTCGCGATCCGATGCCCGAGGCCCTTCACCAGGGGGACCAGACGGCGTACCGGCTACCTCACCAACGGCAACACCTGTCGAAACTCCGGCCGCTTCGCGTCGCCCACCAGTTCGAGGATGGTCATCTCCGACGTCGTGATCGACGCTCCCGCTTGGCTCATCCGCGCGAGGCCCGCGTCGGCGTCCTCGATGGCACGCGAGCCCACCGCATCGCGGACCACGTGGACCGCAAGCCCTTCCGAGAGCGCCTGCAGAGCGGTCTGGAGCACGCATACATGGGCCTCAATGCCGACCAGGATCACGGTCCGGACTCCGGGAGCCACCACCGCATCACGGATGCCCGGCGTGCCGAGGCAACCGAAGGTGGTCTTCTCCATCTTCACGTCGGGGACTACCTCGAGCACGGGCGCCACGGTGGGCCCCAGACCACGTGGGTACTGCTCGGTGACCACCACGGGCACTCCCAGGATCCGGGCCGCGCGGATCATGCGAACCGCGCGCTCGACCACCCGATCGCTCTGGTGTATGTGGGGCACCAGTTTCTCCTGGAGGTCAATGACCATCAGCAGGGCGCTCGAGGGCTCAATCAGCCGAGAGAGCGGAGCGTCCGCCATCATGTCCGACCACCGTCCTTCCACCGAGTGGCGGTTCATTCAGAGGGGGCGGGCAACGCCCCTGCCGTCGGAGGCGTCTGTCTTCGGTAGACGCGGATCTCGGGGTTCATGTAGCGCCAATCGTGGGCATGAGAGTCGGGGAAACGGATGCCCAGGAGCATCGGGTCGGATCGGAGGACGGCGCTGAGCCGGTAGTGGCGCTCGAGGAAACGGACGAACTCGGTGGAGCCCGTTGGCCGGAGCCTGGCATCCTGCGGGAACTCGAACTCGGAGAGGACAAACACGTCGGGCCACGCCACCGCAAGTCGCGAGGGATCCCAAGCCGTGATGGTGACCTCCCAGCCCCGCTCGCGTGCCCACTCCCCGTAGACTCCGGCCGTCCTGGGTCCGCCGTTCAAGCCGGCGATGGGGGGACTGAAGAACCACGGAGCCTGCACGAGTCCGACGGACGGGTGCCCGTTCTCGGCCTGGGCCACAATGTGGTCCAGGGCCGCATCCCTCACGTCCGGCCGCCGGTACATACCCGTGTAGGCTGCCGAGTAGGCCAAGGCGTAGAGCCCCACCGCCGCGACGAGGCCCAGCGCGACCCCGGCGTGCCCGGGCCTGAGCCCGCCGCAGAGCCCGGCCACTACCACCGCCGCAAATGGTGCCAACGGCATAGTGTAGCGCACAAACACCTCGCGGCCACTCCCGGTTACGATGACCAGCCACACGAGCCAGGCGGCGAGGGGAACGGAGCGGTCGCGCCGTCGCAGCGCCAGCCAGAGACCTGCGACCATCACCACGACCAGCGGCCATGTGAGACCGGAGGGGAGCGCCGTCCCGAACAGGTAGGCAAAGCCGCTGACGCCGGGTGGTACCGTGGTTCCGCCCTCGCGCTTGTGCTGGAGCTCGAAGGCGAAGTCGCGCCAGAAGCTCGAGCGGTCGATGAACGCATAGGGGGTGGTGAGTGCGAAGGCGCCGGTGGCGCAGGCGACCGCGATACCCAGGCCCGCCCAACTCGACCTAGACGGAAGCCACCGCCGCTCCCGCCAGGCGGCACAGGCGAGCGGCACGAGCGCCGCCGTGAGGCCCACGTACTTGGTGCTCGCCGCCAAGCCCGCGAACGCACCGGCCAGAGCGTAGTCGGCAGGCCGAGATCCATCGAGGACCCGCACCCCGCAGAGCACGGCGGCCGCGAGCAGGAATGTGGCCAGCGAGTCCACCGTGGCATAGGACGAGCCGATCACGTGGATGGGCGTGACGGCCACCAGCCCGGCCGCGACCCATTGTTCACGCTTCCCGAGGAGCCGACCGGCCAGGGCTCCTGCCAGCACGATGGTGCCGAGCCCGAAGACCAGTGAGACCAGGCGCAGGGCCAGGTAGGGGCCCGAGTCACCGGGCGGCGCGGCACTGAGTCCGACGGCGCCCAGCACGAGTGCGGAGAGGTACACCGGAAGCGAGCCGTAGTTGAAAAAGTGGGGGTTGAGGTCCCCCGTCCGTGCCATGCGCGACCCGAGTTCGACGAGCGTGGGTTCGTCGGGGTGGTAGGGAAACAGCTTGTGCTCGTCGGGCAGTCCCCAGGTCAGACCCGGGACGCGGAGCAGCAGGCCCACGAGCAGAATAGCCGCCCAGCCATACACCGTGGCGCGCGACATGAGACCAGCGGGCGGAGCGCCCGGGGTCCTACCCATGGCCCGGCTCTCCGTCCCGGCGCCGGGCGGCGGCCACGACCACCGCGAGAAGGCCTGCCAGGGTGGTCAACGACACGAACTGACCCACCAGGCTGGTACTGGGTACGAAGACCAGATCGACCGTGGCGCCACTGGCGGGCACAGGTGTGGCCCACACGACGCCATAGGCCACGTAGAGAGGCGACGGGCTTCCATCGAGGTAGGCTCGCCAGCCCGGAAACGCCGCCTGTGAAACGACCAGCCACCCCGCCCCGCCGGCCCGGGCACGCACCGAGTTGGTCCGGACCTGGACCGCGGCGGGCGCGCAGCCACGTCCCGACTCCGCTTCGCCAGCCGCGTGTCCCTCGATGGGCACTTCGGCCCGCGGGTCGAAGGCAGCCTCATCAAAGCACGCCAGGGCAGCCACCTGGTCACTCACGGGCCGAGCTCGGGGCACGACCGACGCCGGAGGGAACGCTGACGGCCGACGGTGCACCAGCGACGTGCCTTCGACGGGCTCGGTACCCGGGAACGCCCCTCGGGCCACGAGGTGCCGCACTCCGAGCACGTCCAGTAGCTTCGCTCGCCCGTCGGACAGGGCCTCGTAGGGCGGAGCCAGCGCCAGATGGCGCAGCACCTCGTCGTACCGCTTGGTGTACAGCGACTCCGAGCCACGGACCTCCGCAAGGCCGTAGGTCATCCCGACGTTCGGCGAGAGGCGGGCCAGCGTGTCTTCCCCCGAGCCAGTGCGTGCCACCGGCCCGAGGGCCGCGATGCGCTGCGGCCGGTCGGCACGGAGTGCTTCCAAGGCGGGTTGCCGCGTCTCGATGATGACGGGATCACACGCCGGCTCGAAGCGCTGGCCGAATGCCAGCATGTCGACGACCACCAGCGTGACCCCCGCCGCAACGAGGGGCCGGGGCGCCACCCGTCGGGCGAGTCTTGCGGCCGTCAGCCCGAGGATCGTGGCGGCGAGGCCGATGCACATGGCGATCCGTCCCTGGACCCGCACCAGCGCATCGCTGCCGCCGACGGCAGTCAGGACCGACCGTGGAAACCCGGCGGCCTCGGAGTCCATCACGATCGGAAGAAGACACCGCAGCCCCACCACGGCGACCAGCGCCATTGAGACGAGAAGCGCACGCCCCATCCGCCGCCGCATCGCGGGGGCCGTCTCGTCCAGCACCGCCTCGAGTCCCATGGCCCCCAGGATCGGAATGGTCAGGCAGGCGACACACAGCACTCGGCCCAGGTTGGGCATCTGGTTCATGCCCGGTACCAGATAATAGGTGAGCCGGTTCAGGGGCGAGCCCATGGCCAGCAGGACCGCCACGCCGGTGGCGCCGGCGAGGAACCAGCGCTCGGGCCGGCGGCCGGCGGCAAGGCCTACCAGAGCCAGAGCGGCCAGAACGCAGCTGGGGTAGGCGCATCCCTCGATGAAATGGTTCACGCCCAACCCCATCTGGCGGCCGACCTCGTCGGTATAGTCGGCTGGGTTGCCAAAGGCATCCGGGACGAGCAACGTCATGAGCTGCGCGGGCTGGATACCGATGAGTGACTCATAGGGGATGGCACCGGTCCGGTAGTTGATCCGCCCGAACTCGAGCGTGGGCAGCAACTGGGCCGCGGCCAGTGAGGTGCCCGTCAGCAGCCCACCGGCCAGCAGGCACACGAGCCAGAAGGCCTCGGTGCGCCCCTCGGTGCGCAGAAGCCCGCCGACGCGGTAGAGCCCGTATGCCAACGTGGTCAGCATCACGTACAGGCTGATCTGGCCATGCCCGGCGAGAAAGGTCATCGCCACGGCGCCCGCAAGGAGGACGGCATCGGATACCTTCCGGCGCCGCGCCAGCCGATCGATGCACCAGAGCGCCGCCGGCATCCACGTCACCGCCGCCACGGGCGTGACGTAACACAGCCACACCACCATGAAGCCACTCAGGCCGAAGCCCAGTCCGGCGGCGCACGACGGCCAGTGCCCGAGCCCGAGACCTCGGGCGAACCCGAATGCGAACAGCCCGGCCATCACCAGGTGTAGGTACGCCACCCACTCGAATGCCTGGGGCACGGGAAGCACGCAAAAGAGCAGATTCGGCGGGTAGTAGATTGATGATTGCAGGTTCGCGACAAAGGCGGTGCCCGAGAACATGTACGGGTTCCACAGGGGGACGGTGCCCTGGCGGAGTTCGCGGGCGGCGTGTGTGCGCCATGGGAGCTGCTGCTGGATAGGGTCGAGCATTGGGTTCTGGGGCCGCTGGAAGCCGGGGACCAGTCCGCGCGCCTCCGAGCGCCACGGTTCCATGAGCAGCAGCACGTCGGCGGGGAGCAGGATGCGAGGAGTGAACAGCGACCGTGCGAGCAACAGCGCCGGCACGAAGACCAGAACAGCGACGGCCGCGACGCCTGGCCCGGGGCCGGAAGCACGTCGCATCAGCCATCGCCCCCCGCCCGGGACTGCCTGGCGCCGGCATACGCCCACGAGGCCAGGGCACAGAGGCCGGCGAGAGCCACCAGCGAGACGAAGGCGCCCACCCAGTATGTGGTGGGCAGGTAGATCGCCCGGGTGGCGCCGGGCTGTACGGTCCGAAACATCCGGTCGCTCATCCCACACGGCTGCTGGCCGTCTGGCCCAACCGAGTACCACCCCGGGTAGTAGCTTTCCCGCGTCGGCCACATACCCTCGCCGGTCATCGTGCCGGCAAGAGTCACGGAGTTCGCGGCCAGACCGGTCACCATGGGTCCCGGATCGCGTCCGGAAGGCAGCTCATACAAAGAGACGCCGTGCCCGCGCTCGCCGAGGTGGCGCGCCCCCCAGCCCGAGGGAAGTGGACGCCGGCTCAGGACGCGGGTCACGCCCATCTGCCGCAGTAGCTTGGGGTCGATGGCCGCCACGGGATCCGGGCCATTCCGCCCCAGGAGCACCATGTTCCCATTGATGGCCGGGCAGGGCTGCCGCCCTCCGTTCGCCCGCATGAGATAGCTCTTCGTGTGGGCCGCAAACAACGAGTCGTAGCCCTGCACGTCGCGAATCCCATACACTGTCGCGCTGTTGGGCGGCAGCACTGTGAGTGGCGGCCGGCCGAAGGTCCAGTCATCGGTCAGCGCCAGAACGCGCTGGGACACGGGCAGTTGGCGCAGCTCGTTCGTGAGCGCCGTCTCGGCGTAGATGCTCGACGGTTCGATGGTCAGGTTCGTGCCGCGCCCCAGCCCAAGCAGTTCGACTCCAGCGAGGCACACCCACATCCACCCGAGCCGACGGGTGCCGCCGAATCGGACCAACAGGAGCGTGAGAACGAGCCCGAGGCCGCCCACGGCCACAGGAAGCGCGGCCCGGCGATCCGTGGCGACAGCCTCGGGGCCCACACGGGCCAGGCACAAGAGGCCCAGAACCGCGACGGCGACACTCCCGGCCAGGGCCCAGTCGCGGCCCTCGCGGGCCCGCCTGAGTTCATCGACTCCGTACCCCGCGAGCAGCGCTGCCCCGAGGCAGAACAGACACAGTACCCGAGGCAGCCCCGAGAAGCGGTTGAACCCGGGCAGCCCCACATACAGCGTATGGGCGAGCGGCGTGCCCGCGGCGACCAGCAGGGCGCCGACCGCCAGGGCGGCGAAGAAGCGCGCCGCCCAGTTGCGCCGGCATGCCGCGAGGCCGGCACCGGCCAGCACGAGAGCCATGGTGCCCACGTAGCCGCACATCTCCATCCGGTTCTGCGTCAGCGGCGTGAGGTACCACCCATGGGACGGGTTCCCGAGCAGATTCGGGGCCACCAGCGCCGCCAGGTCGTATCGGCCTAGCGCCCCTTCGGCCAACGAGGCAAACGGCGGTGCTCCGATGCGGTGGCCGTAGTGGACCAGCTCGGCCGAAGGCAACAGCTGGATGGCCCCGGCCAGGAGCCCCAGCACGAAGCCCGACTTTTCCTGAACCTCCAGCCCCAGAGTCGCCCGGAACCCCAGGCGGCGCCATGTGACCCCCTTCAGCGCGATGAGCCACGCCACCAGGGTGACCAGGGCGTAGTAGGCGATCTGGAAGTGGCCGGCGAGCACCATGCAGGCGATCGAAGACCCCATCACCAGCGGCCACGCCAACCCTCCGGTGCCGTCGAAGTGCCTCTTCCCGGCGCACATGGCCAGCGGGAGCCACACAATGACATTCATGAACGTCGGCAGCGGCAGCCAGGCGATCAGCCAGCCGCACAACATGAACGCCACGCCAGCCAGGGACGCGGCGGCATCGCTGAGCTCCACAGCCCGGCCCAGCCAGTAGGTGAACGTGCCGGCCATGAAGAGATGCACCACGGCGGACCACCCGAAGGCCGAGGCCGTGGGCAGGAGCCAGAAGAGGAGGTTCGGCGGGTAGAAGACGGCGGACTGCCCATTGGCGGCGAAGGGCGTGCCGCAGAACTGGTACGGGTTCCACAGCGGCACCTCGCCCGACCGGAGCGTCACGCGCGCGAAGTGCCGCCAGGGGTAGAACTGAAGTACCCCATCCGCGGCCAACGGGTTCCAGATGGGCTCGCCGGCCGTGGCCACTGGCGGATCGCCCCACGGAGCCCAATGCTGCTGGTAGTGAGCCGGAACCAAGGCGCGCCCCACGATCACGCCGGGGCACGCCGCGATGGCCAGGACCAGGAACGCCGCGTAGGGAATCCAGCGGCGGAGCCGGTTTGGCGGGGAGGCCTCCAAAGTCTCTCGTCAGCCCCGTCGCAACCTAGTTCGGCTGAGGCGCCGTGACGGGTTGGCCCTCGGCCTTGGGCTCGACCCGGCGAACCGTGACCTGAACGTCGTTGAACGTCACACTGAGCTTCTGGAAGGCCTCGGGGCCCGTGGCGATGGTACCGCTCATCACACCATCCTGCGCCCGGATCTCGCCCGACTCCAGAACGAGCTCCGAGGTTACCTCGGCGCGGATGTCTCCCGTCATAGGGTCACCATATGCGTACGAGACCGGTGTGGTCAGCGTCGAGCGAACGACGGCGACTGGTGTGCCCTCGACGTCCTTCACCTCGACCAGGGTGGCCTCCCCCGTGACCTTCCGCGGCGTGCCGTCGGGCCCGATGGTGGTGTGACTGCAGTCCCATGTGGCGCCGGGCTCGACCGGGTCCTTGGGCAG
This sequence comes from Armatimonadota bacterium, assembly GCA_029547025.1. GTDB lineage: Bacteria > Armatimonadota > Zipacnadia > UBA1398 > JAKPQA01 > JAKPQA01. Next base: position 151,339 of record JAKPQA010000035.1, read on the forward strand.
CAGGAAGCCATCCAGCGCCCAGAGGCACAGCACGACCGGATCCTCGCCCGCGTAGGCCACGGCGGTTCCCTCCACGGCCACCACCCGGCGAGTCGCGTCCCGCGTGCACACCAGCGTCTCATCCGCCGAGGTCGATGGCAGGTAAGCGCCAGCCGCACTGAGGTGGCCCTTGTCGATCACCACACTGCTGACCACCTTGCCGGCCTCGGACTCGGTAACCTCCTCGGTATACACGGCGCGCCCCTCGGCCCCTACGCCCGCGGCATACTCTGACACATCCACCGTGCCTTGCATGGTCACTTGGTAGGTGCGCTTGGCTCCTTTCTCCGGGGCGTACTTGAGGGTCACCGGATCAGCCCAACCCGCAGAAACCATCGCGGCGGCAACCCACACTGCGGCGAACCCGAGAGCCCGCCCCCTGCGGCATGCAACACGTGGCGACATCGAACCTCACCTCTCCGTCAGGTCCCCGGCGCCGATGCCTAGGATGACTCTGGCTTTCCGGCCAGGGCCTCGATCTCGGCCCGGATCCGCTCGCGCTCGGTCGCGTCGGGCGTGAGCCACTCGGCATAGCGGAGCGCGGCGAGGGCCGGCTCGGTCCGCCCCATCTTGGCCCAGGCCGTCCCGAGCGCGTGAGTGGCTCCCGCGTGCTCGGGTTCGGCCTCCAGGCACTTCCCGAGCACTTCGGCGGCCTCATTGTACTTGCCCAGGCCGATAAGCACCTCGCCCCGCGCGTACTGCCCCATGGTCAGCTCTGGTTCGATCGACAACGCCCGATCGGCATAGGCCAGTCCGTCGTTGGGCTGGTCCAGCCGGGCGTAGCACAGGGCGATCTGGCACAGCGCGTCCAGGCTCGGGCCTTCTCCAGAGGAAATACGGTACAACTCGTCTGCCTTCTTCAACAGTGGGATCGCCTGGTCGTACTTCCCGAGCTTCACGAGCAGCAGCCCCAGGTTGTAGGGTGCTTGGTACATTCCGGGGTCGTCCTCCATCGCCCTGCGGTACCACTCGATCTGGCGGTCGGGGTCGGTCTGGCGCCTGGCTCGCTCGAAACTGGGGTTGGTCCGCAACCGGAGCGGGCCAATGCCGGGAGGGTCGGTCGCGTTCCAGGCGGGGCCCCAGTAACGCCGTTCCGACATGTCGAGCAGCATCAGCTCGGTCTCGGCCCACTGGCGGTCTTCCTGGGCTTTGGCGTTCCGCACAAGCCATCGCAGATGGACACGAGCCTCTTGGGTGAGCCCCTGCCGCGAGAAGACATCGGCCGCGCGCCGACGCGGGTCGCGCTCCTCAGGGGCCAGGCGAGTGGCTTGGCGCAGCGGTTCGACCGCTTCCTCGGGCCGGCCGCTCCGGATGTGGGCCAGCGCCAGCCAATGGAGCCGCACCCAGCTATCGGGCTCGGCCGCAACGGCTCGCTCGAGCCAACCAGCCGCCGCGCGGTAGCGCTTCAGGCGGAAGAGCACTTGTCCCAGTTCAAAGAGCGCGTCGGGGTCGTCGGGCTGCAGACAGAGGGCTGTCAGAAGCTGGCTGCGCGCCGCCTCGTCGCCCTTTCCCTCGAACGTCCGCTCGTAGTGCCGGGCCAGGGTCAACCTCAGGGACGGTAACGTCGGTGCCTGCGCCACCCACTCGCGGAACTGGTCGACCTCGGATGAGGTGCCCTGCGAGACCTCGGCCACCGGCGTCTGGGCAGCCGGCTCGCTCGCGCCCGGCTGCGCCTCCAACGGAACCCGGCACGAGAACCCCATGGCCAAGGCCAGAGCGCAGCCGGCTAGGGCGGCCAGCATGGGAACGACCCTGGTCATCGTCAGCGCATCTCCGTCCCCAGCGAGCCTCGGGGTGAGCCCGAGACGTCCGGGCCTATGCCCGCGAGCGGCACGGGCCCGCGAATGCGTCGTAGATGGCGCGCACCGCTTTCGAGTAGTCGGCGGCGGCGACCGCCACGATGATGCTGATCTCCGAGGAGCCCTGGTCGATCATGCGGATGTTCACTCCCGCATCAGCCAGCGAGGTGAACAGACGTCCAGCGATACCGACGGTGTTCGCCATCCCCTGCCCCACCGTCGCAAGGAGGGCCAGATCGCCGATCAGCTCCAGTCGGTCCGGTTCCAGAATGCGCTCGATGTCGGCCAGGTACGCATCGCCCTTGCCCTCGAGTTCCTCGTCCCAGACCACCACCGACATGGTGTCAATGCCGGTGGGTGCGTGAAGCCAGGAGATGCCGTGGAACTCCAGTATGTCGAGCACACGGCGCCCGAAGCCGCGCCCCTCGTTCATCATGGCCTTCTCGATGTGGATGGTCGAACAGCCGGTTCGGCCGGCAATGCCGACGACGGGGGCCGTGCCGTGCTCTCGCGATGGCAGCACTCGCGTCCCTGGCGCATCGGGCTCCCACGTGCTCCGGATGTGGATCGGGATGCCGGCCTCGCGAACGGGGAACGTGGCCTCCTCGTGCAGGACCTTGGCGCCCATATACGACAGCTCGCGGAGCTCCCGGTAGGTCACTTCGAGGATGGGCTGGGCTTCGGGGACCACGGCCGGGTCGGTCATCAGCAGTCCCGGAACATCGGTCCAGTTCTCGTAGACCTCAGCCCCCACCGCTCGCGCCACCACAGAGCCGGTGATGTCAGACCCACCCCGTGGGAAGGTGACAATGTCACCGTGGGTGTCCGACCCGTAGAACCCGGGCACGACCACCGGGCCCTCGCCCTCGAGCAGCATGCGCAGGCGCGGATAGGTGTCGGGGGTGACTTGCGAACGGCCTCGTGCCACGCCGATGGCACGCCGGGCATCGACAAAGCGTGCCCCGAGGAAGTCGGCCACGATGCGCGCGCACAGATACTCGCCTCGCGAGGCAATCAGATCTCGGTTGCCCTCGGTGCGCACCTGAGCTTCGAGTTCGTCGAGCAGCGGACGCACGTCAAGCCGGACCCCGAGATCGGCCGCGAGCGACCGGAAGCGGTCACGGACCATTCCCAGCGGCTGTGTGAAGTCGAGGCCCTGCCGAGCCAATGAGTGGGAGGCGAGCAGCAGGTCGGTAACCTTGTGATCCGATGGCTCACGCTTCCCGGGTGCCGAGACCACCACGTATCGTCGCGCCGGTTCCCGGGCGACGATCTCGGCGACCCGGCGGACGCCGTTGGCGTCTGCCAGCGATGTGCCACCAAACTTGCATGCCTTCAGACCCAACCGCTGCCACCTTCCCTGTCCGTACGTACGGTCTTCCGCGCCGAGTTCCTGCTATGGTACGCGGAAAGCGCCCGCGGGAGCCAGTGCTCCCGCGGGCGCCGCGCCGGGCAACGTCCGCGATGGCCGGGGTATGCGGGGATCAACTCACGGGCGTGCCCGTCAGGGGGTTGTACACGGGCGGCGAGCCGGGGCACGAGTACGCCTTCTTGCCCCACAGGAAATGGGTCGGATCCAGCGTCTTGTCCAGCAGATACCACTTCGCATGACCATCCGCGAAGATGTAGTTGCTGCCGCCGTTGTGCGCCTGGGGGTTGATGTAGCAGATGTGATGGTTGCCCATGGCGCTACTCGCCTCAGCCTGAGCGATGGCCTGCCAGGCCTGTTGTGGCGTCAGGGCGATGACCGGCTGGCCGGCCCAGCTCTCGCCGTCGAACACGGCTCCACCCATGCTCACCGCATTGGTCGGCCGGTGCGACTTGATGGCGTCGCCACCCGTGGGAGAACTGTCCAGCAGGCACTGGATCTTGTTGGTGTACTCGGCGACCATGATCACTTCGGCCGGAGCGTCCACCTGCGACAGGGACACGCACTGCTGGGGCACTGCCGCGTACTTCTTCCGAGGAAGCAACAGCTCGTTGGCGACGTAGCTCAGGCGGTAGGCCTGGATATCCATCACGGGGCGGAGCGGGGTCTGGCCCGCCGGGGGATCGACCGGAGGGGTCGTGAAGCACGTCGGAGCCCAGCCCTTCGGCTCGTGGGTCGGGCAGACGAAGAGCCCCATGTTCTTGGTGTAGGGCATGATCAGGCCGCTCCACTGGACATAGCCGTTGCTGCTGTTCGCGCCATTGATGTAGTAGTACGACATGGGCAGCGTGTCGTCGTAGTCGCCGGCGTACATCATCATGGCCAGGCCGAGTTCCTTGGCATGGGTGAGGCAGGTCGTCTGTCGGGCTTTCTCGCGAGCTTTGGCGAACACGGGGAATAGGATGGCGGCCAGGATCGCGATGATGGCGATCACGACCAGAAGCTCGATGAGCGTGAAGCCTCCGGTGGTCCGCCGCTTGCGGAGCAGTCGGTCCATTGTGTCCTTCCTTTCCGGTGCGTGCCGAGCCAGGTGAGTAAACTGGGTTGTGGCAGGTCCCCGGCCGGGTGTCTGCCCGGGAACTAGCCTACCGGGGCGCCGTTATGTCACGGTTAGGGGAGTGTTAGGTTGAGGTTAAGCGGGCGCCAGGCGGCTGAGGAGTGAGCCGGTCTTGTCGACGAACCTCGGTACGATCTACCTAGCCGACAATCTGGAGGTGCTCACGGGGCTCGCGTCCGGCTCCGCCAACCTCATCTACATAGACCCGCCATTCAACACAGGCAAGGTTCAGCAGAGGACTCAGATCCGCACCATCGGCTCAGAGGATGGCGACCGAGTGGGGTTCAAGGGTCGTCGCTACGAGACGATCGCGCTCGGCAAACGCGGCTTCCGTGATCTGTTCGACGACTACCTCGCCTTCCTTGAGCCGCGGCTTGCCGAGGCGCACCGGGTCCTGGCGCCGGATGGGACGCTCTACTTCCACGTGGACTACCGTGAGGTCCACTACTGCAAGGTGCTCCTCGATGCCATCTTCGGCCGCGAGTGCTTTCTCAACGAGGTCATCTGGGCCTACGACTATGGGGGCCGGTCGAAGACCAGGTGGCCGCCCAAGCACGACAACATCCTGGTGTACACCAAAGACCCGAGGCGGTACACGTTCAACTGGGATGACATCGAGCGAATCCCCTACATGGCCCCTGGGCTGGTTGGCCCAGACAAGGCAGCCCGCGGCAAAGTGCCCACGGACACATGGTGGCATACGATTGTGCCAACCCACGGTTCGGAGAAGACCGGCTACCCCACGCAGAAGCCTCTCGGCATCCTCAAGCGCATCATTGGGGCTTCCTCGCGGAAGGGGGACGTGGTTCTGGACTTCTTCGCCGGCAGCGGCACCACGGGAGCCGCCTGTCTCGCACTGGGCAGACGGTTTGTGCTGGTAGACAACAGCCCCCAGGCCCTCGAGGCAATGGCCCGCCGGTTCGCCGGCGTGGCCGGCATTCAATGGGTGGGATTCGATCCCGGAGCCCACGCCGGGGATGTCGGTCCCTTGGCCCCTTAACCATGTCATAATGCCAGGGTGCTATCATCCTCGGCGGGCGGGAGAGGGGGCGCTCCGGGTCCCGAGGCGCGCCCCGCGGCCCCATTCCATGATAGGTGAGGCATGACGATGCCGGGCACCATTCTGGTCGTCGAGGACGATCAGGACATCGCCGACTCGGTCGCCTACTCGCTGCGGCGTGAGGGCTACGAGGTCGAGGTCGCGTATGATGGCTCCGAGGGCGTTCGCGTGGGGCTCGAGCAGAAGCCCGACCTGGTGATCCTCGATCTGATGCTTCCGGGCCTGAGCGGCTTTGGCGTGTTCCGCGAGCTTCGGAGACGTTCGACCGTGCCCGTCATCATGTTGACCGCCCGCGTCAGCGAGAATGATCGCGTGGCCGGACTCGAGCTCGGGGCCGATGACTACATCACCAAGCCATTCTCACTTCGCGAGTTGGTGGCGCGCGTCAAGACCGTGCTGCGGCGTGCCGAGCAAGCGGCCGGCCCCGCCGACGAGGTGCTCACCGTGAAAGGGCTCGTGATCGACCGTGGCCGGCGGACGGTGACGGTAGATGGCCGCCAGGTCACCCTGACGCCCCAGGAGTTCGCCCTGCTCGAGTGCCTGGCTCGGCACCCGGGGCGAGCCATGTCGCGTGAGGTCCTCCTCCAGCAGGCGTGGAGTGAGAGTGAGTACATTGATCCCCGGACCGTCGACGTTCACGTGCGCTGGGTCCGGGGCAAGATCGAGGCTGAGCCCAGCCAGCCCACGCGGATTCTCACCGTGCGGGGCGTCGGCTACAAGCTGGCGGAGTGAGCCGTGCACATGGCACGGTGGACCCGATCATTGGCTGTCCACGCAACACTGCTCGCCTTGGTGCTCGTCTCAGCCAGCCTCTACACCTACCACACCACGCGGGCTCGCCTGGTATCGGAACTCCGGCTGCGGCTGGAGGTGGCCTGCGCTCTTGCGGAGGACTCGCTGGTCCGGCAGCCTCCCATGCAGGGGGAACTGCCGGGGCGCGTCATCGAGCTGGCAGCGCTCTGCTCGGCACGCGTCGAGGCCTTCTCACCGCCCGGGGTGCTCGAGGCCGCGTCGGAGGAGACGCTCTCGAGCGCCGATCAGCGTCTGGAACCCGAGGTAGCCAGCGCGCGGTCGCAGGGCCACGGGGTCGCCGAGCGACGTGTGGTTCCACATCACCCTGCGCGCCTGTTCGTCGCCCGCTATCGCCCGGGCGGCCGTTGGCTTGTACGGCTCTCGGCCCCCCTGGACTCTATCGCGGATGCCGCGCTGAGCTCGGCGTGGAAGACCCTCTTGGCCGGCACTCCCTCCGCCATTGCTCTGGTGGGACTGCTGGCGTGGGGTCAGCGCGTGTGGGCGCGGTCCACCGGACTGGTTCGGGACCGCATCGCGGCCATGGGGGCTGCCGGCGAGACCACAAGACGGGACACCGCCATCCCGCCCGAACTCCGGCCGCTCGTCGAGGCGTGTGCCGACTCAGCCCAGCGCCTTGGGCAGTCTCAGCGCGAGCTGGGTGACGCCGTCTCGCGCCTCACAACCATCCTGGACCAGATGGCCGACGGCGTGCTCCTTCTCAGCCCTGATCAGAGCATCCAGGTGATCAACCCCGCTGCGGCCGCCATGCTTGGTACCGATCGACGCGTGGCGACCGGCCGCCCGCTGGTGGAAGCTACCCTGGACTTCGACCTCGCCGAGCTCGTTCGCCGCGCCCTCGGCACGGGTGTCATGGTCGAGGACCGGCCGCGCCTGTCCGATGACGGCGCCCGGGTCATCTCAGCGGCGGCCAAGCCGCTGATCGGACCGGCCGGCGAGCGCGCCGGTGTGATCATCACGCTCCGCGACGTGACGCAGGCGCACCGGTTCCAGGAGGCCCGCCAGGACTTCGTCGCCAACGCCAGCCACGAGTTGCGTACTCCATTGGCCGCCATCTCGGCCATGGCCGAGACCCTTCAGGACGGCGCGGCGGACGACCCCGGTGCCCGCGCCAGATTCCTCGCTCGCATCATCGACACCACGCGGCGCATGACCCAGCTCGTAGACGACATGATGGCATTGGCCCAGTTGGAGGAGAGCAGCTCCCCAGGCCCCCGGGGACGGCTCCTGGATGTGCGGGCGGCGCTGGAGGATGCGGCGTCTCGACTCGAGCCTCAAGCCGCTGCGCGAGGTATCTCGATCACGATCGACACACCCGGTGAGCTCCGTCTATGGTGCTGCGAGGACGACCTCGCCGCCGCTTTGGTCAACCTGGTGGACAACGCCGTGAAGTACTCACCCGATGGCGCGGAAGTGCGACTGGAGGCCAGCGAATCCGACGATATGGTACGAATTGGCGTTATCGACCACGGTCCGGGCATCCCGGAGAAGAGCCGAGAGCGCGTCTTCGAGCGTTTCTACCGAATCGACAAGGGGCGGTCTCGTCTGGTGGGTGGCACGGGCCTCGGGCTGAGTATCGTCCGCCACGCCATCGAGCGCAACGGGGGCCGCGTGTGGGTCGAGAGCCCCGAGCACCCGGGTTCGCGGTTCGTGGTGTTGCTGCCCGCCCGACCTCCGGCGACGCCGCCTTAACACGGGCTTAAGCCCCTCGGACGCGCCGTGCCCCGAGAATGTGTTAAGGCTCGCTGGCCGACATCTCCTGAAGGCCGAGCGGGGCCACACAACACGATAAGGCGGGAGCCAGACCCAGATGAGACGAAGTCAGTGGACCAGCATCGCGATATCCCTGGGGCTTGTCGGCAGCGCACTGCTTGGGGGATGCGCCAAGCCGGAGGAGACCGAGGAGCCGGCAGCGCCCGTGGTGAGCACTAAAAAGGCATCTCAGCCGGGGGCCGGCGGCGCCGGGGGCGAGATCGTGGCCAAGGGGTCCGATACCCTGTTGCAGGTCGCTCAGGCCATGGCCGAGGCCTATCAGGCGGCCAACCCGGGCGTCAAGATCAGCGTGTCCGGTGGGGGTTCTGGCACCGGCTTTCAGGCGCTGATCGAGAAGACGTGCGACATTGCCAACGCCTCGCGTCAGATCAAGAATGAAGAGGTTGAGCAGGCCAAAGCCAAGGGAATCGAGCCGGTCGAGAACCTGATTGGCTACGACGGCATCGCCGTCATCGTCAACAAGGCGAATCCGGTGAACGAGCTCACCGTGGACCAGATCTCCGACCTGTATGTTGGCTCGACCAACTCGTGGGACAAGCTCGGTGGCAAGGGCGAGGTCGTCCTGGTCTCCCGCGATTCCACCTCTGGAACCTATGAGTACTTCCTTGAGGAGATCATCAAGAAGGGCGACAAGAAGAGCACGCGCGAGTTCGCCCCGAGCATCATGGCCCTGCAGTCCAACCCTGACGTTCGGCGTCAGGTGACCGAGTCTGAGGGCGCCATTGGCTATATCGGCCTCGGGTATGTCGACGATTCGGTGAAAGTCATCGGCGTGATCGGCAAGAAGGGCGGCGCGGCCGTGATGCCGTCCGTCGAGACCGTGAAGGATGGCTCCTACCCCATCTCACGCCCGCTTTACATGTACACCGACAAGAACGCGCCTAAGAAGGTCTCGGACTACATCAGCTGGGTCTTGGGCGATGAGGGACAAGCCATCGTCAAAGAGAAGGGCTTCGTGCCCAAGTAGGCCCTGCACAGAGCTCGCACACCCATGACGGAGATGGCGGCCGGCAGCGGCCGCCATCTCCGATGCAGAGGACACCCGATGAAGCTGCGCCGCATTGGCCGCGTGTTGGAGTGGGCCATTGAGCTTGTCATCCGCTCCTGTGGCGTGGCCTCCGTTGTGTTCGTGATCCTGATCCTGGCGTTCCTGCTGCGAAACGCGCTTCCGGCATTCAACAGCGTGAGCCTGGGTGAAGCGCTGGGCGGCAGACTGTGGCGGCCGACGAGCAATCCTCCTCAGTTTGGGTTCCTGCCGCTGATTCTGGGCAGTGCTCTCGTCACGGTCGGCTCGTTGCTGATCTCGGTTCCCATCGGGATCGGGGCTGCCGTGTTCCTGGCCGAAGTGGCGCCTCGGCGCGTGCGCGAGATCGCCAAGCCCATCGTGGAGCTTCTGGGCGCAGTCCCATCTGTCGTGTTCGGCTTCGTCGGTCTGATGCTAGTCGGCGCGTGGATTCAGAGAGCATCGAGGGCAGCGGGGGATGCGTTGCCGGGTCCCGATTGGCTCAAGACCGCGCTGAACATGCCCTCGAGCATGGCGGCCATCACGGGCGCGGTGCTGTTGGCACTCATGACTCTGCCCACCATCGTGTCGATCGCCGAGGATGCGTTGGATAGCGTGCCGGAGCGTTTCCGGCAGGGCTCTCTTGCTCTCGGCGCCACCCGCTGGCAGACGATTCGGGGCGTCACCATCCCGGCCGCGCGTTCGGGCATCATGGCCTCCGTCATGCTCGGAGTGGGCAGGGCGGTCGGCGAGACCATGACGGTTCTGATGGTCACGGGCAACGCCGCGGTGGTCCCGTCATTGACCACCGGCCTGTTCCGTCCCGTGCGAACCATGACGGCCACCATCGCTGCCGAGATGGGGGAGACCGCCCATCAGACGCCTCACTTCCACGTCCTCTTCCTGCTCGGACTGCTGCTCTTCCTCATCACCTTTTGCGTGAACACGACGGCTGACATCATCACGCACAGGGGGCGCCATGAGCACTAGCACGCTCCCGCGAGCGGAGGCCTGGCCCAGTACCCCGTCGGCCCGGCGGGCCCGCCGGGTCCAGGCCGTCGCCTTCGTGGCGCTGGGCGCCTCGGCACTGGCCATCATGGTACCGGCCGTGCTGTTCGTGGGCTTTGTGGTCGTGCGCGGGGCTTCGGCCATCAACTGGGAGTTCATCACGGCCATGCCGCGCGACAACATGCGGGCGGGCGGCATCATGCCCGCCATAGTGGGATCCCTCTACCTGGTCGTGGTCACCATGGCCCTGGCCACTCCCGTTGGCATACTCGCCGCTGTCTATCTGAGCGAGTATGCGCGAAAGGGGCCCCTGGTCCGCGCCATCCGCGTCGCCATTCTCAACCTGGCGGGTGTGCCCTCCATCGTATATGGCCTCTTCGGCATGGGTCTCTTCGTGATGGTCGTGATGCCGCAGGTGCTGCGGCTGACACGGGGCGGTGGCGAGTCCGGCAAGAGTGCGTGCCTTCTGGCCGCTGCCGCGACCATGGCGGTACTGATCCTGCCCATCGTCATCGCAACCACGGAAGAGGCGCTTCGGCAGGTCCCCCAGGGGCTCCGCGCCGCCAGCCTCGCCCTGGGAGCCACTCGGTGGCAGACGATCTGGCGTGTCGTGATCCCTAACGCCTTGCCCGGCATCCTGACTGGGCTGGTGCTCGCGGTGGGGCGGGCGGCGGGCGAGACGGCGCCGATCCTGCTGACAGGTGCCTTCTTCTGGATGTCCCACCTGCCCCGACCAGCCGAGGCACTGCTCGAACCCTTCATGGCGCTCCCGTTCCATCTCTTCACAGTTTCGACGCAAATGCCCGATGCCCCGGAGAAGCTTCGCTGGGGCACCGCCCTCGTGCTCATCATCATGGTCGTCGGAGCCAACTCCATCGGGATCGTGATCCGGAGCTGGCTGCGGACGAGAAGGAAGGTCTAGGCTCGGATGGCTACGGCACCCGGACTCATGGTCGGCAGTGTCGATGCGGATCCCGTCAGTGACTGCCGGTGCGCCAAGTTTGAGACCCACGGGTTGACCGTGCACTACGGGGGATTCGAGGCCCTCAAAGCGGTGGACGTCGCCATCGGAAGCTGTGAGGTCACGGCGCTCATCGGCCCATCGGGATGCGGGAAGTCAACCTTCCTGCGGTGCCTCAATCGCATGAACGACATGATTGATGGTGTCCGCATTAGCGGTCAGGTCGTCATGGATGGTCAGGATGTCTACGACCGACGCGTCGACGTGGTCGAACTGCGGAAACGGGTCGGGATGGTGTTCCAGCAGCCCAATCCCTTTCCCATGAGCATCTTCGACAACGTGGCCTATGGCCCGCGGCTCCACGGGACACGCAAGATGTCGGACCTCGAGGTGATTGTCGAGCGCACTCTGCGCGAGGCGGCCCTGTGGGATGAGGTGAAGGACAAGCTGCGCCAATCGGCGCTCGCGCTCTCCGGCGGCCAGCAGCAGCGCCTGTGTATCGCACGGGTCATGGCCGTACAGCCCGAGGTCATCCTCATGGATGAGCCGTGCAGCGCCCTGGACCCTAACGCCACATTCCGCATCGAGGAGCTCATGCTGTCCCTGCGGGAGAACTACACCGTCATCATCGTGACCCACAATATGTACCAGGCGGCGCGCTGCTCACAGAAGACCGGGTTCTTCCTCCTTGGCGAGCTGGTTGAGTTTGGTGATACCGAGCAGGTCTTTCAGGCACCGGCCGACCGGCGCACCGAGGACTACATCAGGGGGCGGTTCGGATGATCGACACTCAGCCAGGCGCGCCACGATCGGTCTTCACGTCCGAGCTGGTCGAGCTCCACGACACGGTGCTTCGCATGGGCACCTTTGTGATGAGCATGCTCGAACGCGGCTTGCAGGCCCTGGTCGAACAGAACCTGGAGCTGGCGGAGGAAGTGCGCCGAAGCGACGACGTGGCCGATGCCCTCGATATCGGCATCGAGGAGGCGGCGCTGAGACTCCTCGCGCTCCAGCACCCCATGGCCAGTGATCTGCGCTGCGTGGCCGGCGCCATTCGCATCGCCGCCGATCTCGAGCGCGTGGGCGACTACTCTAAGGACATCGCCAAGGTCGCCCGGCGCCTCCACGCCGAGCCCTATCACTGGGCCCTCGAGGACATCCCGCTCATGGGCAGGCGCACCCATGAGATGATTCGGATGGCACTGCGTTCGTTCGTGGAGCGGGACCTCGAGCTGGCGCGGCAAGTCGCGGAGATGGATCGTGAGGTCGATTCCCTGTGGCGCACCGTGAGGGATCAACTCATCGGCCACATGCGCGACGACCCGGGCAACGTCTTTCAGGGCACCCACCTGTTGCTCGCGGCCCGTTATCTCGAGCGCATTGGCGATCACACGGTGAACGTTGTCGAGCGCGTCAGCTACATGGAGACCGGTCGCCTCGAACACCTCGTGTAGGCCGAGGGCGCCGGTCCCCTTGCTTGGATGGGAGCAGCCGGCGCGGTGCCCGCGGCGACCGTCTTGCGTTCCTAAGCCGCGTGGTCCTCGCCGATGACGATGACCTCGGGTTCGAGGCGCACGCCGTGCACCTCGAGGACTCGGGCCGTGACGAGGTCGATCAGAGCCAGCACGTCGGCTGCGGTGGCCCCGCCGGTGTTGATGATGAAGTTGGCGTGCTTCTCCGACACCTGGGCTCCGCCGATCCGGGTGCCTTTGAGGCCCGCTGACTCGATGAGCGGCCCGGCGAAGTGCCCCGCCGGGCGTTTGAACACGCTCCCGGCGCTTGGGGCATCCAGCGGCTGGCTCGCGCGTCGTCGCGCGCAGTAGTCGCGGTGGCGCTCGCGAATGGCGTCGGCATCGCCGGGCGCCAGTCCAAGGGTCGCCTCCAGCGCGATCCAGCCTTCGGCGCGGAAGGCCGACGTCCGGTAGCCGAAGGCGCAGTCGTCCCGCCCGAACACCCGGCTCTCGCCGTCGGTGCGAACCGCCCGCACCTCGAGCACGAGGTCGCCGATGGATCCCCCATAGGCCCCCGCGTTCATGGCCAGAGCGCCCCCCAGCGTGCCGGGGATGCCGACGGCAAACTCCAGACCCGTCAGGCTATGCTCGGCTGCGGCCTCGCACAGGTCGCGCACCTTGGCCCCTGTCTCGGCGCGAATCCTCGGCGGATTCACGTCGATGCGTGCCAGGCCTGGACCCAGGCGGATCACCAGACCGCGGACGCCGCCGTCTCGGACCAGCAGGTTCGTGCCCTGGCCCATGAAGGTCACCGGTAGCGATAGGTCGCGCGCCGCGCGCACGAGTGAGCCGACCTGATCCGCCGACGTGGGCGATGCCAGATAGTCGGCCGGGCCGCCGATGCGGAACGAAGTGTATGCCGCAAGCGGTTGGTTACACGCGATAGGTGTGGCGGAGAGCTCCTCGAGCTTGGTGGCGATGGGGTCGTGCACGGTTACCGTCCTGGTCTGCCTGGCTCGGCCCGCCGGCCGTCGGCTGAGTTCATACAGTATAATGGCTTACTCGCTGGGGCGACGAACGGAAGGGTCCCCATGGGATGCGACTCCAGTTCAGGTTGTTGCGCGGGTCCCCGGCCATTTGCCGTCAGCGCTTCGGTGCGCCAGGCACTGCACCGGGTGGCGGCCTCCGGAGCCCCTCTGCTCTCGTTTGGCCAGACCGTCTTCTGGGATGAGCCGACCAAGACTCTGCTGATCGGCGCCATGGAGTCCCTGGGCCTGCAGATCCCGGTTGTCTTTGGCATCCACGACACCGACTACTTCAGCAAGTTGCCGCGGCGGGGCCGGGCGGCTGCCGCCGGTAGCTCCGTGTGTGGGATGTACAGCATCGCCCCGCACAACGATGGCACGACCCGCGAGCTGTGGGCCGCGGTCGGCGAGATCTCTGCCCTGTTCGCCAGCGAGACCCCGGTCTCCGTGCGCGACCTGCACCACTACCGCGTGCCCCTGAGACGTCTGGCGTCGGGATCTCCCGACGGGGCAACCTCCTTCATCGACCGCGAGACCGAGGCGTGGGGCTGGCGCGGTCTCGTGCGGCTCGACGAGCACGACATCGTGGGGCTCGATGTCGCGGTGGACGAGGCCAACTCGCGGTGTATCGAGTGCATGGTCCGCTGGGGGCTCGAGACCACGCTCGCCCTGGTCGCGGACGAGCCGACCCAGGCGGCCGTGCGTGCGTTCACCCGCCAGGCTCTGTGTCACGTTCGGGCGGCCCTGGCTCGACATCATGGGCGCCGCCTCAGCCGAGCGTTTCGGTCCATCCTCACGCGCACGATTGAGGCCATTCTGGGCCACGTTCCCACTGGCCTGACGGTCACCGCGTGCAGCGAGTACTTCATCTTCAACACCAACACCGCCCAGCGGGCTCGTTTCGCGCCCATCGACTGGTTCCTGGCTCCCAGCACGACCGAGGCGGCTCGCACGGCCTACAACCAGGCCGTCGCGGGCTCGGGCGCCTACACGCTTGCGCAGTTCGGAGACGGAGCGTTGCCCTTCGACGTCGTGGTCCCAAATCGGGGACGCGGGACGCTCCGCCTGGCCGCCAACGAGGCGCTGGTCGATCTGCCCGGTGGCACCGTGTCCATGGGGCCGACCACTTTCCTGCGGGACCGGAACGACCTGGCCGCGCTTGTCGAGCGCCGGTTCGGAAGGAACTGCATGATTACGGCTAAGGCGGTGGTCCTGCCGTGCCTGTTCCTCTGCGAGGGCGTCATGGTACTCAATGAGGGGGCGTCGGCGTACATCGGCCACGGCACGCGTGCATTCGTCCAGGCCCTCAGGCAGGCCGGTGTGGGCTTCCGCCTGTTCCCCATCCTCCGACTCCACTATGGCACCTTCGACAGCCTGGGTGCCCTGTCGACGGAGTTCACGCTCCCCCGTCACTTGGCCCGGGCGTTCGGCAAGCAGCGGATCACGGCGGGGGAGTTTGCCTCGCGCTGGCGCCAAGTGGTCGCCGAGCAGGAGCAGCTGCTCGGACATGTGGGCTGGCATTCGTCGCCCCAGGCCATGGTCGACCACATCCGCGAGCGCGACGAGGCCACCTGGGGTCCTGTCGCCGAGGAGTACCGCCAGGTCCGGCAGAGCATGAGGGCCGAGGGGGGGCGTATCCGGGCGCTGGCCGCCGATCTGGCCCGGGCGCGTGACGACTATCGCCAGGCGCGTGCCCATATGATCGAGCTCGAACGGCGCAGCGGGTGCATCCGCCGGGAGATCCTCAAACCGCTGTGGGAGGCCGGGTCAAACCTCACGGCCGAGGCGCGGACTCGGCTCGAGCGGGCACAAGAGGAGCGATCCATGCTGCAGGCGCAGATCGCGGCTACTGCCGCGGCGGCCCGTTCGGCGTCGGCCCGCTGGCGCGCCCTGAGGGCACAGATCGCTCGTCTGGACCGCGAGGGCCCCCTGGCCGGCCTCCGGCGGCGGGCTCAGGAGATCGAGCATCAGGTGGAAATGGAGCGCTTCTGCATCGTGCGTGACGCTCTGCTGACCCGTGGGCTGGTGAAAGCCGACCACCGGCCTTCGGCTTGGTGGATGCTCGCCCTCGATGGCGGCCGGGGCTGGTTGCCCGCCGTGGGCGAGTCCATGGAAGCCTACCTGGAGGAGCTGGCTCCCGACGTGCTCCCCCGCTGTTGGTCGCTGGCGGCCGGGGGGCAGTAGCCAAGTGGACTCGGCGGAGACACTCACCGCACTCCGTTTCGTCAAGATGCACGGAACGGGCAACCACTTCGTCCTGATTGACGGGCGCCAAGGCCCTGAGCGCGACTGGTCGGAGCTGGCCGAGGCCCTATGCCAAGCTCGCTACGGTGTCGGCGCGGATGGCCTCCTCGTCGTTCTCCCGTCGGACCGCGGCGTGGCGCGCATGCGCATGTTCAATGCCGACGGCAGCGAGGACATGTGCGGGAACGGGCTCCGCTGTGTGGTGCGCTATCTGGCCGGGCGCGGCGAGATGCCTGCTGGCCATGGGATCGTGGAGGCGCTCTCCGGCTCGCGCGAAGTGGCCATCGTCGAGAGGGAGGACCAGTCCTGGTACCGTGTTGAGCTCGGTGAGCCCTCGTTGGCTGCCGCGGACATCCCCTCCCTCCTCCCAGTTGACCCGGCGATCGATTACGCTTTGCAGGTCGATGGCAGACCCGTGCGGGTCACCCTGGTCTCGATGGGCACGCCGCACGCTGTGGTGCTGAACCAGATGCCGCCAGATGATGAGGAGTGGCGGCATCTGAGTTGCCGAATCGAACGGCATCCCGCCTTCCCCGATCGGATCACGGCCACGTGGGCCGAAGTCGAATCATCGGGTTCGCTGCGAGCCCGCTTCTTCGAGCGCGGTGTCGGTCCGACCCTGGCGTGTGGGACCGGGGCGTGCGCCGCGGTTGTTGCGGCGGCACTCCAGGGCTCGTGCGAACGGTCCGCCCGAGTGAACATGCCCGGGGGCTCGGTAGACGTCGAGTGGCGTGCCGATGGGCATGTCGTGCTCACCGGTCCGGCCGTCACGGTGTTCGAGGGCGAGTGGCCGCGGGTGCCGTGCATCCGCTAACCGCGCATCGCCTCGTCGCAGCACTCGCGAGCCGCGGAGCAAAAGGCGCATCCTGGATCATCGCACAACAGCGCCGCGGCGTCGCGGGCCAGAAGATCCCGGGTGGCCTGGAGCACGTGCTCGCCGAGCATCAGATAGCTTCGGGCGTCGCCGACGGTCCCCGTCGCCAGCTGCCCTCTGGAGGCAAGTTCGTCCTGCACCACGTTGAAGCCGCCGCTGCACCCCGGGTTGTCGCGAGGTGGAACCACGACCTCACGTCCGTCGGGCAACACCATCAACAGATCCCGGTGGTAGCCGGGGTAGAGCACGACCCCAAAGTACGGGGGACGCGACAGCGCCTCGCCCACATGGATGAGCGAGTTGCGACGGCAGTCCACACCCAAAAGCAACACTTTCCCTCCGCGCTCGGCAAGCCGGTGGAACGGACTCCCAATACCCAGAGCTGTTGCTTCGGGGTGCCCTGACGCGATCGCGGCGGCGTCGCGCCCCCACACCGTGGCTGAGTGGGTCGGATGGCGGCTCCGAACCGCCCCGGGGCTGCGCCGAAGTGTCTCGGTGAGCAGACCCGTGTACGACGGCGTCTCGGTGAGGACAAAGCGGGCCATCGGCGGGGTCATGGTGGGCATCAGGAGTGTGCCATTGGGTCCCACTGTCGTCTGGAGGGCTCGAAGGACTGCCGGGGCTCCTCCCTCGACCCAGCCGAGCGCTTTCATCGAGCTGTGCACGGCGAGCTGATCGCCGTCATGCACACCCAGGGCCCGAAGGTGGCACACGAGATCAGCAACGGTCCATCCCACGGGTGCGGGTCACTCCTTCGGCCGTCTCACATCCAGAGCCGCGGATCCCCTCGCCTGGCTCCGATCGACTCGAGGTCTCGCACCGCCATCCTCGCACGGCTCCTGCCATGCGAACAGGGGACTGCGTCCGCCCTCCTCTTCCGAGACGATCCCCACCGGCGTCATCCGGTAACGACGGTACAGGCGGGTGTAGGCCGACTCCCCCATGGCGCACGCAAACGCCGCCCGGCCCGGGGCAGTCCCAACGCCGACTCAGTCGCCACTGGCTCCGAGGCTGGCCCCGGGCTGATAGTACGACCGTCGCTTCACACTCGTCAGCACACCGTCGAGATAGCGGGACGGATCCTTCGACACGCCGATCCCGCTGCCCCACTCAATCCAGGCGTCCCGGGCCAGCCCGTCGTTGTCGTTGACGAGGATCGACAGACCCATGGCGCTCCCCGCCTTGGCCGTGACACCGGGCAGCAGGGCCCAGGGCAGCCGCAGCTCAAAGCGCATCCCGCCCTGGCGCGGCAGAGCCGCGGCCTCGAAGCCCGCGACAGGCCCCTCGGGTTCTCCTTGTGCCGACGCGCGACGATAGAGCGCGCACTGGTCGCCCACCCGGGCCAAGTCGAACTCGAAGTGGGGAGCGTCGGGCGCCCGGGCGCAGGCCGGGTCGATGGCAAACTGAATGCCGTCTCCCTGCCAGGTATCCGCTCCCTGCGCCGGCTGGCAGAACCGGTCGTCCGTCACATCGGCGGCCAGGTAGAACGCCGATTCATCCCATGCGAGATACACCCTGGATGAGAGATCGTCGGGGCCGTTCCATCCGTGGATCACATGCACTTGCGCCTCGTTATCGAGGACCACCGGGTCGAGACGTGACCAGTCGGCCAGATCGCCATCGACCGTGACGGGGCCTGGCAGGTGCCGGATGGCATACAGCGCGAGTGTGGCCGAGTCCTCGGCCACGACAACACCGTCTTGGACGACCTCGATCTTCAGGGTACTTCCGGCCGGCGATGGCGAGGTCTTCAACGGGACCCCGATGGTCAGGCTCTCGCCGGGCGGCACGCTCTTGGGCTCATTGCCGGAACTCACGGCACCGGCCCGAACGATGACCCGGCGGTCGACGCCGGAGACGTTGGTGACCGTGGCCTCGGCGGTGCTCGGCTTGGTGGGCCTCACGCGTGTCCGGAACGGCGCGGCGACGCGGATGGTGCCAAAGAGCTCGCAGGGGCCGCCCGCCCCGGTGGCCAACACCCGCACCGCATAGTCGCCCGGACGCGCTACCAGGGGAACCTGCACGGCGATGCCACCCGCCACCGGCGACGCCACGAAACCGGCAGGCAAACCGGGAGTGGTGACTGACTGGGCCGAAAAGCCAGTGATGGACCAGGTGGCCGTCTCGCCCGGATAGGTCACTAGCGGGTCGGGGGCCAAGGCCGCCGACGCCAGGAAGGGTGCCTCGCCCGCGAAGCGACAGAAGGTTGGGAAGCGGCCAACCGCCAGCGCTGCGTCTGGCCCGTTGAGCCGCACCGGGCGGGTGTTGCCCATCAGATCGAACTCGCGCCCCTCGCCGCCGAATGGGACGGACAGGCTCCCCTGGTCGCCCGTGGCCCAGGCGACGAGCACACGATCCGGCCCGGCCGCGAACAGGTAGCCTACGGCCTCCCGGCTGGCGATCCGCGTCACCAGCGACCGGCCCTCAAGCAGGTCCGCCGTCGTCCGCAGCGCGTGCAGGCACGGCTTGGGCGTGTTGTCGGCAAACACGATGCCGAAGTTATGCTCATTGTAGGCCGGGTCGGTACCGTTCTGGTAGTCGTACCAGAAGAGCTTCTCGACACCCGATGACAGGGCGATCACATAGGTGCGCGCCAGATACGCGGCCTGGGTACGCAGGTCGACGCCGGACGTCCCGGTGTGGTTGGGGTAGCCGATCTCGGTGATCCAAATGGGCTTCGCCGCGTCATCGTACTCCGTCATGACCTTGCGAACCGCACCAATGGCGTCGGCCAGGCCGGCATCCGGCGCGGTAGGGTACTGGTACGGATGGATGTTCACCACGTCGAACGAGCCCTTGCAGCCGGCCTGGTAGAGCATCCGGATGTAGTCGACTGGCGCCCCGGCCGTGCCACCCATGAGCACCTGGCACTCGGGGTTGGCTTCCTTGGCGGCGCTGTAAGTGGCTTTCAGCAGCTCCACGTACTCGTCATCGGTCGAGAGCCAGAACCCGATGTTTGGCTCGTTCCAGACTTCCCAGTAAGTAATCGAGTCTTTGTAGCGCGCCACGTTCTCCCGTACGTATGCCAGCCACGGCTCGAGCTTGGGCGCGTAGTTCGCGGCATCGCCGTCGGCTCCCGCGGGCTTCGTCGATGCCCATTCAACCCCGTAGCACAGAATGGGAAGCAGGCTGATGCCGCACTCGCGGGCATCGGCGACCAGCTGGTCGAACCGCTCGAACGCGAAGGCACCCGGCCCGGGCTGCTGGATACCCCACAGCCAGTCACAGCGGCACCACTTGATGCCCGCGCGCTGCATCATCCGGAGCTCCTCGAGGCTGGGGATGTGCCCGTTGATCCCGAAGGCCGATTCGGGCGTGAGCCCGGATCGCGGCGGTGGCGGCAGCACGCTCAGGGTCAGGGCGTCTGAGGCCGAGACATCGCCGACGGACGCCCTGGCGGTCACCTCCACCGGTCCCAGGGCCGACAAGGGCACCTGAACCTCCCGCGACACCGTAGCCTGCCCGTCCAGCTTCACCTGGCCATGCTGACGGACGACCAGGTCTCCCGAGAACGTCTTGGCTCGGACCCGAAGATCGGCCAACCCCTGAAGGCCGGTCGGATTGTGTACGCTGACCAGGACTGTAGCGCTCCCCTCGCCCCCCAAGTAGACTGGCGAGCTCTGGCTGGTCACCTCGACTCTCAGAACTCCGTCCGCGTCCTGGGCCACCACGGGCAACAGCGCGAGTAGGCAGTAGGCTGCGGCCATTATGGCCCGCGGCGTATCGATCGGTCTCATCCAAGCACCCCCATGGTGGCGCCACCAAGCCCCGTGGGGCTTCTCAGCGCAGGAAGGCGAAGTAGAGCGTGCCGAAGGCCGCGCACGCATAGGTCAACCCGTGGATCTGGCGCCACTGCCCCCGCGCCACTTTCAGCAGGACATAGCTCAGGAAGCCTACCGAGATCCCCGCGCTGATGTTCAGGTCGACCACCATCACAAGGATCGTCAGGAAGGCCGGCACACCGTCGCTGGCCCAGTCGATGTGGCGGGTGGCGCCCATCATCATCGCACCGACGATGACGAGAGCGGGCGCGGTAATCGGATGCACGATGGTACCGTCGGGCAAAGCGATTCCGCCGCCCAGGGCCCGTACCAGCGGGGCGGTGAACAGCGCCAGGAGAAACAGAGCGGCGGTGACCATGTTGGCCAGCCCGGTGCGCCCGCCCGATGCCACCCCGGCGGCGCTCTCGACGTAGCTCGTCACCGTCGACGTGCCCACGACGGCACCCACCACTGTTGATGCCGCATCGGCCGCCAGCGCCCGTCCAGCCCGCGGCAGCTGGCCGTCTCGCATGAAACCGGCCTGCTGTGCCACCCCAATGAGTGTGCCGACCGTGTCGAACATGTCCAGATAGAGGAAAGTGAGGATAACGATAATCGACTCGGGTCGCACCAGAATGTTAGGCATGCGGAGCTGGCCTAGCGTTGGCCCCACCGACGGCGGCAGGTCCAGTGCCGAGGAGGGGGCAGCCGCCAGGCCGGTGGCGTAGCACAACACCGCCGATGCCGCCATGCCGAGTAGCATGGCACCCGGCACACGGCGGGCCATCAGGACCGAGGTCACCGCCAACCCGACTAGGGCCACCACCACGGTGGGCTCGGACAGATCTCCCAGGGCCATCAGCGTGCCTCGCCCGGGCACGGCGAGGCCAGCATCGTGTAATCCCACCAGCGCAATGAGCATACCGATGCCCGCTCCGATGGCATGGCGAAGGCCCACCGGGATCGCGTCGATCAGCTTCTCGCGCACGCGGAGGATCGATAGGGCAAGGAACACGCCACCCGCCACTGCCACGGCACCCAGGGCCTCTTGCCACGAGTACCCCATGCCGCCGGCCGCCGACGTCCCGCACACGGTGGCGGCGAAGAAAAAGTTGTGCCCCATGGCGGGGGCCAGTGCGATGGGGTAGTTGGCCAGAAGGCCCATCAGAAGCGTGCCGGCGGCTGATGCGACGCATGTGGCCACCATCACGGCCCCAAAGTCCATGCCGGTCGACGACAGCACCTGCGGTTGCACGACGATGATGTAGCTCATGGTGGCGAAGGTCGTGGCTCCCGCCAATGCTTCCGTGCGAAGGGTCGTGCCATTCTCCTGGAGTCTGAACGTGCGCTCGAGGGCTCCCACCGGGCCTCCCGTTCCCTCGCCGCCTAGGGTCGCTGCGGCCGGCGTTCGAGCACGGGCCAAGCTCTCTCGACTGTCTTCTGGCGGCCTTCGAGCTCGGCCTTCACCGTCACGCGGGGCCCATGGCCGCTGAGCGGAGCCTGGGCAATGAACTCGCCTCGTTCGTCGGGGGTAACCGCCTGACCGTTGACTGTGACGATCGCACCCCGCTCGACGGCGCCGCGCACGTTCACCCAGATGGGACCTTCGGCCAGGGGCTGCCACTCCGGCGGATCGGTGGCCACGACCAGCAGCGGCGCCTGGTCCATGGCAACGATCTCCGACGCGATGCGTTCGCGGGCGGCGCGCAGGTCCGCGCTGGCGTCAGTGTAATCGAGGAAGTCCCGCACAATGCCGCGGCAGATCTCGTCAGACCGCTCGCCCGGGTCGATGAGCCTTCCCGCCCCGATCCGCTCGAGGGCTCGGGAGGTCGCATCGCGCAGCACCCACAGGTACTCATAGTCCTCGATCCCGTCCCGGAGCGCCTCCCACCGGATCGACGAGAGAGGCCCGTCGGGCCCAGGGTAGATGATGAAACAATCGCCAGGCGGGAGACCATTGGATGTGACCTGCCTGAATGGATCCGCCGTCCACCAGTTCAGGCCCCAGTGGAGGTACCCCGCCAGCCCGAACCGCCAGTTGTACCAATGCAGGATTCGAGTCTTGAGAAGCGAGTAGTCCAGAAAGCGGTTCGGGTAGAGGCCCGTCGGGTGGCAGCACGTGTAGAACCACAGCTCTGCCCCTTCGTCCCGGGCCCTCGCGTAGATGGGCCACCAGTGACGCAGATGGTTGAGCTTCGGCACCATCACCTCGAGGTGCCCCGCAAAGTACGGCCCCTCGATGGCGTCAATGCGGCGTATCCCTGGCGCCTGCTCGTGGACATAGTCGGCGACCTCACTCCACGATCTCGTGTTGTGCTGCGAGGGTTCGTCGGCGATGTGGATCAGGGTGCGGTCCAGCCATCCGCGCTCCCGCAGGTGCGCCTCCACCAGCGGGAGGAGGCGGGGCAACGCGACCTGGCCGGGCACGGCCTTGGCCCTCCCGGTGGCGCGCTCGGTGACCCATACGTCGCTCAGCACTATGGTGGTGCTCGACCAATCCTTCTCGAATCCCCCTACCTGCTGGATCTCGATACGCTCAGCGACGCCGTGGCGTTCGCACGTCTGGACCCAGCGGTCGAAGCGTGAGAAGTCACACACATATGCGCCATCGGCCTCCTCGGTGACGGCGATCCAGCTCAGGGGAGCCCAGGCCATGGTCTGACGGTGCTCCCCCATGGCCTGCGCGTAGCGATCGAACACGGCCCAGAACTCCTCCGACCAGAGAGTCACGCCGTGGTGTTCGGCGATGCGGTCGGCGCTCAGCCAGTTGGTGAACTGCAGGTGGCGCTCAGAGGGGACCGCGAACGGCCAGACCGTGGCCTCAACGGGCACCTCGATCTCACCACCGTCCGCGAGGAGCCGAACGGTTCCCGCGTACACGCCGGACGCGGCCTCATCCGGTATCCGCAGGGTCAGCCAGACGGGCTGGCAGCGGCCCGCCCCGACGGCGATCTCCGCGTCAGGCAGCAGGGGGTCGGGCAGTTCGCAGGGCGCTGGCGCGACCAACTCCTCGCGCGGCGTGGCATATGTGTTGGCCTCAATGGGGACAAACCCCACAAAGTGGGCGGCGAGCGCGTCGGCGGGGATCGCGCCCTCCGGACCGGTGAGCTCCGAGAGCTCGACGCGAAGGTTGGCGATGGGCTGGTCCGATCGCACCACGAGCTGAGCCGACTCGTACTCGCCCCGTGCCCCTTGGAATGACACAGCCGCAGTTCTATCAGCCGGCGCCGCAGCCGAGGGCAGCACCTTCTCTAGGGCATCAACACTCCACACCTCAAACGGAGCCTGCTGCCCGTGAGATCCACGCTCGAGCAGCAGAACCACGAGCAGACCCAAGGCCAGAGCGCCCGATGGTCGCGCAAACATGGGGCCACCTCCCGAAGGCGATGGGCGCGCCTCTTCGCCGGAGACTGCACCGTCCCCTCACTCGAGGCGTCCTGACACCAACCCGAATCCCTAGTGCCGGACCCGAGCGATGGAGATCCGGACGTCAACACTGCTCACGTTGAGCGGCGTCACGCCTTCTGGGGGCCTCAGGCTCAGGCTCACCTTCGCCGACTCGCGCAGGTTGCTGATGTCCAGAGGCGCTGTCTGAATCTCGGTGAGCCTCTCGAGCATGCCCGGCTGCCCTCTCACGGGGACCTCGGCGGGGCTAACCTCGATGCCTGTGATTTGGTAGCCGTCAGGAAGGTGCCCGGCAGTGGTCACGGACACCTTGACGGCCTTTGGCTCGACGGGCGGAAGCGAGACCACCACCGTGGGGCGCATCACGGTCAGGGCGGGATCGTCGAGGGTCCTTCCCTGGGCGTCGATGGGCCGAACCTTGGATTCGACCGTGTCCTGGTTCACCAGGTCGATGCGGCGCACGATGGTCCGGACGGAATCCACGGCGTCGACCACCGACTTGGGGCCCACCACTTCGACCTCCGGAGGTTGGCAGACCAGGCCGCCGAAATCAACCCCTTCGATGGGGGCTCCGCGAAGTTCGGTCTGAACCCTAACGATCTTCCTGTCCAGGCGGATCAGGCGGTAGGCCAGAGTCGCCGGCGTCAGCGACACGACCCGGACCCTCCCCGGCAAGGGTGCGAGCATCGCCTCGCCCTGGCCCCTGCCCTCCTCGAGAGGCTCGGGCAGGCGGACGGTGGCGACGAGCTTCCGGCGACCGTCGCGAAATGGCTGAAGCAGTGCCCGCTCGCCCCTGAGGACCGCATGCACAGTGGTGATGCCCTGTTCCACTCTCACCGCGTAGTCAGGTCCACACGCCACCTCGACGGGCACATCGACTTCGAGGCTCTCAATGGGGTTCTGCGCGTTGACCGTGACGACCCAGATCAGCAGAGCCGCCGCCAACGACGCCAGTTTGTGGCTCCAGTTGTGGGTAATCAGGCGCCATGGCTTCATGTTCTCCGCCTCCACAACTGGGCGAGGTTCAGAGTCCACTCCGTCGAGAAGAGCTGCCGGAACCGCTCCCGCAGCTCGGGCATGCGGAGGTTGCGGCTCAGCTGACCACTCACGGCCAGGGAGATGCCTCCGGTCTCCTCGGAAACCACGATGACCACGGCGTCGGCATGCTCAGACATGCCCAGGGCGGCACGGTGCCGCATGCCCAGGGTGCGCGGCACATCGGGATTGGTGGTCGGCGGGAAATAGCATCCCGCCGCCAGGACGCGGTCACCGCGGAGGATGACGCCGCCATCGTGCAGCGCACTGTTCGGAAAGAAGACACTGCTGAGAAGTTCCGGCGTCAGCTGGGCATCCAAGATGGTCCCGGTGGCGGCGATGTCCGAAAGGCCCGTGGTCCCCTCGATGGCGATGAGGGCGCCGATATGGTTCACCGAGGAGTGTTCAATGGCGTCGAAGAGGGCTTCGAGTACGGCCTGCCCCGGCCGGCTGCGGCCCGGGCGGATGCGGCCGATCTGCTCCAGGGCGCTCCGCAGCTCGGGCTGGAAGAGGATGACCAGGGCGATCACCGCCGGCTGCATGGCCGTGCCGAGTACGTAGTGCAGGACCGGAAGAGGCCGGCTGACGAGGTAGACCAGTATCAGGACGAACACGCCCTGGGTAAGCTGGCGGCCCCGCGTTCCCTCGATCATGCACCAGATCTGATAGATCAGGCACGTGAGCAGCAGGATGTCCACGACGGCGACGGCATCGATGCGCCCGGCGCTATCGACCATGATCCGCCACCAAGCTTCCATTCGCCACCCCTTTCGTCAGAGTGGGTGCTGGGCCCGGTACTCGAGAACGGTGGACCCGATCCGGATTCGGTCGCCGTCCAGCAACTCGGTCGGGGCCTCGAGTGGGCGCCCATTCAGCAACGTGCCGTTCTTGCTGCCCAGGTCGGCCAGCACATACACACCGTCGCGCAGGTCGATGGCCGCGTGACGTTTGGAGGCGAATTGGTCTTCCACCACCACTTGGCAGCCTGGATCCCGGCCCAGGACGTTCGTGGTCAGCAGGGGCACTTGCTGGCCCACGCGGGCCGACGATGTCGAGCCGGCGCCCACGATGACAATCGTCCCCACCGCCGGGCGAGGGGCCGCGCGAGGTGGTCCCGACTCGTCGAACCGAGGGGCCGTCCCACGGCACAGCGCGCGGTACGCGGCGAATAGGAACAGATACAGCGCCACCAGCACTCCGTAGCGCAACACCGGCGGGAGGTACTCGTACAACTGACTACACCCCCCGCTCGAACGCCAGTATGGTGCCGCCCAACTCGATGAGATCCCCGGTGGCCAGCCGGGCATGTGTGACCTGTTTGTGGTTCACATATGTTCCGTTGGTGCTCTCGCGGTCCTCGAGGATGAAGCGATCGCCCACGGCATGGACGACCGCATGAAGGCGAGAGACATCGGAGTCCTGCAGCACAATATGGTTCCCGGGAGCACGCCCGATGGTGGTCTCGGCCTGGTTCAGAGCGAACTCACGCCCCTCCAGAGGGCCGCGTATCACCCGCAGCCACCCCCGAGGCAGCCCCGCCACGAACTCGGCCTCGATGAACATCTGGCCCTCTGAGAGGCGGGGATCAGGGTCCCACCCCACCCGCAGCGGCCCGGGCATGTCCCAGTCCTCCGAGTCGGCCGTCACCCGGAGCAAGTGGAGGAGCTCCGCCTGCACCTCGGGCCGGATCTGTTCGATGGCGGCGAAGTCGGCGCGAGAGAGCCGGATGGTGTACTGATTCGCGACGATGGGGCGGTGACCCGAGGGGCGTTCCGTCTCCCGCATCCGGGCCAGGAGGGCCTTGGCGATCTCGGCGGGATGTACTCGGCCGCCAAATGCCTTGCCGAAGGCCCCCTCCACCAAGCCCCTGATCGACCGCTCCACTGTTGTGAGGATGCCCACTCGCGGTACCGCCCGAGCCGGCGCGGCCTCAATTGCGCCTGATTCCGCCCCTGTGCTAGGATTATACGCGGATGGGTTGGACCGCTCCAAGCCGCCGTTGCGCTTGAGGCGTCGAGCTCGTTCGCGCGGGGGTGTTGGGTGTGAAGGTAGCACCGTCCATCATCTGTGCCGACTTCTGCCGCCTGGGGGAGGAGCTGGCGCTCCTCGAGGCTGCGGGCGCTGACCTTCTCCACATCGACATCATGGATGGGATGTTCGTGCCGAACATCACCTTTGGCCCCATGATTGTCGAGGCCATGCGCAATGAGACCGATCTGGTGTTTGATACGCATCTCATGATCGTCGAGCCGGACCGGTACATCGAGAAGTTCGCCATCTCCGGCGCCAACATCATCACGGTCCATGTCGAGGCCTGTAACCACCTCCACCGGACC
The DNA here is from genome assembly GCA_029547025.1 of Armatimonadota bacterium. GTDB lineage: Bacteria > Armatimonadota > Zipacnadia > UBA1398 > JAKPQA01 > JAKPQA01. Next base: position 178,409 of record JAKPQA010000035.1, read on the forward strand.
CTCGAGATCATCCGCAGTTTCGACATCATCCCCGGTGTTGCCCTGGGACCGGGGACCTCGCTCTCGACCATCGACTACGTACTGGAGTTCACCGAGATGGTCACGATCATGGGAGTGAACCCCGGTTTCCCGGGCCAAGCGTTTGTGCCCTCGGTTCTCCGCAAGATCGCCGACCTCCGGGCGATGATCGACCGGCAGGGCCTGGACGTCCGGATCCAAGTCGATGGCGGGATGAGGGTCGACCTGGCCGAATCCGTCCGCCAGGCCGGCGCAGACATCCTCGTGGCTGGCGCCAGCGTTTTCGCTCCCGGGACGGACTATGGCGAGACGATTCGCCGCCTGCGCGGCGAGTCGGCACTCACCGTGGCCTGATCCATCGCCGTTTGTGAGTCCTGCCCGCGCCGTGCAGGTTGGAGCGGCGGCGCGGCGAACCCCCGTTGGGCTGCGGGGCCCTCATGCTCCCCCGTTTCCGTACGATTCCTCCCCGATGGGATGTTCGCGCGCCATGGTCCGCCAGGAGGTCGAGGCGAAACTCGGCCGAGTCCGAAGCTTTCTCGATGAACAGAGACTGGCCGCCCTGGTGCTCCAGAGCCCACCCAATGTGGCCTGGATCACCGGGGGAGCCGACATCCACATCCAGATGGCGGCCGAGAGCGGGGCCGCCACGGTGCTGGTGACCCCCGACCGCCAGTGCGTCGTGTGCTCGAACATTGAGCGTCCTCGGCTGCTGGCCGAGGAACTCGCCGGCGACGAGTTCGAGCTCGTGGACTTCGCCTGGCATGAGGCCGACGTGTCTTCGGTGTTGCGTGATCTGGTGCCAGGCGGTCGGGTGGCCTCGGACTCGGGCATCATGGGCTCGTTGCAGATCCCCGGACAGGTTCATCGCCTACAGGCCCCCCTTCTGCCCGAGGAGTTGGCGCGCTATCGCGCGCTGGGAGGGGCCTCGGGCCGGGCCCTCGGCGAGGCCATGCACGCGGTCGAGCCGGGAATGTCGGAACACGACGTGGCGGCTCGGATCGCCGAGAGGGCGCTTGCGGCCGGCGTGCTGCCGAGCCTGGTGCTGGTGGCGGCCGACGAGCGGATCTGGCGCTACCGCCACCCGATCCCTACGGCGGCGCGCGTGACGCGGCACGTCATGGGCGTGCTGGTGGGCCGCCGGTGGGGGCTTCACTCATCGCAGACCCGCGTCGTCCATTTCGGCGCCGTGCCCGCGGATCTCGCCCGTCGCCACGCGGCGTGCGTCCGCGTCGATGCCGCCATGATTCTCTCGACGGTGCCCGGCGCGCCCGTGGCCGGCATCATCCGTGCCGCTCTCCAAGCCTACTCCGACGCCGGGTTTCCGGATGAGTGGCGACTGCACCATCAAGGCGGGGCCACGGGCTATGCCGCCCGGACCTATAAGGGTACTCCCAGCTCCTCCGAGGTGGTGCTCGAGAACGAGGGGTTCGCGTGGAACCCGTCCATCACCGGCGCCAAGTCCGAGGACACAGTCCTCGCCCAGCCCGGCGGGCCCGAGGTGCTCTCGGAGAGCCCCGGCTGGCCCATGGCACCGGTCGAATGGGGCGGACGCTCGATCGTTCGGCCGGACATCCTTGTCAGGTAGTGGAGGCTATCCTCGATGCGACAAGTTCCCTCGTTTTCACTCGGTCCCGCGCTGATGGCGGCGGCCGTCATCGCCATGGCACATGCGGGCCACGCCGTGGCGGCTCAGGGGGCCAATGTACTGAAGATCCGGGAGGATTTCGCCGCCTATGCCGTCGGTAGTGACGGCGCGCCGCGCTGGGTTCCCCAGACCCGGGATTGGCGGATGGAGGGTGGGGCCTATGTTCACTCCCAGCCCCTCCGCGATGGGAGCTGCACCTGGCTTGGTGAGGCATCCTTTTCGGACCTGATCCTCACCGCTCGGTTCCGGATAGAGCCCGAGGGGCAGGGCGTACGGGCGGCTGGCCTTGTCTTCCGGTCGGTCAGCAGCGAGGACCAGTACTATGCGCACTTCGACAGCAGAAACGCCCAGGTGATCCTCGTTCGGCAATCGCGCACAGAGCCGTGGCACGAGTTGGCGCGGGTGCGCGGCGTGCCCATCGCGACGGGTGTGTGGCACGACGCGAAGGTCGAGTGCGTGGGCGACCGCATCACGGCCTACCTGGACGGCAGACGCGTTGCCGAGGCGACGGATGGCGTGTTCGCCGCCGGCCGAATCGGGCTGCGGGCCGGACAGGGACGCATCTCGTTCGACCGCGTCAGAGTGCAGGGCACACCCCAGCCCCAGACGGAGGAGTGGGTTCTCTTGCCGCAGTCGCATCCCAATGACGAACTGGACGTGCCGCGTTTGCGTGCCGCCGAGCGTTTCCCTGCCGTGCGCGGCGGGGGCTACTTCCCGGTCCTGCTCAAGCTTGCTGATGGCCGGCTGGGAGCCGTAGTCCGGGGGGGAGCTCCGCATGTAGGGCTGGCCGGCCGACTGGACTGGGTGACCTCCGACGACGGCGGCCGCACCTGGTCTGCGCCGTCGGTTATTGCGGACAGCGCCGTGGACGACCGGAACCCATCGGCAGGGCAGATGGCCGATGGAACCATCGTGGTGTCGTATTCAGAGGCCAGCACCTACGCTCCCGATGGCTCGTTCGATACGAGCTACGGGAGCTATGACATGTACTATCGGCTCTCGGCGGACGGTGGAGCCACATGGTCGGAGAAGCGGGCACTGCCGCGCGGTCCGATCCGCAACGGCTCGCCCTATGGGCGCACCATCGTGCTCCCGAGTGGCACGGCACTCATGCCGGTATACGGTCAACCGGATCCGGACTACTCGGGCCCCGTGGCCCTCCCCGAGGGCGCCACATCGCTGGTGGGGATCCTGCGCTCGACGGACAACGGCCGGACCTGGGGCGACCTGACCGTCGTGAGCGGGAAGCACAACGAGATGTCACTTCTGGCCCTGTCGGAGGCGCACATTCTGGCTGCCCTGCGGACCGAGTCGGGTCGCGTGGATGTGGCGGAATCCGAGGACGGGGGCGTACGTTCGGCGCGCCTCGCGCCGTCACGCGCGAGGGCCAGCACCCGGCCGACCTACTACGGCTGCCGGGCGGGGACCTCGTTCTCGTCTACGGCAACCGGCTCACGCCGTGCGGTGTCGAGGCCGTCCTCAGCCGCGACGCCGGCCAGACCTGGGAGTACGCCCGACGGGTCTTGCTTGCGTGGGACTCCCCCCACTCCGACTGCGGGTACCCGAGCATCATCCAGCACGATGATGGGACGATTGTGGTGATGTATTATACAGTCGGAGTCGCCGCTGACCCGGGGACCGAGTTCGCGTTCGCCTTGCGGTTCACTGAGGCGGATCTGCGGGGCTGCATGGGGCTCTAGGGAAGGGGCGGCGCGATGGGAGTGGGTGACATGCGTGCAAGGCCGTGGATCACGGCCGCGGCCGTGACGATGGTTCTCGTTCCGGCCGCGGCGGATCTCCAGCGCGTGGAGCTGGACTTGGCCAGCGGCCAAGTCGAGTTGCGGCTCGGTGCCACTGCTCCCGGAGGCGTGTTGACGGCTCAGACGGCCGAGGGGTCGGGCTACAATGAGCTGCTCCATACCACGGGACGAGTCGCCCTGGTGCCCGGGGCCCGGTATCTCGTCGAGGTCGACTATCGCTTCCAGCCGGAGGACGCCGGCAGTTCCCCGTACGTCCTTTTCCGCGCCCGAGGGGCGGGCACGGGAGCCGATACCGGGCTGGTCCGCCTCGACCCGGCGGGCACACACGCGCGGTATGAGGCCGACCTGGCGTACCGGGATGACTACTACCTCATCCTGGGCGTCGAGCGCGGCGGGAGGATCGAGGTGAGCCGCGTGGTCATCCAGCAGCTGCCCGGAGGCACGTCGGTGGTGCATCCGGCCGAGGACCTGGCGCCCCTCACCAACCCCGGCAAGGGCTGGGTCCTTCACTTCTACGACAACTCGATCGAGGCCTATGGCCAGCGCATACGGCCGGGCGAACGCCTCGATTTCCCGGGCCTGGGGATGGTCTACTTCCGTCTGGCGTGGGGCTACCTCGAACCCGAGGAGGGGCACTTCGACTGGAGTTGGATCGACCCGTGGTACCAGCAGTTCGTCAACCAGGGGCTGAAGGTCGGATTTCGCATCACATGCTTCGAGTCGGGCGGCATCCCGTACGCGACCCCCAAGTGGGTCGAGGACGCCGGGGCGCGTTTCTTCCCGTTCGCGGATCCGAACTCGCCTCAGCGACAGCCAGGCTGGGATGATCCCGTGTTCCTGAGCAAGCTGGATGCGTTCCTGGCTGCTTTCGCCGCTCGGTACGATGCCGACCCGAATGTGGCCTGGATCGATATCGGCTCTCTGGGCGTCTGGGGTGAGGGCCATGCGGGCTGGAGCTCGACTGGCCCCATCCCCCTGGAGGTCTATCAGAAGCACATCGACCTCCACTACAAGCATTTCCGGAACGCCCTTCTGGTTGTGAACGACGACTTCGGCCACGAAGCGGTTCGCTACGCTTGCGGGCTGGGGGCCGGCCTGCGGGATGACTCGATCTGCGTTAATGCCGAGCATCCCTACTTCCACCAGGACATGGCGGACTGGTTCTGGCGAAGCCGGCCCGTGATCGTCGAGACGGAGCACTACGGGCCTTCGCTGGAGAGGGGAGCCTGGGACTCTGGGACGGTCGAGCGATCCGTCGAGGACTACCACGCGTCGTGGGTCTCGATCCACCACTGGCCGGATGAGTTCCTGGCGAAGGAGCGCCCACTGGTCGAACGTCTGGCCAATCGCATGGGCTACTGGTTGTTCGTGCCGGAAGCTCGGATGCCCGCCGTGCTGAGCCCGGGCGTGCCCTTCACGGTGTCGGTTCGGTGGGAGAACCGGGGCGTGGCGCCGCTGTACACCAACTACGCGGTGGCACTCGGGCTGAAGGACGCCGCCGGTCGGGTCGTCTGGTCCGGTGCCGATGAGCGGTGGGATCTGCGCTTCATTGGGCCCGGCGAGAGCCTTGAGACCGTACATAGCCACCCGTTTCCGGAGGGTCTCGAGGCGGGCACGTACACGCTCTGCCTCGGGCTGTCGCCGCATGATGAGCCCAACACTCCTGCCGTGGCATTGGCGATGGCCGGGCGCGACGCTGACCGTTGGCATCCGCTGGGTCCCATCGAGCTCCTGCCCTGAGTCTGGGCTCACAGGTATGCCGGCATCGGCGGGGAACTTCGGGCTATAATCGGGCACAATGCTTGGCGTATGGAGATGCGCTGGGCCTGTGGCATCAGTCGTTCCGCAACCTGTAGCACTGCTATTCGGTGCAGCTAAAGGAGAGGTCGTTCCCCAATGGCACGCGTTCCCACGGTGAATCAGGACGAATGCACGAGCTGCCGGCTATGCACGGAGATCGCGCCGAACACCTTCGATGTGGATGGCAACGATCTGGCGTACGTGAAGAACCCCACCGGCGACTCGGAGTCCGAGATCCAGGAGGCAATCGATAGCTGCCCCGTCTCCTGCATCTCCTGGGAAGGCTAGCGGCTGTGTCGACCTCGCTTGGGGCCGGGATGCTTCCCGGCCCCAAATCGAGGTGCATCTTGACATTCATGCAGTGCTAGGCTAACCTGCTCGAACGCGGCCCGGCGCCAGGGGAACCCCCCGTCATCCAAGGGGTCTTGGTATGCAGTGCCCCAGGTGCAATGCCGCTATTCGGGGCGAGCACCGCTTCTGCACGCAATGCGGGCAGTGTGTGGTGTCGCCGTGTGGGCGTTGCGGCGCCGAGGTCCGGATCGGCGACCGCTTTTGTGGCATGTGTGGAGTCGCTCAGGTCGCGGTCCCGACTGACGTGCCACTGCCCGCCCCTCCCGTTCCGCCGACGGCCTCGTATGTGCCCTGGGCCGTAGCCCCGGGGCCTCCCTCGTTTGTCTATGCCGTGCCCCCTCAGGCCTGGGTTCAGGGCCAGCCACTTCCGATGGTGCCGCCGGTGCCCGCGCCCCCCGTTCATGGGGGGCCTTCGCCGGCCGAGGCGGTACCGGCTCCGGAGCCTGAGTCCGTGCCTTCTGTCCCGCCCACTGTGGAGCCGATGCGGGAAGCCGAGAGGCCCGCGGTGGACGAGGACGCCTCCGATCAGGCGGCGGTGCTGCAGTCGCGAGTGTCGTCGCAGCGCCTCGCCCGGGCTCGGGCTGAGTCTCTGGCGCAGTCGCCGGGGGAACGCCGCACGGCCACCGTGCTCATGCTGGACGTCAGCGGCTACACGGCGATGTCTGAGACGCTGGCTCCCGAGGATATCCAGTACATCATCAATGCATGGCATGACGTCTTGGTACGCATCATCACGGACGAGTATGCCGGTTGGATCAACAAGACCATGGGGGACGGCGTCATGGCGACCTTTGGTGCGCCGATCGCCGTCGACAATGCGCCGGAGCGTGCGGTTCGCGCGGCCCTGCGGATTCAGGAGGCCATTGAGGACTTTGCCCCTGAGGGCATTGACATGTCCGGCATCCATCTCCGGGTCCGCATCGGCATCCACTCAGGCGAAGTGGTCGCGGGCGGTGTGATGGCCGACGGAGTACGGAAGTTCGACGTGCTCGGGTCGACGGTGAACATCGCTTCGCGGCTCGAGTCCAGCGCGCCGGTTGGGGGCGTCCTGGTCAGCGACGCCGTGTACCGGCGCGTGTCGGACCTCTTCGAGTTCGAGCCCATGGGCCCGCTGAAGCTCAAGAACGTGAGCGAGCCGGTGCTCGCCCACCTCGTCACCGGAGTCCGGAAGCGCACGACGCGCATTGATGCGGCCCAGCGGCTGGGTCTTTCGCCTCTCGTCGGACGCGACCGGGAGCTTCGCCAGCTCATCTCGGCCGCCGAGCGCAGCCGGGCCGGCGAGGGGCAGCTGGTGTCGATCATCGGCGAGGCGGGTGTGGGCAAGTCGCGTCTCGTCTTCGAGCTCAAGCGTTCACTGGGCGGGCCGGATGAGGTTCTCTGGTTGCAGGGGCAGTTTCTCTCCTTTGGCTCGAACGTGGCGTACCTTCCCTTTCAGGATGCCTTGCGCGAACTGGCGGGAATTGAGCCGCGCGACACGCAGGATGTCCAGCGGTCCAAGCTCGATGCGGCACTTGGGCGTCTGGCTTGCGAGGCCGCGGTCGAACTGGCACCGGCTCTGGGCGCCATCCTGTCCATCGACTACCCGGGCTCGTGGTTTGACCGGCTGCCGGATGATCAACGTGGCGAAGAGATCCGCCGAGCGGTGACCGAGCTGATCTTCGGTCTGGCGGCCGACCGGTTCGTCGTTCTCCATCTCGATGACGTCCACTGGGCCGACAACAGCTCGGACTTGCTCATCCAACGTATCATCCAGGAGTTGAACGAGCATGCGGTGCTGCTGATCGAGTGCCACCGACCGCAGCACGAGACCGCCTGGGACGGCGTCGACCGGCGGGTCATCCAGCTGGAGCGCTTGTCGGAGGGGGACAGCAGCAAGCTGTTGGCGTCGCTGGTGGGGTCCCAGCGGCTCGGGCCCACGGCCCTGGCCAAGGTCCTGAAGAACGCGGACGGCAACCCCTTCTATCTCGAGGAGTTCGTTCGAGCCATCGAGCTCAGCCAGCCCGATGAGAGTGGCGAGATCGTCCTCGACCGGATCCCCGATACGGTTCAGGAGATCATCGACACCCGACTTGACCGTCTGGCGGTCGAGTCCCCGGCTGCGTGGTCGTTCCTCAAGACGGCGGCCGTGGTCGGGTCGCGTTTCTCGGCCGAACTGGTAGAACGCTCGCGGGGAATGGACTCGGCCGAGCGAGTTGAGTGCATGAACCTGCTCATCGAGCGGCGCTTCCTGCGCATGACTGAGAGCGCGGGGGCCTCGGAGCGGGCTCCGGCCGGCGAGTTCGCGTTCGAGCACAATCTCACTCATGAGCAAGTGCTGGCGCGAACGGTGACGCGCGAGCGGCAGGGGCTGCACCGGGACGTGGCCGAGGCCATGAGCCAGCTCTACGCCGCTCAGCTCGACCGCTACGCCGGTCAGTTGGCCCGGCACTACCGCGATGGGGGACTCCCAGCCAAGGCGCTGCCCCATTACCACACGGCGGTGGGTCTCCAACTCCGGAGTGGCGCGAATGCGGAGGTCATCGAGAACGCCACGGTCGCCCTGGAACTACTGGAACAAGTGGGGGACATCGACCGCTCCCAGCTGTATTGGTCGGAGTTCCTCCTCTGGCGCGCCCACGCCCAGGTGGTTCTGGGCAACGCGCACCAGGCCATCGCGGACGCCCGGCGAGGGCTCGAAGCGGCTCGCAAACCGCGCCAACCGGACTTTGAGGCGCGCGCCTATGAGCGCATCGCGTTCGCCTTCTTGCGTCTGGGCGAGTTCGAGCGCGCCAAGCAGTACTACCGTCTGGCCGAGCGCATGTTCGTGGTGGCCGGGCAGCCCGAGCGGGCGGGAGTGTGCCGACAGGGCGTCATCTCAATCCTACACGACACGGGCGACTATGAGGCCGCTCGCCGGGCCTATGAGGAGGAGTTGCAGCTCCGGCGGAGCCGTGAGAAGAGCGCGGACGACTGGCGCGATGAACTCAGTCTGCTTGTCAACCTGGGAAGCACTCTGGAGAAGCTCGGTGAGTATCAGAAGGCCCTCGAGTACACGATGGAGGCGGATCGGGTCTGCGCGGACATCAACGACAGCCTGGGTCGCGCCTTCATGACGGCCAACATCGCCGAGCTGCAGCGCCACATGGGTCGTTACGACGAGGCCCGGAAGGCGGTGCGGGACGCGCTCGCCATGTTCGGAGAGATGGGCGACCGCTCGATGGAAGGTTTCCTCCACAAGGATCTGGCTCAGATCGAGATCGAGCTGGGTGAGTACCAGCCGGCTCTCGGGCACGCGCGCGACTCACTCAACATTGGTCTCGAGGTCGAGGCCGGCGCGCTGCAGGCCGACGCCATGGTCGCCCAGGCGGCCGCGAGCATGTTCATGGGCTTGCTGGACAGCAGTTGGGACATCGCTCTGGGCGCTCTGGACCTGGCCCGGTCGGTGGGGTCCGTGCAGGCCGAGGCCGATTGTGCGCTGGTCTTCGGTGCCCTGGCCACGGAGCGAGGTCAGCTTGATGATGCCGGCGAGGCCTATGATCGCGCACTCCAGCGCGCCCGGGAGATGAAGAACCGCCGCGCGGAAGCCGAGGCCCTGGCCGGCCATGGCCGGGTCTACCTGGCCATGGGCGATCTCGATGCCGCCCGGGCGGCTTTCGATCAGTCGCGCCAGATCGCCGAGCCCATGGGCGCTCGTCGAGTCCTGGCTGACGCGCTGGCCGGCACCGCACGGGCGCTGGAGTTGCAGGATGCTTCGGACCAGGCACGCGAAGCGTTTCAGCGCGCCCTGACGCTGGCGGAAGACATGGGGCAGGCTCGGCTGATCGCGGAAGCCGCCGCCGGTCTGGGCCGCTGCAGACGCCGGGCGGGCGATCGCCAGGGCGCGCTGGATCTGTTCGTCAAAGCGATCCAGGTCGCCAAGCGGTCGGCGGCGACCTGCGGCCCGTTCGCGGCTCGGTCGCTTCCGGCCCGCATGCTGTGCGAGGTGCAGACCCAGACCATTTCATTGCTGTGGGAGATGGGCGCCGTTGCCAAACCCATGGCTGACATCGATAGCGGGCTCCTGAGGCTCATCGAGCGGCCCGCTGACGATCCCGAGGAGCTGCGCAACCGCTATCCCGAGCTGGACTCGCTCGCCACCGATCTCCTCCGCCAGTGCGGCGTCGACGTGAGTTGGAACTGAATAACGCCAGGGAGGCTCGGCGCATCGCGCCTCCGCCCAGGCCCCTCGGCCTCCGTCCACACGCCCCGCGGCACCGTGGGGCACGATTGGTCGTACAATGGCCGTAGCAAGGCCCGAGCCAGCGCACACGCGGGACCAAACCGCCGGGTGGGAGGGAGCGGCTCCATGCAGTGTCCACGGTGCGGTTTCACACTCTACGAACACCACTCGGCATGCCCATGGTGTGGGCACCCGATCACGCTTCCGCCCGACACAGAGCCCGAGGCTGGCCGTGGTCACGACCTGTTGGGCCCGAGCCCGCTGCCGCCCCCGGAGCCGGCTCCCGCGCCTCCACCGCCCCATGAGCCCGGCAACGAGTCGCCGCATGTCGTGTGCTGCTTCGGTGGCGGCGCCGAAGACGGTTGGGAACCGTGCGCGGGCTTCGCGATCAGCGCCTGCCGGCGGGGGCCGATGCTCGTCATGCTGGGCGCCGCCGCGGTCGCTGTCGTGCTCGTCGCGCTGTTCGCCGTGACGGCCAGACCGCATGAGCGTGCGCCGCGGGCGGGCTCACGGCCGAGTTTGGCGGTGCGTCCCCCCGCGGCCCCCGAGCCGCCGACGGTTTCGAGCAGCGCCCTCGAGGCCGAGGTGAGCGTCACCAACGACCGCGTTCGCATGAACGAACTGGCCCAAGCGGTAGCGGCCTACCGGCATGACACGGGGAAGTTGCCAGCAACACTCGGCGCGCTGGCGCAGCCGGATGCTGGGTTGGCGGGGTACTGCGGGCCCTACGTGAGGGAGCTCCCCAGGGCAGCTGGGGGCCGCCGCTTTGTGTATGACGACCACACGGGAGCGGTCTCGCTCGTCGATGCCGATGGGACCCCTGTTGACTCGGCATCGCCGGCGGCGGGAGACGCGTCCCCATCGGCCTCGTCCGGCGCACGGGCGGTGGCGAATGCCCACCTGGCCGCGCTCAGCGCCGCCGTGTCGGCCTACCAGCGTGATCACGGCGCGAACCCCCCTTCGCTCGATGCATTGTGTGAGAGCGCCGGTGGCAAGGGCCCATACCTGCGGAGATTGCCCCACCCTCCGGGGGGCGGCGACTATCGGTACACGATGGAGACCGCGACGGTCTCGTGGGGCAATCTCTCGCGCACCAACGCCACGTTGCTGCTGGACCCCGAGAAGGCCCAGTTCCCGAGCCGCGACGCGCTCTCAGGCAAGGGGCCGCTGGGCGTGAACCTGCCGCCGCTACCGACGCGTGCCAGGTGATCCTTGCGGACGTATGCCTGCCCTGGGTATCGTGTGCCTGATCCTCGGGGAGCGCCGCTGATGTGCGAGGGGCATCGGATCCATGTCAGAGGGAGAGTCATCTGGCGCCTCGGTGTGGCACCAAGGCCGGCTACTGCTCGGAGTCTCCCCCGGGGAGCCGTTCAACGCGTGCGAGCGCGTGGTCGACCGCCACTGCGCGCGCTACCCGGAGGCTACCGCCGCCATCCACCGCAACCATCACGGAGATCGCCGGGTCTTCACCTTCGAGGATCTGCGACGGGCCGTCTCCCGTTTCGCGTCTGCCCTTGACGCTTTGGGTGTGAAGCCGGGCGACCGGGTGTTCACTCTGTTGGAGCCCATGCCCGAGCTGTTCTGGTCCATTCTGGGGGCTATCCGCACGGGCGCCATCGCGGGCCCATTGTTCGCGGCGTTTGGCTCCGAGGCCATCCGCGATCGCCTCGGGGACAGTGGGGCCCGCGTGCTGATCACGCACGGGCGGCATCTGCTCAAGGTGCGTGCGGCCATTGAGGGTCTGCCGGGTCTGAAACAGGTGCTCGTCGTCGACCCGCCGGCCGACGGGTTGCGGGGGATCGAGCGCGACCTGGCCGCGCTGCTGGCCGATGCCAGTGACGAGCGTCCGCCACACCCCACGTCGGAGCAAGACCCCATGCTGCTCCACTACAGCAGTGGAACGACGGGGAAACCGAAGGGTGTGCTTCACGTCCACGAAGCGCTGGTCGGTCACGCGGCCACGGCACGGGCCGTTCTCGACCTGAGACGCGAGGACTCCTACTGGTGTACGGCCGACCCCGGGTGGGTCACGGGCACCTCCTATGCCTTGTTCGGCCCCTGGGCGCTGGGGGTGCCGCAGATTCACTACGAAGGCGGCTTTAGCTCCAGCGCCTGGTACTCGCTGATCGAGGCGGAACGTGTCAGCGTCTGGTACACGTCACCAACGGCGCTGCGAATGCTGATGCGCGACGGGGTCGAGGCGGCTCGCGCGCACGATCTGTCCTCTCTTCGTCATATCTGCAGTGTGGGTGAGCCACTCAATCCTGAGGTGATCCGGTGGGGCCTCGAAACCTACGGGCACACCATCCGTGACACATGGTGGCAGACCGAGACCGGGTGCATGCAGATCGCCAACGCGCCCTGGCTCCCGGTGCGACCGGGGAGCATGGGGAAACCACTCCCGGGTGTCACGGCGGCTGTGCTCGATCCGACGACGCACGAGCCCCTGCCGCCGGGCCAAGAGGGGTTGCTGGCACTCGTGCCGCCGTGGCCCTCGATGTTCCGCACCTACTGGAACAGGCTGGACCTGTACGGTGCCCGGTTCCGCAATGGCTTCTACCTGACGGGGGATCGTGCCTACACCGACGCGGACGGCTACTACTGGTTCGTGGGCCGCGATGATGACGTGATCAACACGTCGGGCCACTTGGTGGGCCCGTTCGAGATCGAAAGCGCCCTGCTCACCCACCCCGCTGTCGTCGAGGCGGCAGCGTTCCCGATACCCGTTGCCGATGCCGGCGAGGCCGTGGCGGCCCGGGTGGTTCTGGCCGCGGGGTCGGAGTCCTCGCGCGAGCTGATTCGAGATCTGAAGACACTGGTGCGCCGCCAGGTGGGGCCCTACGCGGTGCCCCGCGAGGTGGTCGTCGTGGACAGGCTTCCGCGGACCCGAAGCGGCAAGATCATGCGACGCGTCGCCCGAGCGGAGCACTTGGGTCTGCCGGTGGGGGACCTGTCGTCCCTCGATGAGTCCTAGCCTGCACTGAGGAGTCGATTCCACTTGGACGAATGGAAACAGAAGCTGCTGGAGTACATCCGCGATCATCTGGCTCAGGACCCATCGCAGGTCACGTCGACGGACCAGCCCCTCATCTCGACAGGGATCATGGACAGCTTTGCCCTGGTCGAGTTGTCGGTGTTCATCGAGGAGGAGTTTGGCGTCTCGGTGCCCGACCCTGAGATGACGGCGGAGCACTTCGACACCATCGACCTGGGCGTCGCCACCATCGCTCGGTTCGCCGACGACGCGTGACGCGGGGCAGCGGAGGCGCGAGTGCGGGGCGTTTGGTCATGAAGTCCGCGGGACGCGGTACAATGGGCGTCAGCTGTTCCCGTGGACGGTGGTGCCATGATCGGCGTCGACAGCCATCTCCGCCCAAAGCCTGACGTGATCGTCACCGACCTGGACGATGAGGCCGTGCTGCTCGATATGGAGGCGAAGCGCTACTTCGGGCTCAACGACACCGGTCTCGTCGTGTGGCGCACGGTCGCCCAGGGGGGTACCCCCGGCGATGCCGCTTCGGCGCTGGTGCGCGAGTTCGAGGTCACCGAAGCGGAGGCGCTGGAGTCCACCCTTGACCTGTGCGGCGACCTGGTCGAGGCGGGTCTGCTCGTCCCTGTCGAGGCACGGTGACCGGCGGTGGGTCTGGCGTCGCTGTGCACGGACTTCCACGGCGTGACGCTTGAGGTATCCGCTGATCGCGCCGACGTTCTGGTCGCCGTCCGCCCCGGGCTGTCGCGACTGCCGGGGGGCTCGGGTGCCACCGGTGTCCGCATCGCGCTGCGTGACTGCCGCCAGGTGCCCACCCCACACACCTCATCACGCCTGTTCCGCCACGGCGGCGTGCAGGGGCTCCAGGATGGCGCGGCCCTCTGGCTCGTCGCCGACGGCTGCGCCGTGCGAATCGACGAGCACGCCACGGAGGCCTCGGGCTGGGTTACCCCCGCCGCGCGCGGCGACGGCGTTTCTGAGGTGGTTCACCTCGCCCTGCTGGAGCTGCTCCGCCGGCGAGGGCTCTATCACGTGCATGCCGCGTGTGTCGTGTCGGAGGCGGGCGCCGTGCTACTGCCAGCCGACGGGCGGGCGGGGAAGACGACGCTGACACTGGCCGCGCTTCGGGCAGGCTGGCGCCTGGTCGGCGACGACGCCGTGTGGCTGCGCGACGGACCGGACGGCATCCAGGCGCTCGCGTGGCCCGAGCCGCTCCATGTCGAGCGTGAGACGGCGCACCGCCTCGGCCTGACGGACTCCCTGGGCGCTCCCGCGTCCGCGGGGAGATGGGAGCTCGATCCGGAGAGGGCATTCCCTGGCTCGTGTGTGGCCTCGGCCCGCCCCATCGCGGTCGTGTTCCCCGTCATCGCCGCGACTGAGACGTCGGGGCTGACGTCGCTGGGCCGCGCTGAGGCCCTGGCTCGCCTGCTGCGCCAGAGCCCTCTGTTGTTCACACACCTCGAGCGCGCTGGCGGGCACCTGGCCGTCCTGCGGAGGCTCGTCACTCAGTGCCGTTGTGCCGAGCTCCGGTCCGGCGCAGAGGTCCTCTCCGGCGTTCTTCCCGAGGCGCTCCGGGCCGGGTTGGGTCTGTCGTGACTCTCTGGGGCCGCTTCGGGAGCAGGCTCGAGGCGGCCGCATTACTGCTTGTGGCCGGCCCCGCGTACCGCCTACTGCCGACGAACACCTTTCTCCGATGGTGGACTCCCCCGCCACGGCGGCGGTGTGGCATGCGGGTGGTCGACGTTGACGGCCTCGCCCGCGCCGTCGACGACGTCCTCGCCGTGAGCCGCCGCCGGAACTGCCTGACTCGATCCCTGATGCTCTACCGCATGTTGCGGCGTCGTGGGGTGGAGGTAGAACTGCGGATCGGTGTTCGCCGCGAGGGCGCGGAGGGGATCGCCGGACATGCGTGGTTGCTCCTCGATGGCAGCCCCTGTTGCCCCTATGGACCAGATCCGTCGGGCTATGTCGTGACGCTGGACTACCCGAACGAGGGCCCTGACCACTGAAAGGCCCATGGCGGAGAGACTGGCGGGGACCCGCTGCCAGTGGCAACGAGCCCCCACGCCGATCTATCCCCCGTCTTGGGTCTGCGGGCGCCTATTGGCTGCGCCGACGGACGCGCCGGGCCACGAGGCCCGCGCCGGCAACCGCAAGCAGTGCCGCGGTGGCCGGCTCCGGCGTCTTCAGCCGGCCGTCGTCGTTGAGGCAGCTTTCGGTCCAGGAGACGTTCTGAATGCCGTTCGAGAGCCAGTTGCCGTCGATGTTCACGGCAAAGGCGTAGGTCTTGCTCGACGAACCGCTGCCGTCGCCCCATGTACCGAAGATCGGGTTGAGGCCCGTGAACTGGTCGCCGGCGAGCTCCCAGGAGGAGTCGCCGGATCCGTAGACATAGTTGCTGCCCCACACCTGATCCGTGTTCACGCCGGGCTTGTAGCCCTGGGTCCGCTTCGAGCTCTTTGTCGGATCCGTTCCGCCGTAGTTGGTGCCGTTGTCGGTCCACGGGTTGCGCCTGTCGGCCCCGTACAGGTCACGGCCATCCCAGCCATAGCCCCAGTCGGGGTTGGCCTCAACGTGACCCGCCTGTTTGCCGCCCAGCTTGATCCCCAGCTCCGACGTGTTCAGTCCGGACGTTATGGTGCCATAGGTTGAACCCCACTCCCACGAATCCTCGACGTTGATGGCCAAGTCGCCGATGACTGTGTTGTTCTCGCGGCTGCCATGGCTGGTGATTCCCATTACATACCAGTCGTTGGTTGCGGCGTCGTAGGCGGCCAGGAGGGCCTCGATGTCATAGAGCTCCCCGCCGCTTGGTTCGTTGTCGGACGCGCTGGGCAGCTTGTTGTAGTCCGAGACGTTGTAGTAGACCTCCAGCCCGTCGTAGAGGTAGAAACCCTCTCCGGCCAGGCTGGTGCCCCCATGGTTGAAGGAGAGATGCCGGCCTGACGACGAGCCGGCCGCCCAGCCGCTGTCGAGAACCACGCTCAGACCCCAGTCAATGAGCCACCCACCAGACGCGGTGAAGCTTTCTGTGATACTCGCCTGTGCCGCCACGGCCCCGAGCAGAATGCTCAGGACGACAACCGCGCGCAACTTGCGCACTCTGCCACCCCTCCAGTTCCGTTCAACTCCGCCCGCCCTGCAACGCAGGGAGGCCAAGCGGTAGCCAGCGGTGGCCCAGCAGACCAGAGCGGGCGGTACAGCCCGATGATGTCCATACTGAGTCACCACAGGAGTACTTCCACAGCTGGGAGGCCATCGGGCGCAGGTGGGGCGTATTCGTCGCGCCTTTCGTCTGCGGCCACCGACCACGGGCGGCGGGTCTTGGCCTGATGTCTGGCACGCACCCGCTTGGGGTCCGCGGCCAAGGGGGCACACGACGCTGAAGCCGGCGGCAACGCGGGGTTGCGGGCGAGGGCGTGTGGAGGACCCCTACCCGGCGCAGGCCTGCAGCGACTCGCCCGCGGCCTTCCGGCGCTGCGCCAGGCTGCGCTATAATGGCTCCACCGTGTGGCCCTTTGACCTTCGTCGCAGGAAACAGGGCAAGCTCTCCGTCACCCGTGAGGCGTCGTTCGCCGCACGGCCGGTCCGCAATCCCGTGGTGGAATGGGATTCCAGCAGCGAAGGCCCTGACCTCATGCTTACCATTCCCCGCCGCAGGAGCGCCCGCGCCAACGTGCTGGCCTGGATGTTCGGGGTGCCGGACGAGCGTAAGCTGGTTCTGGACGAGATGGGTTCGTTCGTGTGGCGGCAGTGTGACGGCGAGCACAGCGTGCAGGACCTGGTGGCTGAGCTCGTGCGTCAGTACCGTCTCAGTCAGCGGGAAGCCACCGTGTCGCTCACCACGTACCTGCGGACCCTGGGGCGCAGAAACCTGGTTGCCTTCGCGGTGGACCGGTCACTGCTGGAGCCGGCGCCGGTACCGGGCGAGCAGAAGGAGGCCAGCGGCACGGGGGAGAAGGGGAAGCACCGCAGGCACCGAAGGAGCCGGCGAACGTCGTAGGACTCCGACTGCGCGGCACGCCTTGGCGCGCCGCGGTCTGGCGCCGCACCGAGGAGTTGGGTGGATGTCCGCAAAGGCACAGGGGGCCAATGAGTTTCGCGTTGGCCGCGTTGAGCTCCCGTGGAGCACGGCATTCTCCATCAGCAAGAAGAACATCATGGTGCGATTTGGCCGGGCGATGATCACCGCTGCGGGCATCATGCTCGGCATTGCGTTCCTGGTATCCGTGTTCACCTCCAAGGCGATCCTGATGGGCTCCGGCGAGCCCCCCAGCCCCGAGCAGGAGACCCGGCAGACGTGGCTCATCGTCATGTCGCTGCTCGTGTGCAGTGTCGGGATCTGCAACTCGATGTTCATGTCGGTCACCGAGCGGTTCCGGGAGATCGGAACGATGAAGTGCCTTGGGGCCGTGGATGCATTCGTGGTGAAGCTGTTCCTCCTCGAGTCCGGCATGTTGGGTCTCCTGGGCTCTCTCATCGGGGCGATAGCGGGTTTCCTGGTCGTCTGTGTGGTTCATCTGCTCAAACGCCAGCTCGGCCAGATCGCGAGTATGGACTGGGCCTACTTTGGTATGGGATTGGTCGAGGCACTGGTGATCGGCATGCTCCTCTCGATGGCCGCCACCATCGCGCCGGCCGTGAAGGCCGCCCGGCTGCCGCCTGCGGCCGCATTGCGTACGGACGTATAGCCCCGCGGGGCCCCCGCGGGTCGAGAGTGGACATCCGTGTGACGGAGGTTCTCGATGGCAACGAGCGCTGCGGCGAACCATAGCCAGATGCTGGAAGACTATGTGGTCCGGACCCGCGGACTCACCAAGATCTACGTTATGGGCGGTGAGGAACTCCATGCCCTGGACAACGTAGCGCTCGATATCAAGCGGGGCGAGTACATTTCGATCATGGGGCCGTCAGGCTCCGGCAAGTCGACGCTGTTCAACATGATCGGCGGCCTGGATAAGCCCACATCCGGGACGGTGTACATCAACGAAACCGACATGGCGCAGCTCGACGCGGCGGAGCTGGCTTGGATCCGTTGCCGGACGGTCGGGTACATCTTCCAGACCTTCAACCTGATCCCGGTTATGACGGCCATCGAGAACGTCACGCTCCCGATGGTCTTCGCCGGACGCACACCCGACGAGCAGCTTCAGCGCGGCAAGGAGCTTCTCGAGCTCGTGGGGTTGGGCGACCGCCTGTACCACCGCCCCTCGGAGCTCTCGGGAGGCCAGCAGCAGCGCGTGGCCATCGCCCGAGCGTTCGCCAACGACCCCGCCATCATCCTGGCCGATGAGCCCACGGCCAACCTCGACCTGCGCACCGGCAAGGAGATCATCGAGCTGCTCCGGACGCTGAACGAGGAACGGGGCGTGACCGTGATCTCGGCCACACACGACCTGCACATGATCGACATCTCGGACCGCGTTGTCTGGGTGCGAGACGGCAAGATCGACAAGATCGAGGACCGGCAGTCGGTGGACGTGAAAGTGGGCCATGTGGACTGGGAGGACCAGTACCGGCCCACGAACTAGCGGAGCGGCGAGCACGCGTGGATGAGAGCCAGCAGGGCCTGCCAGGGCCGGTTGCAATGCCGGAAACCTCGGGGGTGGACCCGAGTGTTGCCGAGCCGGCGCTCTCGAGTCTGGCCACGTCCGAGGCAGGGCGGCAGGCCCAGTGGCAGCCGGTGCCGACCGGGACGGTTCCCCCTCACAATGCAAACCGGGTGTGCCGGAGCCATTACTGGGCCGGGGGTGTGTATGCCGACGCGCCCTTGCACGCGGTGAATGCTGGCCTCAGCAATGTCGGGTGTGCGGTCATGGGCCTCCTCGGTGTGGCGTTCGTGCTGGCCTTGGCGGCGCAGATCGTGTGCTGGGTGATGCAGTTTCGCTTCCCCTGACCGCCCGGAAGGCCATCAGACCCGGGCCAGTGAGACGGAGGATGATCCGTGCGTGCCGGATTCGCCGTACTCGTTGCCGCGGGCCTGTGCCTGGGCGCTGATATGGGCCATGCAGTGGAGCTCACCATCACGTCCGCACCATCCGGCGCAGAGGTCACCCTCAACGGACAGCGGGCTGGCCAGACACCCCTGACGCTTGATGTGTCGGACACGGATGTGAAGCAGTGCGAGCTGGCTCTCGCCAAGCCCGGCTTCCTGCCGGCACGGCTGTCGTTCACGCTGGTCCTCGCGGCCGGGCGGTTCCAGGGGCTGCACTTCCCCCTTACGCCTGAAGGGGGCCTGGCACCGCCGGGCACCACGCCGATTGGGGCATCTGTCGGCCCCTCAAACCCCGAGGGTTCCAGAGCGGCTGATCCCGGTCCCCCCCCTCCTCCCCGCGGCCGAGATGCACTCACCCAGTGGATGGCAGGCTTGATGTCGCTACTCCGGCTACTCCCGCAGTAGTGGCGGGGTCGCGGCCTCAAGCGGGGGGTCACGACGGGCCATAACTGATTCGGAAGACAACGCGCGCGCGACGGCGAATGGTTACGGCGACCCTCGCCCGGGTCACGCCCGGTACGGACGTCGCGACGATTGGGCAATGGAAGGACTCACCCATGCAGACGCTTAGGGAGCGGGCGCCCTTCGTTCTCGCCTCCGCGATGGCTCTTGCGGTGATGTCTGGGTGCTCCGGCGGACTCTTCGGTACCGGAGCAACACCCTATACCCGGGAGCTTCGCATCGTGGTGGTCGCCAATGTTAGCGACTCGCTTACCCAGATCCCCGTGCCGGGCGCCGTAGTCAGTGTCAGTCAGTACACATCGAACCAACCCAAAGTGGGCACGACGAGTGGTGGCACAACCACGACCGTCACACAGACCATGTCAACCGACCCCTCGGGACAGGTTCTGTTCCGTGTCGAACCCGGTGAGTCGTACCGAGTCTCGGTGTCGGCTGATGGGTACTCGAGTGCGACACTCATCGTCTCGCCCAGCTACTTTGGTCCGTTCACCATCGTTCGCTCCGTGACACTCGCACCCAGTGCAGCGGCCGCGTAGCGGGCGGCCACGGCCTGGAAGCCACGACCGGCGGGCCCGTTGCGCCACGTCCCGGCGAGGTTCGGCGGCCCCTGTCGCCTGTGCGCCCCGCTCTCCCGTAACGCGCACCGGATGGCGCGCGCTCCTCGGGCGCGCCCAACCCGGCCGCTCCTCAGTCGGTCGGACGCTCCTCTCTTGGGTCACACAGGCGGAGCTGGTCACCGGCTGATGAGATCGTACCCGGACCGGGGCCATCTGTGCCTGGGGCGGCCCGTCGCCTGGCGGAAGGGCGAAAGGACACTGTGGCAAGTACCGGCGCCGTTGATGATGCGCGAGGCCGCGCGTATCATGAGGTGGACGGTCGGTGCGCGATCGGGGGCTGGGAATGGAGACTGCCGGCGTGGTGTGCAAGGCGATTATGGTAGACGCCGCCGACAACGTCGCCACGCTGTCCGAGCCCGCGCCGGTAGGCGCGGCCGTCGTCTGGCGGGTCGGCGAGGGCGATGGATTCGTGCGGGCCCTGGAGTCCATCCCGTTCGGCCATAAGGTGGCGGTCACAGACATCGCTGCGGGAGAGACGGTCCGGAAGTACGGCGAGAGCATCGGCGCCGCCACGCGTGACATTGCTGCCGGTCAGCATGTCCATAGTCACAACATGCGATCCTTGCGGGGCCAGACCGATCTGCCCGATCAGCGACTACGCGGAGGGAGTCCCAGATGATGCGCGTCCACCGGGTCGTGACAGCCACGGTCTTGGCGGTGATAGGCCTCGGCGTTACGCGGGCCGGAGCCATCGAGTGGATTGACGGCTCGATCGCGGACGGTCTCCGCGCGGCCCAGCTTCAGAAGCGGCCACTGCTCGTCTGGGTGCACTACAACAGCCCCGATCCCACCGTGGCCGCGAAGACCGCGGCCCAAAAGACGAGCGCTGCCGTCGAGGCCGCGTTCTTCAACTCCGCCGCCTATGCACCATTCGAGCCTCAGTTCGCTGCCATGCGGGTGAACTTCGTTGTTAACGAGACGGTATTCGACCGCTATGGGGTCGATCGCGTTGTTCCGGCTATGCTCGTGCTTGACCAGGATACGGGGAAGCTCGCGGCCCGGATAGCGGGCTTCCCGGATCAGCCTGAGATCCTGGCCAGCTTCTGTGCCGAACGGCTCACGAAAGCCTCCGAAGTCCTGCGGCTCAGCAAGGTGCCCGGCGGCCCACAGACGGCGGCCGACCGCCTGCGGCTAGGCGACCTCTATGCCGACTTGGGGACACTGGAGCAGGCCGGAGCGGCCTATGAGGCGGCTCTCGAGGCCGGGCTCATGGACGACGACGCGCACCGCGCTGGTGTTGTGGCTGCCTTCGCCCGGCTGATGTCCAAGCAACCCGAGGACGCGATGCGTCTGCTCAACGGTGCTCTCCGCGGAGTAAGGGTCCGGCCGTGGGATGAGCAGTGCGCGCCCCTGTGGTGGCCGGGCGAGGCCGCATTTGCCCCGCTGGTGCTCGAGGATACCCGCGGCAAATGGCTCGGAGCGCTATACCGGACCCGGAGCCTCCGCGACTTCGTCGCTGCAGTGTCGGGTGCCGAGCGGATCGCGGCCCAGACCGGTGCGGCCGCGCAGCTCAGTGGTCCCGAGGCGCTCGCGTTGGGCAATGACCATTTCGTCCTCGAGGATGCGGCGGGCGCGATACCGTGCTATGAGCGCGCCGTGACGGCAGGGGGGTTGTCGGCCGCCGATGAGGAGATCGCTCGGGCCCGCGTGGGGCTCTGCCGGGCTCAGGCGGGCGACAAGGCAGGGGCCATGCGCGATATGGACCAGTTCCTGGCGATGTACAACCGGCCCAAGGCGAGGCTGGGGCTCGACGAAGCACACCATCGGCCGCAGATCATGGTCACTCGCGCGGGGCTCTACTTCGATGCGGGGAACTACCGTGCCGCGGAGGCATTGTTGGACCAGGTCGTGAAGGACTACACCGATACCGATTGCGAGTACTGGGCGGCCCAGGCTCGGGTACTACTCACACACGTGAAGCAGTGGCAGGAGCTTCAGCGGCGTGGCGGAGCTCGATAGTCAGCAGTTAGTCCGCCACGCGGCGGGGGAGCCTGAGGGATCACGCGTCCGGGGGCAGTCCGCGCGCGCCCTTGCGTAGGCCCTCGACATAGCCGTCATGATAGCCGGTGAGGTAGGCCTCCTTGACCGCATTGACCACGGAATCGGCCACAACGGTGTGAACGCCCAGCGTCACATCCTTCATTGCTCGCAAGACCACTTCAGCGATCTCATGAAAACGGTCCTCGCGCACGGTCAGGCTGGTGACTTGCCCGCTGTCGTCCATCCGTCCACCTCGAGATGCGGTGCGTGGGGCGGTCCGGCCCTGGGGAACCGCCAGTGGTAGAATAGTCTATCCTGTCGGCACGGGTCCGTCACGGGCGGGCGGTAACCCCGACCGGGTCATCCCGTTCCCGGGTGCGGGCGCATGGAGGGAGCCAGCCGCGGCGGCTGGAGCTCTATCCGGCCCCAGGCCACTTGTGCCTGAGGGGGCGCCCGGCCTGGCGGAGGAGCGAGAGGGCCCTGGTAACGCCCATCGGGGGCACCGGCCAGTCCGTTGACCTTCGCGTGGTGCGTCGTCGCTGTGGCATTCCAGAGCTGTATGCAGTCGGGAGCGGATGGCCCATTGGGTGTCGATCCGGGAACCCAGCCGGGGTCGGGGGACTGGAGCTCCGAACGGAGTCTCGCCGCCAAGCGTGAGTCGTGGTCCCGCCTCTCAGCCCTTCTCGACCGCGTCGACCAAGGTGGTCTCGCCGGACTTCAGGCCGAGGAGTTGCGCGAACTGGGACGCCTGCACCGGCGGGTGGCCTCGCATCTGGCACAAGCGCGCTCCGGACGGCGTGATGCGGCGCTGGTGGCCTATCTCAACGCATTGGTGCTGCGCTCCCATTCCACCGTGTACCGTACGCCGTCACGTCCGGCCGGCCGCGCCCTACTGCGCTTCATCGCCCACGAGTTCCCCGCCACATGCCAACGCTGTTCGACTTACGTGCTCGCCGCCGTCGGTCTAGCGTTGCTCTTCACTTCGGTCTCGTTCTGGGCCAGCTACTGCGACCCGGCCATGGCCGCCGCGTTCGTTCCGGTCGGCATCTACTCGAAAGTCGACCCGGACAGCTTCGACCGGACACCCGAACTCGGCACGAGCGCCGACTGGGTGCGCTCGGCCTTCAGCTCGGCCATCATGTGGAACAACATTCGCGTGGGCGTCCTCTGCTTCGCAGGAGGCATCCTCGCGGGCGTACCCACGCTCCTCATGCTGGCGCAGAACTGCTTCATGCTCGGCGGGCTGGCGGGTTGGTGCCACGCCTCGGGCGTGACGTGGAGGTTCTGGGCACTGATCCTCCCCCACGGTGTGGTCGAGCTCACGGCCATCTTCGTGTGCGCCGCCGCCGGCTTCCGTCTTGGCTACGCCGTGATCGCCCCGGGCCGCTACTACCGCCGCGACGCCCTCGCTCTGGCGGGTCGCGATGCGGTCCGCCTGGCCCTGGGGACCGTGCCCATGTTCATCCTCGCCGGTCTTGTCGAGGGTTTCTTCTCGCCGACGAGCCTGCCCGACACGGTGAAGCTGTCCTTCGCTGCGGTGCTCGGCAGTCTGACCGTAGTCTACCTGTGCTTCCCCAGGCACATCGAGGAGCCGGACGACGCGTAGGGGCCGGGGCTCGGGTACCGGCCCGACCGAGGGCATTCCCCTTTGCCTGCTACCCACTCGAGGCTCGAAACGGCCTGGGTCCGCTGCCTCGACCGAATAATCCAGGTCGTCGCCGACCATGCGACCGGCCGGCTCTGCTCTCGCGAAGCCGAGCTCGACTTGGGCCAGCCTCAGCGGTTCGTCCGGCTCCGGGCGCGGGTACTCGAGGTGAAGCAGGGCCACGCGGGGAACACTGGGGGTGCCAGGGGTGACTAACCCCTCGGATGCCGCGCGCGGGCGCCGGGCACGGCGAGCCGGCGTCAGCGTCCGGTGTGAGGGATGCGATGTCCTCATGATCTCCCTGGTGAGCCGGGCAACCGTGGCACCCGTGCTCGTGCTCTGTACCCTCGCTGCGGAACTGGTATGGGCACGGTCGCTCACGCTCGGCGATGTGCTTCACACCTACGGCGCGGTCCCCGGGCCGGGTGGACCCACCCCCTCCCGGGTCGGAGTTCGCTGTGGCGGCGTGGGATGACCGAAGGGCCGAGGTAGATGGGCAGCCCGCGGCAGCCGTGGAGTGCGACCCGCAGCTTCGGGACACGTCAGTGCTCGCCGTGATCGACAATGGCGACCCGGCCGCTGTGCTCCACGCCGCGCTGATCGCGTGTGAGGCCGAGGCAGCCCAGGAGGGCGAGCGACTCCACCTCGCCCCGGCGTCTGAGCGCGGGGCGCAGCCAGGTCTCGTCGCGCAGATGCGCGCCAGGGCTCGAGCCAGGTATCTCGCCGAGGTACTCCTCCCGGCGCTGGAGCTGCGCGGCCGGGACCCCAATGCGGCGGACCGCCACGGCTTCACGGCGCTACACCACGCGGCACTGAACGGCCAACCGGAGGCCGTGGGAGTGCTCCTGGAGGCCGGCAGCGAGGTGGACGCGGTCACTCGAGGCGGGCAGACGCCCCTGCTGCTGGCCTCGGCGTGAGGGACCCGTCGCTCGCGGCCCGAGGTCGGCTGTCGCCCCGTGGACGGCGGCCTGCTGTCGGGTACCCGTCGCCCCCTGCATCCCAGCTCCGCAGTAGCGGGGCACGGCAACACCGTGGGGCGCCCGCCCCACACCCCGGCCGACTGAAGTCGGCGCTCCCGAAGATCCCCTTGGGCGCTGGTCGATTCGGGGCAACACCGCAGGGCGAAGGTGCTCGCCCCTACGGCACCCGCATCGACCGCAGGCAGGCGGTGACAGCCTGCCGGGTCGCGACATCGGGCTCCGGCGGAAGATCGAACAGGGCGCAGTAGCTCACACCATCGGCCTCGAGCGCCGCGGCGCGGAGCATGCGGCCGTCCTCGGCCGTGTAGGTGCTGTCCACCCCGACGAGCCCACCCGCCAGCAGGGGTCGCGACGCCGCAAGAGTCAGACCGGCAAGACCACGGGCCGCCAGGGCCCGTTCGATGGTCGCGGCCGGACTGCTGTCCATCGGCGAGCGTTCGCCCGTGATCACCAGCCGCGCGTCGAGCCGCGAATGGCTCCACTCGGCGACCGCGGCGCCCTCTCTGGTCGGCGCCGCTGTCCACCCGGGCGGGACGGTGTAGGTCAGACCCCACACGGGCAGCTTGGCTGCCCGGAAGCCTTTGGGCGCCGATGGCGACCGGCCGACGAAGCACAGACTCGCCAGGGCGGCCTCGAACTCGGCCGCGGCCTCGTCGTACTCCTTCTCCGGCGCATAGAGGATGAATGTGTAATAGGACCCGCCCCGCGACGCATAGACCAGCACCGTGCGCCCCACGGGGCTGCGGAACTCGCGGCGCGTGGCCGATACACCATCGACATCGATCCGTCGGTCGCTGAGCAGCTTCACTTCGCCGCCATCGGTGTGGCTGCGCAGCATCTGGCCCAGGGTCCTCGTGTCGAACTTCTGCTTGAGGTCGACGACGCTGATCTCCCGGGCCCCCTTGGCCAACCGAAGGAAAGTGTAGTCGTCATCGACATGGACCCGCATGTACCCCGGTGGCGCCTGCAGGGCCACCCCATGCTCCGAATCGACCACGGTCTCGCCTGACGGTGCGGTCACCGCTCCAAACAGCAGCCTGCCGTCCGAGCGGGCCAGCGCGGTGTGGCCGCCGCCCCCCGGTTGCCGGATGAGGACAACCTCGAGCGGGCCGTCTGCCCACTCCGACGGCAATACCATCGCCGGCAAGTACCCGGGCTTCCAGAGGATCGCCACCGAATCGGGGGCAAGGTCGTGGGGCAGAGAGAAGACCCCGTCTGCATCCGTCACACCGAGGTGAGCCGGTTCCCCGCCACTGACGATGTCCCGCCCGTCCGGCCGCACATCGAGCCAAAGCCCGGGGCCTGCTACAATGGTGACCCCGCCCACGGGTGTGCTGACGAGTGCCTCACCCTCGACGCGGAACTCAACGACGCGCCCGGTACAGACCGCCGCTGGGACCGGCGTCTGGGCCCGGCACGCGACGGCCAGCGCGGGGAGCAGCACGACCCAGCGGATCACGGCCGCTGCCCGGATGGAGGCCTCGGTCAACATGGTATGCGCTCGGAAACTCGGCCCGGAGGGCGCCCACCCTGCTTCGCCAGCGCTCTCCACTCGGCCCCTCCTCGTGTCCTTCGGAGCACCTTCCGGCCTCCGCTTCCGCCGTGCGGCCCGGGCCACCTTCGGCAGCCGCCATGGCGCCGGACATGGGGTCCACTGATGCGCGTCGCACTTCACACCATCGGGTGCAAGCTCAACCAGTACGAGACCGAGGTCATCCGCGAAGGACTCATCGCCGCCGGACACGAGATCGTCCCATTCACCGCCCGAGCGGATCTCTACCTCGTCAACACCTGCACCGTCACGCAGAAGGCAGATCACGACGCCCGCCGCCTGCTCCGCCAGGCCAAACGGCGGAACCCCTCGGCTCTGGTGGTCGCCGCCGGCTGCTATGCCCAGACCGATGCAGGCCGCCTGGCTGCCATGCCCGAGGTCGACCTGGTGCTCGGCAACGCTGACAAGCTCCGCCTGAGCGACTGGCTTGCTGGCGCCTCCCCCGAACCTGGGGTCCGGGTCACCAACCTGTCCCAGCAGACGGCATTCGAGCGCGTCTCTGTGCAAGCCTTCGACAGTCATACCCGGGCCTTCGTGAAGATCCAGGATGGCTGCGACGCGCGCTGCGCCTACTGCAAGGTGCCCCTGGCCCGCGGGCCCAACCGCAGCCGCCTCGTCGATGATACCATCGCCCAGGTGCGCCAGCTCTGCGAGGCCGGCCACCGCGAGATTGTGCTCATCGGCATTCACCTCGGCACCTACGGCCGCGACCTCACCCCACCGGTTTCCCTGGCCGAGCTGTTGCGTCTCATCCTCGAAGATCCTCGGCCCCAGCGCCTGCGGTTGAGCTCCATCGAGCCACTCGAGTTCTCGCCCGAGCTGATCGACGTTCTGGCCGCCCACGCCGGGCGCATCTGCCGGCACCTGCATATCCCGCTCCAGTCGGGGTCCGATCGGGTCCTGGCGGCCATGAACCGGCGCTACACCGCCGAGCAGTACGCGTCGATCGTCGGCGAACTGGCCCGGCGCATACCCGGCCTGGCCCTGGGCGCCGACGTCCTGAC
Organism: Armatimonadota bacterium; assembly: GCA_029547025.1. Classification (GTDB taxonomy): domain Bacteria; phylum Armatimonadota; class Zipacnadia; order UBA1398; family JAKPQA01; genus JAKPQA01. The sequence goes on from JAKPQA010000035.1 coordinate 205,405, forward strand.
CGGGTTTCCCGGTGAGACCGACGACGACCACGCCCGCACGTGCGAACTGGTCCGAACCCTGCCGCTGGCCTACCTGCACGTGTTCAGCTACTCCCCGCGCGACGGGACGGCCGCCGCCTACCTCCCCGGCCCAGTGCGGCCAGACATCATCAAGCGCAGAAGCAGAGAGCTGCTGGCCTGGTCAGCGAACCGGTACGCGACCTACCTCGACTCGCTCGTGGGGACTGAGCAATCGGTGCTCTTCGAACGTCAGATCGGTGAGCATGTGGTCGGACACACCGACACCTATGCCGAGGTGTCCGTCCCCGCCGGCGAGGCCGAACGGAACGACCTCGCCCAGGTCCGAATCGACGGCGTGACCGCCGACCGGTGCTTTGGACATGTCATCGGAAGCGCACGACTGCCTCTGTCTGGACCGGGATCTCCGCCAAGCCCTTCCGCGTCTTGATCCTCTGCTCACCTGCCATCGCCGTGGCCGCGCGGCTCGGGAGCCTCAGTGTCTGGCTCCCGAACCCATGGTAGACCCGCACGGTGCTCCCCGGCGCGCCAATAGCCGTCCCGGTGACCAGTCGAGCGCAGAACAGCGCCGAGGGCTCATAGATGACGCCCCGGTACTGCAGTGCGTGGAAGGCCACGAACTCCGGTGACTCGACCACGAACCCGAAGGGCGGGAGCACGGCGTCGCCAGTCCGGAACACCTCGGTGCCTGCGTTGGTGATGATGGTGAGTGTCCGCGAAGGCTTCCGGGGGTCCGCGAAGACGGTGCGCTCCACGCGGCCGCCGGCGTCGAGGAACGCGTGATCGACAATCCGCATGGTGAACGTGATCTCGTTGACCGGCGACATGAACTCGTAGGTGTTCTTGATGAACCGGTCGGTGGCACCGAGAGCCTGACCCCAACCGCCATCGGCCCGGGCGAAGCAGGTGGGGTCGGCGGCCGCCCCGCGCCCCTCCGGCGGTGTGAAGCGCACACCCTTCTCCGAAAGATGGAGCTGTCCCACCACCACCCGGAGCGACCCATCGTCGGCGGCGGGGAGACGGAGGCGCCGGTCGCCGGCCAGCAGGCCGATGCGCACGTCGAAGCCGCCGCTGAGACCCTCGGGAATCTCCACATCACGGGGGCCGTCGATGACGGTCTGGCCGGGCTGCCACTCCTCCGTGCCCGGAGCCAGGTCGTGGTCATCTTGGAGGACGATGCCACCCGTGGCGTCGGTGAAATGGACGAAACACCGAGCCGGGGGCATCGGACCCGTCACGTTCCACCGATACGTGACGCGGATGTGGCGCCGGTCACCCCCGCGCTCCACCCGGGCGACCGAGGGCACGGCCGGTGCCAGCTCGATGGCCTCGTTCTCGAAGTAGGCGTGCGGGCCGAAGCTGTAAACCGGCATCCGGCCGGAACTCAGATGGCGGATGATGTACCGCGCGTCCGCAGGGCCGGCGCGCGTACCCTGGTGGGTGTAGAGGGCGATGCAGTCGTGGTACACCAGGTCCATTAGCGGTATCTGCCGGGTGCCGGCTGGCGGCTCCGATAGCACCCCGCCCATAATCCCCTCGAAGTAACTCGAGTGCGGGATGGCCCACTCTTGCCCCTCCTCGGACCCGTGGATGGGGAAGAACGAACGGCTCAGGTCGCACAGCTCGCCCTTGTAGCGGATGTCGTCGGTGAATGTCAGCGGGTGCTCAGTGGACGAGCACTCGTAGGGCGGGGCCGCGAAGGTGGTGTCGATGAAGTAGGCTGAGAAGCCATAGCGGCGCTTGACTTCGGGCAGGTTGCGGCGGGCCAGTTCGAGCGCCTTCCTGGAGCAGATGAGCCAACATGGCCCACCCGCCCAGTTGCCGCCTTGCCGGATGGACCCATCGGGATTACGCATGATGTAGGACTCGTCCCACGAGGGCGCATCGCGGTACATATCCTGGTAGTTGTCGTGGCCACCGCACAGATACCCCAGAGCCTGGACCCGCTTGCTGCACTCGGCCAGGGCCTCGTCGCCACCGCACTCGGGCGCCGCCGGCAAGATGTCCGGATGCTGGTTGTCATAGCCGCGGTGGATCCATCCGGCGAGCACCACCAGCGCCTTGTCGAGCCCAAGGTCGTTCTTCCAGTGCTCCGCACAGCGGGCCACCTCGTCGAAAGTGTAGCCCACGTCGACACGCTCGTCGGCCTCGCCCTGGTGGTAGACCGACGACTTGAGGGTTCGCACCATCACGAAGGGCTTGAAGTCCGGTGCGCCGGCGAGCTTCCACACCTCGGGCGCCCACTGGGCCTTCTCCATCCACGTCCGTGCCAGCCCTCGCCGCTCGGCGATGCTGCGGTAAGCGTGGGCAATGCCCACATAGCCGCCCGAGCTGACCACGTGGAGAGTCACGCGTCGGGCGTCCCCACGAAGCTGGAGTGAGGAGAGGATCACCTGAGCACCTGGTGCCGGCTCGGGCGCCGGTACCAGGCTGCGAGCGGATGCGGTCACATAGGGG